>CAYUUR010000002.1:0-289361 GCA_964448075.1 uncultured Candidatus Saccharibacteria bacterium | reverse complement strand
ACGGATTATTCTATTACATTGGGACTACTGGTCTCACCGTCGCCTGGACAAACCCAAGCACATCTGGCCAAATAACCGCATCTTCCAGCGGCAACTTCAACTCAAGCTACGAACCATCACGTACAACTGACCGAGTTGACGATTACCCCTGGCACTCCAACGGAGCTGCATCTTGGATCAAGTTTGATCTCGACCAATATAGGATAAGGGTCAGCGATTATACACTCAGGACTAGGACAGATTATCAGTACGGCACGTACTTGACGGACTGGATACTGGAAGGCTCGAATGACGACTCGGCTTGGACAGCAATCGACACTAGGAATGGGCAAGCATACACATACTCTACAACTACCCTCTACACGACAACGCCAACCGTCGGCTACCGCTATCTTCGAGTCAGGGACACCTCAGCCAACAGCCATATGGTAATTGGCGAAATTGAGTTCTACGGGTTACTGACTCTTAACAGTGAATGATACTAAGAGTATTAATCGCGCTTGAGTAGTACAGTGAAGGCTTCGGCAGGGATATCGACTTTGCCGAATTTTTTAAGTCGTTTTTTACCTTTGGCTTGCTTGGCGAGCACTTTCTTTTTACGCGACACGTCACCGCCGTATAATCCTGTGGTGACGTCTTTACGGAATGCACTGATGTCAGCACGGGCAATAAACTTGCCGCCAATAGCAGCTTGCAAAGCCACCTGAAAATTCTGGCGAGGGATGACGTCTTTGAGCTTATCAACTACTTCACGTCCCAGACGTTGCGCTTCAGAACGGTGCACCATAATACTCAGCGCACTGACTATCTCGCCGGCTACATAAAAGTCGACACGCACCAAATCTTCAGCCCGATAATTATCTAGCTCATAGCTAAACGAACCATAACCGCTAGTAATGCTTTTGAGTTGGTCATAAAAGTCTGTCAATAGGTTTGCGAGCGGCGCTTCAAAAGTCACGAGCGCTAACTGTGCATCTACAAACGATAGATTTTTTTGCAATCCGCGCTTGCTAACGATTAACTGAATTACCGCGCCGACGTATTCTTTTGGCACGACGACCTCACCCTTAATCCATGGTTCGCGGATTTCTAGAATACCGGCTGGATCTGGTAGATCAGCAGCACTTTTAATACTTACTTCCTCTCCATTTAGTAAACTAATTTGGTAATCGGTAGACGGATTAGTGACAACAAGATCTAGGTTGTATTCACGCTCCAAGCGTTCGCGCACAATGTCCATGTGTAGTAGGCCTAAGAATCCAATGCGCACACCAAAACCAAGAACTGGCGAGTTTTCGAGTTCGTACTGCAAAGCAGAATCACTAAGAGTCAACTTTTCGATAGCGTCCTTTAATTCTTGATAGAACTCATTGCTTTCCGGGAAGAACCCGGCATAAACAAACGGCTTAACGTCTTTGTAGCCAGGCAGTGAATCAGTCGCAACCTCACTCGTGAGCGTAACTGTGTCACCAACGCGCGCTTGCCTGGTTGTCTTTAGGTTAGTAACGATATAGCCAATCTCACCTACTTCTAATTGTTTATTGGCAGTCATGCCAGGTTTGAGAGCACCTACTTCAAGCGCCAGACCTTCTGCGTCTGTCGCCATCATGGTAATACTGGCGTTCTTGGCAATGCTCCCGTCAACCACACGAACGTACAGAATGACGCCTCGGTAATCATCGTAGTAACTGTCGAAGATCAAGGCCCGTGTAGCAGCGTCGGCTTGGCCTTCTGGCGCAGGCACTTCATCAATGACTTTTTGTAGTACCGCTTCTACGCCCTGCCCCGTCTTGGCCGAGATATGCAGGATCTCTTCTTTTGTACAACCGAGCAAAGAAATTACTTCTGCACTGACCCGCTCAACGTCAGCCGCTGGCAAATCAATCTTATTGAGAACTGGAATAATTTTGAGATCAGCCGCCAGCGCCAAATACACATTAGCGAGAGTTTGCGCTTGAATACCTTGGCTGGCATCAACAACCAAAATCGCACCTTCGCAGGCTTCGAGGCTACGTGATACTTCATAACTAAAATCAACATGCCCTGGCGTATCAATCAGGTTGAGCTGATAACCTTCATACTCCATGCGCACTGGCGCTAGTTTAATAGTAATTCCCTTTTCACGCTCCAAGTCCATCTTGTCCAAGTGCTGCGCTTTCATGTCACGCTTCTGCACGGTGCCGGTCAATTCCAGCAAACGGTCAGCCAAAGTCGACTTACCATGATCAATATGCGCAATAATACAGAAGTTGCGGATATGATCCTGACTCACAAACCACCCCCAGCCGGGAAGAGCAGCCCGAGCAAAAATCGCATTTTTTGCCCGGCGCGATGAGAAACCCGTGAAGCGGGTGTCTCATTAGCGAAGCGCTCATTATGTGCAATAATACAGAAGTTCCGAATATGATCTTGTTTCATTTCACAGGCATTATAACAGAGGTCAACAGATAAGGATATACTCTATTGGATTTTGACTGTGCCCAGAATCACCCGCTTCGTCTTATCGATAATTGGCTGCACCTCTTCCAAGCCAAATATCCAAGAGACTATGACATGAACCAACATGGTAACCGCAGAAATTGTGCCAAGCTTAATACCGAGTGTTAGGAATCCTTTGTCGGCAGCAGTGAGCGGAAGTAGTGAAATCATCATAAAGGCAGCGATTAATGAGAAGCCAGTCACGGCAATAATCTTGAATATACCGCCCCAGAAATAACGGTCAATCAACTTAGGGTCACGAATAACCATAATGATGAAGAGCAGTACTACTTCTGTCGTTGCGACAATTGATTGGGCAAGTGCAAGACCAGAAACACCATAAGAATCATTGCGCGCTAAAGCGAATGCAAGGTATATATTCAGGCCGATGGCAACAATCGAACCCAACAGTGGAGTAACCGTATCTTTTTGTGCGTAAAAATATCGTGACACCATGGCGTACACCGAACGAAAGAATATTGCCACAACCAAGAATCCAAATATCAAGGCCACCTGTGGCGCAAGGTTACCATAGATCAAACGCGCCAAGTAACCACGCGCAAAATAGGCCACTACACAAACCGGCATAAGCAGCCAGATCATAATGCGTAATATACTTAGAAAATCTCTGCGGAACAGGTCAGGTCGACCTTGTGCTAATCTCTCATTCAGGCGCGGGAAGGCCGCGGTAGCAATTGAGCTACCTAGTAGCATAATCGGTACGTTCATGAGTGTCACCGCATAGCTATAGTTACTAATTGAACCAAGACTGAGGTTATTGGCACGGTTCAATTCTACAATACTGTTCACTTGATCAATCCCTTGATCTAAAGCCCGCGGAGGGAGCTGTCTCAAAATATGTTTGAAGTCACGGTTTTTGAACATAATGACCGGTGAGTATTTGAACCTAAGTCCAAACAAACCAAACCAGGCGGTCACGAGCTGCAGGATACCGCCAACAAGTGCGCCAATTCCCAGACCAACGATTCCTAGGTTATCTTTAAAGACGTAGATACTTACGATAATACAAGCGTTATATATCAAAGGACCGATGGCATAAAAGAAGAATCTGCCAAACGTTTGCTGAGCACTCCACATTATACCTGCGAGAGTGAAAAAGAGTGGGTTAAACGATATGAGTCGCAGCATAGTTACTGCTTCTTGTAGATTCTCGGCAGGTAGCTTTGGATACAACGTATGGATCAACGGTTCGGCAAAGATAATAAGTATTGCCGCAACACCCACCATCGCAACTGCCATCAAGTTGAGCAAGCTGCTTGTAATCTTCCATAGGTTTTTTCGGTCACCAGCCTGAAGCCGC
Organism: uncultured Candidatus Saccharibacteria bacterium; assembly: GCA_964448075.1. Lineage (GTDB taxonomy): Bacteria > Patescibacteriota > Saccharimonadia > Saccharimonadales > CAYUUR01 > CAYUUR01. The sequence continues at coordinate 285,562 of CAYUUR010000002.1, read as the reverse complement.
TCTGCTAAAATTGGCATAAATGCCACGCCAAGTGCTCCAGCGGCAATGGTGTAGTAGAAGAAATCAGGTATTTGGAACGCCGCAAAGAACGCGTCTGTCGATCCTAGCTCTGTTGGCGTGTTCCAGTTAGCGCTCACCAGGCGGTTGCGCAGGAAGCCCAAAAACTGCCCGGCTAAGGTAACCACAAACAGAATCGTTGCGGCGCTACCAAAGCTAACCCGGGAGTTAGCGCGTTTTAATAATCGATTCATTACCTACAATTATAGATTCATGCGCCATAATTAGAAACCTCGTTTTTTTATGTTTACACTATTGTCGAATGTAGAGGCGTTTCGTAAGCACAAGCAATCCCATAATCGTCAGGATTAAAGCGCCTGCCAAGCCAACGTATCTGCTCTCCCCCGTCTCCGCCAAAGCGTCCGTATCAGACGTATTGGTGTTGGTTGTGGTTTCGGCAGCTATCGCTAGACCTACTGGATCAAGGATAGTTCCATTGGCTGTATTGTCATCGTCTAGGTCTCCACCATCTGTTATGTCATAGGTGAGGAGGAGGGCTGGGTTACCGTTGAGGGTGGTTGCAGTTATTGTGGCGTCAGGTATATCAGTGTAAGTCTGGGTGGTAGGGTTATATTTTCTGGCGGTGACCTGGTCGGGAGTGAGGTCTGTTGCAAAGGTCAGGGATACGGTATTAGCAGAACCGGGTACTACATCAAGACAGAAGTCTACCAGACCGTGGGGGTAGTCTTGAGTGGTGTCTGATGTAGCTAGAGAGTCTTCAGTTACAGACGTACTACAGCTGAAGGTAGTGAAGGCGTCGGCAGATAGTTTTATGTCTGCACCAGACTCGGCACTCGTTAGAGTTACAGTTTCTGGGGCATAGGTAAATTTTTGAATAAGTAAGTTATTACCGTCTGACGCATACACGTTACCTTTAGAATCGGCAGCAATGTAGTATGGGGCGAAGCTAGGAACTTCAGTACCCCATTGTGCTAGATAGGTGCCATTAGCATCAAATTTTTGGATACGAGAATTTCCGATATCAGCTACGTTAACATTGCCCTGAGAGTCAATTTCTATACCAAAAGGCTGATTGAACTGCCCATTACCTGAGCCATTACTGCCCCACTTTGTTATGTAGGCACCATCCGAGTCGAACTTCTGTACCCGGTCGTTATAAGTATCTGCAACGTAAATATTGTCATCACTGTCTGTTGCAATACCTTGCGGAATAAAGAACTGCCCATTACCTGAGCCATTACTGCCCCACTTTGTTATGTAGGTACCATCCGAGTCGAACTTCTGTACCCGCCTATTACCGGCATCAAGAATGTATATATTACCAAGGGAGTCGCTCGTAATACCTGATGGAGAATTAAACTTACCATTGCCAGAACCAGTACCGCCCCATTGTGACAAATAATTCCAATTTGAATCAAACTTCATGACTCGCCTGCTGCCGTATGTTTCCAGTACATAAATGCTACCATCTGGCGTAAACGTTAAGCCGGCTGGCAAATTAAAAGTACCGTTCCCACTGGCACTACCGTCCCACTGGTCTAGGTATTCACCCGATGGATTAAACTTCTGTATTCGGTTTTGTTCTGAATCTGCAACATATAGATTACCGAACTGGTCCGTTTCTACACCTGCAGGAGTACCAAACTGTCCATCCCCGGTACCATTACTTCCCCAGGTAGCCATAAACTCCGGTACATCAGTTGGCTCTGGCGCTGCACTGATAGTGACTGGTAAGAGAAGGCTTAAAGTTAGTGCAGTTATGGTGAAGAATTTGGTCAGTAAGTTTAGTTGTTGTTTTACGCGAGAGATCATGTGTATAGCTTTCTGGCTTTGTATAGAGATAGGGCGAGTAGGAGTGTGGAGGCGATGAGGATCATGGTTTGGTTCTGTCCTGTTTCGGCGAGGGTGTCTTGGTCTGTGGCGGCGAGCGATACGGGATCGGTAATGCTGCCGTCAGCTGCTTGGTCGAGATCGTAGTCTCCGCCGTCTGTAATGCTGAATGCCAGGCTGAGTACGGGTTGATCGTTGATAGTTTGATTGCTAATGGTGGCATTTGGAATGGTTCGGTAGCTGGCCGTGCTTGGGAAGTATTTGCGGGCAGTCAGCTGGTCGGCCTCAATTGAATCAGGATTTTGCTGCAGGATAGTTATGTCTATGGAAGCCCCTGGCGTCACTCCTTCTACCGTGAAGCCCACGAGGTCGTAGTAATGAGTGAAGGCGTCTTCAGTTGGGGCTGCTGCGGCTGTTACCGTTGATAACGTCGTACCTGACGGCGTGACGATGGTGACATATTGGTTTGTTTCGGCACTAACGAATGAGGTGACATTAGCCTGTTCGGCATCGGGGGTACCATCGTTGTTGGCATCACCGTTGTTTGGGGCAGCATCTTCGACTTCACTGGTGGTGCCATCGTTGTCAGGATCGGGGTTAGCAAAGGCCGCCAAACTCGCTCGCGGCTCACCGGCAACACGATCAAAAGTACCGCCAGCGTAAAAATAGCCACGATCACTAAAAGCTATAGTATGGACAGAGGGTTCGGGAGGATCGGTAGTTATGTTTGGGTTAAAGGTTGTGAGTTCACCTGTATCGAGATCAATGGCAGCGGCTTCATTTCTCTGAGTTGAGCCATTAACCATAGAAAAACTACCGCCTAAGTAAAGATCCCCACCTATTGGGTCGATCGCCAGATCATACACAGCATAATCGAATGCCATATCTAGTGTGGTCACCTCGCCGGTTGCAGCGTTAAATGCAGCGAAGTTAGTGCGAGTTTCAGCACCTGAATTGACATTATCAAAGAATCCGCCAGCATATATCGTACTACCTAACTTTTCAATACTGTATATATCTGAACACTGTCCAAGATCGGCGTCATCACCTGAATACCTTATATCTGGGTCAAATGCTGCATCAGGTGCGCCACTTGTTGGATTAACGGACACCAGACCACGTGAATAATGTTCTGCGACTGAATAGAAATGACCAGCTATGTATAGACGATCGGCGTTTGCGTCAAACAGCAAGTCATACACTGTTTCTGCCCCCACATCACACGTTGTCGTTTCTATGTCTGCATCGAATGCTGTTGTTGTCGACGTATTAATGTTGAATGCTGCCAGGTCTTTGCGACTCGTACCGCCATTGACCGTCGTAAAGCTTCCGCCGGCATACAGGATGTCATCATCCGGATTAAGCTCAAGGGTATGAACCATGCCATTCACGTTCGGGTTAAACGCCGTCACAAGGCCTGTTTCTGAATTAACGGCTGCGACATTATTCCTGGTCGTTGACCCATTAACAGTATTGAAGCCACCGCCAACGTACAATGTTGCAGTGCTCTCATCAAGTACAAATGAATTGACTACATCAGGGTTATCCCCGTCCGCATAAATGCTCGGATTAAAGTCTGGGTCGACAGAATTATCACTCAATATCCGTGCAACATTACGTCGTGAAACTCCGTCTACAGAGGTAAATGTACCGCCGATATATACTGACCCGTCAGATGAAGCAGCAATTGCATACACTGCACCGTTTGTTACAGGAAAATCAGCAATCGCCGTGTCCTGTAAGGCCGCATGCACACTCATAGGATTGAGTAAAGTAATCATGCCAATAAATGCAAAGCTAATTGCCAAAGAGAACGCAGTCATTCTTCGCGCCAAACTCATACACGCCTCCTTCTCTGGAAGACCAATAGAACCGCCCCTACACCCACTAACGTCAATATTGAGACATACGTGCTCATTACCATACTGCCGGTGTCGGCGAGCGCTTGACTGTCCACGTCGGCGAGCGCTAACGATACTGGGTCAGTAATGCTACCGTCTACAACACCATCAAGGTCATAGCCTCCGCCATCAGTCAGTGAGTAATTGAGCATAAGAGTAGCTTGAGAGTTGATGATCTCATGAGTGAGCGTGGCGCCTTCTATGTTTTGGTACGTGGTAGTACTCGGGAAGTATTTCTTAGGAGTTAGCGAGTCAGGATTGAGGTTGTCTGGGTTGGGATAGAAGAGTGATACTGCTATGGTGTCTCCGGGAGTTACACCAGAGATAGTGAAGCCAGTGAGGCCAAAGAGATGAGTGAAGCCATCTTCATTAGGGGCGGCTTCTGCTGTGGCGGTAGAGAGCGTGGTGCCGGGAGGAGAAACAATGGTGACGTATTCATTAGAGTCGGTGTTGAGGATGGAAGTGACGTTAGCTTGTTGGGAGTCTGGGATAGAGTCGTTGTTGGCGTCACCATTGTTTGGGGCAGCTTGTTCTTCTGTGTTGGGGGTGCCGTCGTTATCTAGGTCGGGGTCTTGGAAGGCGGCGAGGCCGTTGCGGGAGACTCCCCCGACTCGATAAAAGGTACCGCCTACATACAGCGTACCATCAGCGTGAGACTCCAGGGCATGGACACTATTTGCGTTACTCGTAATATTTGGGTTGAAGTCTGTGAGACTTCCGTCAATTACCTTTACTTCCGCCAGCTCGTTCCTTGTAACCCCATTAACTTGAGAGATTGATCCTCCGATGAGCAATGTTTCGCTTGCAGGTAAATATTTGAGTACGAATGGGTACTCATCGATAACGAGCTCGGGTGCAAACGCAGTTACGGTGCCGTCGGTCGTGTCAAAAGCTGCAACGTTTGAACGTGATACGGAACCATTAACTGTGTCAAAAATTCCACCTGCATATACCACATTATCGTATCGCTCAATGGAATATACATACGCGCATAGTTGTTCCGTAGATGAGATATCTGGATTGTAGCCTTCATCAAGCGCCCCAGTGTCTGAATCAACGCGCGCTATTCCGCCTCGCGCCGTATCGCTAAACGTGCCAAAGTGACCTGCTACGTAGAGATGCCCGCCAGTACTATCATAATCGAGATCGTAGACTGTTTTTTCGATACATGCAAAGTTGCTTATGTCGGCATTGAAACCTGTTACTGTGCCGGTACTCATACTAAATGCTGCTAAGTCAACGCGCTCGGTGGCTCCATTCACATAGCCGAAAGCACCACCCGCGTATATGGTATTGGTATCTTGATTGATTTCCAGGGTGTTTACTGTGCCAACGTAATCAAAAGGGGCATCTCCGTAGATAATATTTGGATTAAAGCCCGTGACAACTCCTGTTTGCCCATCAACGGCAGCGAGGCCGTTCCGTGCGACATTACCATTAATCGTATCGAAATTCCCACCAATATAGAGCGTGCCTGCTTGATTATCAAAGGCTAGCGACCTTACCTCTGTCATATCCTCGTAATGGCTGCCGTCAATTACATTGGGATTAAAATCAGGGTCGACACTGCCGTCTGATAAAATACGAGCCACGTCATTCCTGCTCACCCCACCGATTGTCGTAAACTGACCTCCCACATATACCGAACCATCTGAACCTTCAGCGATAGCGTAGACTGCCCCATTTGTATTTGTTTGTGGGAAACCTGAAATCGGCGCGCTTTGTATCGCAGCACTGGCTCGTAAAGGACTAATGACAGAGAGCAATAGGCTAGCAGTTAGAGCTAGAATCGTTAGTGTGGTTTTTGTATGTGTTAGCAGTGCTTTAGTGCCCAAAATAACGCTCTCTTGTTATTAGGGGTAGTTTAGCATGAGCGCTATGGGGTGAGCAACCTCACCGTTCTTTTTCAAAGAATCAAATCCTTCACTACTTTTGAATAGCAAAAGTAGCCAAAACCCTCGGGCCGTCCTGTAGTCGTGATGTATCTGTAGTAAAAGCGGGCTTTGCCTTCGTAACTCACTCGTTAATATGCCACATGACATATTAACTCCCTCAAACACCCGAAGGAACCCCAAGGGCCAGCCCGTTTTACTACATCTACTCAGGACTCCTGGACATGCCCGCCCATACCCGGACGTCAGTGGCGGCTATGGACGTCCGGGCGGGGTTGCCGGCATAGAGTCTTCTGCCCTGATTGGGATATTGTGAAATTGAGCAATACAAGGACAGGTCGTGTTTGAGCCGCAGTTTACTGCGGTGAGTTGGCCTGGCCATTGTCAATTTCAGCAATAGACCAGTCAAGGGAGGAGGCTGCCGGGAGCTTTTGCTCCTTTTGGCGGTCCAAAAGGAGATGAACGTCAGCTTTAGCTGGCATGATGGAGTTTGCTTTACTGTAGGCTAGTACAGGGCGGCATCGGCGGGCATTTTGCTGCCTTTAAGGATCTCGAGCACTTCTTCGGCTTCGACTGTTTCTTTCTCGATCAAAGCTACTTTAAGTTCTTCAAGCTTCGTCTTGTTGGCACGTATAACTTTACGGGCACGATCGGCTGCTTCGCTGATGAGTGCTTCGACTTCATCGTCAATAACCTTAGCTGTTTCGTCAGAATACTGTCGTTCGTGCATAACTCGTTCCATCATGATGCCTTCTTCTACATGGAAGACTTGGTCGCGCAGCTTTTTGCCCATGCCTTGATTTACAATCATATCACGGGCAAGTTCTGCAGCTTTCTGCAGATCATTACCTGCACCTGTCGTTACATGGTCTTTACCGTACATGACTTCTTCAGCAATACGACCGCCGAGCATACGTGCCAGTACGTCTTTGAACTCAACAATCGAATGATAACTCTTGTCCTCGGGCGGTATAAACCAGGTGACTCCACCGGTTCCACCGCGCGGAATAATCGTAACTTTATGCACCATGTCGCTGTCAGGCAGAACGTGACCAACAATTGCATGACCAGCCTCATGATAGGCCGTAAGTTCTTTTTCCTTTTCGCTCATTACCTTGCTCTTACGCTCTGGACCAATGGCAACTTTTTCAAACGCAGCAGTCAGATCTGACTGGGTAATTTCTTTGCGGTTATGGCGCGCGGCCGTAATGGCTGCTTCGTTAGCAATGTTAGCAAGATCAGCACCTGACGAACCGGCGGTTTTGGCTGCCAAAGCATCAAGATCAACATTCTTAGCCAAAGGTTTTTTCTCGAAGTGCACTTTCAGAATTGCTTCCCGATCCTTGCGATCAGGCAGCCCTACAGCGACTCGACGGTCAAATCTGCCCGGACGCAACAGAGCAGGGTCGAGTACATCTGCTCGGTTAGTTGCAGCGAGAACAATAACGTTCTGCCCTTGTTCGAATCCGTCCATCTCAACCAGAATCTGGTTCAGTGTTTGTTCGCGTTCATCGTGTCCGCCACCCATTCCACTACCACGACGACGGCCGACTGCATCGATCTCGTCAATGAAAATAATGCACGGTGCATTCTTTTTGGCCTTGGCAAACAAGTCACGCACGCGCGATGCACCTACACCGACAAACATCTCCACAAATTCTGAACCGGAGATACTAAAGAACGGTACATTCGCTTCCCCAGCTACTGCCCGTGAGATCATTGTTTTTCCGGTACCTGGAGGGCCAACGAGCAGTACGCCTTTTGGTATCTTGGCGCCAACTGACTCAAACTTCTTCGGGAATTTGAGGAATTCAACTACTTCCTCAAGATCTTGTTTGGCTTCTTCGCTCCCGGCAATATCTTTGAACATGACTTTTGACTTTTCATTGCCATATAGACGCGCCTTGCTCTTACCAAAGCTCATTGCTTGGTTGCCCTGACCCTGTGCACTACGCAGCATAAAGAACAAGATCAGACCAATGAGCAACACCGGGAGGAGTGAAATGCCTAGGTTTGTCCAGGTTGATCCGCTGTCTGACGCTGGCTCTATCAGAACTTTTACATCTCGGTTTTCTAGCCCTTGTTCGTAAATACTTGAGCCCGCTTCTTTGCGAGATTCTTGGCTCGGTTGATCTTCACCTTGCTTAGTAATCGTCAGTTCATTGCCTTGAACAGTGATTTGCTTTATTTCACCATTGTTAGCTCGGTTAATAACTTCGTTGATTGGTACTGATTCAAGTTTACTTGGCTGATTTGTTGCCGCTAGTATCAGCAGGCCCACAAATAACAGCATGAAGGCAAAGATGACATTCTTGATACCTTTTTTCTTGTCCCCACCGGTAAGCTTCTTCTTGTTCTTGAAGGGTTTTTTATCCATACAGGCACCTATTATACAGAGTGGTTGACTAGAATGCTAGCGGTCTCGCCGCGCGAGTGCTAATCCTTCTTTGCTGATATTTATCTTCCATTCCTTGTTAACAGTGATTTCCTGCCCGGGTGAGAGCGTCTTGGCTTGCTGCACCACGTACTCAAGCGTTTTTCGGTCAAGTTGCAACGTGACGTTTTGCTTACGAAGCCAACTGAGCATAAATTCCTTTGCGACCGTATGAGACAGCATAATGAACCAGTGCCTACTAATGGCGTCAGCATTAACATCAATATGGAAGTCTTTGTGCAGTATCTCATCAATCGCCGTGTTGAGCTGTCGGGCCTTTTGTACAATCTCCAATAATTGCTCCCTTTGTTCTTGGCTAAACTTGGCCAGAATGCTCTGGCGGACATAGTTGCGTAGATACTTCTCGTCTTGATTAGTGCTGTCTTCGTGCCAGGTTAGTTTTTGTTTCTCGGCGTAGTCATAAATAGCCTTTTTATGAACGTGGAGTAGTGGACGGATCAGTACCTCATTTGAACCAAGCGCACTCAGACCGCGCCGACCAGTCCCGCGCAAGACGTTAATGATTGCTGTTTCGAGCATATCGTCTTCGTGGTGCGCCGTAATTATCGCCCGAGCTTTGTTTGATTCTTTGATATGGTGCAAAAAACGGTATCGTGCCGTGCGGGCCGCTGATTCACTTGCATCAATCCCCAGCTGGCCACGTTCACTTACAAACGTAAGATTATAATCAGTAGCCAGTTTGGAGACGAGAATTTCGTCTACATCAGCGTCAGCACGTATGCCATGGTTAAAGTGAGCTACTATGAGTTCTAGCTGGGGCTGCCGTCGCAAAAGATCAAGCAATACAACCGAATCAACACCCCCAGAAACAGCCACGACGTAGCGACCTTTTGGCAAACGAGCAATTTTCATCTTATAATTCTACCAGCAATGAAAAAACTATACTTCATACGTCACGGACAAAGTGTCTTCAATGTCCAGGGCAAACTCGCAGGTAGTACTAACACCCCGCTGACTGACGAAGGTCGTGCTCAGGCAAAAGCAACCGGCCAAATGATGCGTGCAAACGACATCAAGGTTGACTTTATTGCCGCATCGCCACTATCCCGAGCGCATGAAACGGCCAAAATTGTCGCAAAAGAGATTGGCTACGATCCAGAAAAAATTCACACCAATCAACTCTTGATTGAGAGACACTACGGTGAACTCGAAGGCAAGCCGTGGGCGCCAGACCTCAACTTGGATGGATTCTCAGATATTGAAACCGATGACACACTAATAGAACGGGCTCACCTGGCACTCAAATGGCTCAAGACAATTGACGCCGATACCATCCTAATCGTTAGTCATGGTGGTTTTGGCCGTGCCATCCGTAGCCTTACTCTCAGTGATTTCCCAATGCACCGCTATGTGCGCATTAGTAACGCAGAGCTCATAGAACTCATCTAAGCTGTGTACTAGCAGTGATGCAATCTTCTAAAAACCGCTGACTGTCCGGCACTGTAGCGTTGCGGTTGTTGGCGTCCGCAAACAAACCAGCCACAGAGAAGTGCACTCGTGCTCCGTCTTTTTCATCAAGACAGCTCAAATATGGCGTGTTATCTAGCGGGTAGTGTTCTAACTGATAGTGTCTTCCGTTGATTATCCAGCCAGCAAATCCCCACTGCTCAGTCCTTACCGCTATCTCATATTGAATCTTTCCCGCCAGACTCTGGATGTGACCACCAATATCTTGCTCTAACGCTGCATCGTGCTTGATGTTTTGCAAACGAACGACCGAATCGCGTAGGTCATTGGGAATTTCTGGTTTTTCAATTTCCCAACTCGGGATCGACGGGTCAAGCCAATGCATCAGACAAGCAATACCGATAACTTGTTGCCGATTTCTTGCATTACTTGAAGCAGTTACTTCCTTGCCGGCATACATTGCTTGTAACTTATCTTTTGCTGCTTTGCGTGCTACAACAAACTCTGACTCGGGGAGTCCTGCTGCATAGATACTTGCTAGCCTTACAAATATTTCTTCACGACGCTTGGAATATGGAGCGCCAACCTTACTCACATAACTGCGTACCGACTGATGGTTCTCGGCAATGGTATCTATGTCATTAACGTATGGAGCAAGTTCTACCTCTGCCATAGTCGCGGTGACGCCAATGGTTTGGTATCGGTCAAGCGCCCACTGCGCCTCCCGCAGCTTGTCTTCGGGCAAAAAAATATCGCCGGTAGATGGCGATTGTTGTTCTGGAGTTCTAGTAGCTGTAATTGACATACTAGAATTTAATTATAGCATGTGTTCTTGTTATTGCAAACGTATGATGAAAAAAACACCCCGGCAATCGCTGGGGTGCTTATTTTTGCGATTTTGTTTATTTACCAACCCTCGCGGGCTGGGACTATAGTATATCGCTTATGCAGAAGCTTCGTAAACAAGATTCTTCCACAACTTTTCCACAGTTTACTGATGCCAGCTAGCAAAAAACCACCCGTGGTGAGTGGTCAAGTCAGAACTCATCACCATATGACAGACAGTTAGTGATTACCAGGAGTTTAAGCCGAAGCTTCTGTGAACAAACAGGTCAGAACCTAATTTATGGTTCTAGCCACGGGGAAAGACTAGCAGTGTATTGGCGAGGAAGCTCTCTGGCAACCTTAGTCGCATCTGGAGATTCAATCGAAAAACTTAACTGATCGATTACCGCAAGCGCGCCAAGGCGTATCTCATCTGTTTCGCTCAAGAAGCTACGCAGATCTTCTCTATCGCCTTCAACTACTACGTACAAAGGTGTGTTCGGGTCACCGGTTAAGGTGCCTGCGTAATTCGCCTGCCATGGCTTAGCTACAGGGTCAAACTCTTGTTCTAGTCTTTCAGGTAATTCAAAATGCCGACACCTGTCCAACAATTCAACTCGTGCCGCCTGTTCTTTACCTTTATTTAAATGTGCCAGTCGGGGATCAAACATACGGGGGAGTAGCTGAACTGGCTCTACTAGTTCAACATCGGCAACTAAATCACTTTGCGCTCTCGCAAACTCCGCCACATCCTCAGCATTAACTTGCTCTGGAAAATAAATCCCAAAGTCATTGGCTTCGTTAAAACCGTAGCCAAACATGACCTCTCTACCTTCATGACGAATAACATTCAACATAGTAATCAGTTTATACCATCTTTGCTTTAAAAAAACAACGCCCCTGCAATATCAGGGGTGATGTAAGTGGTAGCGGCGAGTGGGCTTGAACCACTGACCTCAGGCTTATGAGTCCTGCGCTCTAACCAGCTGAGCTACGCCGCCACGTCAACGTTAGTTGAGGAAGCTAGCAAGCCCCAAGCACAAAACAAGTTTGCTGCTTCGGACTCGCTAGCTTATCACTACGTTTCCTTACAAAAGTCCAAACAGCAATAAATTGCTTGGTTTGACCTTTTGGTTTTGCCTTAAAGAACAGATGTGAATATACCATATACCAGTAAATTAAGAAAGAGCCCTCTCGTGAGATTGTAAGGCTCTTTCTTTATTGTTGTGCGGGTGCGAATCAGAGTTCGCGAATCATTTGATCGACTTCGAGAATCTTCTCGTTATCAGTTGCGCTAAATTCGTATGATAGTTGTTGCATTGTTAGAGGTGCCCTTTCTATAATGCTTTTATTGGTTGGTTGTTTGTTTTGTCATGACAACACTCATATACTATCACGCTTTTGCTTATATGTCAACTATAAAGCTTATGTATTATGTCCTTGACTGGATTACCTCTGTTTGATACTATGCTTTAGCTCCTTGAGTTAGTTTTGATAACGCGGGATGGAGCAGTGGCAGCTCGCGTGGCTCATAACCACGAGGTCGCAGGTTCGAGTCCTGCTCCCGCTACCAAGAAAAGAGACTTGTCCTTGTGACAGGTCTTTTTTCTTGGACGTGAGTTAGGCTCGGTTCTCCGACTCAGCTGTTTCAGCAGATGAAAGTCGGAGGTTCGGTCATCAAAGTCGCGCACAGGAGCTTACTCCGAGCACGGCTGCAGATGTGCATTGCCCTACTCTCACTGTAGTTTGATATACTCTGAGAATGATTAATTACTTGGCACGCCATGGAGAAACTACCGGCGACATCGAAAACCGTTACGGTGGCGACTACGACGATCACCTTACTGATCGAGGCCGACAACAATCTGAGATACTCGCTGCACAGCTAGGCACGAAACAAATTGAAAAACTCTATGCCAGTCCACTTGCTAGAGCACAAGAAACAGCAACGATGGTTGCCAAACAGGCAGGGCTCGAGATCGAGATACTTCCGACATTTAAAGAACGTAATGGGTATGGCATTCTCACCGGATTAACTAAGGATGAAGCCGCCCAAAAGCATCCTGATCAAGTGGAAATCCTGAAAGACGTGCACGCCGCCGTCCAAGGTGCCGAGGAGTACCCAGACTTTCAACGTAGAATCACAGACGCCCTTGATGACGTGAGCAGCCAGGATTTTGAAACCATTGCCGTCGTAACTCATGGCGGCCCCATCCGTCTCATTTTTAGAGACATTCTACAGCTTGGAGAGATAGGTGTAAGTGACTGTGCGTACGCTATCATTGAAGCTGTTGACGGTACATACAAACTACTTGACATGAGCGGAATCTCAATAAAAAGCTAGTTTGATACACTGAGGTGATGAAGATTGCAATTACAGGCGCTAAGGGCAAAGTTGCGCAGGCACTTATCGCGCAGCTGGACCCAGCAAAGTTTGAAATCAGCCAACTAGACCTACCAGAACACGATGCTACTAACCTTGAGGATCTCACAGATGCCACTCGTGGGTATGATGCACTTATTCACTTGGCATGGAAAGATCTCGATGTAAGCAACGTCGATCCTGCCAATAGAACTATGTACGAGAATGCCTACGCTGCTGCGATTGAGAACAACATTGGCATGATAATCATGGGCAGCTCTAACCACGCTCGCAAACATGATGAGCGAGAAGCAGATGACAGAATAAGATACACGGGCAAACCGGAAACCCCTAACAACGCGTACGGTGAGGAAAAACAACATATGGAAGCCCGCGGCAAACAGTTTGCAGAAGAATATAGCCTACGCGTTATTTGCCTACGAATCGGTAATGTGAACCCTGAAGACAAGCCACGGCCAGACACACCTTCAAGGTGGATGAGCCATCGAGACTTAGGGCAACTAATCACAAAAGCACTAGAAGCGGCCTTAGAACCAGGTCACTTTGAAGTAGTGTACGGCGTTAGCAAACAGCCCGTGTTTGATTGGGTAAACTCCCTTGGCTACGAACCAGCCGACGCGGCAGAGTAACGACAACCATACTTATGTGTATGCCTCGTCCTTTCTATTTACGCTTACTTTAGTTATAGTAAATTCATGGATGAACAACAACTACAATCAAACGTTCCGCTCGAAACAAACAATATGCACTCACAAAGCGCTGGCTCAAAACCAGAAACAAGTAAAAAGAAGCTAGCCCTGGTCGTGCTAATGGTGCTGCTAGTCGGTGCCGCTGCATTTGCTGGTGCCTATTTTTTGCAACAGTCTAAGATTGATGATCTTTCAACAAAGCTCAGTGCAAGTGAAGCAAAAGTTACTGAGCTAGAAAAGCAAACGACGGAGGCATCTGCAAAAACAACAGAAGCCAATAGCGACTCTGCGGCAAAAGCTACAACGGAATACTTTGAAATTAAGCAGCTGGGCGTCAAGTTCAAAACTAACCCGACTCTAAAGAACCTTTACTACTCGATCGGTAACGAAGGCAAGACAGCCTACTTCTCTCTCACGGGACTAAAAGATACAGATTGTGCCGCTGAAAAGGTCTCTCCAATGGCATTAACTCGATACACGACGGAGGATTTAGCATCTGATCCTGCCGCAGCTGTGATTAAAAAAGATAGCAAGAAGATCGGTGAGTATTACTTCTTTATTGCTGGAGGCCAAGCACAGTGCAGTGATACTGAAGATGAAGCTGCCGAAGTTTCTGCCCTGAAGCAAGAAATCTCCAAAATCCTGCCCGACAACCTTGAGGCTATAAGCGAGTAAAGCACTATTGACTATAGGTTCAAGTAATAACTGGTTGGGTAGCTACATGTGTTATTTGAGCAGATAGCCTTATCCATCTCGCTAACTCCACGCTAGTCACGTTCCAATTCGAGTGAACCTGGGCTACCAAGCATAAGTATTATGGCCTCTCTTCTGGGAGGTCTTTTTTATTGATGAGGAAAGTATTATGCTTATGGTAGTTAATAATAGGAACTCTTGATGAAAAAGTTGAATCAAAAGGGCTTTAGTATAGTAGAAGTATTGGTAGTCGCAGTTGTTGTCGTTCTCGCGTGTGGAATCGGCTGGTTTGTATGGCAACGGCAAAACAACAAGTCACCTGGTAACTCGACAAATCAAACACAAGCACAAGAAACGGAGCAAAAACTCCCAACCCAAAAAATAACCCTTGCAGATGATGCCGTTTCTTTTGAAGCTCCTGAAGCTTGGGCACAAGGTAATGTAGGCTGCAAACAGGGTGCTCCCATATTTGGTAACGAGAAAGTTTTGGATTCAGTGGAGTTACTGCCTGTTAAGAAATCGGAGGATTCAAAAGAACCAAGTTTTTCTGTAGACGTATGCGTGTTTGATAACCCGCAAGACCAGACTCCTCAGGAGTGGGCAAACTCAACCGATGGTGGAGCTTCAATAGGCTATCCTTCTGAAAACGATATAACATCTGAGGAACCTATAAATGGCAATTTGGCGTATTATCTTAAATTCACTAGGCAAGAACACGGCGGCATTGAAGACGTTTACTATATCATCTCAGCACAGGGCAAGATTGTATATGTGTCAGCAAGAACAAGGTATGATTTTACTGGCTCTGAGTATAGCGGCGAAGAATATAAGCCTTACGGTGGCAAGACCTATGATTTCCAAGAATACGAATCCAAAGTTAAAGATATCGCGAACTCTGTCGTGATCAAATAGATCGGTTTCATACCAGCACATCACCAGAAAGCCGCATCCACCTATTCAACTCCGCAAATACTTCGTTCCAATCCGACCGAACCTGGGCTACCAAGTGCAAGATACAGAGGTAAATTGGTTCCAAGATTTACCTCTTTTTATTTCTGAAAATATCACCTCTGTTAATTAGGTTCGAGTCCTGTGTAGTTGTTTGTTATCATGTGCTGATGAAAAGAGGTGAACACGTGCTCTACATCCCAGGCGTGGGGAATGTGCCGAAGGAGCGCGAGGATGTGCCCAGGCTTTGGGCACCATTGGGTCTGAAAGTAGAGTTCCAGCGTATCGACTGGACCAAGTCAAACTACCACATGCGGCTCCAAGAAATTGGTCAGCGGGCAGTGCACCTCGCCCAGCAGGGCAAGCGGGTGTCTGTGGTGGGAGAAAGCGGTGGCGGGAAAGTTGCTTTGAGCTTACTCGCCCGACATGCTGATGTACTCCACCGGGTAGTGACCATTAGCAGTAAGGTCGATCCGTACATACTGAGCGCAGCGTCTCAAGAACAGCTCCCGAATTTGGTGATTTCTTCAGATGTGTTTGCCGCAGACTTACCAGCACTGCATGGCGAATTACTGCCTCGAATACTCTGTGTTCATCCACCGACAGATGAAGTCGTTGCGCCAGCAGATGCAGTTTTGCCGGGCGCAGAAGGACTAATCGTAGGTGGTCAGGATCATGTCAGCGGTATTGTTGAGGCCATTACTTCTGGCAAGGAATACATTGCCAACCACATCAGACAAGATTAGAACATCTATTGCTGTATACTGAAAACTACTTATGAGGGACATCTAGTCAGATGGTGGAAAAGGCAAAGAGGCAGGCAAGCAAACCGCGGCGCAAGCAGAAGCAGCGCACGCTGGTGATGTTTTCTGGTGGCATGGATTCGACGGCCGCACTGTGGCATGTACTCAACCATCCTAAAGATTATGGCGAGGTGCACGTTCATCACATCCATATCAAGAATGTCGAAAGGCGGTGGCAGGCTGAGGCTGCAGCCGTGCAAGCGATATATGAATACATGCGTAGACACGCTCCAACCCCTTTCACTACAAGCGAATCGACCATCAATACCCCGCACTTTGGCAATCACTTTCTTTATGATGTTGAGGTCATGGGCTTTATCACCGGCTACATGACATCTCGAGACCCAAGCATTACCAAAGTGGTGATTGCCGCTACCAAGACTGATTTTGACCTCGGCGTTAGTGGTTCCGTTATGCGCGGAAAACGTATGCATAACGCCTATCATCCTGACGAAGACGACCACAGTGCTCGCATCAAAGAATACCCGCACAGCCACCTCACCAAAGCCGAGGTCTACAAAACGCTGCCACCAGAATTAGCCGCCCTGACATGGTCATGCCGGACCCCGCGATACGTCCGCGGCAAGCCAATTGAATGCGGCGAGTGCAAAACCTGCAAGATCGAAATGCAAAATATCCAAAAACCCAAACCGCAAGGAACGAAGACATGAGCGAGCGACTTATTGTTGAGCCGAATGATTTGATCGTGCCCGTCCTTTGCTATCCCTTCCCAGAGGTTCGCGAACTAGTGGGAAGCTTGCGCCTGCCAGAGACTTTTCACATGAGCACGCTGACCGTTCCCGAGGCGAGAGAGCTGCTTGATGAAGGCGGATACCACTTTACTCACGACCTTGAAATACCAACAGACCAGAACGGATATGTTGACTTTGAACATTTGCAAGAACCAGTAACATCGCGAATTACCGAACGAAACGAACCGCTACTGTCTGGGTTGGCAGGTTTTGAAAACCAATACGCAACCCATGGATCTGCAGATGCAATCTTTCGTTTGATGGCAGGTTGGTCACGCTCGGGCGAAATGACCGAGCTTGGTTTTGTGCAAGGCGACTACGATGGCTATATTCTGGAGGCAATTGGATTGAATATACCAGTTCATTCTGTTCCAAACATTGAAGCAACTGGCGATCCCGTAGATGGCAGGGTGTGGTTTTTGTCCAATCCAAGCGCCATAGACGGCAACTGGTATGACGACTATGCCTTGCAGCAATTTATTGAGGCGGGGCATGAAGTCGTACTCGATTATGCCTATGGCGGCTTGACGCCTGACGAACACCCCCTCGACGTATCCGCGCCAAACATCAAAGCAATGCTTACCTCTCCTTCCAAGATTTTTGGTGTCTTTAACCATCGCTACACTGGTGTTGCTTACACAAGAGAAGCTGTTGGTTCAATGGTCAGCACCATGTGGTTTAAGTCGGTGCCGGCGCTCATGACAACACTAATGCTATATGAAACTTTTGAGCCCAGGGAGCTTCCGCGGTTATACCGAGAAAAACAGCTCGTTATTGCACGTACGTTGACGGAACTGGTCGGAAAAACGATTGAGCCGAGTGACAACATACTTATGGCACATGCCGAAGAAGTTTTGCCACCTGAATATGGACTTTTTGCCATAGAATCAGGCACGTACCGTTTTCGCCTGTCTAAGCTTTTTTCGCAGTTAGAAGCAATTCAATCCGATAAGCAATAACCATCGTAAATCATCTTTCAAACAGTTGTTTCGACCTTAGTACTGCCGTATACTTAAGCATAAGTAATAAGTAGAGAGATTCAAATTGTGACGAAGTTTGGAACGGTCCAAAAGAAATCCAACAAATATATTGTAGCCGGAGCCACTGCATCAACAGCCCTCATGGCAGCGCATTCGGTCATTCCGGCGGCAGTATTAGCCGCCAACCAGCATGATTGGATCAAGCAAGAAGGCATTGATGTAGTTGGGGACCAATTCCTTTCGTCAGCAGCCATGTCTGCAAGCGGCAGTGACCTGATGGTAAGCGGTGGTGAAAGCGGTACTGGGCTGTATATCTCTGCAAATTACGGTGCAAGCTGGCAGAACGTTGCAGAAGAAGCTGACCCCGGCAATATAAACAGATGGACGGCTGTCGACGTATCGAACAACGGCCAAACCATGGTTGCAGTAAGCCAAGATACTTTGGATAGCGAACTAGGCTATATAGAAGGTAAAATCTTCGCTTCAACCAACGGCGGCACCAGCTGGAGTGATGTTTCGCCGGCAGATACGGACGACTGGTCTGATATTGTTGTCTCTGGTGATGGCACTACTATAGCGGCGGTAACGGTTGGCAGTGGCGATGTTTACATTTCAGAAAACAATGGCGCCGACTGGACGACGAGTCCGTATGACGACACCGCATTGCGCGGTAAAAACATTGCAATATCCGATAATGGCGAGAAGATACTTGTTGGCGGAGAAAATGGTGATGATACCTATACGCACCTGTTTATATCTGAAGATAGTGGCGATACCTGGGCACAGATAGACCCCGCCGTGGAAGATGAAGTCCACACCTTAAGCCCTGCGATATCAGCCGACGGAAACACCATAGCCGTTGCAACCGTAGGCTTTGCTTATGGCCACATCGATTCGGTATACATGTCTAATAATGATGGCAGCAGCTGGAGTGATATTAGCCCAAATGATGAGCTGGCATCAGACTGGGAAGATTTAGACCTGTCGGATGATGGTTCAACGCTCGCACTCGTTGATAATGACAATAATAAGTTTCATGTATCCAATGATGCTGGTGAAACCTGGAATGAAGAAGATCCCAGCAGTGGTGAAGACAGCAACTACTGGAAAGCAGCCGATTTGAATAGTGACGGATCGAGGATACTTGTCGCATCGGAAGACGCAGCCTACCTTAACTTTGTCGAGTCAGTTGAAGTGCCATCTGTAATACTTGGCAATGCAGAGAACGGCAAAGCCATTACTATCACCACCCCAGAAGGCACCACCATTACCTGCTCTTCGGCCGCCAAAGAATCAGGCCTGGATGCCCAAGATGGTGACTATACCTATCCGCTTGGGCTGGTAGACTTTTGCTTTAGCGGCGCAGAATCCAACAACGAGATTTCACTGCTTTTTGTAACCAACTTGAAGCCCGATGAAGTGCTTGTGCGCAAATACAACCCAGGCAACAACCAATATTCGACCATTGAAGATGCCGAAGTCAGCGAGACGACATATGATGGCAAGCCTGCACTGCTGGTAACCTACAACATTGTCGATAACGGTCCGCTTGATCTGGACCCAGACGTCGGAGAAATTGCTGACCCTGTCGGACTTGCAGTTGCTGATACCGACGCGACACTTGCCGATACCGGAAGTAATGCCAGCACTTCTGGTCTCGTTGCAATTTCACTTTTAGGCCTTGGTCTGTCCTTTGTCTTGCGACAAAAAAGGCAAATCACAATATCTAAGTAAGCTTAATCTTGTACGCCATCCTAACGGGACTCTGGTACGACCCCTAATGCCTGCTTCCATCTGTTAAGCTCGGTACAGATTAGGTTCCAGTCCGATTTTACGTACGCTACCAAGCATAAGCATTATGACTTGCGGATGATGGTTGTTTTATTGTTTGAAAAGGGCGAACCAGCCTCCTCGTCAGGAAGCTGGTTTCTACTAAAGTGCATGCAATTTCTTGAGCCTTACAAGCGCTAGCGCTGCTGCAAAAGCTCCTACGCACGCCACACTAAGCAGGCCGACCCTTAGGCCCTGAGAGTCAACAACAAAACCGAGCAGCGGACCAAAGACTGCAAATACGACTCTATTTACAAGCGATGAAAGGCTATTCAGTGTTGCACGGTATTCAGCAACCATAAACTCGTTGAGTTTTTTGAGGATTGGCTGAGAATGCAATGCCTGAACAACGTCAAAACCCAAAATCGCCCAAAACAACCACGGTTGAGCACTCGCCATCGCAACGTAAGCGACCGCCACAAGCCCAATATATGACCACATAGCCTTTAAGCCATGCCGGTCTGCACTAAAGTGGTGCGCAAGCCACGCCTTCCACAAACTTCTAACAGCAAAGACCACGCTAAAGCTTGCGAGCGGCAGCCCTATACTTTCGTAGTAGGGTGCGGACAACCAGAATGCAAAGTAGGTTGATGCGCTCAACGCGGCGCTCAATATCATGAGCCATCGAGCTCTGGCGTTTCTCAGCAGTTTGACCGCAGCCTTAAATGCCGATTCTTCAACTTGCTCTAACTCGATGCTATGCACTGGCGGCTCGTGCAGTCGCAAAACAAAGAGCAGCCCTACAAAAGTTAGCATACCGTCCGCGACTAACGTAGCGGCAACACCAACACGGCTGACTAGAAGTATTGCGATTGGCACAGCCACTGCCACAGAAGCAAAACCCAGCGCATCCATACGGCGCTTCCACTTAGTAAAGTCCTGCTCTTTTCCATCGGCTTTCAATGAGTCGTACAATAGCGCCACGTCCGCACCGCTTATCAGTCCGTTTGCGATTGCCAAACAAAGCTCACAAAGGATGAACTGCCACATGTGGTCACTAAAGCCGTACGCTACCATACTGACCGCGGCCAGAGGGGCGCTTAGCTTAATACTAAGAGCGCGTCCGAACTTATCGGCCAGGAAACCACTTGGTATTTCCCACAGCAAATACGCCACAGAAAAAATAGACTGCAGTGCAAATATCTCGGCCTGTGATAGTCCCTTCTCTAAAAAGAATGGAACCAAAAAAGCTGCGCTAACTGACAAGCTCCGAAAGGGAGCAAACCATGCAAGCAATTTGGCATTTTGTTTATAGTGGTCCATGATGGACTCCTTTGATTAGTTATTTATCGGTCTTGCTTAAGACCTGAAATGCCTCCGATCAGCTTTGTTAATATCCTTGAAACGAAAAAAGCCTCCTGTTGCGGAGGCATATCATGACCTAAGGTTGTTTGTTTAGATAACGAGATCCGATATGCCCATTGCTTCGACATCCATTGCGAAGACGCCAATAGCAGCAACGCCGTTCACACGGGTTGTTGTCGATAGCTGATATGGGCTATATCGTTTCATGATTGCAACATTTTACTACAATACCCGGTATTTGTAAACCCTTACGTTTTATTTTATAGCTGGTTTAGGTTGCTAATCTAGGCTCCATCGACACACTTCAGTGATTATTTCGCTCCAATTCGACCGTACCTGCGCTACCAGGGAAAGAGTCTCACATTTGTGGGGCTTTTTTCTTTGGTGAAAAAGCATTATGCTTATGGTAGACATTAATAACAGGAGATATATGAAAAGGTTAGATCAAAAAGGTTTTAGTGCAGTAGAAGTACTTGTAGTTATCGTAATTGTTGGACTTATCGGCACTGTTGGTTGGCTCGTGTATGACAGACAGCAGAGCAAAAATAACGCGACAACAACTACCAGTACTAAAACAGAACCCACTCAACAACTAAACGAAACCCCAGCAACGCCAAAAGCAGAAAGTGAATTCTCTTTAAATAAAAAACTAACATCACTTAACAGTAAGTTCACTCTTAACGTACCGGATGGGTGGGTGTTCACGAACGACACAGAGCTAGACTACGCCTATGCCCGCGAAGCAGGCATGAACTACAAGGAAGGCACTGCAGCTACTATTAACAATGAGTACGGGCACAGAGGAGGCGGCTACGCAGGAACAACCTTTGTCATTCAGTACTCCAAAGATGCGCAAAGCAACTACTTCAGCGCTTCGGAACCTGACGGCAGCTTAAAGCTAAACAATGGTGATACCGTCAAGAAGTACAAGTACGTCGGAAAAGGTGGGGAGGATGGCATGACTAAGGGAACGGTGTCCTACGGCTACTACGCTAGAGTTGATAATGGCTCAATCGTGCTAAGTTATCGCGTCAACAAGGGAGACACTAGCCAAAAGGATCTAGTTGAAGCAAGTATTAAAACTCTAGACTATTAACTGAGAGATTGAACTCGGTGGATGACATATTCCACCGAGCCAACTCTATAAGCACTTCGTTCCAATTCGACCGTACCTGCGCTACCAAGAAAAGAGACTTGTCCTTGAGACAGGTCTTTTTTCTTGGCGGTGAGTCTGGCTCGGTTCTGCGACTCGACAGCTCCGCTGGCGAAAGTCGCGGTTCGGTCATCAAAGCCGCGCACAGGAGTTTTACTCCGAGCACGGCTTCCATATGTGCGTTTACCTGCTCCCACGGCAACAAGAATAACAACTTCAACTCAGTAGGTCTTTCTTGTTCGCAGAAAATAGATTATGCTTAGCTCAGAGTTAACAAGGAATGCAAATGGCCAAACAACAACCACGTACTAAAGAATTCGTAAAACATGAACACAAAATCATGATTATACTTGGCTTACTGATTGTTCTATTTACATATGATTCTACAAGTCACCTTGGGGTGATCTTTGGTTCGCTCATAATTGGCGTTGGTTTGGCGCGGATTAAAGATTAAGCACCGTCTTAGCCATCGAAGCCGCCCAAGTAGAATGCGACAACCAAATATTTGTTATCAATCACTCAGCTTGGCTGCGTGAAAAGATAACGTTCTGCCATTCTAATTTGTCTGTATCAGAGTAAGGCTCGCCGAGACTGCTGAAACAGAGCGACTCAAGCAGCGTCTTGGCAGCTTCATTTTTGATCAAATGACGAGAATAAATTGTTTGATTACCCTGACCAATAAGATAGTCCATTACAGTGCTGACGGCCGAGTAGCCAATGCCCTTGCCACGCATCGAAGGATCGCCAATCATTATGTGTACCGACGGTGCTGGAAGCTCGTCTGACTTAAATAAATCAACCCATACCGAACCAACAACTTTGCCTTCATACTGTATCATCCAGTTGAGCTGGTCTGGGCGCTCAATAAAGCCCTTGACCCTCTCTTGCTCGGCTTCCAAAGAAGTTGGCTTATTATCTTTGTCTGCAACGCCCATCAGTGTTAAGGTACTGTGCCCTAACTCGCCTTCTAACCAGGCAACACCAAGCGCAGCATCGCGCTCCAAATCTGGCTCAACGAGTTCCACAGCCGGGTTTGCAGTCTCAAGATGTACTGTTTTCATAAGCATAGTTTAGCAGAACTATCTGGACACTAGTCTTTTCGGACCACTGACTGCTTAGTAGCAAATAATCTAGACGACGCAGCTGTAAAGATTAGTCCGAGCATAAATACTACAGTTGCTACATAACTTAGTGAGTTCTGCGACTAGCCGGTTTCTGCCAGAGTTTCACTATCGGCGGTTTGCGAGTCGTCTTCTGTCGTAACTAAGCTACTTGCTAGCAAATAGTCCCATAACGAGCGCTGATACAAACGGTCTCTTCCGCATACTCCCCCTGTTAGATTGAGTATACCATAAGCGATACAGTTGTAATTGAGTTATCCACTATCTCCGTCAAATCCTTAAACAACAATTGCCCATCTACCTTTATTATTTCCTGTAATCATACTATGCTTATGGTATTAACCTAATGTAGGAATACACATGAAAAAAATCAAGATAAATCAAAAAGGCTTCAGTGCAGTAGAAATAGTCATCGTACTTGCCGTGGTGGGCGTTATCGCTGCGGTTGGTTGGTTTATATATAGCAAACAACAAGACAAGAAGACTAACAGTACGCAAACGGCAACCACTCAGAGCGCGGCACAAACTACCACAGAGAAAACCGAAGAGCCAGCCAGCGAACAAAAGTACAAGGCCAAAAGCTATACATCATCTAAAGGCGCATTTAGTATGGACATCCTGAATGGCTGGACGGTTGAAGAGGATACTACCTACGATTACTTCTTCCAATATTCTGTAGACAAGCTGAGATACAACGAAGCCACGGAGCCCACTGTAAAAAAGACTGCGAATAGCGGCATCGGCGGATATGTTCCTGGTATTAAGGTTTCTGTCAATGAATATAACGAAGAAATAACGGACGGCGAAAAATTTACACTGAACGACGGCACCGTTGGCTACTGTAAACAAACAATAACAACAAGCAAAGACGACCCTATTGGAAAGATGGCTGACGACAAAGGTGATTTCATATCTAAAGGTTGTTTCTTCAAGAAAGCCAACCAAAAACTAAACGCGTCTTATGGTTACTATGAAAAAGAACCCTTGGATGTTAAGTCCGTTGAATACGCTTTTAAGACAATCACGTTTGAAAACTAACTAAGGGGAACCCATGAAAAAAGATCAAAACGGCTTCGGTGCAATAGAGTTGATCCTAATACTTGTAGTAGTTCTACTTATTGGTGCAGTAGGCTGGTTAGTTTATGACCGACAGAAAGATGCGCCCCAAACTGCTCCTGCACCAACAAATGTTGTTAGCGAGGCAAAAGAACAGCCAAAGGAAGATACGAAAGAGACTGAGGAAATGGCAACCTATACTTCCAAGTACGGCGGCTTTACCCTAGAATACCCAGCCCAGTGGCGGATTACTGGCTATGAAAATAATGTAGGAACAGCGAATCTTTCTGGGAACGAGAATATTATACGTATTCTGAATCAAAGTGAAGAAAATAATAAATCCAACAACTTTGGGATGGATATCAATATCACAACTAGAAAGCCAGAGGCAGCTCCATTTAATACATACCCTAATGGAACCACCAAGCTACTGCAAAATAAACTGACGCTGTGGAAAGAAAAAGAAAACATAAACTATGCAACAGGACCAAGCAAGAGCACCTGTCCCCAGATTTCTGTCGGCACTGACAGCACGTACTCAACAAAGCTGAAAAATGGGAAGTACCTACTTATCTACGGTTCTTTTTGTTGGGGGCAAGGCATGACCTCGACGTACTCATACGACGAGCAGGTCAACAGTTCTGAGTGGAAAATAGCTGAGAATATCATCAAATCAATAAGGTTTAACTAGCAAATTAACTCTGGAGAAATCGAATGAATATAATGAAAACAAATCAAAAAGGCTTCAGTGTTGTAGAAGTAATCGTCGTAGTCGTGGTTTTAGGACTTCTGGGCGCAGTGGGTTGGCTTGTCTATGACCGGCAGCAATCAAAAAATGACAATACAGCCGCAATCACACAGACGACGCAACCGGCAACAACAAACAGTGATACCGAGACTAATAAGACTGAAGACAAAACAGCCACCTACACGCATTCTGAGTTAAAGTACTCTTTTGACTATCCAAAAGAGTGGACCATTGAAAAAGTCGCAAAGCCAGAAGGTTTCACTGGGGTATATTCAAAAGTACACATTAAATCAGCGGATTACAAAGAGAAAACTGATGATGCCTACGGTGGAGTTACTAAGGGCGCGATCGTTACGGTAAGTGCTCAAACAGCCCAAGGAAAGACATCTATCGCAGATTATGTTAGTGGCAAGGTTCTGTATACCAGTGACGAGAAATCACTCAAAGTAGCCGGACAAGATGCTGTTGAGTATCGATTGGGTTATGAAGGGCCACCGAGCCTTAAAACACAGTTCTATAAGGACGATGTGGTGTACATAATCAACTATGCTGACACAACTAACCCTGACTTTGACAAGTACCTCGATGAATACCGAGCTATCGTTAAATCATTCCGTTTTAACTAGTGTCTGACGAGCAATGGTTGTATATTTAAAGACCTTGCGAACTAACGTTCTGCACTATGTGACTTCTTCCTTATGTGATTTGAACCATAGACAAGTTCGTTCCTAAAGACAAACAATAGTAAGAAGATGTTGGGGAGCAAAAAGCGGTGCAGTAGCCCGCCGTAATTTGACCACCAGTACGCCAAATGGAAAACAAGATTAAGCAGCGAGCAGCCGAGAACTAACACCACCAGCCGATTACGCTTGAGTGCAACAACGCCACATAACAGTAGAAACGGGACGTACTCTAGAGCCAAATCCTTGATGTTCACTACTAGGTAGCGCAATGAGAACATGGCACTAGAACGGAACCCATACAGTGACTCGATGTTGTTGGTGTTCTTAGCCACCTTGCCATTTGCCCACCATACATAACCATTAAATAATGGATCACCACTGCAGAGATAGTTGTAAGCAATCTGAGGTGCGTACCAAAGAGCCGAAACACCTCCAATGATTGCGATGGGTTTGAGGCGCCTATCTAGTAACAGTTCTATAAAGATTGGCAGGTACAGGATGATACTAGTACTGCGCGTCATAATACTCCAGGCAAACAGGGCCGCGAACAATACAAGAAAGCGCAATCGCGGCGTGTCGGTCTGCAGGTACTTGAGGTATACATAGTAACCTGATATCAGACAAAAAATTGCCAGTGGCTCACTTAAAGGAATGAGTCCAAAGAAGTTGTACTTCATTAATATGTCGGTTGATGCCCAAAAGAATAAACCGTAGTAGGCACACAAACCCGCAAAGCTATACATCAGCCACTTGCGGGGCTTGTCCTTAAACACCAAAAACAACGTAATTGGCATCAGCACAAAAGCTTGCACAAAAATCGCCAGTGGCATGATGCTTGTCCAGCTTTCTTTGATGCCCGTCAGCAAAAGAAGCGGCATATACAACATTGGGTAGCCCAGCGTGTAAGGACTTTTTGGGAACTCACCATTGAGCACGCCACGTGCGAGTTTGTAGTAGAGCTGCTGATCGCCATACTGACTAATAAACTCGCGCTCAAAGATAAATGAACGATTGATAGCAATCAACACCATTGAAACAAAGATAAAAATGACTGACGGCAGTAGGTATAGCCAGTTCTTGCGTACATATTTTTGGATGCGTTCAACGTGTTTCATAGTGTTATTTACATGTTTGTTTCAGCTGATCTAGATTAACGTCTGGATGTAGTATGAGCGTAACAGAACTGGTGATGTAGGGCTTTACAGAAGCATCGCGCTCAACGCAGACTTTCTGGCTATCATAAGATCGTTTAACCATTCGCTCCGCGATCACGTACTTGCCACTTTCTTCTTGCTTGTAATACTCTGTGCGGTCAAATGAATCATAGAGCGTTGGCGATACATTCATAAGTGGCGAATCAAAACCTTCGGTATTATCTATACGCAAACGCTCCGTCTGTGATTGCAGGACAACGGTTACCACCGTGTCATCAATTAATGGAAATGTCTTTTGGTCGTCGACAAACACTATTGGAAGTGTTGCCACGTAGATTGCGACAAATGCCAGTCCATATTTCATGAGCCGCGGTGCCCGTGGAACAAAACGATAGACGATTACACCAGACAGGGCGTAGAACCACGGCGTTATGTACAGGAGAAACCGTCTGTCAGGCCAATCATAAAATACTCCCCAGAAAACAACCGAGAATACAAAACCACTTAGTAGAAAGAGCATGGTTTTATTTGCAAAGAACGAAGGTTTCTTAATGAGCGTAGCCACCGTTGCAACAATCGTTATGAGAAGTAATGGCCCCCACATAATAAGCGCGTGGTAGGCATAGAACGATAAGTTAGTAAACGTCGGGTCAACCACTGCCAGCTGGTCAACCTTGGTATAAAAGGGGTTTCCGAAGGCCACAAATTTATACAGATGCCACGGCAGCACCATCAATCCTGGAATCAGTAACGGAATAAGCACATTCAGCTTTCGTAATTGTAATGATCCCTTGCGCCTAAACAATGCCTTTATTGCTGCCCATTGCTCAGTAATGTAGTATGCGCACCACATAATGTACAAAAAGTAGGCAAAGTTTTGAAACAACATAGACACACCAAGCGCCACAAACGACCAAGTGTATCGTTTGGTCAGCAGCAGATACAGTGCAACCGCAATTGCCGTCGTGGCGTACATGTCTGCCAGAATATAGTTCGCTAGTAGATTGAACGCGTAATTTGTAAAGACCAATATCGCAAACAGCCCGGCAAACTTGGCGTTCTTCGTCAGATGTTTAACGGTGTAGTACACCACTACAACTAACCCTAGAAAAGCCAGTTGATTGAGTAGCGGCAGTAGGTAAATCACTCCAAAGTGGTTGAGGAACTTAACAACCAAGGGTAGTCCAGGATTTCTCATGGTGATTGATTCGTTATGAAACAGTGTTATGCCTGTTGCTAACCAATCAAAGCTATCGGTCAATACAAACTTATACGCCGTAAGAAACTGCATCATGTTGCCGCCAAGTTTAGTAATGTTCAGGTACTTTACGACCAACAATACAAGCATTGCCCCAAAGAGCAGTAGTTCGTTACGACGAGTTTGTTTTGGGCGATTAGCGCGCCGAGACTTAGTGGTCACTATTGCAATTCCTTATTCTTCACGATGTTCTGTATCGCGCTCATGTTCATCCCTACACTCTACCATGTTCACCATTATGATTCACTGACCTTACCCTTTGATTTACCAATTCTGCTCATGCTTGCATCTACTAACTCCAGCATAGTATCGTCTCTAATAGCATGGAGCAGACTACATCATCACAACGCGGAAAGTACATTGTGTTTGAGGGTGGCGAACATACTGGTAAGTCAACGCAGGTAAAAATACTTTCTAAAAGACTGGGTGCTGTTGCTACAAGAGAACCGGGTGGTACAGGTGTGGGCAGCCGAATTCGCGCCCTCCTACTCGATCCAGGAGTTACCACAGAACCAAGCACAGAAGTATTCCTATTTGCCGCCGACCGCGCCCAACACATCGCTGAGGTAGTGCAGCCTACACTAGAAAGCGGTGTCTCGGTAGTCTCAGACAGAAGCTGGATTTCGAGTGCTGCGTACCAAGCCAGGGATGAGATTACGCTCGACTTTGTGCGCTCGGTTAACGAATTAGCAATTGGCGACTACATGCAAGCTGACCTCGTGATACTACTCGATGGCGATCCACAAGAATTGGTGCACAGACGTACTGGCGCACCAGACTACTTTGAACAAAAGGATATCGACTTTCACAACCGAGTAAGAGAGAACTTCTTAACAATTAGCCATGAAGTCGGTGCCCATGTGATTGATGCCAAGCAAGACCTCGAAGAAGTCAGCCGCATTGCATGGGAACTCGTCCAAGAAAATACCTAAACTGGCCTTCGTATTACTTGGCAACATTAGGTCATCGGTCAGGAAAAGCGTATACTATAGAGTAATCACTGATTAGTTATTACGCATAAGGAAAACAGTATGTCTAAAGACAAGGGCCGCAAAGAGGTCAAAAAACCCAAAAAACCAAAGATTAGCATTTAATCATGGCGACAACCCACAAGCGTGTTGATTTCTACGAGTCCGAGGAAGGACTCGGCGTACAAGCCACGCTCCTGCAAATGACCCAAAGCGCAACCTACAATACCAAGTCAAGCTATAGTGCTAATACGGCACAGTACCCAAACCACCTCGTGCCGTTTGTTGAAAAACACATGAAGTTTATTGCCACACATCCGAGTGTCAACCCCGATCACTACCTTGCTAACCTTCGTTTGATTACCCGAATTCGCTAATTTCTAGGAAGACTGCTGCCTGAAGAAGAACTCCATCCACGCCTCAAAGTTCCGCTGATAGCGCGACTTCTGTGCCTGTGGTTGCTTTGTGGTCTTTTTGTCTTTGATCGGTTCTGTTGTGTAGCTCAGGGCTACTTCTTCTGGAACAATAATAAGCTTTTCTCCAAGTGCTGCCTTGCCAAACTGCCGACGCGCGGCTAACTCTAAGAACTGATCGGTCTCTAGGTACTGATTACGTAGCTTGGCGTTGGCGTTCTCGAGTTGCATCACTTCTACCTCTTGCTCAAGCCGAGCAATCGTTCGTTGTAATTCATAGTTGGTCTGAATGGATTTGATGCCGCTCCAGCTGACCAAGAGCACCAAGACCACAAATACTAATAACCCGAGCGTTCGGGTGTCTCGCAGCTGACTAAGCAGCGCTTTTTTATCGGCTGTTTTTATCTTTTCTAGCATTACCGATATAGTATATCAACCTTCGGCAATCAACGCTTCGATTTGCGCGTAGCAGGCCTTGCAGATATGAAGTTTCTTGACCTCAGATTGGCTATTTGGTGGACTCAGGACTAGTGCGCCGTAGTCGGCAAGTTCCTGACCGCATTTGTCGCATTGTGGGGCTATGGCCACGCTCTATTCCTCTGTGCGAGGACGTCTCGCCAATAAATTTGACTGGGTAATCAGTTCGCCGTCTTCCGCATATGTCGGCGAGACAAGCATAGTGTTTTTGGCTACACGAACAAAGTGACCAAAGCGTGATTCGGCACCGATTGAAGAACCTTCACCAACGTGCGGATTATCACCAATGGTAGTCATTTCACCTACAGCAACGTTCGGTCCAAAATAGCCATTACGGCCAACTGTCACCGAGTCACCAGCGTAAACACCTTGATCAAAGTATGTTCCACGGCCAATGCTGGCCTGACTACCAACGATTACTGCTTCCTTGAACTGCACACTGTGCTGGATCACCCCAAAAGAACCAACCTTTACTCCAGGAGCAACGTGAGCAAACTGTCCGACGTATCCGTGGGCGCCCACCTCTGCACCTCTACTCACCCGTGCCCCTTTACGCAGAATCGTACCCTCTCCAACCACAGCATCATCCATAATCTGAGCACCGCGATGTGCCTCGACAAAACTGCCAATCTGCGCACCAGACCCAATCTTTACATCACGACCAATTATCGCTCCTGTGCCGACACGCCCAGCCAGATCGGCGAATCCGTTCAGCACATGATGTCGCGCAACATCTTCATGCATAAACGCTGCCAGTGCCCGCACATATATAAAGCCATTTATAAATCTGCCGCGTTTGTATGGATCTTCGACGCTAGCAGACGCGTATTCTTGATTACCACTGGCGAGTATCAGATCAATCTCGTCCAGTTCGACACTTTTTGGGTGTTTGCGAATAACATCTGGCCTATCTTCTATCACACGATGAACATCGTGAGCCATGTATTCCTTGTTGAAGTGTTCAATAGGGCGATAGTGAGCACCAGGTATCTGATGTTCTGAGCGCGTAATCGATATATGCATACTAATCCTTGTGGTGGGGGTGGAAAGAATTGAACTTTCGACCAATCGGTTATGAGCCGACTGCTCTAACCACTGAGCTACACCCCCTTTAGGAGACAAGCCTATTTGGCTCTTCTCTTTACGTCAGCAAAATGTAGTACATTTTGACAGACTGTTCTTTACCTAAATAAGGTCAAGTAACAGGGGAGAGTATAGCAGATTAGAGTTGATTTGAGTAGCTACTGTTTGCGCGCAGCTTTGAGTACAGTCGTCCACCAAGCCAGATTATTAACAAAGTGAGCCATATTGCCCATTACATACTCTGCCTTTGGCCAGCCCTTTTCGTCCATAGCTTCCCATGGTTTCACGACGCCAATCACGGTCGATGTAATCGGCATTGCATTAACTTTAGCAACGACTGCCACCATGTGATCAATCGCACGAGACGCCGCATACGTACCGTAGCCAACAAAAGCCACAGGTTTCTGGGACCATTCGTTGTATAGCGTATCAAAGGCGTTCTTGAGTGGTGCTGGGTAGCCATTATTGTATTCAGCCATCACAATCACAAAGCCGTCAAAGTCAGCAATTCGCTTGCTCCATGCTTTAACCTTATCCTGTGTGTAGTTTCCGGACGAAGCTGACTCCGGCTCGCTCAAAAGCGGTAAGTCCACTTCCTTCAGGTCAATCAGTTCATAGTCCATTTCTGGCATATCTTTGACTTGATCAACAAACCATTCAGCAACACCAAGACCAGCACGGGTAGGGCGGGTTGTGCTTACGATAACTCCAATTTTTGGTTTCATTTTTTGCTTGTCCTTTCGTTACGAATACTAGTTACTACACTTAGTATAGTTACTAACTTTATTTTGTAAAGTGACTTAATGATTTATAATGGGTTTATGCAAAAAAATACTGACTGCGATTCGTCCTGCCTAGAAAACACACTTGGCATACTCGGTGACAAGTGGACACCGTTGTTGCTGCACGCCCTCACCGACGAATCCCGCTCATTCTGTGATATCGAAACCTTGCTTGATGGCATCAGTCCGCGCACCCTCAGCCAGCGCCTGGAAAAACTTGTGCTGGAAGGAATTATAACCAAAGAAATGTATTGCGAGCATCCGCCGCGATACAAGTACGGGTTAAGCCAGAAGGGGCGTGCCTTGCGCGGAGTACTCAATCAGATGTCAGAATGGGGCGCTCAATACGCCTAAGTAGCGTCAAGCAAAGCCAACAGATCATCTGTGCTACGGGCGGCCATAAGCTTCTCGCGTAGTTCTTTAGCACCATCAAAACCGTTGATATACACCTTGCAGAATTTGTTGAGTGTCACCACCCGGCGCTCGTTATTCTTCCACGTGTCTGCAAACAACTGAACGTGCTGGCGATACAGGGCTATCTTTTGCTCCTTTGAGTACGCAGCCCATGGCGAATCAGTAGCAAAAACAAACGGATCAGTAAAAACACCCCTCCCGATCATTACGCCGTCCAGGTCGTACTCTTTTGCCAACTCCTCCGCTTGTGCTCGACTCTCAACATCGCCGTTTCCGACGAGCAAGGTGGTGGGGGAGAGTGCGTCGCGCAATTCCCGTATGGGCACAATATCATCCCAATGAGCCGGTACTTTGGACATTTCTTTCGTCGTCCGTGCGTGGATAGTTAACATGTTAAGTTTATGCTGGAGTAAAAACTCATGCCATGTGTAATCAACTTCTTTCAAGCCCAAACGAGTCTTTACGGACACAGGGAAGTCTTGGCCGGTTTCTTCAGCTACTTCCCTAGCCGCCTCCCCTACTGCGCTCAAAATCTCCCCTGTTAGACCCCTGTTATTAATCAACGCCGAGCAACAACCGCTTTGTACGACATTCTTAACTGGACAACCCATGTTGATGTCGACGCCAACAAAGCCCATAGCCTGAAGTTCTTTGGTTGTTTTGTAGTAGTTATCCGGGTTTTTACCCCATATCTGAGCAATCACTGAACCCTCACTGGCTGCAAGCTTAAGCTTTGGTAGTAGCTTTTCCCTGCCTGGACTTTGTAAGCCGTCGACGTTTACAAATTCCGTCATGTACAAATCTGCCGGTGCACACGCGTGCACAATCTGCCGGAAGACCGTATCGGTCACATCGTCCATTGGCGCTAGTATCAAAAAAGGCTTAGGAAGTACGCGGGTGTTTGCTTGTGTCATAAATATTTAGGAAGTCGATTAGTTCAGCGATATTAGCGGCACGTCGTCGGTCAACATCAGTCGAACGGTCAATGTCAGCCTCGAGTATAACACCCATGACCCGTTGCCAGAACCTTACTGCTTTGGCGTGTTCATCTTTAGCAAGACCAATAAGTTCAGGTTGCGTGGTTAGGAATGCGGGGTGTTCAGCGGCATACAACCCAATATGCTCAACCCGAACATCTAAGGCGTTTGCTCCCTGGATTCGCTGCCATACACGCTGGTTTGCGCGAAGCTTGTGAGCAAAGTCCTCGATGGCAGCGGCAGCGAGTCGGCCAGGGTCTTCGTCGACAGTTACCCCTTGTTCTACCTGCCTTTGCACTGTCGATAATGCCGCAACATAGAGTTGGGCATTTTGAAGATTTGTCCGGACTTCGGTCTGTACACGATCTGGCACATTTTGTTTTTGTCGTTCGTCACGTGTAGGATCATCTATCAGCGCCGCACCGCCATCTTTGTTTTTGGCTGTTGGCTTGGCTGTATAGACCACGTAATCAAATGGATGCTTAAAGTGATAATGATTGGTAAACTGGTCGGTTAACGGATCAGTCTCTCTAGCTAAGCGTCTACTGACATAGGTGAGCGTTCTCGGATCGATTGGCTGAGGCTCAGCCGTGAGATCTTCAACCAACGATTCGCGAACTCTGCCCCGCATTGTCTCAGTGTCAGGCACCGCAACGGCGGCCAACTTAGCCATGCGCCGAGCATCACGTGCATTCACGTCAGCGAGCAGCAGCTCTGCTTCTTCGGCAGTTGGAATACCTGTTAGAAACGTTTCAGTTTGTGGGAACTGACTAGCGGCTTCTGACATCAGTCAAGCTCTTTGGTGCTGGCCTTGGTTGTCGCGGCTGACGCGCTGCTGGTTCATTAGGATTATTCCACTTCGAAGGCCCACTCACTGCTGCACGCGCCATGGCAATACTCTCGGCGCGGCTCGCAGGCTGATGGTCAGACGTGGTTTCTACTGAAACAGCACTCGCAACGACCGGATGACCGTCGCTCTTTGCACGACGTTCTGCCTGCAATGCATCAGATTGATCCTCTCGTGCCATTTGCTCGGCTCTTTCACTTGCTGCACGTAGTTCAGCTACTTCCCTTTCGGCACGTAGTTCAGCAAAGTAATCATCAGAATAGACGTGTCCGCGGGCGGTACTAAGTGATGCTTGTTCTGGAGTCATAATGGTTGGTATTATACCACAGATAGTCAAGTTTTTCAATGCTTCACCATGGAAGTCGGTCAAATGCAAATAACAGTGCCCAGGTTAGTAAAAAACCGCTGAAATAGTTGTAGTACAGGAACTGATCCCAGGCTTTGCCAAAGATTGGCGCCTTGTCATTATGCCGGTACGGCAAGGTACGCGCCACCATCACCACGTATGGCAGAAGCAACACTGAAACCAGTAACGCTCCCCAGCCGTAAAAAACAACGGGCAAGACAGCAGCAAGAACATAACCAGACAGCACCAGTATGATTGTTTTGCTCGCACCAAGTTTGGTTGCAACTGAGCTAATGTTTGCTTCACGGTCAGGCGTGATATCTTGGATGGCGCCAAAAGCATGATTGGCCATCACCCAGACAAAGAACGCAATGTAGGCTGGAATGTACAGTTCACTTGCTCCGACCAAAAGTCCACCAAAAATAAACGGCGAAGTGTAGTGAAAGCTAGAAGTGAATGAATCGACTAACGGAATTTCTTTGAATCGCAGTCCTTTCTGACTATAAGCTACCACCATAAATAGCATGACTGTCAGCCATACGTTTGAGGCTACATTACCTACCAAATACAAGTAAATAATCAAAGGTACGTTAACAACGAATATCCACTTCCACAGCGTAGGATGTTTGGTTTTGGCAAGGACTGACCCGTCCACACCTGTTTTGCGCGGGTTTAAAATATCAGATTCGTAATCGTAAATGTCATTAATGCCGTACATCATTAAGTTATAGCCAAAAGCAAAAAACAGCACACCAACTGCTAGTGTCCAATCTACTAATCCAGCAATAATGAAGTAGCTGGCTACAAATGGCGCTGCGGTATTTACCCACCAAAAAGGCCGCGACACCACTAGAAGCTCTTTGGCAGTCATCTTTGTTTTCGGCAAAGCCGCAAACTTTGCTGTCTTCTTGGCGCCTGATCGATTTTTCATCTGCGATACTCACTCTCCGTATTATATATACGCATCACTGCGTTTCTCGATGAGAAAATCAAACATACGCTCAAGCAAAGAGCTTCTATAGCTGCTTTGACAGTCATGCTAGTCTTTGATTGGTTTTTTGCTCGAGCCACTGACATATTTCAGTACTGATCCTATTCCTATTACTGCTGCTATTGTATATGTAAAATCCTCGATTGGCGCATACCAAAGTTTCAGGCCAGATGTGAGGCTGAAATCGTACCAAACAATCGGCAACCCAGTAAATAGCTGGTCGAACACTGCCGTGAACCCCATCATTATTCCAAGTACGACCCAGAAATCTCGCGTCTTAATTACCCACGTTTTGAGCACCACCGTATCGAGCAATAAAACCAATCCCAGAAATGGAATTGCTAAACCAAAGTACGTGAACATTGCTGCCTCCATCTCCATAAAAGCAATGTTTGATACCCGAGTAGCGTCAAGAACAGAAACTCCTCAATCGGCATATTGGAAGAATATACGTATAGTCCGGTCACCCACGCCGGGTTTGTGGCGATGATACCGGCCGAAATATTTGCGACATCCCAAACTAGGAAAAAAACAAGACTAAGAGCCAGGATCAGTGCAGTTTTACGTGCATCCCAGAACCATGCCAAACGTTTATGATAGTCAAGAAAAGCCAGTCCGCTGAGCGAAAAAACTAACACGCAAATATAGGCGTACTGCTGCATAGCTAGTATTATACCTAGCAGATGTCAGAACAGAAAAAAGCAATAATAATTGGTGCCGGGTTTGGTGGTCTGAGTTTATCAATCCTGCTGGCACGCGATGGCTGGGACGTAACAATTCTAGAGAAAAACGAACAAGCCGGTGGCCGAGCCGGACTAATGGATGTAACCTATGGTGAGCTCTACGATGCTCCGAAAGGTAAGATTGTCGATGGGATGCAAGGCGGCAGCGAGCAGCACACTGAAGCCGTACAAACTAGTACGGCGAAGGAGCAGCACAGCGCCAACGCAGCAGACCGCGACAAGGTTGGCTTTCGGTTTGATATGGGGCCGAGTTGGTACCTTATGCCCGATGTCTTTGACCGATTCTTTGAGTCGGTCGGTGAAAAAACCTCGGACTACTATCAACTAGTGCGTCTCCAGCCGAGCTACCGTGTAACCTTCAAAGATTACGATCAACAGGTAGATATCTACGGCGACCTAGCCCGTGACAGCAAAACATTCAATACTATCGAACCTGGCGCAGGAGAAAAACTTCACCAGTATCTCGATAGGTCAGCCTATGTCTACGACGTTGCAGTTAATAAATTCCTGTACCGTAATTACGATTCCGCCAAAGACTTTATGAGCCCGGCCCTGGCGCGTGAAGCCCACAAACTTTCGCTGCTGTCTACGATGGATAAGTACGTCAGCAAGTACTTCCAGGATCCACGTTTGCAACAAATCATGCAGTACCCGCTAGTTTTCCTTGGCTCGAGCCCATACAACGCCCCGGCACTGTATAACCTAATGAGCCATGTCGACTTTAATCAAGGCGTCTTCTACCCACAGGGTGGACTGTATGAAGTAACTAAAGCACTTGTGAAAATTGCTCACAAAAATGGCGTGAAAATACAGCTCAATACGCCCGTCGATAAAATTATCATCAAGGACAAAAAAGCTGTAGGAGTAAAATCAAACGGTAAAACTACCCATGCAGATGCGGTGATTAGCAACGCCGACCCGCACCACACAGAAACGCAACTGCTCGAGAGACCACAGCGTGACCATTCAGAGAAATACTGGAAATCTCGTACGCTTGCGCCTTCTGCTCTACTCATATATTTGGGTGTCGATAAACAATACGATTCTTTGCAGCACCACAATCTATTGTTTAGCAAAAACTGGAAACAAAACTTTGACCAGATATTTGATAACCCAAGCTTCCCTGATGACCCATCACTCTACGTTTGTGCCCCGAGCAAAACCGACCCGAGCGTCGCGCCAGAAGGCAAAGAGAACATGTTTGTACTCGTACCGATTGCTGCCGGACTAGAATACACCGATAAAGAACTGGAAAGCTATGCCGATAAAATTCTGATGACTATGGAAAAAGAAATGAGACTTCCCGGGCTACGCAAAAACATCATTTATAAAAAGCTCTTTTGTGTGAAAGATTTTGAAGCTCGGTTCAATAGTCTAGCTGGCACGGGGCTTGGCCTTGCCCACACGCTTAAGCAAACTGCCATCTTCCGCCCCAGCAACAGAAGCAAAAAAGTTTCAGGGCTCTACTATGTCGGCGCCAATGTCCACCCAGGCATTGGCTTGCCTGTCTGCCTCATCTCCGCCGAGCTCGTCCGCCGCCGCCTGCAGTAGTGTAAATCTTGCTGTTATTCTGCCCTCGTGTTCAACTTGGTCCAGCCAAACATCCGCACGTCTTGAGCCCTCCAACTCGGGGTCGTCAACCGGACAGTAGCGCACTAAGACACTATCATCTTCTTCAAAGGTCGTGAAGCCAAGGACTCGATAGATAATTCCATTTCGAAAATGCTGGTAGTCAGCTCCAACCGTAATTTTCTCAGCAAACGCCGCAACGTTCTCGAGTAGTTCTGCCCGTGGTTTATGCTCGCCCATACCTGCGACGCATCATAACGCCCAAACCAATAATCCCGCAAGCTGCCAAAAGTATAATCATCTGACTCTCCCCGTCTCCGCCAAGCTATCGCTGTCTGTTGTGGTAGTGGTAGCTGCAGCCTCTGCACTAAAGCCTCCGGTGCCTGTGAGGCCGGTAATGGTCCAGTAGTCTTGGGTGTCTATGGTTGTGGTGGTGAGGTTGTTGTCTGTGTTTTCTGTGAGGTAGTACAGTCCTTCGCATTGTTCTGTTGTTGCTGCTAGGGAGCTAGCTCCAGGACAGATACCTACTCTCGTGTGGTTCGGGAGTTTGGGGACATAAAGCGTGAAGGTGCCAGCAGTACCGTCTGCAGCTGTGAGGTTGTGGGCAAAGGCAGTGCCGGTGGTGAGGTTAGAGTCGGCGGTCACGGTGGACCAGTTGAGGTCAGTGGTGAAGGTGGTGGTGACGTCGGCGATGGGAGTGGTGTCACTCAGCGACAGGCGTATGGTAGCACTCGTACCGTTTTGTATAGTGTTGTCTGTGGCGTCGGTGTCAGTGAGTGTTTTAGCTGCTAGGGAGGGATCTAGGTTGGTGATTTGTTGGTAGGTGGTTTGGGTGAGTTTGGTGAGGAAGGCGTCGGAACTGCCAGCGGAGGTTTTATTGTCTGTGGCGGGGGTGGGGTCGAAGTCGACGGTGGCATTGAAGTTTCCTGTTAAGTAGGTACTGGCGTCAGAAGTAATTGCTACAGACCTTATTTGATCATTGCCGGTGCCACCAAATGTCTTAGTGTTACCATAGCTACCATCAGCGTTGATTTTGGTTATATACATATCCGTACCGCCGGCAGAGGTTTTGTTGTCTGCAGCGCCGCCGATATTAAAGTCAACTGTGTCAGTAAAACTACCGACTATATATACATTACTGTCCGTATCGTGATAGAGAAAAAGCGACCCTTCACCTCCTATGCCGCCCATTGTTTTACCATATCCATAGCTGCCGTCGGCGTTAATTTTAACGAAAAACATATCATTTCCACCTACTGAAGTGCGATTATCTGTGCCTGCACTAAAATCAAGATCCGCAGTACCCGTAAAACTGCCGCTTACATAAATGTTGCCACTCGGATCTACAGTTACTGATCGACCACTGTCGGTGGTAGCGCCGCCGAATCTTTTCGTCCAACCATATGAGCCATCGGCATTAATGCGCGTTACGTAACCATCCTGACCAGACCCGGCCTGGTTGTCTGTGCCTCCACTAGGATCAAAGTCTACGGTACCTGTAAAATAACCGGCAAAGTACACGTTACCGGCAACATCTGTGGTGACCGAGTAAGACTCATCATAACTAGTATTGCCTATTATTTTGGTATAGCCATATGTGCCATCGGCGTTGATTTTAGTCAGAAATATATCTGTGTTGCCGGCAGAGGTTTTATTGTCTGTACCAGCACCTGGCTCAAAGTCTACGGTGTCACGAAAGTAGCCTGTTAGAAAAGAGTTTCCGCTTGAGTCTGCAGTAACAGCAATAATGCTTGCTGAACCCGTTCCGCCCATGGTCTTAGTCCAGACATAGGTGCCGTCTGGAGTGATCTTGGTCAAGAACATAGAACTTGCTACAGGTGCGGTCTGATTGTCTGTTCCAGCATTTGGATCAAAGTCTACGGTGCCGTTAAACACTCCTGTTATGTATATATTGCCATCGTCATCAATCGCACCAAAACGCGCAAAGTCACTTCCTGTGCTGCCGATTACTTTGGTGTAGCCGTAAGTGCCATCAGCGTTGATTCTTGTTAGGAAGATATCGTTACCACCGGCAGATGTATGATTATCGACAGCGCCTGAGGGGTCAAAATCTATCGTTCCGTTGAAATACCCGATCAAATATACATTATCGTCCTGATCATTTACTACAGAATAAGCCAATTCTGCACCAGTGCTTCCGAATGTATAGGTGTAACCGTAGCCCTCTTCTGTCTCCTCTGCCTGTAATGACACCGGATAAACCGCCATAATCACTAAAATCAAAACAAGGCTAATGAGACTCAGGTTTCTAAGGTGTTGCGTTAAGTATTTCATATGTCCTGTCTCTTCCTGTAGGTGTAGGCGGTGGTAGCTAGGCTAACTAGGAGCATGGAGGTGATGAGG
Source organism: uncultured Candidatus Saccharibacteria bacterium (assembly GCA_964448075.1). Lineage (GTDB taxonomy): Bacteria > Patescibacteriota > Saccharimonadia > Saccharimonadales > CAYUUR01 > CAYUUR01. The sequence goes on along the minus strand of CAYUUR010000002.1, from coordinate 245,704 downwards.
ATCATGGTTTGGCTCTGTCCGGTCTCGGCGAGGGTGTCTTGGTTGGATGTGGAGGTGTTGGTGGTTTCTGTTGTCGTAGTAGGGTTAGTGGAAGCTAGAGACACTGGATCTGTGATTTGTCCGTCTGCTGTGTTGTCTAGGTCGTAGTCTCCTCCGTCTGTGAGGTTGTATGTGAGGTTCAAGGTTGGTTGTCCGTCTATGGTTTGTTCTGTGATGGTGGTGTTAGTGGGGGCAGTGGTTGGGAGGTCTTGGTAGCTGGTGGTGGATGGGAAGTATTTCTTGGGGGTTAGGTCAGTTGGGTCTAGGTTGTTTGGGTTGGGATAGAAGAGTGATACTTCTATAGTGTCTCCGGGAGTTACACCAGAGATAGTGAAGCCAGTGAGGCCAAAGAGATGGGTGAAGCCTGCTTCAGTGGGGGCGGCTTCTGCTGTGGTGGTAGAGAGCGTGGTGCCAGAGGGAGAAACAATGGTGACGTATTCATTAGAGTCGGTGTTGAGGATGGAGGTGACGTTGGCTTGTTGGGAGTCTGGGATAGAGTCGTTGTTGGCGTCACCATTGTTTGGGGCAGCTTGTTCTTCTGTGTTGGGGGTGCCGTCGTTGTCTAGGTCGGGGTCTTGGAAGGCGGCAAGGCCGTTACGTGCAATGCCGCCAATTTGCGTAAAGTCACCGCCAGTGTATAAAGCCTTCCGTGGCAAATCAAACGACAAAGCATACAATGGGCTATCTGGGTTAGGGTCAAAAGACGTCGCTGTGGCTGTAGTCGTATCGAACGCAGCAAGACGATTGCGAACTGTCCCGCCGTTTACGGTAGTGAAAGTACCTGAGGCATATAAAACCTGATCGTTGGTATCAAGTGCTAGATCTTCTACTTGAGCACCTAGGTTAGGGTCAAAAGCGGTTGCGGTACCAGTAGAAGTACTAAGAGCAGCGAGGCGGTTACGAACAGTTCCACCGTTTACGGTAGTAAAACTGCCGCCTACGTATAACAGACCGCTATCATCGTCATAGAGCAGCGAGTATACAATATTGCTTGAGCTCGCTGTAACGACCGAACTGTCTATGTTTGGATTAAATGCTGTTGCTGTGCCAGTGGAAGTGTTAAAGGCAGCCAAACGCCTCCGCGTCGTGCCTCCATTAACGGTAACAAACTGGCCGCCCACATAAAGAGTATTATTCGCTTCATCGAGAGCCAGTGCATATGAACGCGTTCCTAGATTGGGGTTAAAAGCTGATACAACGCCAGTGCTCGTATCGAAAGCGGCTAAACGATTGCGTGTGACGAATGGGCTGTTTACAGTTGTAAACTCCCCTGCAACATACACTGTCGTTCCAGCTGCGTTTATTTCAAGATTATGAACGTAGCCACTTGGTCTTGGATCAAAGGCTGTTACTACGCCATCGTCCGTAGAGAAGGATACTAGGTTGCGCCTGTCAAAAGTTCCATTCGACCCGGTGGCCTCATTAAAGAATCCTCCGACAAACAGAGTCTCTCCGTCTGGAGAAACTTCAAGCGTAGTGACTTGGTTATCGATACCGACATCAAAACTATTGTCAACCTCGCCGTTGGGTAAAATCCTGACTAATGTTCGATAATCTGGTAACTCAGTGTCATCAACTAAGGTGAAGTATCCACCAATATATAGCGTACCGTCGTTGGTTACGGCCGTTGCATACACTCCTCCACTGGCAATAACCGAGAAACCCTCCACTGGCGTCCCTGGTATTACAGCACTAGCTCGTAAAGGATTTAGGATGGAGAGCAATAGGCTAGCTAATAGGGCTAGGATTGTTAGTGTGGTTTTTTTGTGTGTTAGTAGCGATTTGGTACCCAAAATAACTCTCTCTTGTTATTAGGGGTAGTTTAGCATGAGCTTTATGGGGTGAGCAAGGTGTGGTTAGTATGATTCATATTCCTTTTGTCAGCTGAAGCTGTCATCCCCCTCCTTTTGGTCCGCCAAAACCAATAAGTTCTTTTCCAAAGAACCAAATCACATCCCACTTTTGAATGGCAAAAGTGGAGTAAAACCACCGGGCCGAATCAAACACTTGATGTATCTGTAGTAAAAACGGGCTTTGCCTTCGTAACTCGGTAATAGTCATGCCGTCAAGGCATAACTATTCCCTCAAACACCCGAAGGAACCCCAAGGGCCAGCCCTTTTTACTACATCTACTCAGGTGTCTGCTTCATGCCCGGACCCCACTCCCGGACGTACATATTCTAGATTGATCGTCCGGGAGTGGTTACCGGCATAGAGCATAAGGCCCTGATTGAGATGTTGTATTGATCATCAACATAATGGCACGGTCGTGTTTGAGCCGCAGTAAACTGCGGTGAGTTGGCCGTGCCGTTGTGAGCAATATCAACAGATCAGGCCTGTTATTGTTCTGCCGGGAGCTTTTGCTCCTTTTGGCGGAGCAAAAGGAGATGGGCGCCGAGCTTTGCTCGGTAAGATAAATTTAATGCATGCCTTTAAGCAAAGAACAGGCCGGGAGCTTTAGCTGGTGAGAAAGAAGTGGCTATTCCCAGCGGAAGACACGGAAAGCAATGATGTAGATAACAATCGTCCAAACGGTCATGATGGCGAGCTCTGGGCCAAGCTGCAGCAGTGACTGACCTTCGGTAATAATCTTGCGGATGCCGTCAATTAATGGTGTCAGTGGCAAAAAGTCAGAAATACTTTGGAGCCATTCGGGCATCAGAAAGCGCGGGAAGAACACACCACTCAAGAACATCATTGGAAAGGCAATCAGGTTAGTCAGTGGCGCAGCCTGATTCTCATTCTTAGCCCAGCCGCCTACCGCCAAACCAAAGCCAAACATCATCACCACACCAAAGGCTGCGATCAACGCAAAGGCCAGATAACTTCCTTGCATTTTGAAGTCAAACACAATTAGACCAACAATAAACAACAACGCAATTGTAATAATCCCCACCAGTAAATAGTTAAGTGTCGTGCCTAGTACATACTGAGAAGTCCTGAGTGGAGTGGTTCGCAAACGGCGCAAGATACCTTCTTTTTTCTGACTAGGAATGCTGTTGGTCGGACCAAAGAAGCCTAATGAAAGAATAGAAAACCCAAGCAAACCTGCAAAGACATAGTCAAACGGCTCCAGCCCATTCTTGCCAGTCGAAACTTGCTCAACGCTAAACAGCGGTTTCTGGCCGGTTATTCCGCTTTCGATATCACTTAAGACTGACTCCATGATCGAGGCAAAGGTCTGGCCAGTCTGCACGCTGTTTGGATCAACATACACAATCAAATTTCCACCAGGTTGGTTGTTCTGGTTGGGCATACCAAATTCTTGCGGCATTACGATTATCGTATCGAGCTCACCTCGCCCCATCTGTTCCTTGGCATCTTCAAGAGATTCTACTTTCTTTTCCTTAACTGAGCCGCTCTTGTTTAGTTCTTCTGTGAACTGCTGAGCAAACGGCGCCTTCGACTCATTAATGATAGCTACATCGAATGAAACACCGTCGTTGTTACTGTTGAGCGAACCAAAAACCAAGAGAAAAATTAGTGGAAAAATGAAAGTGAAGAATAAGGCGACCTTGTCGCGGAAATACGCCTTGGTCAAGGTTTGAGCTAATCGGAATATCACATTGAAATACTGAATCATATCTAATCCCTTAGATCCTTCCCTGTCAGATCGATGAAAACATCCTCCAGGTCAGCCTGCTCGACATGTTTGGCTTTTTTGAAGCCTTTGTTGAGCAACTGTTTAATGAGGTTATCTGGCGAGTCCAGGGCAATAATTTTGCCGCCATCCATAATAGCAACTCGATCGCACAATAACTGTGCTTCTTCCATATAGTGTGAAGTCATAATCACCGTTATGCCCTTATCACGAATAGATTGGATGAGCTCCCAAAGGTTACGCCTTGCTTGTGGGTCAAGGCCAGTAGTTGGTTCATCAAGGAACAGCACCCTCGGCTTATTTACGAGTGCAGTGGCAATACTGAAGCGTTGTTTCTGGCCACCAGAGAGTGTTTTGAACATGCTTTTTGACTTATCGGTGAGCTGAACTTGCTTGAGTAGTTTTGCTGGGTGTGATTTTTCATGATAAAAAGCCGCGAACATTGTCAAAAGCTCAGTAAGGTTGAGATTATCCATGAATGCCGAACTCTGCAACTGCACGCCGATAATCTGCTTAACAGCCTCGGGCTTTTTGGCTACATCTATACCGTTAAGCATGACTGTGCCACTATCAATCGGACGCATTGTCTCGATCATTTCTAGCGTAGTCGTCTTGCCGGCGCCGTTAGGACCCAAAATTCCAAAGATTTCCCCTTTATTGACAGAAAAGGATATGCCCTTTACAACCGTCTTTGTGCCATAGACCTTTTTGAGTTTATTTACTTCTACGATCACATCACTCATTATCATCAGTATAACAACTCATGGACAAAGAAAAAACACTCTTTTTACAGAGTGTTTTTCTGCTTGAAAAGGTAGCTACTTAGGCGCCTTTTTTGATAGTCAAGAAGCCGTTTCGTGGGTTTTCGTTAACTGAGTAACCTGCAGGAAGGTCAGTGCCTTCTGGTCGCTCGTCCTTGCTGAAGTAATAGATGCGCTGTACTTTTCCACCGCGAAGTGTAACTTCTTTGCTGTTAAGGAAGTATGTTACCCCTTTAGAATTTGTGTGCTTGTATGCTGCCATAATGACGATTTTCCCTCTCGTATCACGTTAGTAATGTACCCCTAACATACTCTGTAGCGTTTTGGCTTGTCAACTGTTTTCTCTTAACAACAACAGTGCCAACTTCTTACTGAGTACAATAACTATCTGTTAATTCTTGCATAACCATAAGTACTTGCAGTACACTATTGAGCGTAACAAGTAACACACTAAAAGGTGGTCATATCATATGGATATTTCAGTCAATGGCGGCAGACCAAATCCGTCACAAAATCAAAACCCGACGCAAGTAAAAGCGGCAAAATCTAGAAGGCGCCCACTTAAGTCACTCAGCATCATGTCTTTAGTACTCTTGGTATCGATTGCGGTACTCGTACTGTCGACTTCTGCGCTTCTAGCTTTTGGAAAAAAGGATAGTAAAGAAGGTCGCTACGTCGATGAAGCAAAGCTTCAGGCAGTATTCTTAAATGGTGGTCAAGTTTACTTCGGTAATATTTCCAACCTTAATAGAGAATATATCCGTATGGGTAACATCTACTACTTGCGTGTTAACCAACAAGTTCAACCGGGCAATGAGAGCAAGCAAAGTGATCAAGATATTTCACTTGTGAAACTTGGTTGTGAGCTCCACGGTCCTGAGGATCAAATGGTGATTAACCGTGAACAAGTTATATTCTGGGAGAACCTAAAGTCTGACGGGCAAGTTGCCAAAGCTGTTAAGCAATACCAGGAACAGAACCCTGACGGACAGAAGTGTGAAACAGAAACAACCAATACAAACACCAGCAACGACAAGGCTAACAACTAACGTATAGCCTAAACACTGCGCAGTATTCAAATACCCCTCGTCCGCGAGGGGTATTTCTTTGTTATGACAACCGGGAACGCATCCACCATTCTGACAGGCAGCGGATGACGAATAGATACGTAAAGATAACTGTTGCTACAAGACTCCAGCCCGCAAGATCGGGCGACCAACGCGGCGATACAAAGTCAAACTTATATAAAGCCTCTGGTATTTCATTCTCTTTTACGCCACTGTTAGCCACATACTCCTGGATGCATGGTATACGGCCACTGCCTGAAAGCCCTTTGGGGTATTTTTTTTCGCAATAGGCTTGTGCGCGGGTATAGATTTTCTCATTCGCCTTAGTAACGCGTGCTTTCTCTTGCGCAACCAATCGTTCATAACGATACTTGAGCTGAATTGGCGGGTAAATGCCGTTGCTGTTTGCCGAAAGATCCGTGTTCATATGTGCGTAGACATATTCACGAAGGTTTCGTAGAGCCGATTCAACGTCTTTGTTCTTCTTATCAGCTGCGTACACCGCTTCTCGTCGCTCTAGCATAGTAATATTGTTTTGACGTAAAGCTCCAACGGAAATAATGCCGGCAGCAATTGCCGCCGCCAAGAAGAACCAAGGGCTGATTGGCTGCAAACGGCGCCAAACATGATGAAGATGACGTTTATTAACCATAACTTGTTTCTATTGTACCTGAAAACTATCCGATAAATGCTAGACTATAGCCATGCATATTTTCTTCTCGGGTATTGGCGGCACAGCGATTGGGCCACTTGCCCTCATCGCCAAACAAGCCGGTTACGATGTGTCAGGCTCCGACAAGCAAGACTCACAGTATATCGATTATCTTCGCAAGCACGGTGTAACTGATATTACTTTAGGCCAGACAGAAGTCGACATCGCTGCAGCGCACGAACGTCAGCCAATTGACTGGGTTGTTTATTCGTCTGCAGTGGCAATCGAAAACCCTGACCACCCTGAGCTAGTATTTGCTAGGACTCATGGTATTCGCTGCACAAAGCGTGATGAGTTACTCAACGAAATCATTAAAGCCAAGCATCTCAAGCTAGTTGCTATCGCAGGAACCCACGGCAAAACCACGACAACGGCCATGATGATCTGGCTCTTCAAAGAGCTAGGCATTCCTGTTAGTTATTCTGTTGGTGCAAAAACAAGCTTTGCAGAGATGGGACATTACGAACCCGACAGTCAGTACTTTATCTATGAGTGCGACGAATATGATCGCAATTTTTTGTCCTTTCACCCCTTCTTGAGCCTGATTACAGGTATAGATTGGGATCACGCCGACATTTACCCGACTCGTGAAATATATGAACAGGCCTTTAGAGATTATATTGATCAATCGCACCGAACCATCATGTGGCAGGCCGACGCTGACCGGTTAGCAATAAAGGAAGAACACGGCATCTCAATTATTCATGATGCCGATGAAGCCACAACATCTTTGAAACTTCCTGGAGCTGTTAATCGTCAGGACGCTTGGCAAGTCATCGCTGCGCTCCAACATATCCAAGAAACCAACTTTGCACTGGCGGTGGAGATAATGAACCGCTTCCCTGGTGTTTCACGCCGTTTTGAACAAATTATCCCTGGATTGTATAGCGACTACGCCCACACACCAGAAAAGATTCGCGGCGCACTGCAAATAGCTCAAGAGATGGCTGACGGTAAGGTTGTCGTCGTCTATGAAGGCCTCCACAACACACGTCAGCACTTTATTAGAGATGACCTGAAGCATTTGTTTGATGACGTCGACAAACTCTACGTCGTACCGAGCTATCTGGCGCGTGAAGACAACAGCCTCAAACTACTCAGCCCAGATGACCTTATTAAACTTACTGCGCACCCAGAAAAAGCAGAGACACGACAACTAGATAACAAACTGAGTGAAACGATAACTAGCCATCTGAACAACGGTGATATCGTGTTATGCCTCACTGCCGGCGGCGGCAATAGCCTCGACGAATGGCTGCGCGAGACGTTCCGAGCGGACCGTAGCTAAATGCGCGAGACGTTCACGATGAGCAACAACTATGTCTATGCCATAAAAATCAGCTATTCCGCGCGTAAACCGGTAGAGTTGTTTGGCCGCATCAAGCACATCTCCCTTATCACCAACTGCACCGTGCTCCTGTGGCTCAAGGTAACTTGCCAAATAACCGGTTGCCGCCAACAAACTCCCTTCCATTTGTGACAACAACACGGGAGGACGTTCACTACCAACAATCTCATGCGGGTTCAGCCCGTGCAAATGCACCAACTGTGCGGTTGCCATCGCCATATCCGGTACAACCTCCTGCTGGATTTTGGCGAGGTCACGCCCTGCAAACTTTAGACCTGCTTTACCAATATGCAGCAGTATGTGGTTTGTTTTTTGATCCTTCCATTCTTGTTGTCCCCACGACTCAAGGTCAACATATGCAGGATCGAAAGCTATCTGTCGACGAATTATCTCTAGTTCCATGATCTACCAGTTATACTCGCTAAATTGCTTGTTTGCTCGTAGTTGTTGAAGTGCGTATGTAACGCACGGCACAGTATTTTCTGGTAATGCATCAAGTGCAAACCAGGCGAGCTCTTTATGCTTGTGCGGCTCAACATTCTTGGGTTCACCAGACCAAGTATCGGCTACAAAATATACATCGACCCAGTCGGTCTTATCATGCCGGTGCATCATATGAACAAACCTTAAGTCTTCCGGTTTAATGTCAACATTAATCTCTTCCTTAATTTCGCGAATCGCCGCTGTTGTGTAGGGTTCACTGGCGTCAACCTTACCCGAGGGTAAACCATAGTAACCATTCATCCATGGGGTATTGTCTCGCAGAAGGAAGGCGTATTTGCCGTCGCGTTCGACCAGTACAAAACTCGCAACAAATGGCGTGGCGCTTTTAGCACTCATATTCTTCGACCTAATTTATACTTTTGAATGTTTTTCATGCCATGATTCTCCCCGTCTCTTCATCAATCATCATACTCCCTTTTCGCAAGACCTCTACTGCGTCATCAACGATTCTAATGACAGTAGAAGCTTGACGAGACGACATATCGCCACCATCCACATAGAAATCTACCGCATCGCCAAAGAATTTCTGGGCCGCTTCCAGTGTGTTGGCAGGTTGATCACCGGGATGATTGGCGCTACTGGTTATCAGTGGTCCCGTTGATCTTAGGAGCTTTTGAACTGCTGGGTCTGCAGGGATCCGCATAGCGAGGCTGTATAAACCTTGGTGTAAGTACGGCAATACTGTGCCGAGCGGGATAATAACACTTATTGGGTTAGGCCAATACTGCTCAACCGCCTTTAGGTAGCGGGCTTTTACCCCAAGGGCGACTAACTGATCGATTGAGGCAGCTATGAGCGTGCCTGGCTTCTTGTCGCGCTGCTTTAGTTTATATAGTTTCTTAACAGCGTCATCGCTGGCCGCTAAGGCAACTAAACCATAGACCGTGTCAGTAGGAAGTACCCCAACAGCACCAGATTTAATCAATGTTATTAGTTTGTCGTCCTCAAGCGTGCTAAAAACCTTCATATACTTGCTATACTACCATCAATGTGGGAACAAGCAGCAACAGACATATCTAAAAAACTAGACGAAATTGGCGACACTGTCTCGGCCTGGTTTAGCGCCCATGCCTTCAATATTCTGATTATCTTATTGGTTGCCTACGTGGTGCGGCGCGTTGTAACATTGCTTATCGGCCGTTTTTTGCAGCGCACTATTAGAAAAGACCTCTACCCAACAGAGCGTGATCGCAAAAAACGCATCCAGACACTTGATGGTCTCGTCAGTGCTGTTGTGCGCGTTGGCACTTGGTTTGTGGCGGCCATCATGATCATTAACGAGATTGGTATAGATACGGGACCGTTGGTAGCAAGCGCTGGTGTAGTGGGTATTGCACTTGGTTTCGGCGCTCAAAGCCTTATTAAGGATCTTGTGACGGGTATTTTCATTATTTCGGAGAACCAATATAGGATTGGTGATGTTATTCGTATCGGCACTGAGAGTGGTACTGTCGAGGCCATAACCATTCGTACGACCATTCTCCGCGACCTTGACGGCAATGTACATCATGTACCAAATGGATCTATAGTCGTAACCACCAACATGACGAGCGGTTTTAGTCGTATTAACGAAAATGTAATCGTGCCAGCTGATACGGATATTGCAAAGATTGAACGAATTATCAACCAAGTAGGACAAGAACTTGCTGCAAAAGAAAAGTTTCACAAAAGCATCATTGAAGCGCCGAACTTCAGTAGGGTTGATGGGTTTGTCACAAACGGCATGATTGTCAAAGTTCTCGGTAAAGTAGTCGACGGCGAACAATGGGAAGTCAAAGGCGAATTCTATCGCATGCTACGTAAGAATTTTGACAAGGAAGGCATCAGCCTTATTCAGACCCAACACGTGCATGTTGGGCCATCTAGAAAAAAATAGGTGTTTTTTTACAGATTACTACAGGCCAAGTGACTGGTCGCTCACGGCAGACTCAGCATAGTCTGCTGTTTCATCGATCGCTTTTACTTCTGTTTCAAGTTCACTGACAACTTCGGAGACGTCGCTGCTATCTACTGGGGTAGTTTTTTCGGCCGGTTGACTCGAACTCACAGTAGATGTGGTTGGAACAGAGTCATTACTGTCTGCAGACTTGACCAGTACAAACCATGCACCTATGGCTAGAGCGATGACCACAACCAGTGTAATAAGAATCAACAACCATGGCTTCTTGCTTTTTGGGGGTACTGACGGAGCAGAATCAGCCGCTGGTAGGTCTCCGATTGGCGTTGTCTCTACTACTGAATCAGGAGTGCCATGCTCTGTTACTTGGTACTCGACGTCTGCTACGGCTGGCCGCGGAGCACGAATATCCATAACAGGTGGTGCCGTTTTCGTAACTGGCGTTTCTGGTTCTGAGGTATTGTTATTATCCACTAGTTTGACCCTTCAGTTTTATTAGCTTGCTGCTTGAGTGTCGTAACGATCCCTTGAAGTGTTGGTTTGACTGTTTCTATGACGTACGTTCTGATGTCTTTGATGCTTGTTACGACCTCCGCACGCTGTTCGCGTAAGGTTTCCAAAGATGCCTTGAACTCACTGGGATCGGACTGGCAGTCCATGTCACGTGTCGTTGCTATCGCTGACAGGTACGCTGATGACGCGGCGTCGTAGGTTGCAATCTTTTCTTTCACTACCACAATCTGTATATCAAGCTTGGTCGTATCAACTTGCTGAGCCTGTAGACGCTCTGAAATACCGGTTAACTTAGAGACGAGCGCATCATAACGCGTTTGGTGCTTTTCTGAACGCTCGGTGACGCGGGTTTCAACTTTTTTGAGAATTGTCTGCGCAGCCTGACATCGTTTTTGAATACGAGCAGTCTGGGCTGCGGTTATCTTCTCTTCAAGCGCCAGTTTCTTCTCGGCGATTCGTTCTTTTATCAGCACTTCTTTTTCAGCAAGTATCTGAGCGGGTGTTTTTTTAACGGTCGTTTCTGTGGCAGTTTCCGCACGCGCCAGACCAACTGTTGATGTCATCACAATGGCAAATGCAAAGCAGATTGTGGCAAGTTTTTTCATATTATACGAGCATTGTAGCACAACTCGCTCATGCTAAACGATATTGTTGTTTCTCTAGTACTACGATACCCTCTGAACATAGATCATGAACAACACTGCCGAGTCGTTCATCACAAATAACAGATTGCAGACTGGTGATTGAGTGCGGTTTTTCAAGCAACTCTCGTATGACTTGACCACGCACTTGCCGTTTTGAACCTACAAAACTACTTTGTTTGTTATATGTTTGACTTCGCCGAGCGCTATTGCCTTGCGTGGCCTTAAGATGACTTCCGTAGTCCATAAGCGCCCAATAGAACTCGCGAGGGTGTTCATGGTCGATAGTCTCGTTCAGGCAGCTCAAAATCTCTATATCCGCAACAATGTCTGCTTGCGGAAAAAAGTGATGTATATACACCGTCCGAATGTTTGTCTCAATAAATACGACAGGTTGATTGTCGGCATAGGCCACAATTGCAGCTGCCGTATTGTGTCCAATACCCGGTAATAACTTGAGCTTTTCGATATCAAGCGGAACCCTACCACCGTGCAGCTCAGCAATCGCTTTGGCAGATTCATGGATAAATTTTGCGCGGCGATTATAGCCAAGTCCGTTCCATACGCGCAGCACATCTGCAAGCGATGCCTCTGTAAGATCCTTCACTGTCGGAAAGATTTCGAGAAAATGCTGGTACTTTGGAATGACGCGACTTACCTGTGTTTGTTGCAACATAAACTCAGAGACCATAATTTTATATGCATCAAAACTTCCGTTTGGCTCAGCTTGCCGCCAAGGCATATCACGTGCCCCTGTAGCATAGTAATTCCACAAGGCATCCAGAAACAGTTTTTGGTCAGCTGATTGCATCTATTGCTTTGGCAAGCGCCAGGTCCTTATCGGTTATTGCAAGTTCGCTATGTGTCCATGTCAAAACTAATACTTCGCCCCAGCGCAAGGTAATCTCCGGATGGTGTTTCTGTTCTTCTGCAATACTTCCAACCTTGATTACAAACTGTAGTCCTTCTGCGAAGTCTGGAAACGAAAAATATCGCCCAAGTATCTTGTGGCTTGTGCCGTCGGACACTTTAGAAATGACACGCCAGTTTTTGTTGAGACCCTCTTGCATGTCTACATCATAGCAAATCTGTCACTACTGGTAGTAGTACCATCGATCAATGCCACCGGTGTTGGTTACGTCCTGAATTTTGCGCGGTTGACCACCAGCAAGATTCAGCACATAGTCGGCCGTTTCCTGATCCGTGTTGATACGGTAGATTGCGTAGTCGTTTTGCAGCCAGTTTATTGGATTACGGAGACCGCTTTGGGTTTTGACAATCTTGTCCTGTTTGGTCGTAGTGTCGTATGAAAGCAGTACGCCTTTACCATCACGCTGATCAACCCATAGGCTACGCTTTTTCTCTGCATCGTCGCGGAACAGTTTGTTCTTCGGATCACCTGGCGCACCGTCAAGTTGTGTGGCGGCACCATCTCCTAGGGTATACTCATACCATTTTTGCCCTACCGCAAGGTTGAGTTTATCGTAGTCGACTCGGAAGATATTCCAAACTTCTTTGTCGAGAATTGTTTGCGGATTAGATCCATCAGGATTTATTCGGTAGAAATAGGTTTTTCCATTCTGATTAGCGCTTGAGGGTGCGTAGTAGACAGTGTTTTTGGCAACCATAACATCGTTAAAGTAATTGCTCGTTGCAAGCTCATTAGATTCAGCCTTCTTGTAGTCATACGACATCAAACGATGACGTCTTGGACTATTGGCGCTCACCCCTTCGTCAATCTGTACGTAGACCAGCCTGTCGCCAACCCAGTCCACAATCTGGACACGTTCTGAGGCGGCTACTTCAGTATTTTCACCCGTTTCTACATCAACAGTCTGCAGGTTACTGAGCAGGAAGCCATTGTCATTACGTTGATTTTCTCGTGTCGAGACAAGGGCAACGACAGACTGATCGGCATGTGGCGCAATCACTATGTCGTCACGCTCGGTACCACTGCCGGGCAACAACAATTCTTCATTCTTGCCATCAACGTCGATTTTGTATAGGTCAAACTTGCCGGAACGTTTGGATATAAATACGTGTTTCTTTGCAGGCACCATGGCGACTTTTTGCACTTCCTTATTCTTGGTTGCGATGGTGCGTTTTTCACTCCGGAAATTTTCTTTGTTCAATGTCACATCAAGTCGTTCCTCATCCTTGACGTCAACTGTTAACACAATCTCACCTTGTTCGTTTGCCACAGCACTAGCCAGACCACTTACTGCCTCAACTTTACTGAGCGGTTTTTCAGATAAAAATTCACTGACATTGAAGGTATATTGTGCGCCGGTTGGTTTCAGAGCAATATCGCCCAGTGGATTACTCCCCCAACCTAACGTTACTGTCCGATCATACGGCGCAAAGGCGACTTTTTCTACATGCAGGTTGTTATTCCCAAGTTTGACGCCTGCAACACGAACTTTTCCGTCAGAATCTGTTTCGCCTGATTTACCGTCAATACTTACTTGCACATTCTTGAGCGGCTGCTGAGTTCCTTCATCCAGGACAACCATCTGTACAGCGGCACGCACGCCGACTGTGTTCAACACAAAGTAACGTGATGTAGGCACCGCAAAGATGATGAGTAGCCCAACCACTATACCCGCTAGTGTTGCCCAGCGAGCTTTCGGGTTTGACCACCAACGTTTAACTAAGCTTTTTAGCTTTGCAATAAAACCATGCGGTGTTGGCGCCGGAACAAAGGCCTTGCCAATGTCTTCATCTTCTTTAGCAAGTACCGTGTCACTTTCTTCGCGCACAATATCGCTAACCGCTTCGTCAATTGCAAGATCTTCTGGCTTAGGCTGTTCTGGCATGGAGTCAGTAATGACATGTGTCGGCTGATCGACGGGTTCGTTTTTTGGTGAATCAAAAACTTCCTTAGGGAACTTGTCATCAGGGATAATTGGCGCACTACCTGGCTCAGAGTCAACTTTTGCTGACTGTGGCATAGCCGTTTCTGGTGTTGGACCCATCATCTCATTAATCTCGGGGGAAATTGGTTCGTCAGATGTATTTTGGGGCGTTTTTTTGTCTGTCATTGTATGTCTAGTGTATCAGATAAGCATATGGACTTTAGGAAGCATCTTGGTGATCACGCATTATTTGTCGCGACAACACATATGCCAATACGCCAATAACAATCAAAACTGCACCAACCACAAAAAACTCACGTCCGGCAATGGCTGACGTAAGCGAATCACCCGGTAGGCGTTGATTAGTTTCTAGCTCAGTAATTTCTGCGTTGACCTGTTGACCATTAACAGAGATTGCCGCAGTACTAGATTGTTCTAGAAACGTAGCCGCGCCAAGCACCTGCGAGTCTGGACCCTGCAAGCTGTTTTTTTGCGGTTGCAAATTAGATGACGGAACAGACTGCGGGTTTGTAGTCTGCACCCCTCCGCCAGTCTGTTGTGAAAAAGCTCCCTGGTCTAACATTGTGCTTATACTCTAGCGACTATGTGGTTACGGCGCAAGTCGGTTGATGTCACGTGGGAAGAGTGTGGCTTCTTTGACGTTGTTGAGACCGATGGTTTTCTCAGCTAATCGATCGATACCAAAACCGCAACCACCATGTGGCGGAAGACCGTATTTAAACGCTTGCAAGTAATACTTAAAGCCGTCGTGCTCTACGTCAAGTCCGGCTGCCTTCATTTGGGCAATCATCTTTTCGTAGTTATGCTCACGTAGTGGCACGGTTGCAATTTCTATACCGCGGAAAAGCAAATCACCCCAGAAAACTACACCCTTTTCTTCGTCAACCTTGTGATAGAACTTGGCAGCTTCAATAGGAAATTCTATGGCGTACACAAGATCAGTACCGAGCTTCTTCCTGGCATAATCACATATCCAACGTTCTTCGTCAGGCGTTAAGTCTTTTTCATCCGTGGTGTCGGTTTTGGTTGCCTTGGTATACATCTCGTGAATATCAGCAATCGTGAAACGTGGTACTTTGCCGTCTTCTGGTAGCTTCAGTTCTGGCGCATTCAGTGTTTTAAGGTCAGCGGCGTGATCTTGATAAGTTCTCTTGAGTGCATCTTGGGTGACTGCACCGACAAGGTCAAGCACTTCATCGTGATCCTTCACGAAGCCCATCTCAATATCTAGCATGGTCAGCTCAGTCAGATGCCGTGTCGTTGCACTTGGCTCGGCGCGGTAACTGTGACCAATCTCAAATACGCGTTCGTATGCACCGACCATGATTTGCTTGTAGAATTGTGGGCTTTGCGCAAGTGTTGCTTCTTGGCCAAAGTAATCAAGCTTGAACACCTCTGCACCACCCTCTGTTGCCCCGGCAATGATCTTTGGGGTGTCAATCTCTACGAAATCACGGCTCTGCAGATATTCGCGAATGTAGCGGACTTGGCTGGAACGAATCTTGAAAATTTTCTGTTCTTGAAGATTCCGTACATTAAGCACTCGGTACTCAAATAGCGTGTCCAAGTGCTCAGACTTGTGGCTAATTGGTTTATCTATCTCGATTGGCGGTTCGTCAGTCACAGGTACAAGTACAGTTACGACTGGGTCGTGTATCTCGGCTCCGCCGGGAGCGCGCTCTTCTTCAAGCGCGGTGCCAGTGACTTCCAAAACAGTACCGATCTGCAAACCACGGAGTTTTTCGACTTCGTTTTTATCTTCAATCAGTACTTGTGTTAGGCCAGCACGGTCACGAACTGCAATAAAAGTTAGGCCACCGAGCAAGCGTTTTTTGTGTAACCAGCCTTGGATGGTGGCTTTTTTGCCAATCTGACTGGAGAGTTCTTTGCTCAAAGTTCTCATTTTGTTAATTTCTCCTCGTTAGTTATCGCGGCTGAAATGGGCCATAGCAGCAGACCGCTCGCCTTAGCGGTTGCCGACCGGTTTATTGGTATTGCTGCGACTTTTGTATGTCATTGCCCTGTATTCTATCACCTCTGGTCGGTATCTGGTAGTTTTTCGTGTTTTTGTTCTGTGTGAATGGTCTGGGCTTGCCGCGCAGCTACGGCACGCAGGTCATCATATTCATCAAACTCATCAATGATGGGCTTGCCAATAATCTGCTCAATAACGTCCTCTAGTGTAATAATTCCCACGAGCTCTTCAAATGAATTCACTACAATAAACAAATGATGCTTGGTCTTAAGCATTGCGGTCAATGCCTCATAGAGATTCTGCGACTCGTGCAAGTACAGAACGTCGCGCCGCATCACGTCACCAATAACCCCACCACTGCGCTTTCCTATCAGATCTCGCAACATCAGCGTGCCAACCAGGTTATCTTTTTTGCCGTCATACACAGGGAACCGAGAATGCCCAGACTTGTGCAGCTCTTCCATAAGTATTGGGCCTATCTTCTCGTCCACAGAAACCTCACGAACCACTCGACGCGGCACTAAGATATCGCGCACAAGCTTGTCGCCAAACTGTAGCGCGTGCATGGCGATGCTTAACTCTTCTTTCGTAAGTCGGTTATCAGTTTGTTTTGCTTGTTTACCAAGCAAGTGCATGAGGTCTTCCTTTTCATAAACACCTGTATGAATTGATATATGTTGATGTTTCTTGATAAACAGACCGAGTCGCTCGAGCAACGGATGTAGGTAGTTCAAAACCCAAGCAATAAACGGTGCGGCAATCACCGCGGCTCGTACCCCCACTCGTGTCACTCGACTTTTTGGCAACCAGGCAAAACCGAACCACACGACACTAGCCACACCAAACAAAGCCAAAGCAGTCGGCATGTTCTGTGCTAATACATAGGTGAACAATGACGCACTGACACCAATCCATAACCAGAGTAAAACCTCAAGGCTCACGCCAAAGCTTGCGGCCTGGTGCAATCCCTTAGCAAGCTCGTCTCCGGCTCGGGCGCGACGCTTTAGTTCACGTATTGGGGTATGGCTGTAGGTCTTTTTTAGAGATATAGATATCAGTAACAAACTAGCGCACAATAAACTCAGTAGAAAAGTGGTCATGCTTCTATCTTACGATTAGTAGTGTAATTTTACAAAGAGCGCACCCGAAGGCGCATACAGCTAGACGAACCCATCGTCTTTCAGATACACTACTAGCACCAACATGGAGGTATTAGACACGTGAACAATCGATTTTTACTCATTTTAATCAGCTGTATCGTCGTTTTAGGCGGTATTTTCTTCATCACCAAGAACAATGATGACACCGCCAGCAACAGCCAAGGCACAGCAAGCCAACACATAACGGGCAAAGCTGATAGCAAAGTAGTACTCGTTGAGTATGGCGACTTTGAATGTCCTGCTTGTGCAGCCTACTTCCCTATCGTGTCCCAGATAAAGACTGACTACAAAGACAAAATTGCATTCCAATTCCGACACTTCCCACTCGTTCAGATTCACCAAAATGCCATGGCTTCATCTCGCGCAGCAGAAGCAGCTGGCAAACAAGGTAAGTTCTGGGAAATGCATGACCTACTGTACGGACAACAGGATGCCTGGGCAAAGAGCAGTAACGCTACAGCAATATTTGAAGATTACGCAACACAACTAGGTATTAATGTCGAGCAGTTTAAAGTAGATAGCGCAAGCTCTGCTGTGCTCGATACCATTAATGCCGATGTCGGAGAGGGGCAAAAACTTAACATTACTGGTACACCAACGTTTGTGCTCAATGGTCGGGTGATAACTGAAACACCACAGACATACGAAGCCTTTGCAAAGATCCTCGACGAAGAAATCAACAAGCAATCTAGCGCACAATAATCAATAAAATCCGGACCTAGTTGTCCGGATTTTATTGTGGCCTTAGTTGTAAAACTAGTAAACCAAGAATTGTTGCCATGAAGGTCTCTTAGACTTCACAACCACACGCTCACTGGGCGTGCTCATATCGCGTACCTGTATTGGCATCACATTACTCCCAAATACCAGCAACTCGCCTTGCCGGCATTCTTTTTGTTTTGTTAATTTTTGTCTTCCGTCTAGTTGTCTAAACTTTGAAGTAACTACAGTTTGCCATAAGCATTATCGACCTGTCAATAAAAATCTAGTTATTGTCGAGTTCTTTTTCTAGTTGTCTTTGTAGGGCTTCATTATCTATTGGTTTGAGCATCTTTTGGAGCTCCGGGTCATCCTCTAGTGAGATACCTTGCTTTTTCAGGAGTAGCGTCAGGCAATGGATAAGTTTTGTTATTTCGCTCTCTGTTATTGTGTTGATTTGCAGATCAATTTCTTCTCGTAATTCTGCGATTCTGGCTTCACGATTTTGTGAGATAAGAACGATGATGGCGAGGAATATGGCTTCCAGCGAAACAACCATCGTTAGTAGGCCAAATGGGAACGGGTCGAATGGCTCAACCCCAGGTACAAGACCGGTGTTTATACTTATCCAAATAGCAAACCATAGCGCATTCATTGACAAGAATGCAACCGAGCCAAATTTAGTCGTAAGCATGTCTGCGAACTTCTCAGATGGTGAACGTTTTGCATTGGCCTTAGCCTTGAAACTTTTGATCACGCTTCGTCGTGTCTTGAGATTTTCCTGATGAGACAAGTGTGGTGTAACGGCTGAGAGTATACCCCGCACATCAACTTCAGTGTTTAGTTTGTCACTGATTGCTCGGTAAGTGCTATTATCTTTCATGAAGTCCTTTGAATTTTTCTGTTCTCTCCTTACAATATAACATAAGCGAAAATAACAGATACGAAAAATATGCATAGCGTCTTTACAGAAATCAGTCTACTTATCGTCCTCGCCGCCACCATGTCGGTAATCATGCGAGCGCTCAAACAACCGCTCATAATCGGGCACATTCTGACCGGTCTGATTGTTGGGCCAGCCCTGCTTGGAATTGTTAATTCTCCAGAATCGATTGAGCTACTCGGTAACTTTGGGATTGCTCTGCTACTCTTTATTGTTGGGCTCGGACTTAATCCAAAGGTCGTCAAAGAAGTCGGTAAAGTTTCACTGCTTACAGGCCTCGGACAGGTAGTGTTTACATCTGCTATCGGTTTTTGGCTCGTCACAATGATGGGCTACGCACCGATGACGGCATTTTATATTGCGGTAGCACTGACCTTTAGTAGTACGATTATCATCCTTAAACTCCTGAGTGACAAAAAAGAGCAAAACAAACTGTATGGCAAGATTGCCATTGGCTTCCTGCTTGTACAAGACATCGTGGCAACATTCGCCCTAGTGATCGCTTCGGCGACGGGCCAAGGCGGTTTGAGCTGGCAGGATGTACTCGTTCTGGTTGTTAAGGGGCTTGGTTTGGCAATCGGTACGTTCCTGGCTGCTAACCTCATCGTTAAACGTATGTCTGGATTTTTAGCAAAGTCCCAAGAGCTCCTGTTCT
The DNA here is from genome assembly GCA_964448075.1 of uncultured Candidatus Saccharibacteria bacterium. Taxonomy (GTDB): domain Bacteria; phylum Patescibacteriota; class Saccharimonadia; order Saccharimonadales; family CAYUUR01; genus CAYUUR01. The sequence continues at coordinate 226,313 of CAYUUR010000002.1, read as the reverse complement.
TGTTTGCACTTGCTTGGGGGTTTGGCATCGGAACACTATTCTATGAAGCTGGGTTTTCCCTTGAGGTTGGTGCCCTCGTAGCTGGTGTTGCTTTTGCTTCGATGCCCTATGCTCAAGAAATCGGCTCACGACTACGTCCACTACGCGACTTCTTTATTGTCGTTTTCTTCATAGCACTCGGTGCCAAACTCAACATTGATAACCTTGGCGGCATTATCGGTCAAGCGATTGGGCTGTCTTTGTTTGTGCTGGTTGGTAATCCAATAATTGTTATGAGTATCATGGGTGTCCTCGGCTACACCAAGAAAACAAGCTTTAATGCCGGTTTGGCCGTTGCCCAGATTAGCGAATTCTCATTAATATTCATGATCCTCGGGCAAAAGAATGGCCAGGTTGACGAATCAGCAGTCACGCTCGTCACGCTCATTGGTATTATCACCATCGCCCTGTCCTCTTACATGATTATCTATTCGGAGTCACTCTACAAGCGACTCAGTAGGTACCTTGGAGTGTTTGAGCGAAAGAACACCCGCCAAGAAAAAGAAGTACGTAAACACCATGAGGCGGTCCTGTTTGGTTATCGTCATGGTGGTAGCGAGTTTGTCCGTGTGTTCAAAAAGATGACTAAACGCTATGTGGTTGTCGACTACGACCCAGAAGCAATTGAGCGCATGGAACATGCTGGCATACCGTATCTCTATGGAGACGCGACTGACCTTGAATTGCTTGAAGAAGTTGATCTCAGTCACGCCAAGCTGATCGTTTCAAACCTGACCGATCACCCAGCTAATACCTTTTTACTCTCGCACTTGGAGCAAGTAAATCCTACAGCTGTGGCCGTATGTCATGCCGACACTATTCAGGAGGCGGCCGAGCTATACGGACTTGGAGCAAGTTACGTAATGATGCCTCACTACATTGGGACCGAGAAAATAACCTCATTCATACGCAAGAGTGGCTTCAAAAAAACCGAGTTCAACAAATTCCGTAGCAAGCACCTGGAGTATCTTCAGAATCATTATGACGAAGTCCTCAATGACAAGTCCTAAGCTTTAGGATAAAGCTTAGTCTGGGAAAGATAGCTCGCGACTGCCCGTGGCAATGCAGTCTCATGGCTGATTGCAGAATTGCGTACGAGCGAAGACGATATATGCGGGTGTGGGCTATCAATCATCCAATCTGTAGCGTTAAGTTTGTGATGATCTACGGTCTCATCGTGCCGGCGGGCAACACCAAAAGTTACAGAGCGGCGCAATACGTTGTAGTCAGGCCATGACTCAACAAAGTCAAACAAATCACTACCCATCAATAGACAGAGCGTTGCCTCAGGAAAAGTCGCCTGTAAAAAGGGCAAAGTCTGGCTCGTAGAGAAAGTGGACTGGTCTACACTTAACACGTTAAGTTTTAGTTTGTCTCTCGTTGCTATCTCTGCCATGGTAAAGCGATGCTCGTACGGCGTCACGTTTTGTTTACGGCGAGGTTGTGACTCAACGATAAAGTAGACTTCGTCTACTTTGCCCTGCTCAATCGCTTGTTGGGCAAAAGCTACATGGCCGTTATGTATCGGATCAAATACCCCTGAATACACACCTATTGTCTTACGTTTCAATCGGCATCCCCTCGCAGCACTTGGTGGGTGTCTTGCACTGCGGACAAACAAAATGCCCATGTACGGGCATGATTGGATAGTGTCCGCATGTGTCGCAAAAAAACTCCGGCGACCGTTCTTTGATCAAATCATTGTATATGGTGTTTTCTTCGTCGTTCATAGTATGAATTATACTGCCTGTGTTAATTGTTGTAGCCTCTGTGTCTGAGGCGGCTGAAGTGGTGCGGTAGTCGTTGGTTGGGCTACATGTTTTTGATGCTCAGCAGATGCCGCCTGACGTCTTTCTTCTTTACGTTTCTTAGTACCGCCATTACCTGTTGAACATACTTTGCCATTCACCACGAGTGCATGACAATCCCAGCATGCAAGGACACGTGCACATGGGTCGTCATACACCTTAGCATCGCAATGTGGACACTTCATCCACTTACGCTTTCCAGTGCTTTCAGCACCTTCACTGTTATTGGTGTCGTCGGCTTGTTGAACTTTTTCAAACATACTTTTTGCGAGAGGACATGAACTAGAACTAGCTGTTGCCTGCGCTGAACGAATAGCGCGATCTAAGCCAGCTTCATCTCCTTGCTCATGAGCCAGACGTGCTTGGTTGATGTGGAGGGCTGATTGCTGACCAAAGACAGCAGCGTCAATACTTACATCGTTTACTGCTCGCTTGACCCCGTACCATTGCGACAATTCGTCAAGACGCATGATTGCGTCCATAGGAGTCGCGAATGCTGCTGCTTCGCTCAGTAATTGGTTGGTGATAATTTCTACGATACTGTCGAACGATTCGGCACGGTCTAAACATGCTTGGCCGTATTGTACATAGTCTTGGACTGGCTTAGCCTCACCGTAGAAGGTGTCGCCGACGGCCCGATCATACATTTCAACGATTGTATCAATCCCTTGTGGTGCGGCTGCCTTTGGCACTAACATAACGTACTGCAGCATGCCATCTGGACTATGCTCATTCAACACAACGCCATTTTGGTGCGCAATTGCGTGGATTGCAGATAGATCATGACGAGGCGCATCGGCAGATGCCTTACCGGCAACGAGCGCTGTTTCTAGCAGCGCTTCATTGCCTTGAACGCCTAGCATCTGTATTGAACAGCTCTCTGTGTCCTGATAAAAACCAAACTCCTCTTTGGTTTGTTGATTGTCAGTTGCAGGCGACCACACCAAAGCATAGTGCGTTTCGAATACTCCCGTTGGGATCAGCTGTTCGAAGAGCATGATATTAGTCAGTTCTAAACGACTACGCCGCTGCATTGTTTCATCAAGATAGGTGTGGCGAAAGGTATTTAGCTGAATATCCGACACTGGGCGGCCGTGTTGTTCGAGGCGATTATTGGCGACGTCAAGATGCGTACGGGTTTTGCCGACTTTAAAGAGGCGCTCATAGAGATCGGTTGAGACATTACTCTTCACTAACTCCCGAGAGCGCTTATCTCCCCGTGCAGCCTGCTGTATTGAGGATTGGAGTGTAGTGGTAGACTCAAGTTCTTCTGAGAGGCATGCAACTTCTACGCAATCACTCATAACCAGCCTACCGAGCTGTTCCGCGCACTGTTGGCGTGACCGTTCGGCAAGCTCCGGGAAAACTACATCCGCTCTAAGCCATGATTGCGGTAAGGTCTCGACTGATTGTTGCATAAAAATACCCTCGCTCCTGGGCTAGAAAACGAGGGTCTCTGAATCAGTTAGACGGTCGCTCCTGCTCGGGAGTCTTTAGCGGCTGTATCGGACTTAGCTGTCAAGCGACAGCATCACCGTTGCGGCACAGTTCTTGAATTTCACAAGATTCCAGCGTTTTGATGTTAACTAGCTTTAGCTTATCACAGCACGGGCACGCTATATGTAGTAATTTTTCCTACTACAACAACACTATCAGCAGTACAACGATACCGAGCGCAATACGGTAGTAGGCGAATACTGCCAAGCTGTGTTTGCTGAGAAATGAAAGCATAAATCTAATTGCGAATAGCCCGCTCAGAAACGCAGCCAATATACCAACCAAAAATACTCCCGCTTGTGTGCCGATCGACTCCAGACCGCCATCGAATAACACCTTTAGTAGTGCGCCTGATATTATCGGGATCCCTAGTAGAAAAGAAAAACGTGTTGCCGTAACTCGGTCAAGCCCCACGAACAAACCGGCAGTTATCGTACTACCAGAACGCGAAACGCCCGGTATGACTGCAAGCGCTTGAGCGAAACCCATAACAATAGCCTGTTTGGTGGTCACTTTCTCAAGCTTAGATGTTTGCTGTGTCGCTAAACGTTCCGCCCAGAGCATCATGCCACCCATTAACATCATATTGACCGCAACGAGTACTGCTGAGCGAAAGGTATCCTCGGCAAAACCTTGCAACAGCGTACCGGCAATTATCGCTGGTACGGTTGCTGCGGCAATCAAGCGGGCCGGTTTGGTTAAGGTAGATTGTACGAAAAAAGCCTTGGTTAGTTGCAGGATGTCCTTCCAGAAATATATAACCAAAGCTGCTAGTGTGCCGGCATGCAAGGCAACGTCAAACAGCAGCGCATTTTCATTCTCACCAAAGAATTTACTTAAGAGCACTAGATGTCCGGAACTAGAAACCGGTAAAAACTCCGTCAAGCCTTGGACAACACCCGATATTGCAGCTTCTATAATCGTCATTATGCTTTAGTATACCGTGCTTTTAAGGCGGCGAGTCGCGGAATAAAACTCTGGGCAGCACCTTCGAGACCAAGCACTTTCAATGCCCCTACCAGAACGTACAAGCTATCCATTGCCGCGGGGTCCGGTTTACTGTTTTCTGCTTCGGCAAAACGGTGCTCAACTTTTTCTACCAGCCATTTTTCTTCTGATGCCTTGATTTGGTTCGTCTTGATCTTCTCTGTTTGATCAAGCGTAGAAGTTACGACTTCTAGGGAACGTGCGGCATGATCACGCTTTTTGATATGACCACGCTTTATCAGACTATTAACATGCAGCGCTACTGTCGCTACCGACGTATAATTAAGCCCTGTCATGATTTCCCGGTAACTTGGACTATAACCGTGTTCAACTATGAATTCTTCAATAAAACCAAGTATTTCTCGTTGTTTCTTTGTTGGGCGAATTTGCTTATTATCTTCCATTTTCTCGTTTAGGCGCGCTTTCTTTTAATTGTGTGAGATACATGTTTTGGACGTTTTATAACTGGTGCAGCGGCTCGTCGTGGCGTCGGTTTCGTCTTCCGTGCGAACACCCAGAGTCGATACCATACATAGTTCCACACGGTAAAGAAGCCAGCCGAAACAAACTGGCCGATGTATGGCGTTATGCCCGCCTTGCTGAGAGACCAAACGATCGCTGTATCAATTACTAGATTTACTACCGAAAGAACGACATACCGGCCTGTCACCACGTCAAGCTGCTTACGTGCGTCACGAGTATCAAAAACCCAGTAGCGTTGTAGTAAGAAGTTAACTGTTAAGCCAAAAATGTAGGAAATAACCTTTGCCGGAACAATACCGAGGCCAAAGACACCAAATAATAGCCCAAACAGTAGATAACCAGACCAAAACCACGCACCTCCGGAGACCAAATATTCGGCAATTCTTCTATATTCGTTTGGTTTTTTGCTTTTCATGGTTTTGGTTTGTTTGCTCTTTGTTCAGTATACCACGACCAAAACAGATGCCGGCCAAACCCCACCACAACAGAGCGAGCGTGTCATCAGCCCACGCATGGGATACAAGGTTGATCACGGTAATACCGACGAGCGAAGAGAGTAGCACAATGCCAAGTTCATCGCTTCGTACGCCCCACAACCAAAGACCAAGTGATGTCATTAAACCAATGAATAGTAACAGCCCAGCCCAGCCCAGCTCTTGGCCAACTTGAATGAAATAGTTCTCGGCAATCCGCGCCGGTGCGTATTCATTGCGAGCCGACGCCGGCCCAGCACTACCGACACCACTGCCCCAAGGTTGTTCACGAACTTCTTCAATAGAAGCGCGCAAAGCCTGTCCCCGCTGTTGATTGCTGCTAGTCGCTGATTGTGAGGTCTCGTCAGAATGAAAGAACGTGTTTTGAATATAGTCGTTGTTGCGCTGTGTCCATAGACCAAATAACAGTACTACCAAGACCATGGCCATAGCGATAACACTACTGCGCCGTATGTACTGTCGACCTTTTATGAATCCCAGTACAACCAAACCCACCAGAAGCCCAAGCCACGCACTCCTTGAGTATGTAAAGTAGAGTAGTATGGTACTGCCCGTAAGCAGGACATAAGCCGCATAGTCACGTCTTTTTTGGTAGAGATGAACAATTAAAGTCATAATCACTATGAGCAGGTATGCGCCTAACGGATTAGCGCCACGTAGGGTCGACTGGTATCTTTGGAATGCCAGCTTACCGTCAATTGTCTGGAAAGCCGGAATCGTATCAGGGCCATACCCAAAATGACGGAGGAAATCGTAAGGCAACACGAGTACCTGCATGAGACCAAAAACCACCACAACTACGGAAGGTATCAACACAATTGGCTTCCAATATCGAATAAGCATATCGTCGTAGAGTGCAAAGAAGGCTGCCAGCATAAACACTGCAACCATTCGCAGCTGGATAATCAATCCGTAAATAACCGCTTCTGCCGACACACTGTCGCCACGTAAAGTCACCGTACCAACAAACAAAGTAAGTAGTGTAAAAAGCAGCGCCCACCGGATAGCCGACGCCTGTATTAGCCGACGCCACAGCCGTGATCGATCAACACACATCACTACAAAGGCCATAATCAAACATAGTAATAAAGCCCATTCTTTCCAGATGCGTATTACATCCAGGTATCCGGTTATACTCCCTAGCCACGTCGAGAAAAATGCATGGAACGGTAGCAATACTAATGTAATGAGTAATACTAGGTTACCCGAGCGGGCAACCTGAGATGTGGCAAGCAGTGCGTTCTTTTTGATCATAAATGGTATTATTTACAGTATAAATGAAAAGTAACGCATCAGTGATATATGGATTAGTGCTGGTACTTGGTGACTTCCTCGCATTAGTAGCTGCATTCGTTGGCGCTTATCTGTTACGCGTCACCTATGATGCTCGCCCACTCGTTGAACAAGTGCCAGCAATGACGTACCTTGGTCTTTTTTTGGCATTAGTCCCATTCTGGATTATCGTATTTGCCCTACTTGGGCTCTATTCGCAGAACATTTACGAAAAGCGCTTCAATGAAATTGCTCGGTTATTTGTAGGTTCATTTATTGGCCTGTTGTTTATTATCACTGCAGAATTTGTTATCAACCGACCGATCTTCCCGGCTCGGCTTGTGCCTGTCTATGGATTTGTGTTGGCCTTTGTGTTTTTAGTATTGTTTCGTACACTTGCTCGACTCGCACGCCAGATCCTCTATGGCTACAATATTGGAATAACGCACGTCATTCTCGTGGGAGACACAGCGATGACCAAGGAGCTCATAGCTTCGCTTGGCAATAGCCGCAAGTCTGGTTATAACGTAGTGGGCGTGGTGGGTAAGGCTACCTATGCGGGAATACCAAGCTATAGTAGTTTTGCAGAGGCAACTAAACATATCGGTAAACCCAAGATTCAGGGCATTATCCAAACAGAACTATACTCCGACACGGCGCGTAATAACGAAATCCTCACTTTTGCCCAAGAGAACCACGCTTCTTTCCGCTTTGTACCCGGCAATACGGAATTGTTTGTTGGCAATATTGACGTTGAACTGTTTCGCTCCTCAATCCCTGTCATCAATGTACACCAAACAGCCCTAATCGGTTGGGGCCGGATCGTGAAGCGAGGCTTTGACATCATTGCGTCACTCTTGCTGTTGATTCTACTATCTCCACTTATTCTGCTCATTGCTGTCTTGGTGTACATTTTTAGCCCAGGGCCAATACTCTTCAAGCAAAAACGAATAACCCGCTTTAATTCTCGGTTCAAGCTCTATAAATTCAGAACAACGAAGATGAAATACACCTGTAGCACTGAAGAAGGCTTTCGTCGTCTCGGCCGACCTGACCTACTAAAGAAATACCGTGAAAACGGCGACTTTCTCCCGAATGATCCACGATTTACGCCAATCGGTCATTTCCTGCGAATTACCAGTCTCGATGAGTTACCGCAACTATTCAATATTCTGAAGGGCGATATCAGTCTAGTTGGGCCCCGTGCTTTGGTACCAGAAGAGATAGAGAAAGCCGAAGGAAAACAAAGTATTGTCAGTGTTAAGTCTGGGCTTACAGGACTCGCACAGGTTTCTGGCAGGCGTGATATTAGCTTTGAGGAACGACGCAAGCTTGACCTGTACTATGTACAAAACTGGAGCTTCTGGCTTGATATCGTCATCTTGCTCAAAACTCTGCGCTTCATTATCTATAAGGAGAAGCGTTAGTGTCTAAAAAGCCACGCGTTGCCATTGTGCACGACTGGCTGGTCGGCGGTGGCGCAGAGCGTGTTGTTGAGAGTTTACACCATCTATATCCTGAGGCGCCGATATACACGTCATATGCAACGGACGAATGGCGCAAACGGCTCGACAATAAAGTTGTAACAGGCTGGCTGCAGCACCTTGGTCCGCTTCGTAAATTCATCCCCTTCCTGCGCATTCTATGGGTGACAAGACTCGACCTAAGCAGTTATGATTTAGTTATCTCGAGCACTGGTAATGGTGAGGCCAAAGGCATTCATACGTCTACGGAGACTGTGCACATTTGTTATTGCCATGCGCCAGTTCATTTTTATTGGGGACATTACGAACAGTACGTGCGCGAGCCGGGTTTTGGAATGCTCAATCCCATTGTACGGCTTGGTTTACGCGCTTTGGTAGGACCGTTACGGCGTTGGGACCTTAAGGCTAGTCGGCGACCGGACTATTTCATTGCAAATTCAAGCCACACGGCAAAAGAAGTAAAAAAATTCTACGGCCGCGATGCTGTCGTCGTCCACCCGCCGGTTGATACAACACGCTTCAGGATGACCGAAACAAAACGCTCGGGTTTTGTAACTGCAGGTCGATTAGTCCCACAGAAACAGGTTAACTTGATCGTGCAAGCCTGCACCGAGCTTGCATTGCCGCTTACTGTCATAGGGCGTGGACCTGAACTCGATGCGCTTCGTAGCATAGCTGGTTCAAGCGTCACCATTCGCGATGACGTCAGTGATGAGGAAATGCCCCAGCTCCTCGCTGCGGCAGAGGCGTTTATTTTTGCAGCGTATGATGACTTTGGGATTACGCCGGTTGAAGCGATGGCAGCTGGCACGCCGGTCATCGCCTATCATGCTGGTGGCGCTCTGGACTACGTCGTCCCAGGCAAAACTGGTATGTTCTTCCCTGCGCAGTCTGTTGAATCTCTCAAAGAAGCGTTGGTCGCATTCAACGCGACCGACTATGACCATTCGCTCATCGCCAAGCACGCTCAATCATTTAGCGCTGAGGCTTTCCGTACGAATATGAAAAGAGTTATTGGGGAGTATCTATGAAAGTAAACGCGAGCATCTTCAAAGCCTACGACGTACGCGGCAAAGTTGGTGACGAACTAAACGAAGCAGTTGTCGAACGAATTGGCCAGGCCTTTGGAGTATGGCTGCCTACAGAGGGTGTTGTGGCCGTCGGTCGTGATATGCGTCCTGACTCAGCTGCCTTTGCAGAAGCCATTATCCGCGGACTCACTGCTGCAGGCAGAGACGTACTGAACATTGGGCAAGTTACCAGTGACATGATTTATTTTGCTACAGGTAGTCTTGGGCTTGCTGGTGGTGTTATGATTACCGCCAGCCATAATCCTGCTGAATACAACGGTATTAAGTTTTGTCGGGAAGAAGCGAAGCCGGTGGGGATTGAAACAGGCCTTCAGCACGTACGCGATCTTGTGGTATCAGAAGCCCCACTAGAAGTTGCAGCACAACCTGGCACAGTTGCGCAAAAAGAACTATCAGATGCTTGGATTCAGCATGTACTATCGTTTATTGACGTCGACTCATTAAAGCCATTGAAACTAGTTGTTGACGCGGGTAATGGTATGGCTGGCAAGGTCTTCCCGGAGATCGAACCATATGTGCCATTCGACGTCACAGAAATGTACTTTGAACTAGACGGGAGTTTTCCTAACCATGTCGCTAACCCAATCGAAGCCGATAATATTGCCGACTTGATTGCCAAAGTTCGATCAGAAAAAGCTGACGCTGGTCTGGCGTTTGATGCCGATGGTGATCGTGCTGTACTGATCGACGAAAACGGCCAGGCGTTGAGTGGCACTGTCATGACTGCGCTACTCGCCCGCTACTTTCTCAGTAAACATCCGGGTGCAACTATTCTTTATAATGCGACCTGTGGCTGGGCCGTACCAGAAACAATTGAGGCATACGGCGGTAAGGGCGTCAGAACAAAGGTCGGTCATTCTTATATAAAAGATGACATGCGTCGATATGATGCCACCTTTGCGGGCGAAAGTAGCGCACACTACTACTTCCGAGATAACTTTATGGCTGATTCAGGACTCATCGCTGCAATGGTTGGATTGACCGTTTTGTCAGACAGTGGCAAAAAACTTTCTGAGCTGGCTGATGAGTTTAGAAGATATCACCACATCACAGAAACCAACTTTACTGTGCATGATAAAGAAAAGGTGATTGCCGCAGTTAAAGCCACTTTTGTAAATGCCAAGCAAGACGAGCTTGATGGTTTGACCGTCTGGCTTGATAACGCGTGGTGTAATATTCGCCCGAGCAACACCGAATCAATTCTCAGACTCAATGCTGAGGCCAAAGATCAAGCAGCCCTTGATGACCTCGTTGCAAAAGTTACGGCAGTAATTACCGCATAAGACGTCCTATCTTGATATACTAGTAGCTATATGAGAATAGTTGTCACTGGCGGCGCGGGGTTTATTGGGTCAAATTTTGTTCACCATATTTACCGTGAGCGGCCTGAGTGGCATATTACTGTGCTCGACGCGCTGACTTACGCGGGCAACAAAGCAAATCTTGACGGGTTAGATGAAACGCGTGTCAGTTTAGTCGTCGGTAATATTTGTGACGAAAAACTGGTCGATGAGGTAGTAGCTAATGCTGACGCCGTAGTGCACTTTGCTGCAGAATCACACAATGACAATTCGCTAGAAAATCCACGACCTTTCCTAGAATCAAATATTATTGGCACATATACCTTGCTTGAAGCCGCACGCAAATATCACACACGCTTTCATCACGTCTCGACTGACGAAGTATATGGCGATCTTGAGCTTGACGATCCTGCAAAATTCACAGACACAACACCTTACAATCCATCAAGCCCATACTCCAGTACCAAAGCAGGTTCTGATCTACTCGTACGCGCATGGGTACGTAGTTTTAATGTACAGGCTACAATATCTAACTGCTCTAATAATTACGGGCCATTCCAGCATGTTGAAAAATTCATACCTCGGCAAATAACTGAGATTATCGAGGGCCGTAAGCCAAAACTATATGGCACAGGAGAAAACGTCCGTGACTGGATTCATACCGAAGATCACAGCTCCGCGGTGCTCGCTATCTTAGAAAAGGGATCTATTGGCGAGACATACTTAATTGGCTCTGACGGCGAGAAGAATAACAAAGAGGTCGTCGAAAGTATCTTGGTCGCTATGGGCAAAGATATAAATGATTATGAGCATGTTGCCGACCGACCCGGCCACGACATGCGCTACGCGATCGATGCGACTAAACTCCGCTCAGAACTTGGTTGGAAGCCGGTCTATACCGACTTTAATGCTGGACTCAAGGCGACAATTGACTGGTACAAGAGTCATGAAAACTGGTGGAAGCCACAGAAGAACACCACAGAAGAAAAATACAAGAAAGCGGGACATTAGCGTGGCAGTGCCAACCACCACCTTTACTGCGCACACCACAGACATTCCTGGACTGCTCTGGTTTGATGTTACTTCAATTTCAGACGACCGCGGTTTTTATCAGGAGAACTTTCAAAAAGATAAGTTAGTTGCAGCTGGTCTACCTGAATCATTTACCATTGTGCAGAACAATATATCTTTCAATAAAAGTGCTGGGGTAACGAGAGGTTTCCATGCCGAACCATGGGATAAGTACATATCCGTAGCAAAAGGCAAAGTTTTTGTGGCGTATGTTGACTTGCGTGCAGGAAGTACTTTTGGCAAAACCGTGTCTTTGGAGCTCGACAATAACAAGGCGGTGTACCTTCCCCGCGGCGTTGCTAACTCATTCCAAGTACTCGAAGACGACACCTACTATCTCTACAGCGTAAATGCGCATTGGAGTGCTGAAAAATATGATGAATACTTGTTTGTGAATTTGGCGGACCCAGTGATTGGTGTCAATTGGCCAATTGATCTGGCAACTGCTGTACTGTCAGAGCGTGATCGCAACCACCCCCTCCTCGCTAACATTAGTCCGGTAGGTGTTTAGTATGAAGCTAGAGAAAATGCTAATTGTTGGTGCTAGAGGCCAGTTAGGTAAGGCTCTGCAAGCCAAGTACCCCACCGCTCGTACTGTTGATATTGATGAACTTGATATAAGTGACGCACACGCAGTTGATGCCTTTGATTGGTCGGGAGTTGATGTCATTCTAAATGCTGCAGCTTATACCAATGTTGATGGCGCAGAGACGACTGAAGGACGCGTAGCTGCCTGGCAGGTTAACGCTGTGGCGGTAAAGAATTTAACCTATGCTGTCTGGAAACACCAACTACAAGCTATTGTTCATATATCAACTGACTACGTCTTCGATGGTAGCAAAAAAACCCATAATGAAAATGAAGCTTTCTCGCCTCTGAGCGTATATGGCGCTAGTAAGGCTGCTGGCGATCTGATCGTTTCACAAGTCGACAAACACTATATACTTCGGACAAGCTGGGTAATTGGAGAAGGTAAAAACTTTGTACGTACTATGCTCGAGCTTGGCAGCAAAGGCATTAGTCCTCAGGTTGTATCTGACCAAATTGGCCGTCTGACTTTTACTCACGAACTCGTTCGAGCAATTGACCACTTACTTACCGTAAAGCCACCATTCGGCACGTATAACGTAACTAATAGTGGCACGCCAACCAGCTGGGCAGACGTCACTCGGGCAATATTCAAGTACGCTGGTTTTGATGACTTGTCGGTGACGGATATCACCACTGCTGCGTACTTTGACGGTAAAGCCGGTATCGCTCCTCGACCCCTTCAGAGCACACTGACCCTAGATAAGATTGCTGCAACAGGATTTGTGAGCCACGACTGGATAGAAGATTTACAAACCTATATAGCAAAGGAGCTTGGCACATGAAAGGAATTATTCTGGCGGGTGGTTCAGGCACGCGGCTGTACCCAATTACTTTAGCTGTAAGCAAACAATTGATTCCTATTTACGACAAACCCATGATTTATTATCCGTTGACGACTTTGATCAGCGCAGGCATTAGGGAAATTCTGATTATTTCCACACCACAAGACTTACCACGTTTTGAGCAGCTCTTGGGCAGCGGAAAACAATTTGGCTGCGATTTTACCTATAAAGTCCAGGACAAACCAAGGGGTTTGGCTGATGCATTTATTGTCGGCGCCGACTTCATTGGCAGCGACAAAGTTGCAATGATTTTGGGTGACAATATTTTCTACGGAACACAGATGGATCAACAGCTCAAAGAATACATTGAGGTTGACGGAGCGGTTGGTTTTGCAGCCCAAGTTGCTGACCCCGAACGCTATGGAGTGTACGAGTTCGACAAAAACATGCAGGTACTTTCAATCGAGGAAAAGCCAGCAAAGCCAAAATCAAACTATGCCAATTCTGGGCTTTATTTTTGCGACAACCAAGTCGTTGAGATTGCCAAAAACGTACAACCAAGCGAGCGTGGCGAGATAGAAATAACCTCTGTGCTCGACGCCTACCTACAGCAAGGCCAACTAAAGGTCTGTTTACTTGACCGTGGAACTGCTTGGCTTGATACCGGCACACACGACTCCATGATGCAAGCCTCTCACTTTGTGCAAGTAATCGAAGAGCGTCAGGGTATCAAAATTGGCTGTGTTGAAGAAGCTGCCTTCCGCCAAGGTTTCATCAACGCACAGCAACTGGCTCAGCTCGCAGAACCACTCAAAAAAAGTGGCTATGGCAAGTATCTGCATGAGCTGATAGAGGGTAAAATATCATGAAAATAAACCGCGACGAGACAATTACTATCATTGGAGCAGGCTTCGTTGGATTGTCGACTGCGGCAATTCTCTCAAACGTTGGCTACACAGTACACTTGATAGAGATCAATCCTGAGCGACTTAAAACTATCAAACAGGGCAGATCATTCTTTTATGAGGAAGGTATCAACGCACTCATAAAACAGGCTGTTGATAACAAAACGCTCCTGCCAACCGATAGCTACGAAACGGCGATTGCTGAGAGTCAGATTATTTTCTCTTGTGTTGGTACGCCAGATAATCCTGATGGTAGCTCAAACCTAAGTTACGTATTTAGTGCAGCCGAAAGTTCAGCAAAACTTATGCGTCCTGGATGTGTGTATGTTCAAAAAAGCACGGTTCCGGTTGGAACCGGTACGCGCGTTATTGCTGCTATGCAAAAGCATCAACCCGAATTTTCATATGTTTCTAATCCAGAATTTTTGCGCGAAGGTACAGCACTTTTTGATTCATTGTACTTTGACAGAGTGGTTGTTGGTGGTGAAGACAGCAAAGCAAACCAACGGGTTATTGATCTCTATAAAACTATGACTCGACAACGAGATAAACTTGCCGACCAAGCGGCTATTCGAGAAGGTTACAAGGACGGGATTTTCACAGAGACAAACCTCAATGGTGCTGAACTCGTCAAAGTGACCGCCAATGCCTTTTTAGCACTCAAAATATCCTTTGCGAATAACATTGCTAAACTTGCCGACCAAGCGGGGGCTGACATAAACGAGATTATGGATGCCGTGGGTGCAGACCGTAGAATCGGACGAGCTTTTCTGAATGCAGGACGTGGTTACGGTGGCGGTTGTTTTCCAAAAGACGTCAGTGGACTCATTAGTAGCGCAGAGGATTATGGCGTTGATATGCCGATTATGACCGCAGCCTCTGATATTAATGATTCAATGGCTGGCTATATCGCTAACAAAGCACTGCAATCCCTTGGTTCACTTCGTGGCAAGAAGGTAGCAGTTCTCGGTCTCGCATTCAAAGCGGGCACGAGTGATGCGCGACGTTCGCCAGGTGTCAAAATTGCAAACATACTCGATAAGAACGGGTCTACCGTACGGGCCTACGATCCCCAAGCTAATCACGAAGCTCAAGATGACCTTCGAAAGAACATTGTTGTATGTGCATCTGCTCAGGAAGCCATCAAGTCAGCTGACGCAGTATTCGTAACAACCGAGTGGCCAGAATTCTTGACGTGCAATCTTGAAGCAATGCATAAAAGCATGTCGGGAAGCTTACTGGTTGACTGCGTGAACGGTTTTGACGTTGGCAATGTCACGAAAAGTGGATTACAGTATATCGGAGTCGGAAGGAATGGAGACAAGACATCATGAAGGTAGTCGTACAAATACCGTGTTTAAATGAAGAGAAGACTTTGGGGCTTGTCCTCCAGTCAATTCCCAAAAAAATCGCTGGCGTCGACAGTGTTGAAGTACTCATTATTGATGACGGTTCAACCGATAAGACGATTGACGTTGCTAAGAAGCATGGCGTGAAGCACTTCGTACGCCACAAAAAGAACATGGGTCTGGCGCGCTCATTTCGTGACGGAGTGGACTATGCGCTCGGGATAGGTGCAGACATCGTGGTGAACACTGACGGTGACAATCAATACCCTCAAGAAATGATTGGTGAGCTCGTAAAACCAATCCTCGATGGCAAAGCCGAGATCGTAATTGGCGATCGACAGACGCAAACGATTGAGCACTTCTCGCCAATCAAAAAATTCTTTCAGCGGGCTGGTAGTTCTGTCGTTAATAAAGCTGCTGGTACTAACCTACCGGATGCAGCCAGTGGTTTCCGTGCCTATTCCAAGGAAGCTTTGCTTAGAATAAACATCGTCACGCAATTCAGCTATTGTATGGAAACGATAATTCAGGCTGGCAACAAACGCATTCCCATTGAAAGCATTAAGGTTACTACAAATGCCAAAACACGCGAGTCACGCTTGTTTAAAAATATCTGGCAGCACATGTACAAGTCTGGCTCAGCAATTGTTCGCAGTTATATTATGTATCGACCTCACTTGATATTCATATCGCTCGGCGTCATATTGCTGATTGCTGGTTTGTTGCCGTTTGTTCGCTATGGCATTATCTATGTGACTGGCGATCGTGGTGATCATATCCAATCATTGCTGCTCGGTTCTGTTTTGATATTCTCATCTATGATTGCATTTGCACTGACTGTTATTGCCGATCTCACGCATACTAATAGAACCCTGCTTGAAGATAGTTTAGAACGCATCAAACGAATAGAATTTAAAGATAAATAGGACTGTTATGACCCAAACTACTGCATTTTATAAAGCTCCACGCTACGTATTCCGTAAACTCAATATCTTAGCTTTCTTAAGCAAACAGAAAGACATAAAGACCTTCCTTGATGTCGGCTGTGGTGCTGGCGAACTTGCTTGTACGCTCGCTGAACGTGGCTATAAAGGCACGGCTCTTGATTTTTCAGAAAACGCCATCGAGGTAGCTGAAGGTATTCGCAAAAGTCGCGGCATAAAGAAGAGTCAGCTTCAATTTAAGCTTGGTGGACTTGAAAATGTAACTGGTCAGCAATTTGACCTTGTCTCTTGTTTTGAGGTTCTTGAACACGTCAAGCAAGATAAGCAGCTCCTTAAAGAGCTTGTAACCTACAGTAAAAAGTACGTGCTTATTTCTGTGCCCGCCAAACAAAAGCTCTATGACGCGTCGGACGAAGCGGTTGGGCACTTCCGTCGTTACGAGAAGCATCAATTACAGAAAATGCTTGCCGCGAATAACCTCGAGATTATTCGCTTTGTTAACTATGGTTATCCCTTCACCGACATGGTCCGTATAGCTCGAAAGACGTTCTTTAATCTTAAACTCAAAAAGAACAAAAAATCATCAATGAAAGATCGCTCTAAAGAAAGTGGCATTAATCCTATCAAAATGCCTGCCGTTGTATCCAAGATCGATGCCGAAATTGCTTTGAAACCGTTCTATCACGTCAGTCGGGCATTCAACAAACACAACCTCTCAGAGGGGTACCTTGTGCTATGTCAAAAGAAAAACTCCTAAGTCTACTTAAGTCAGGGCGTAAGTATATTGGTGGGATAATTATCCTGTTAACGATTGGTGCTTTCTATGCGTACTTACGGGCCAACCCGAATGCGCTTGAGCCATTAAAATCTGCACCTTTATACATTATTCCGCTCATACTGGTTTTGTACGGGTTGATGCTATTCACTAACTTCCTAGTGACAGTCGTTACCATTGCCATGAACAATAAAGAGTACCCAGCAATGGATAGCTTTATGTTGACTATATACTCAACGCTGGTGAATTTCTTCGGGCCACTCCAGAGTGGTCCAGGCTTTCGTGCAGTCTACCTAAAAAAGAAAATTGGCTTGAGCATAAAGGGTTACACGCTGGCCACAATGCTTTACTATGGTTCATTTGCAGCGATTAGTTTGGCAATGATGTTTGGAACTATAAAACCGTACATAACTCTCGGCTTACTCGTGGCACTTGCAGGCTGTGCGGCATTTGTCTTTCGAAAATATGAAATCACCAGTCTTATTAAAAACGGCCTCATAATCGGCCTCGTGACTTTGGCCCAGCTCTCAATTGTTGCCCTTATTTACTACATAGAGCTGCGCGCCACTGGATACCAGCCTTCATTGTCTTCAACACTCATTTATGCAGGTAGCGCCAACTTTGCCCTGTTTGTCTCGTTTACGCCAGGAGCGATTGGTATACGTGAATCGTTTCTTTATTTGTCCCAGTCTTTGCACGGTATTCCAACCGAGAACATTGTCAGTGCAAGTTTACTCGATCGTGCGATATACATCCTGTTCTTAGGCATACTATTCTTGATCTCATCCGGCATGCATCTTAACAAGCGTTTGCGTACGACTAAATAAGCGGTTCGAGAATCTCTGCGATTTGTGACGACGTAAAGTGCTTTTCATATAGAGCACGACCGTTTCGGCCGATTGCTTGTAATTCTTTTGGGTGTTCATATGCCCATAACAACGCATCAGCGAGTGCCTGGGCACTGCCACGTTTGACGAGGAGACAATTCTTTTTATCAATAAACAAAGTTTGGTTAGGAATCTCACCAACTATGGTTGGTGCACCGCACGCAATGAATTGATATGTCTTGCCGGTGACTACCACAGCAGACTGCTCCGTGACGCCAAACGGACCACCTAGACATACGCTGCTTTGGTAAATATAATCGGTGAGTTTATTGTAATCAACCCAACGCTGGTGTGTAATTGAAGCACCCTTTCCCACTGACCGTTCAATCAAGGCCTCCGTCTCAGACCCGCCGCCAACAAGTACAAACTCGATATCTTTACGGTTTTTTGCGAGTATTTCAGCCGCCTTACAGACATAGGTAATCCCGTGAAGTGGCAACATATTGCCATAGTAAAAAACCATGAAACTGGACTGGCTTATAGTTTGTTTCTTTGTGGGTGGTTTAAAGGTCGATTCGTCTGTCCCGACGGGCACAACCGTAAAGCGACTCATGGGCAAACCCGTTACCTGTGCGCTATAGGCAGCATGCTGTGGCGTATCTGCAAGTATGCGAACATTACCTGCAAGCACCAGCTTGTAGAGCTGTTTACTGAGCCGGCTGAGTATACCGGTTGATGATACTTTGCCATGTTCTCGTGTTGCCCAGGCGATTGGATTCACGAGCTCATCATAAATAAGTTGCTTGCCGAGGCAAAGTAGGCGCATGAAAGGTAGTATTTCATAGCCGCGAAAAGTGATGATATAGGTGTCTGGGTTGGTTTGTATTCGTAGTCTGGCCACACGCCAAAGGACCTCGAAATAGCGCAGTATTGAGAGGTGCGTATTCTTTACTACATACAACTTTGTGCCGGATATCTTGGCAATTGCCTGTCGCAAGACAACCGCCCGTACATAATCGGGCTGCTTATAACAGGTGACAACTGCTACCTTCTTCATATACATCTACCCTATCACATGGCTTGCAAAACCGTGCTATGGTTGTATACATCAGTGTATAAGCTTGACCATTTATGCTATAATCATGGAGTATGCAGAAAAATAAAAATCGTAAAAAACTACTGTTAATAATCATCTTAATTGCCGGTCTCATTGCTGGACTGGCTGCTTGGTGGTTTTTAGTATACAACAATGATGAGCGCGGGACAGACGATATAAACTACGACCCGCCGACAAAACAAGAAGTACAAGAAACAGAACAAAACAAAGAAGAGGTCATCAAGCAGACTGAGGCAGAAAATCAATCTAATCAAACCGACAATAAGCCTCCTGATACCAAGAAAACTGTTACACCGGTACTCACCTACTGGGGACAAGAATCCCCCGGCAGTGACTTTGAAGCAAACGGCAGAGTCCCCGGAGTTATTGAATCCGACGGAACATGCACCCTCACCCTAATTAAAGACGGGAAATCCGTCTCTACCAAACGAACTGCGCTTGCCAACGCCCAAGATACTACCTGTGGACTCATGACCCTTAAGTTCAGCTCGCTCACTGCGGGCGACTGGAAAGCAATTCTCTCCTATAGTTCATCAAAGTCACAAGGTAGTTCGTCTGCCATTGTTGTTAAGGTAGAATAAAACCATGAGCAAAAAACTGTCATTATTATCGCTTGTCGTACTTACGCTATCATCGCTATTAGGCGCCTTCGCACCACAGCCAGCGAGTGCCCTGTCCGGCAGTGATTTTAAAGCTGGTCGGATCATTGACGATGCTCTCTTCTTTAATGGGTCGACCATGTCTGCAACCGAAGTGCAAGCCTTCCTGAATGCTAAGGTTCCTTCGTGTGACACGCAGGGAGATGAAGCATACGGTAATACCACCCGGAGAGCCTACGCCGCAACAAAAGGCGTCTCGCCACCGTTCACTTGCCTAAAGGACTACCGTCAGAATACACCTTCAAGAGCCGGCGAGTCCGGGCTCTGTGGTGCCCTGAGCGCACGAACGAGTCGTTCTGCAGCGCTGATTATTGATGATGTCTCACGAGCCTGTGGTGTAAGCCAAAAGGTATTGATAGTGCTCTTGCAAAAAGAACAGAGTTTGATTACTGATGACTGGCCGTGGCCAATACAATATAGGAGCGCAACCGGTTACGGCTGCCCAGACACCGCACCGTGTGATTCTGAGTACTATGGTTTCTTTAACCAGGTATATAACGCGGCTCGGCAATTCAAACGCTACGGCGCTGACCCGACCTACTTCAACTATCGATCCGGAAGAAACAACTATATTCAGTACAATCCCGTTTCTTCATGCGGAGGGTCAAATGTGTACGTTGAGAATCAAGCAACTGCAGGCCTCTACAACTACACGCCATATCAGCCAAACAGTGCCGCCCTGAATAATCTCTACGGCACCGGAAATTCATGCAGTGCATATGGTAACCGAAACTTCTGGCGTATGTACAATGATTGGTTTGGACCAACCACAGGGACACCTTTCTTCCGCTTCGGCACCGAAGATGCTGTCTATGTCCTGGGCTCGAACAACAACTACTACCATATTGCTTCGTCTGAGACACTGGACGCTTACGGTTGGGGACGATCTGTCACGCGTGTTATGGGCGTCAAGTGGAGTTACGTTTCTGGCCGAACGTTCTCTGGTGAACTGCCTCACATTGCGCGTTTTGAAGGGAGTGAGATCTACCAGATGAGTAGCGGAAACATGCACCACTATACAACCCGTGGACTCTTGCAAGAATACGGAAAAGACGTTGGCCAAGAGGCTTTGCTGCCGCAAAGTACCAAGTTGTATTTCAAAACGTCCGAAACTATGCAACAGGTTGCTCGAAGCAGCGGCGGTACCGTCTTTTATGTCGACAACGGCAAAAAACGCCACATTATCAATCCTGAAGCTTACGCAAGTGGATCACCAGCGTATAATTCGTTGGACACGGTCACGCTGAGTGACTCGGTGATTAATAGCGTCCCTTCCGGCGCCCCTATACTGACGGCAAACAAAGTCTTGAAGCGTCAGGACAAGGTTTCTTATGTGTACTGGGATGGTTCTGCGCGTCAAGATATTGCCGCACAAACAGTAAATGATCTTGGGTTAAATGTTGAGTACGGAGCGCCTGCTTCCGTCATTAACCAACTGCCGGCCGGTGGCGATCCGGTTACCAAACTTGCCAAGAACGGTTCTGGTCAATTGTTTATATTTGATCAGCGTCAGCGCTACCTTGTCAGCGGCAGTGATTTGACGGAGCTCAACCTAACAAGCGACTCATTTGTACTTGTATCAAACGCCCTCCTCAGTGAGGTTCCTACTATTAGCACTTTCCGCAGAATAGTGCGTATTAATGATGGCGCTGAAGTGTATGTCATTGAGGATGGTCAAAGGAGTCACCTAACAAGCCCAGCAGCTGTAACCGACAAAGGCTTTGATATTGCTGATACGATAAGCGTCAATAATTCAACGGCACGATTATTCCCAGACTCGGGCAAAAAGATACTTTCGCTTGGTTCGCTGTTCAAAATAAACAATGACCCGAAGGTACAACTTGTAAACGATACCGGCAACTACGTTCATGTCGCGTCTCCGGCTGTGTTTAGAGACTTTGGACTGAGGAGTAGTGCTATTAAGAACTACACACCAACTAATATCTCTAACTATCTTTATGCTGGTAGACTTGGTTTTATGGTAAAGGACTCTAATAGTGACGTCTGGCTCGTGCAGACAGGCAATGTAAAGCGGCCAGTTCCAGAAGAGATGCGTGAAGCAGGAATTTACAACGCTCCACTCTCTAGCATAATTCTCTTCAGCGACAGTGCCCTCACTCGCTACCAAACCATTGACCCGCTCACTCGAGTTATTCAAGCGCCTCGAGACCCGAAGGTCTATGAGGTCAGTAATGGTCAGAAGCGCTGGCTAACGAGCCGTGCAGCTCTTTCGAACCGCGGCTATAGTACCTCTAGTATTACGAGCGTAAGTAGCGGTTTCCTGGAAAGCCTGCCAACTGGTTCAAACCTTAACTAACGAGCTAGGGTGGTTTCAATACCTCTAGTCGCGTATACTACACGTCATCATTATGGCTTCTACAAGTGCAACACTATTGGGTCGTGCGCAGAATAAACTCGGCAAGGTCTTTGCACAGGTTGAACGCATTGTTGCATCGCGGTATTTTCTCTGGCTTGTATTTGCTTACTTCGCAGTGCAGGCGTTGTTCTTTGCAATCTTCGTTCACTTTGACATACCACCCGACGAAAACTATCACTATACCTACATTAAACTTTTTGCCGACAACTTCCCTTCGCCATTCTTATCAAACCAAGGCGACAATTACATTTTGCGTGAAGCCGTCAGAAATCCGTTCTTTTTATATCATTACCTTTTGTCGATCCCCTATTTTTTTGTGAAAGGCTTTGCTGACGCCTACGTTTTTTTGAGAATCATTAATATATTCTTTGGACTTGGTTCACTGGCGCTTATTGTTGCGATTGCAAAGCGAATGCGGCTTTCCGCAGTCGTTACTAATCTCGGCGTATTCATGACGGTTTGTACACTGATGTTTTCTTTTCTCTTCGGTTCAATAAACTATGACACACTCTATATTCTACTTACACTTGCAAGCATTCTTTTACTACTGCGTCTCATTGAAAAGGTAACAACATATAACGTCTTGTTACTCATCAATGTTTTACTAGCGGGTAGTCTCGTTAAGATAAACTTCTTGCCACAAGTTTTTATTGTGAGTTTGATTTTGTTACACAACTACAGAAAACATCTCAGCAAAAGCTTCTCAGCCATGATGCGCACATACTCCAGCCAAAAAAGAATGAACATGCTCCTAATTGGAGTTGCGTGCCTACTTTCAATACTGTTCGTTCATCGATACGCATACAATGTCGTGAAGTATCGTACCTACGCACCAGACTGTGCGCGTATCCAGAGTGTTGAGTACTGCCGTAAGAGTGCATTATATGCGCGTAATGAACGTGTTTTTGGACCAAACAGGCCGGCCCCGACTCATGATACGCTTCGTTATATTTCAGAATGGACTGCTCTCATGCAGAACCGGAGCTATGGCGTTTTTGGAGATCTACGTTTTCTGCCAAACAAGGCAATAGGATTATGGATGGATGCCTTCCTTGTATTAGGCATTGTGGTGACCGTCCGCTATTGGCAGCGCCGAGATACTGTATTAACGTCTATTCTGGTCGTCTGTATGTTTAATGTGGCGATTCTCGTACTAGAGAACTACAAAATATATGCCCGCTCTGGCATTCTTGAACTCGCCATTCACGGACGCTACCTGTTTGCTTTCTTGCCGCTATTGTATCTTGTTGCCACGCACTACATTATGACGAACGCACGTAAACCTCTACTACGATTCTGTTTTATTATAATCACCTTGGTAGTTTTCGGGCTCGCAAGTATGCCTACATTCCTAAAGAAAGCTGACAAAAACTGGTACTCGTCTGTTGCCGATAATGTACCTTTTCTACCTCAATAAACCTCTACCTGGAACGAACAATAGGCTTTTGCGCCGTCAGGACGTATAGTGCCGCTATTAGTGCAAGTGATCCTAACATAAATACAATGAGTAGTGCACCAGTATAAATGTAAGGGAGTCCGTTGCCAGCCGTCATCCGAAACAGCGTTCTAATTCCGCCACCACCAAGCGCCGTAAAGGTCGAAGTCCCAAGAAATATTGCAGATAAAGTAACGCCAAGACCGCGTAAATTCTTGAACCGCAGCAGGCCATAAGCCATAAACAATCCAATCGGGAAAAGTGCAGGAATAAGATACCTGAAGTTGATCGCTCCGTATCCCGTTGCGAACTTAACTTGTGTGAGTAACGTACCTACGAAAGCAAGTAACAAGAGCGAAATAACTGCTCGTGGTTTCGGGTTCTGCAAGTACCGTCTTACTTCTCTGATAGTAAGCGTGTAGTAGCCTGCTACAGCTGTAGCACTGAGCGCCACCGAGAGAAGTATATTGCGTGAATATTCAGCGTAGAGCAACTGTATGATCTTGCCATTCAGTAAAATCGTAGTCAGCGACTGGTATGACCTACCACCTGTGTAGCCTGGTGGCGAAGAATGGAACCAGCCGCCATTTGTCTTATAGTTCCAGAAGTAATAAAACCAGCCGATTGACACGACAACAGCAAACAAGAGTACCGATACGAGCGTTATTGCCCGCAGCACATGTTTCTTTGATATATGTTTTGCGCTATCGGTTGCTACATACACCAATGTGAGCATGTTTGTTACAAGAAAGACGAGGTACGGAGCCTTTGTTGCCATCCCAAGCACCGATAGCAATGTTAGAGCTGTCATATATCGACGGTTTAATCCCCGCTGTATTATCTTAATACAGGTTATTAGTGATAAGGTAGAGACTAGAAGTAATAGTGCATCAAGTGCGTAATCTTGATTGAGGCGAGTGAAGCGATAGAACATGACTGCCAGTGCGGGCACTGCTACAGCAAGTGCTTCTTTATACTTACCACCAGTGAGCCATGCACCCCAAGCCAACGCAAGTATACAGCCGATACCAATTACAACATTAATAATTCTTCCAACTAGAATTGCGACTTGCCAGTGTCCACTATTAAGCAATGGGCCAACAAGTGGCGCGTGAATCATATAGAAAAGCGGTGGGTTAGCCGATGCCGACTGGAACTTAACTCGATCCTCCTTGAACGGAGGGTACTGGATCTTGTCATACCATTTTGGTATATCGCCGTGCGATAGCCTCCACACGTAGTCGACGTGCTGTCGTGTATCGCCACGAGTTAACCATGGTACTGTTATTGATATCATGCCTGCTACACCAACATACATGCAGATGGTACCAATAATTCCAAGGATAAAAGCACGCGAATACTTTTGGCCACGAACAATCAATGGTTTTGCAAGCTTACTTTGTGCATCCAAAATATAGCGACGTATGTTTTTCCGTTTCATATACTCGTATTACAGTATCATCATTTTCTTTGCGATAGTACCGATTTGTCACTCGGCACACTTTGCATGAAGTCGGTATAGGTAGTACAGTGTTAGTTGTGCAAACGAAACAAAAAATGACACCGACACCAAGTACGCCACCCAGAAATACATTTCATAATTCACTCAAAATTGTTAAACGTGGCGACAAAACCGAACTTAAGAAGATTGCCCGACGTCGTTCGCTTAACACGCTAAAAGTTGCCAAAAGAGTTACACTTATTGTCCCTCGTGCATTGTATAATCATCCATTGATAAAAACCCCGCGTGAGAGTCGTCGTCTTACGAGAGTTCTGCGCGACATTTATAATCTCGACAGTGAGAGCCACGAATCAAAACAGGTTATTGCAATAATTATGAGAGATGGCACACACTACCCAAAATCTTCAGCGTTTATTCGTCTGATTGGGCCACTCTCTCAATCATTAATCCGCAACAATTACGATCTTACGCTTCACCCCGAAAACACAACCGAGTTGCCTGAAGAAACACACATATGTATCGTACAAAGAACTGCCTACGACTCAATAGAGAAGGCACAACAACTAATCGATGAGGTCCGTCGCAAACAATGTAAGCTGATTATCGACAGTGACGATGCGTTTACAGTTATTGATCCGACCCATCCAGAGCATAAAGAACAGCGTGAACGTGTGGCGGCATTTGAGTTACTACTAAGAGAAGCTGATTCCGTATGGCTCTCGACTGCTGCACTGGTTGACGTTTATCCAAAAACAAAGAACAAGCCGATTGTGATTCAGAACTATTTAGACCGTAGAATCTGGAAGAATAATGATACCAAGACCATGGTAGACGGCAAGATTAAGATGATCTATATGGGAACGGCAACACATGATGCTGATCTAGAAATGATCATGCCAGCACTCGAAAAACTATACGCTCAGTACCCTGACTCGTTTACCTTGTATGTTGTTGGTGTTTCGAGCGTATTACCAGACGCCCCTTGGATCAAACGACTGCAGCCAAACAAAACATCGCTTTACCCGTTATTTGTGAAGTGGTTCGTTAAACAAGGCCCTTTTGACATTGGTCTGTCTCCTTTGGTAGATACGCCGTTTAATCGTTGCAAGTCAGACATCAAATGTCTTGATTACTTTGCGGTTGACGCCGTGCCATTCGTTTCTGACGTTACTCCATATAAAACTGCCGAACTAGACAGTCTTATCATAAAAGTACCGAACGAAGTCGATAAATGGTTTGATGCACTTGCTAGCATTGTGAAAGACCCAGTCGCAAGCCGCAGACGGCTTTTGGCAACTCAGGATCAGGCAAAAGAATACTTGTGGACAAAACGCACTGTCGAAAAAGCTGCGGAAACAATTCTAAAAAACCTACACTAAACACCGCTCAATGCTTGCCGGTTCGGCGTAACCGTCGGGCAACCCTATGAGCATGCTTGTTCTTTCTAATCATACTCTTAACATAGTCCTTTATGCCGTAACCCTTAACTACACCGGCTGATTTCTCGAGTGCTGTTTCTGACTTAGTTGCTTGCTGCATGTACTCGCGAACTTCCTCACGATAGTGTGGGTATCGTTGCCAGATTATCTTGTTATTCGTCTCGAGTAGTTTAGCTTTTGTTTCGAGTGAAAAACTACGTGCTTCAAGATGAAAGACAAACGCACGGTTTGCCAATAAACACCTATAGCCATCTTTGCGAATACGCTGACAAAAGTCTACCTCTTCACCATACCCTTTGCCAAAAGCCTTATCAAACAACCCGTACTTCACAATGAGATCTCGTCGAATGAGCATACAGAAGCCGTGTGCAACCGGCACAACAGTTGATCGCGGTAGCTTGTCGCGTATTCTAAGAAAAATGGCGAAAGCGTCTTCTGGAGCAATACCTTTTTGTGGGGCAGCAGAGAGGGGGATTGTCGCAAGCGTAGCATTGTTTGATCGTGGCGTTACGGCTCCATTTTTTGGCGACTCATATAGTACTGCTTGCAGTTCATCAAGGAAGCCTGGGGTAACTTTTGTATCACTATTGAGCAGCAGTACATCATTGCTTGTTTTGTCGAGCACTTCTACGGCTCGGTTACATGTTCCGACAAACCCAAGATTCTTTGGGTTACGTTCGTACTGGATATTGGCTATGTTTGATACAAGCGACTTTATACTCTTTTCGATTGCATCAACTTCTGGACCGCAATCGTTAACAAGTAGTAATTGGTGTTTTGACAAATCAACGTAGTTAATCAGTGACTCAATGCATTCTTTGAGCGATGGCCAGTCACCATAAATTGGCACGACAATGGTTATTCTTTTCATTGTGTTATCTACCGATTACTTTCGTCTTATAGCTTCTGGCACGTACGTAGACTGCTTTCGCATAACGACGAGCGGTGCGCTTGGTTCGCACGTGGAACGCCGACGTAGTATGGTGTAGCCGTTTTTCTAGATTCTTCTCAAGCTCGTCACGATAGACCATGAAGTTAATTGGCTTTTTATTTGGTTTGAATGAGCTAAGCGCTTTGGTCACATGAGTAAATAGTGTGTCGATGTTTTTGTCGCCCCGCATCATATGCTCGGCAAGCTTTTCCGATCTTTTGCCGTGCAGCTTAATAAGCGTGGGGTCTTCAGTGTAGTGAGCAAGTGCCCTTGTTAATCCTTCTTGGTCTCCTGATTCATAAAGATAGCCATTGTATCCTTCCTGAACCATTTCTGGTGTCGCACCTGAGTTAGCGCCAACG
Organism: uncultured Candidatus Saccharibacteria bacterium; assembly: GCA_964448075.1. GTDB lineage: Bacteria > Patescibacteriota > Saccharimonadia > Saccharimonadales > CAYUUR01 > CAYUUR01. The sequence goes on along the minus strand of CAYUUR010000002.1, from coordinate 198,831 downwards.
ATCGGTTTGCCAACTGCCAGATATTCAAACGTGACCCTACCGAAGGCTTCTCGTCGTGAGGCCATTAGGCATACATCGGCTAAGGCCACATACGCAAGCGGGTTCTGTTGATAGCCGACAAAATGTACACGCCCGTTTAAACCATTTGACTTCACAATATCATCAAGTTGTTTTTGATAGTCTGGGTCGCCCGACTTACCAATGACGCAAAGTTCAACATTGGCGTGCTCTTTTTGTTGCAAGTCTGCCACCGCCATAATTGCTTCATGTTGTCCTTTTGATGGCGCGAGATTACCAGTTATCACAAATTTGCAAGATTTTTTATGTTTGAATGGGGACCTTATAGGCTTGCGTGCCAATGCCCGTATTGTGGTGATGTCAAACGGATTATAAAGTGTCACTACTTTTTCCGGTGCAATATACTTCTGCAAGTGCGTGGCGAGTGTTTGTGAATTTGCCACAACCAAACAAGACAGCGAGTCAACATCTTCATATGTCTTCTCTCTACCAATTTCATACGTCCTGCCGTGATCAAGGTCACCATATTCCCTTACAAACCATACATGCGGCACACCTTGGTTATTGGCAGCTAATGCCGCCCATGGACACACGACTGAATTTGTCATGACCACATCAGGCTTTAGGTTATCAATGATTTTTTCTATTGCGGCGACTGTGCGCTTGTTGCGCTGCAGGTTATGTGCAATATCAGTGTCGTTCTTTGGTGGGTTTCCGTCCGACCAAAAAGTATAGTCAAGAGCATGGTACTGCCAGCCACGGTCAGTAATTGCCTTTGCGAGTGATTTGATTGGCTCACGGATTATAAATACTGGTTCTACCTGATAGTGATCTGCCCAGTGGTCAAACACATCAAGCATTGACCTTTCTGCGCCACCAAGCAGTTCTGAAATATGTGACAAAACGAGAACCTTCATTTTTTTATTCTGGGCCATGGTGCCACCATTATCTCATTTTCTCTGAGTGGTTACTAGGTGCGGAAAGGGATCGTGCTTCTTAAGATATACTAGCGGTAACGGGTGGGTGTGTAATACTATCTGGGTATTTTTCAATTCCTTTTACACTAAATTCACTGACGGGACGTTTTTGGGTAAGGCCAATTTCAGTACTCGTAGATATATCAGAAAAAGAGACATTGATTCCGTAGATATCATTAGTTAGATGATTATTGATCTTAAACGTTAATGTTTGCTTGACACCTTTTTTCAAACTAACTCCACCTTCGATAGTATCGCTGTCCGAAGCAATAACCACAAAACCACGCCGGTTCTTAATGTTCATGCGTGCTATTGCCTTACTTACATCCTCCGAGCTTGTGAAGTCTACTTGTATTTCAAAATCCTGCAATGCTTTGATGTTCGTAGTGGTTCGACCGTTTTGGACAGTCCTGACTTTACTCATAGTCACAATGTCATCCTTATAAACATCCTGATTATTTGTAGAGTTCTTACTGCGCAGTTCTGCCCGTTTTGTTATTTCTTCATCAAGGAACATCTCTTCGTATAACCGAGCGATTTCATTACTACTACCTATATGTCGAATAATACCCTTCTCTAAGAACAAAGCTCTGTCGCAGTACCGTTCAATGATGCCCATACTGTGACTTACCAGTACAATGGTCTTCTTTTTTGATTTCATTGTGTCAAAGTAATCAAAGCATTTTTGCTGAAATGCTGAATCTCCGACAGCAAGTACTTCGTCAAGTAGCAGTATGTCGCCATGGGCACGAATTGCAATAGAAAAGGCAAGGCGTACCTGCATACCACTGCTGTAGTTTTTGAGTTTTTGATCCATGAATTTCTCCAGTTCGGAAAACTCGACGATCTCATCATACATTTCTGTCATTTCTTTTCTACTAAAACCAAGAAGGGCTCCGTTCAGAAATACATTGTCTCGCCCGCTCAATTCTGGATTGAAACCAACTCCAAGCTCAATAAACGGAACCAACGTCCCATCAACCGTAATACTGCCTGTGTCCGTTGTGTAGACGCCTGCCATGCACTTCAGTAGGGTACTCTTACCACTGCCATTGCGACCAACGATGCCAAAGAACTCGCCCTTTTTTATGTCAAACGATAGATTATGGAAGGCTCGTTGTTTCTCGTTTTTATACCTACTAAACGGGTTCATAAAGAACGATTTGAGTGAATTTGCTTTTTGATGTGGCAATATAAAGTGCTTTGTTACATTGCTGACTTCAATTGCGTTCTGTGGGTCCCTCATATTACACAATCTCCGCAAAATGTTTTGACTGTCGGTTAAAATACAGGACACCGAGTACAAATATTGCAATCACAATTGCTAGAGGAATTAATGCAAACCATCTCGTACCAAAAACATCGTTTATACCTAGTGATTCACTGTAGGTTATTACAATCCTTGCATCTTGGATTATCTGCGAAAGCGGGTTAAGCATTATCATCTTCCTTATCTCTTCAGACTGAATTCTGCTCAAAGGATATATAATTGGTACTGTGTAGAAAAGCGCCTGCCGAACAACCTCCCAAATATGGTTAATATCTCGGAACTTCACGTAAGCAGCCGCAAGAAAGAAGCCGACGCCAATAGACAACAATGTCAACTCTATAACAAGCAGCGGAAACAGCACGACACTCAGCGGAGACAATGCGGTGCTTGGCGCAAACAACAAGAAGATTCCAAGTACTACCAGATTTAGTAACATATTGATTAATGCTGATGCCACTGTAGATAACGGAATGAGGTGTCGTGGAATGTCGATCTTCCGAATTAAACTACCTCTTCCGACGATTGATTTAAGACAATTACTTGTGGCCTCTACAAAAAAAGTCCAAAGAATAATTCCAAGGAGTAGTGAGTAGGCGTAATTTGGTATGCCTTTACCTACTTTCAGGAACACAGTAAAGACAAGATAGAGAACACCGAAAAGCATTAGTGGCTTTAAAAGAGACCAGAGATACCCCAGCACTGAACCTTGATATCGTAACTTAAAATCAGTACGAACGAGTTCAGAAAAAAGCACGTAATTCTTCTTGTTTTTTGTACTTATCATAAGGGTTTACGAAGTGTAATTATATGCTAGTTTTAGTAATTCACAAACTTTGGGCGGACCGTTATCTGTGGTTATTGTTTCGGGGATATCTTTGCTATTATACCTTTAGAATTTAGACGACCAAAAGGTGTGTTATTTTTATCATTAACAAAAGAAGTTATACGCAATGGATTATTCAGAAAAACTATACCGAGAACTCGAAGCAATCAGAAGCTCTCGGAGCTGGCGAGTAACTCGACTGCCACGACGCGTCTCTCATCATGCCAAGAGGGTGCTGCACAAAAATAAGCGGTCTCAATCGGGTCCTTCGGGAGATCAAAAAAATAGTAAAGCACCTCTTTTATCGCGGTCGCTAAGCGACGCTGAACTAAATAGGATTATGCACATCACAGCAAAGGCCGAACTTGCTATGCATGAGAATAACCTATTAGAAGCAGAGAGATTATGGACTAGTTTTTTGGAAAGGTATGGAAGGAAAACGCCATCATCAGCCTATATACGACTTTCCATTGTGTATAGAAAAAAGGGTGAATACTCGCAGGCACTCAAAGTGATCAAGGCTGGTTCGGCCCGACACCCAAACTATCTACCGTTTAGAATTGAATGCGCAGAGATTGCCATGGGACTTGGTGAGTGGAAAAAAGCGGTCACAGAGTGGCGCGCCGTAATTAGAAATTCGGATAGCGTAAACGCAAATGCTTGGCTCAAACTAAGCAGAGCGTACCGTTTTCTCAAGGAGTTCGACAAATCAGATAATACTTTACAGAAAGGACTGAAATCGTTTCCGGATGATAAGCAGCTGTTAGCAGAGTTTGCATTATTAGCTGAGGCCCGTGGCGATAAGCGAGCTGCTTTGGAACGCTGGAAGCCACTTCTAAAAGACATTGAAACAACCGACGATATCGGGACATGGCAAAGGCTCAAGGACGGAAGGGCCTACACAAGTATTGCAAAGCGACTTATCAACCTTAAGGCCTACAAGAAACGTATAGAAGAATACCAAGCCGTAAAGTCAAAGCGGCGCACCGGTTCTGCCAAGCCCCGTATCGCGATTTACACTGCGATTGTTGGTGATTATGACTACTTGAAGTTGCCAGAAGAAATTAGCGACGACATCGATTATATTCTGTTTACTGACCAAACTACAGTAGATACTGGTGTTTTTGAAGTGCGTCCGCTGCCCTATTTTGATGCCGATAAGACGAGGTCTGCACGCTATGTTAAGACACATCCGCACATCTTATTGCCCGATTACGACATCGTATTCTGGCTTGACGCCAGTATTATGATTGTCGACGACATACTACCAATCATTCAGGGCTTTATAGATTCGGGTAAACCAGTTGGAGCTATTCACCACCCGGTTCGAAAATCAATTTTTGATGAGGCTCGAGCCTGTATCCAGCTCGGAAAGGAAACCCGTGAGGACATCGAAACACAAATGCAGCATTACAGAATGATGCAGTTTGATTGCAACGACCTCATTGAAAGCGGTTTTATGGGTTTTGACTTGCGTGTGCCTGACGTGTCGCTTTTCCTAAACACCTGGTGGTCAGAAATTGACAAGTTCACAAAGCGCGATCAATTAAGTGTTAACTACGCACTAGACCGAGCTAATCTATTATGGCACGCCTTACTGCCCAAAGAGCTGTGTGTTCGAAATCATGCTGCGTTTGTATTAACGAACCATGGTTCAACAAACAGTATTATGAATGAGCTTACGCAAGCGCTTGGTGGTCAACCCGTCGACCCGATGAAACAGAACGTGACCAAAGCGGCAACAAAAACTAAAAGCGTTGACGTCATTGTATGTGTACATAATGCTCTGGATGATGTCACTAAGTGTTTGGAATCAGTAGAACTGTATAAGGACAAACGAATGCAACTTATTGTCGTGGATGACGGCTCCGACCAACAGACTGCTGACTATCTCAAGCAGTTCTGCAAAACACGGTCCTGGACACGTCTTCATAGAAACAAACAAGCTGGCGGCTACACCAAGGCTGCCAACGCAGGCCTACGATTGTCTTCTGCTGACTTGGTTATATTGCTTAATAGTGACACTGTCGTGACGAAAAATTGGGTGTCAAAAATGGACTTAGCGCTTGCCGCAACACCTGGCGCCGGAATTGTCGGCCCATTATCATCAGCTGCCAGTCATCAATCCATACCACAACACCTCAGTTCAAAAGATCAAACGGCAATTAATGTGTTGCCACAAGGCGTGTCGATTGATGAGATGAATAGTTACTGTGAGAAGTGGTCGCTCAAAATCTTCCCGAGAGTTCCCTTAGCACACGGCTTCTGTCTTGGCATCTCGCGCCCTGTCATTTCTACTGTAGGTTATTTTGACGAGGATAGTTTCCCATCGGGCTACGGAGAAGAGAACGATTATTGCTTCCGGGCAATTGATGCAGGCTTCGGAATTGTCATTGCTACTGATACCTATATTTTCCATAGCAAATCAAAAAGCTATGATAGCGCAAAACGCATTAAGCTCATGAAATCTGGCTCGGAGACACTCGCACGATTACACGGCAAACCCCGCATACATCGTTCAATAACTACCATGCAGCACAATCCGCTACTTGAACGAATGCGTGAAGCTGCCGAGAAACTGTACCGTTAATCTGTTATTATACTTTGAGTAATAACGCTGTCTGCGCTTAAACAGTTTTGTTACTAGACCGACGAAACTATGAAGAAAATATCACATAAAATACGGGGAAAACTTGGATCGGTGAGAAACCGATTAAATAAACCGACGTCAGGGCTATCCGTAACAGAACAGCAAGAGCAACTTGCAGAGAAAACCATGGCAGCCGCACAAGCCACAGCAACAAAGCAGTGGGCACGCGCCGAAGCATTGTGGCGCAATTACATAACTACGCTGAACAAGGAGGCTCCTGCAGAGGCCTATCGTCAACTCTCTGTTGCTGAACGTAGTCAACTTAAGTTTCAACAAGCGGTTCAGACTGTCGCAGTAGGCCGAGAAAAATACCCAAGCGATCTGTCGCTTTCTATTGAGTATGCTGAGGTTGCTACCGCAGCCAAGGAATGGAACACCGCGATAGGCGCTTGGCAAGGCATCATCCAGGAAAGCCCGAGCACAAAGTCTACACCAAAATATATCGCCCGACTCGTTCACTGCCTTGCGAAGAGTGGTGACTATAAGACCGCGCTTTCTACGGTAGATTTAGCGCTTACCAAGAATCCCGATAATCAAGAGCTTTTGTTGGCCCGCGCACAAACGCTTGCAGCCGAAAATAAGTGGAAGCAAGCTGTTAATGCTTTCAAACTTTCCCTTAGCCGGCACGGTGAGCTGCCGGCAAGCGCCTGGGTAGCGCTCACACAAGCACTCCGGTATTCGGGCAGTTACGAAGAAGCCGAGAGAACAGTGCTTGAAGGAATGAAGAAAACTGATGACCCATGGTTACGAATTGAGTGGGCAGAAATACCTACACAGCAACAGAATTGGAAAGTAGCCGCATCACGTTGGGGTGAACTTGCAGATACATTTGTTGACGCAGATTGGCTCAAGGACGAAAACATAAAACTTGTTATCCGGTTTAACGAAAGTGTTGTACGTCGTCTTCATAGCTCAGATGCATATATTAGACAGGTTAAACACTATGCCAAGCAGAACATAAAACGCAAGTATGTAATTTGTACGTCCTTTAGCGCAGGATATGATACTTTGAAGCTGCCTGCTGTTGTTGACGACCGTTTTGACTATGTGGCATATACTGATGAAAACGTGAGTGGCTACGGCGTGTATGATATTCGACCATTCCCTGTCGCTGAAAAGGATGCTGGTCGCACGATCCGTTACGTTAAAACACACCCTCATGAACTGTTCGCAGAGTATGATGCGGTCATATGGATAGATTCGAGCTTACTTATAGTTGAGTCTCTTTACCCGCTGTTAGAACAATTCTTAAAAACCGGCAAGCCAGTTGCTAGCACTCCACATCAACATCGGCAGACAATTCAAGAAGAACTTGAAGCCTGTATTTTGCGAAAAAAGGATGATCCTGCTGTTATGAAAAAACAGGTTGCTCGCTATGAGGCATCGGGCTTCGGTGGCAAGATTCTCGCCGAGAATGGCTTGCTCATGTTCAATCTAAAAAACAAGAAACTACCTGGGGTGATGAACACGTGGTGGTATGAAGTCAAGAACTATAGCAAACGTGATCAGCTCAGTTTTGGTTACGCACTTTTTATGAATCATGTAGAGTGGCACCATATTGTCGATAAGCCGCTACATATCAGGAATATGCCTGAAGTAGTACTAACGGCTCATCATGACACGTCCTTCGCTCTAACAAAACTGAACGAGCTTGTTGATAATCATGTTTAGTCTCCGCAGCAAACGGGCAGTAGATAATCACGTAACTGTTGTTATTCGTGGCGTTGGCGAAAGAACAGAACAAGCTTGCTACACTTTGCTCTCGCATCAAATACGACAGAAAAATATTCATCTTATTCGCGAAACTCCTTTCAGTAGCGCACTGCGAAAGTCATATGAAATCGGTATTGCATCACGTCGAAAGTGGACCTTAGTTGTCGATGCAGATATACTCGCCTGCGACGATATTATCAACAAACTCTATGAACGTGGCGAATCACAGCCAAAATCCGTATTCTGCGTCCAGTCATCTATGCTTGATAAATTCTTTGGCGGGGTACGCGTCGGAGGAATGAAGCTGTATCGCACAGCTCGACTCAAGGATGCCCTAACACTCATTCCGCAAGTAAATATTCGTCCAGAAGCGACAGTCATCAAGACAATGCACAAGACTGGACATTATGTTGATATTACTGATATCGTGTGCGGACTGCATGATTTTGAGCAATCGTATGCCGACATATTTAGAAAAGGCTTTGCGCATGGTATTAAACATGCCAGCCTTACAAAACGGATTATGCCGTTTTGGCGCAGACAAGAAGTTGAGGATAAAGATTTTGCCGTGTTGTTGGCGGGTTATACCGTAGGATCTGCGCACAAATCAAGCTTGAAACTATCTAAGGACGAGGTACGAGAAGAGTTTGAACATTTTGCAGCAGCTAATAAGCTTGTAGAAAAATCTCATCAACTCACAGGTTATGACAATCCTGCAATGATTATGAAAAAACTATCTGCGTTTCAGCCTCCTCCGGAGTATGATGATGTAATGTTGGAAATTAGAAAAATGGGAAGACCGGAGGTTCCAAAAGATGCTCAATAAAACATTTGCTCGTTATTTTGTGGAGGGTAAGGTTCCGTTAAAACAGGTTGGTAATAGTTTGGTGGGTGCAGGTACGCGATATAAGATTCGTAATAATATTCCACGTTTTACGCCAGATATTTCTTACTCTACGGGTAACTTTTCTCGGCTACGAGACAATCACGCAACGCTCCAATTAGATTCTCGCAATGGTACGGTCGATAGACGTAATACTCTGCTCAATAGAACTCAGTGGCCTGCTGATTATTTTAAAGGTAAGACGATTTTGGAGTGCGGCTGTGGTGCGGGTCCTGATACAGAAATCCTTCTTAATCTCGGCGCGAAGGTTTTATCAGTTGATATTGCCGGTGTCGATACTGCACAAAAAAACCTCAAGAAAAATGCAAACTTTTCTAACCTTCAACTCGTTCAGGATAGTATTGCCGATCTTCATCTCAAAGAAAAATCGTTTGACATTGTTTTTTGCCATCGAGTACTCCAACATACTCCCGACCCCGCAGCAACACTTGATCATATACTGAAGTTTGCCAAAAAAGATGGTGATGTCTTTGTGCATTCCTATTCTGACAGTCGATTTCAGAGGTGGCGCTGGAAATATGCACTTTTGCCTCTCACAAACAAACTACCTTCACCTTTCTTGTATTCTGTCATAAAACTATACGCGTGGCCGGTTTTCTACATTACAAACATTACGAACCGTTTTACAATCGGCCAGAAGTTTAACCATATATTCGTTCCTTTTCTCAATTATCGCTCAAGCAAAAAATTTGCTAATAAATCAAACGCTTTCATCGTTGAGTACGGTATTCACGACACCTTTGACGCTTTAAGTCCGCGCTACGACAAACCGTTGGCACCAAAAAAGATGGAAGAGATTGCCAAAAAGTATATCAAAAAAGACTTTGAGGTTTTCACAGACCCTGGAATAACTCTACTTCGGACAAAAGCTTCGTAATATGTGTGGAATTTTTGGGCACACAGGTAGTACAGATTTGCCAAGAAGTCGCAAGGCGCTCAAGTGCCTGCGACATCGCGGACCCGACCAATCAAACGATTGGTCGGACACATCTGTGTATATGGGACATCAACGCCTTAGTATTATGGACTTATCTGAAAACGGACGACAACCGATGCTACACGAGGATATCGTCATTACAGTGAATGGTGAGATATATAACTTTCAGAGTCTTAAACGTTCGCTTGAGGGTAGATATACATTTAAAAGTGGTTCTGACTCTGAAATTCTACTATACGGATACAAGGCATGGGGTATGGATAAACTCGTACAAAAACTTGAAGGTATGTATGCATTTAGTTTGTACGACGCGAGCAAGCAAAAGTTATACCTCGTTCGTGACCGCGTAGGTATTAAACCACTCTACTTCGCACATATCGATAAGCAACTGGTTTGGGCATCAGAACTCAAGGCGATAGAAGCGTTTATTCCTGCAGATAAATTAATGGTTGATAAAACGGCCGTGTACGATTTTTTGACGTATCGTTATATCCCAACCCCAAAGACACTATATGAAAATGTCTACAAATTAGAACCAGCACACTATTTGTGTTACGACCTTCCTGCTGACACAATCGAAAAAACAAGGTACTGGCAGCTTAGTACCAAGACGCGGGCCACCAGCCTTACTACTGCGAGCGCGAAGACTCGTCAACTTGTTAGCAAGGCGGTCGAGCAGCAACTAATGAGTGATGTTCCCATTGGATTCTTTTTGAGTGGCGGCATGGACTCAAGTGTAGTTGTCGCAGCGGCAAAAGATTACTCGTCTAAACTCAACACCTACTCAATTGGCTTTGATATAAAGGAGCATGACGAAACACATTTTGCAGATATGGTAGCAAAAGCCTTTAAGACGAATCATGTACGTCGGGTGTTAGGCGTAGGTGAAGTTAAGCGATCGTTTGCAAAGTTACGAACATGGTATGACGAACCCTTCGCTGATACTTCTGCATTTCCTGTTTACAAGGTTTCCGCGCTGGCGCGAGACAGTTCGACTGTTGTTCTTACCGGTGATGGTGGCGACGAGGTTTTCGGTGGCTACAATTGGTACCAACAATTCGTTGATGGGGTAGCATCATATGTTCATAGTAACGGCGGAGGTATCTTTACACGACTCCGTGGCAAGAAACGCAGCAACACTGATCTAGAGCTCGATTTCTACACAAGCTTGATGGGCGGACTGACTCCAGAACAAAAGGCACCATATCGTTTAACACTTAATATAAGCAAAGACTATGATGATCATTGGTACTACAAACAATACTATGAAACAGCACTGCCTGTGCTGACGCGTTTGCAATACCTTGATTTTCATACATATTTGCCTGACGATATCCTGACAAAAGTTGACCGAGTCAGTATGGCTGTCGCGCTTGAATGTCGTGTTCCGTTGCTATCGACGGAGCTCATTGAATACGTATTCTCTGTACCTGAGGATATTCGCTACCATGGAGGGGAGTTAAAGGGCCTTATGAAACATGCATACCGCAAAATTCTACCTAAAGATATTATTGACCGCTCCAAAAAAGGCTTCAGTATACCAACCGGTAAATGGAAAGGTGATTTGTTAGGCAAGAAAATAACCGTTCCAGAGTATATACTAGAAGAGTTATATCCTGAGATTAGCATTCAGAAAGGGTCCTAGGGTTTCATGATTAATAAATCGCAGGTAGCAGTTGTTGTGCCGAACTGGAATGGCGAAGCGCTCCTTGATGATTGCTTGCGTTCACTTGTGCGTCAAAGCACAAAAGCTCAGATCATCGTTGTTGACAATGGCTCGAGCGACAATTCTGTTGACCTCATAAAAACACGATATCCATCGGTAACTGTCCTACAGATGGATACAAACTATGGTTTTGCGGGCGGAGTTAATCGCGGCATAGAACTTGCTATCGATCTTGGTTGCTCTTCTGTTGCCCTATTCAATAATGATGCTATTGCTGATAAGGACTGGTTAAAAGAGTTGCTTACTGTCATGAACAAACAACCACACACGGGAATTGTTACCGGAAAACTTATGAGGATAGACAAGAAACACCTTGATAGTACTGGTGAATTTATTCGTAAGAACGCCATGCCGTTTTCTCGTGGTAGAAACGAGCCTGACAACAATAAGTACGAGAGTCCGGGCCAAGTTTTTGCTGCGTCTGGTGGAGCAAGTCTGTATCGTACAAAGATGCTTAGACAGATTGGTTTATTTGATGAAGACTACTTTGCATACTTTGAAGATGTTGATATCAGTTTCCGTGCTCAGTTAATGGGTTGGCACGTATATTACCAGCCTTCGGCTCGTGCCTTCCATCACATTGGCAAAACGAGTGATCGACTCGGCACATTCCGCCGCTACCACAGTGTCAAGAATTACGTACTGCTCTACAACAAGAATATGCCTGGCTTTTTGTACTGGAGATATAAGCCGCGTTTTTTTGTACAGTTAGTTCGTATGGCTGTCGGTTCAATACGGGATGGCGAATTCATTACATATGTGCGAGCTTTTTTTAGAAGCGTAGTTCTATTACCCGGAACATTGAGCAAGCGACGGACTATACAACGACATCGAGTGGTTGATGCTAATTACATAAAACTCTGGATAGAGAAGGGCGGCACCATATGAGCCGAATCGTAATTGATGCTCGCGAGTCAGGCACAACGTCCGGTCGCTACATAGATAAGCTCGTTGAGCATTTGCACGATATTCCCTCTAAACACGAATTCATCGTATTAACTAAACCTCACCGTTTATCGTTTATAAACACAGTTGCGCCGCGCTTTACTGCCATTGCTTCACCCCACAAAGAGTTTACTTTTGCTGAGCAGTTACGTCTTCTGTGGCAAATCTACTCACTTAAGCCAGATCTTGTTTTTTTCTCAATGGTACAGCAGCCAGTACTATATTTTGGAAAAACAGTTACTATGATGCAAGATCTTACTACGGTGCGCTTTCGTAATCCTCAAAAGAATTGGTTCGTTTTTACCTTCAAGCGTGAAGTCTACAAACTCGTCAATATCTGGGTAGCTCATAAATCACGTCATTTGTTGACACCAACGGAATTCGTCAAGCGTGATATCATGCGATATTGTCGGGTACCTGATAAAAAGATAACTGTTACGCTCGAGGCTGCCGACAAAATTTCTGACGCGCCGGTCCCAATCAAAGCTCTCAGTAATAAGGCGTTTATTATGTATGTTGGCCGTCCGTTGCCTCACAAAAACCTACCTAGACTCATCGACGCGTTTGTTGAGCTTCAAAAGTCAAATCCTCAGCTTCATCTCGTCCTTGTTGGCAAAAAAGACGCCCTATACGCCCGTATTGCTGCCGAAACAAAGAAACGTAATATATCAAATGTTATGTTCACCGACTTTGTATCAGAAGGGGAGCTACGATGGCTGTACGAACACACCCAGGCATATGTTTTCCCGAGTCTCAGTGAAGGCTTTGGGTTACCGCCAATTGAAGCAATGATACATGGGGCACCGGTAGTTAGTAGTAATGCATCTTGTATGCCAGAAGTCATCAAAGATGGTGCTGTGTATTTCAATCCACTTGACGTAAATGATATGTCGCACAATATTGATCTTGTTATCAATAATAAACAAATAGCGAACAAGTTGCGCGATAAAGGTTTTTTAGTGGCAGGGGGGTATTCATGGAAACGAATGGCGCAACAAACTCTCGACGTCTTCAACCAATTTTTATAACATAGTTGTTGTTAGTGATTTATTGACAACTACCCTACTTTGTTAAAAAACATATTATACAATTGTTTGCTTTTTTTCAATTTTATAGTTTTGTAACTATTACGGTTTGTTGCGTACTTGTCCCCTACCCCTTTTGGCAATATGAGTAGACTACTGGTTCGGAAGTTTTGTATGTCATGTTTGCCAATTCGAGCCTGACACCGATGAATACTACACCCGGAGCGTATTCATCGGTGACTTCTCGGGACAAATCATCTATACTCCTCACCTAGCTGGTTTGTCGTACTACGTCATTATATGCACCCTTTGTTATAAAGTTGCTTATGTTATACGCCTGGTCATACCAAAACACAAGTATTTTTTCAGCTTATTGTGCTGCGGGCTTGATAACAATGTGCCGATCGCGGCCTTCACCCTCTGATTCGGTAACGAGACCAGCTTCCCCCGCGGCTTTATGAATAACACGACGATCAGCGGCATTCATTGGCTGTAAATGCATTGGCTCGCCTGACTTCTTGACACTATCCATCCATTCTTGTGCCTGCTCTACAAGACGATCTGCATGGTTCTTTTTATAGTCAGCAATATCTACATTAACTCGAGTCATTACGTAACCTTGGTTGCGGAGTGCCGTCATAATCATGAACTGTAGGGCTCGCATTGTGTCGCCTCGCTGACCAATCAAAAAGCCGTTGAGATGCGTTGAAGGCACATGTAGCTCAATAACCTCATCTTCACTGTTGGTTGCATACACATCAATATTCAAACCAAAGAATGACAGTAAATCCTCAATATAACGTTTTGCGTATTGGATTGATTCTTCGACTCCCTTACCCTCTTCCATTGGCGTGGTTGTATCGTCGGTCATATCTATTTCCTCCGCTTGTTACGTTTCTTGGGAGTTTTTTTTGTGCTTTTTGTTTTGGGAGCTTTCCTGGGAGAGATAACTTCGCCTTCGATTGCTTTGTCTTTTGAAGGACTACTCGCGATCACTTCCATCTCTTCTTCATCTTTTCGGAGTACAATTGTTTGTTGGATGATTGCAACCAATGAACTGACGAGGAAATAAAGAGACAATGCCGAAGCAAGATTCACCGTGACAAGAAAGATCATACCAGGAAGAAGCAACATTGTTTTACTTGTGATAGCGGCTTGCATTTCCGACTGGTCAGCTTGTTTACCCGAAGAAGCGTCCTTAAGTATGGCCCGGAGTGATTTTTTCTCTTTTGGCGACGGCATGAGTTGTTTGCTCTGATAATACTGCGCAATAACAGATGAAACTACAATGATCATTGCCGGCCAATATATACCGCCACCCGGATTAAGCGCAGCCCGTGTTAAGTCAACAACTCCGAATAAAGTTTCATCAAGCTTACCGATGTCAGTTGCCAATTCTTGCATCCAACTCAGATTCTGAACCCAAGGGTATGCAAAACTTATAAGCTGGCTAGGATCGTCAACAATACGCCTAATGCCGCTGTATAGACCCAGGAAAATTGGAATCTGAATAATGAGAAGACCTATTGAGCTGAATGGATTTACCTGTCGCTCTTTATACAGTTCCATCGTTAAGGCTTGTTCTTTTGCTCTATCACCCTTGGCTTCTTTTTTGATTTTCTTAAGTTCTGGTTGCAGAGCACGCATTGCTTTGGCGTGATGAAGCTGCTTCTTGACCAATGGCCACATGAGCATTCTTATAAGGATGGTGAATAAAATAATTGCTGCACCGAAGTTATGACCCGGCAGAATCGCATAAATAACGACAAGGATATTAAAGATCGGTTGGACTATCAGTGTAGTAAACATATTTCTCCCTTTATTCTATTCTACCATGTGAACTAGTCAGTAACATGGCTTCGAGCGGTAATTTTAGCACGACTTAGTTGCCCGAGAAGAATATCCTTCAGTATAAGTGTAGGCATATCTGCAATGTTTTCGCTATGAATCGATATTACAATGTCGAATGGCTGGTGTATTGCGTCGCCCTGTTGACGCATGATTTCAAATACTCGTCGTCTAATTCGGTTACGTACAACGGCGGATTTACTAACTTTTTTACTAACCACAACTGCAACTCTGTACTGATTGCGTTTTGGGTTAACTTTGTAGCGAATCGATAGTTCGTTTGCTCTAACCGTGCTCCCATTACGATAAACATCGTTTAGACTATTGTAGCCGTGGAAGCGGTTGGCGCGTCGTAGCATTCTGGTGACCCCTAGTGAGTCAAACGCTTTCGACCCTTGATACGTCGACTCTTGAGAACGTTGCGGCCGGCTTTACTAGCCATTCGCTTGAAGAAACCATGCTCGCGTGCGCGGTGGCGTTTCTTTGGTTGAAATGTTCGTTTTGGCATGTCTTTGTAATCCTTGTTGTTGCTTAAACTTAGTTGATGTCTTTCACCTATCATACGGTAGTCAGGCTAATAAGTACAAACCTAGCTAACCAGTCTTTGTTGATTGGCGTGAAATTAACAATATTTACCCAAAGATTTTACCAAGTTTTCCACTATAAACCAAACTTTTTCCACAGATTACCAGATGAGGGTAGAATCTGTGCATAACTTTCTATCTGTTTTGGCAAATTTACGGTACTTTCGTACTACTACCTATTTTGTCTTGTGGAAAACTCTGTTTTCTATGTATAGTGCTATGGTACGTTACTAGATATTTGCGAGGGAGTATTAATAGCAATGCAACAAACCAATGTATGGCAGGCGGTCTTAGGAGAAATTGAGCTCACTATTTCGCGTGCCAGTTATATCACTTGGTTCAAAAATACTCGACTCTTAAAATACAAAGACAAGGTTCTTGTTATTGGTGTACCGAATGTATTCATTAAGCAACAGCTAGAACGGAAATATAACCAGTTAATTGAGGATATTCTTAGTAAGAATGGTGTGAATCCCGAAAGAATTGATTACAAGATTCATTCTGGTGTCAGTGCACCAAAAAAAGATGAAGAAGAACCAATGATTCTGGGTGAACGTACTGGTTCTACTCCGAAGCGTAAATCGTCGAATGCATTGAGTCACTCATATCGCCAAGGGATTAATGAACGCTACACGTTCGATAACTTTATTGTAGGCCCAGGTAACGAGCTAGCCTTTGCGGCTTGCCAAGCAGTCGCTGCAAACCCAGGCACAAAGTATAATCCCCTCTTTATATATGGTGGGGTTGGTATTGGTAAGACTCACCTGATTCAGGCGGTTGGCAATGAGGTCCTGGCACGAAAGCCAGATGCACGCATTGTATATGTTTCTACTGAGCAGTTCGTTCAGGAATTTGTTGACGCCGTTCGATATCGTAAGAACACTGATTTTGCTGGATATTACCGAAGTGCTGATGTGCTTATTGTTGATGACATTCAATTTATTGCTGGTAAAGAAACCACTCAACAGGAGTTCTTTCACACCTTTAATGCACTCCACCAGGCCAATAAACAGATTATAATGAGTAGTGATAAGTCGCCGAAAGAAATACCCACACTAGAAGATCGCTTAAAGTCACGTTTTGCATGGGGTATGAATATCGATATGCAGATCCCAGACTTCGAAACACGCTGTGCAATCATACAGACCAAAGCGAGTGTCCATGGTAATAACCTTACTGTAGAGGTTGTCGAATTCTTAGCAAATAACGTTACTACAAACATTCGTGAGCTTGAAGGCGCACTGAATCAACTGCTTGCCTTTTGTGAAATGCGTAACCTTACACCAGATCTCCCGATTGCTACAAGTTTACTAGGTGGACAAAGAAGTCGCCCGAAACATATCAGCGCCAAGCAGGTAGTTGAACGCACCGCTAAACATTTCCAGATATCTATGGATGATATTCTCGGCCCTAAGAGAGACAAAGATATTGTTGTGCCTCGGCAAGTTGCTATGTATATGCTCCGAAGCGAGCTCCATTTGAGCTTTCCTAAAATAGCTCGTGAACTTGGTCGCAAAGACCATACAACCGCAATTCATTCAGTAGAGAAAATAGAGAAAGAAGTTGCATTTGATAGTGACATAAAGTCTGCAGTAACAGAAATAAAGGAACGTTTATATGCATAATAAGATGGTCTGGTACTGTGGATTGTCTGTTTATAAGCGTACTGGATCTATGTGGATGAAACGCGAAGTTATACCCGCTTCCCACAGAAAAAAAATCATTCTTAATTTTCTGGAAAGTTTATACCACTATCTGAGCACAGTATGTACTCAACTTACCCACAGTAAAAATTCCAATTTTCAATCTGTTAATCAATGGTTATACACCCTATCCACAGGACCTACTATAACTACTAATATATATAAAGGAATAAGCTCATGAAGCTTCAAGTCACACAAGAAAACCTCAATCGCGCACTAAATAGTGTTTCTAGAATAGCTAATAGTCGAAGTACCTTACCCATCCTCTCTAATGTTTTATTTAAGACGATTGATAACCGACTTAGCATTGCGGCAACAAACCTTGATATAGCAATTACACACTACATCGGCTCAAAAGTTAAAGAAGAAGGAACGATAACCCTCCCAGCTCGTTTGCTTCAAGATTTTGTTAGTAGTCTCCCCTCTGGCGTGATTGATATTGAGCTTGAAGAAACTAAACTCCATATAAAAACAGATCAATATAACTCAACTATTAATGGAACTTCAGCCGAAGAATACCCTGTTATGCCGGCAATCAACGATGGTACGACATGGAATCTTCAAGCACAGGAGTTTAAAAAAGCTTTGCAGCAGGTGGTATTTGCGGCATCGAGCGACGAAACACGTCCTGTACTTACTGGTATTTACCTTCACAGTGATGGATCGAAACTATTCATGGCTGCAACTGACAGTTACCGATTAGCAGAGAAAAACCTCACCACAAGTAAGCATGAATTATCTCTCCTTATACCGGCAAACGCTTTAACAGAAATTCTTCGTCTTATTACTGATAGTGATGAAGAAATTATTGTCACGAATGATGAACAGCAAGTACAGTTTAGAATTGGTGATATTGAGCTTGTAACACGATTAATTGAGGGTAAATACCCAGACTACCAAAAACTCATACCGCAACACTTTGACTCATCTGCAGAAGTAAAAAGAAGTGAGTTCACTAATATAGCCAAGGTATCCTCCCTTTTTGCTCGCGAAAACGCCGGAAGTATTACGCTGAAGCTAGACCAGGACGCACAAACGATTAGTATTCATTCAATAGCCTCACAACTTGGTGAAAATACCGCCAGTGCACCAGCAAAAGTTTCTGGTAGTGGTGAGATTACGCTTAATTCTCGCTACTTACTTGATGCACTTAACGCGGTCGGTGGTGATGAAGTTGAATTTAGCTTTAATGGTAAGCTTGAGCCGAGCGTGCTGCGCGCCGTCCAAAACAAAGACTACACGCACATAATCATGCCGCTGAAGAGCTAGTTCGATACAATAGGTTCATGATTACCGATATTCGTTTACAGCACTTCAGATCGTACGAGGATGCCTCGTTTGAGTTTGAAGATGGGGTGAATATTATTATCGGACCAAATGCGAGTGGCAAAACCAATCTTCTAGAGGCAATACTGATGATTTGTCGCGGTAAGTCGTTTCGGGCAAAAGACCAAGAACTCATAGCGCATACATATGAGTGGGCGCGGATCGATGCAGACACTCCTAATGACACACGAACAATAAAGATTCAGGAAGAACTCGGTAAACTTAAAAAAACACTCACAATCGGCGATAAATCATATATTCGAATAGGTACAGCACAGACAATACCGGTAGTGTTATTTGAGCCAAACCATCTTCAATTCTTAGTTGGTGCGCCCGACCTGAGAAGAGAGTTTCTCGACACAATTATTGAACAGATTGACAGTACCTATATCAAAACGTGGGCAAACTACAAAAGAACACTACTCCAAAGGAATAATTTACTTAAGAAGCAGGAATTTATAGCTAGGGATCAACTGTTTGTCTGGGATTTGCGTTTGAGCGAGTTTGGTGCGGTGATTGTCCAGAAACGACTTGAGTTAATTGAGTCAATAAATGCGCTTGCCAGCCAAACCTATAGTGCAATTGCTGGTAAAGTGAATGAAGTAAAAATTATCTACCAACCAGACATACCGGCACAAAACTACGGATCATACCTACACCAGAAACTAGAGGAGCGACACCAACTTGATACCTTGCGTGGCTTCACCTCAGTAGGACCGCATCGTGAAGATATTATAGTGTTCCTGAACGGTCATCTACAACAGCAAACCGCTTCTCGTGGTGAGATTCGTACACTCCTCCTCACGCTTAAAATCATAGAACTACAATTACTTGAACAGGCTCGCCAAGAAAAACCCCTCCTTCTGCTTGATGATGTCTTTAGTGAATTAGACGGGGCTCGGCGTAAGGCTCTTACAAAGTATCTAACGAACTACCAGACATTTATAACGACAACCGATGCGGATGTAGCCAAGAAACAGTTTCAAGCAGCCCACCTTATTACTGTAAGTCAGCTATAGATTGACGCCCATTAAGGTCAAGGAGAACTTCCCTAGGTATGTCAGGGTACCTTACATTACTAATTACTAGATCCGGAGGAATCGTTACCAGAATCCAATTATCTTCCTTCTTCTGGGCAACGATACGATATATATCTGATTTGTTTCTGCCAGGGATTAACTCACGAACGGTAGCGGTATACCAATTACCCTGTAAGTGTAGTTTCTCGTCTAAGAATGTATATAGCCGCTTCTTGGGGTTTAGAAAATCATACTGAGTGTATAGCACGGCTCGGATATCTGATCTTTGTTTGTTAAGTTGAGATTCTAGGCCTTGACTACTATAACGAGGTAGTACTACGGCATCTTTACGTGATGCATCGACGGCGAACTCTTGTACGAGTGGTTCATAGACCGTGCCCTCAGGTATCACTATGACGTACTCGCCATTTTTGAGACGTATATTAATGTCACTACTCGTTTCTTTTAGTGGTGTTTTATCTTCGTAGTCTTTAGTCGACGATTCGTGGTCGATCAGGGGGTAAATCTTTACTGTAACGGATTCTGTAGGTGGTTGCTTTATGAGGATCTTAACTGTGTTAAAAGAGTTCACATATTGCACCCCTATGAAGATAAGGAAACATACAATTATTAGTAGTAACGACAAAACAATCAATCTGCGTCTAGACATACTAACCTTCCTCGTACTCCTCTAAATTGTCGAACACATTAGAAAAATTAACGGGAAACTCTATCTCAAAATCAGTCGGTTGATAACCCATATTTTCTATCTTCCGTAGTGCAAACGCTCTGTTTTCAGCGCTATCAGCAATTATTAGGATGACAATCTGACCATTCGCCTTCTGACGATACTCAATATCATATAAAGCACCCCGATAAGGCAATACATTCGTAATAGGGTTATTCTTTGCAAATGTCTCCCCTTCAATTCTATTTTGTTCTGCCACTTTTCCCTCAAGCTGCAAGTAGAGTGTCTGATTCTTCTTTGCCCAAGCTTTAGCTGATTCAGACACTGGTGTTAATGGGTAGTATCGTGTCGTAGCGCCGTTACTAATATTCACTGTATCCTCTTGAGTTTCAAAGCCAGAAGCGGAGATACTTAAGGTATGTTCTCCGGGTGATAGGTAGGTTGATTTTCTTGCCGCTTTCCCGTCAATTTTAACTTCTGCACTCGAGGGAATAGTCTGAATGTTTAACTTTGTCTCACCACGTCTTGATATACCGCTAATCAAGAAATAGAGTATTATAGCTACCGTGATTATTGCAATGGCTGTAATAAATACCTTTATTCTTGTTTGAGATCTTTGCATCTACTTCTTCCTATACCATTCGTATGATGATTTAGTAACATTCTTATCGTCATAACCACCATTTGCGGAGGGTGCACGATTATTAAGTCCCGCTGATGCCACAATACCATTAAACCCGTCTAGTTGGCCAACGTATACAAAAGTATGACCTGCATTTCCGCCACTTGATGTCACTCGAAATGCAACATCACCTAACTGAAGTGTGCCAGTGTTAATTTCGTTACCCCTACCCAATTTCTGCCAATTCTTTCGCACCCAGTCAAGTTGAGTGCCTGTCGGCCCACCCTTACCGGCAAAGTTATAATTCGGCTCATAACCACTATTAAGAAGTGCGAGTGTTACGAAGCCGCCACAGTCAATTCCATCATATGTAGTCCCCCCGTTATAAATTCCTTCGGCTGTTGATTTTGCCACAGCCTCTTTATATGCCGGCATCATCTCTCGAGCATTGGCGTCACCTGTGTTGCGTTGATCAGGCCAAGCATATGCTTTGATGGTCGCAGCAAGATCGCCCGAGCCAACTGAAGTACTATCAACGCAGTTCGTCGTGTTTGATCCTGCACTAACAGGCAGAGACTTCTTAATACCATTCACAACACCATCAGCATAAGCTTGTTTTGTTTGTTCAGTAATACTGTTTCCTGGACCATCTTGACCGATTTCGTTGTAGACCCACGGGATATCAGTGGACCATAACTGAACGAGCGATATATCCCCTGAAGCATTAAGACCATCTCTTTCTGCAGAGAAGGCTGCTTTCTGCGACGATTGGTCTTCATCGGTATCGACTGGCTTACCCTGTGTTTTGGTACGCTCTTCGGCGATAGCTTTCGCAAATTTATCACTTGCAACAGCTGTCTCTTCGTTCTCAAAAGTAACACGCTTTTTGTCGTCATTATTCTCACGGAATTTACCCACCCTTTGCGGCCACACTTCATTCTGCTCACCAGGTGTTGTATGGAGACTTACTACTAAGTTAGCATTCGCACTAATCGCCTTATTAACGCGCTCCCTTTTGTTAATACTGCCATCGGCAGTGTCTTTCAGCAATATGACGGAGTAACCGTCTTTTTCGAGACTAGTTTTAATGCGATTAGCAACATCTTGTACGTCTTCTCTTTCTGGAGAGTTAGCCGTTTCTCGGTCTTTTAGTCCAGTTATCGGATCAGTGTAATCAGGGATTGCTGCACCGTGACCTGGATCAAGTGCGACAACAGTTTTTGCACCTGTATCACCGGAGGATTCTGTTGCGCTTATTGTTGAAGGTGTATTGCCTCCAAACGAAGCCAGTACGTCACGGGCAAAATTTGTTCTTTTATCAAGTATCTGCACGTTCGTAAGAGGTTCTTTACTTTTACTGCCATTAATTATTGCAATTTCAAAGAAACGTCCCCAATACCAAGTCGCTAGTTCGACAGTATTCTGATTCTTCATTTCTTGATCAATGCCGCGCTCTGTTGCCTCAAGCCATGCAAATTCCATCTGGGTTTCCAGAGCGTATTCATCTTTACCCTTTTCTTTTGCCCAGCTAACTAACCGAGGCCAACGACTACTTTTATCCCATTGAAATATACCGGTGTAACCAGCTGGGCTACGAATCCTAGGATCAATATTTGCGCCACTTTCCGCCATAGCATTACCAGTTATTCCAGCTGCCTGTGCAGGCGAAAGGCCAAGGTCAACATAGTAATTAAACATAATTTCAGGGTTTGTACCGCCCTTTAAAGTCGGTGATCCGGCAATGCCCGGCGCTTCACACTTACAGGTATTACCACTTACTTGAATAGAAGGCTTCACCCCGGCGGCTATTGTGTCGACAACTTGTTTTACAAGTGCATCCTGCCCTGCCCCCGATGGGTGTACATTATCGCCCCCAGCAATAAACCCCGCAGCATTATCTGTCGGCATCACATACGGGTCGCCTGCTGGATTAACTGTTTTTGCCCACGAAATTACGTTAAAGTTTTGCGCAGTAGCTTGCTCATCAAGTTTTTTATTAAATGGTCCAAGAGCTTCTAGGCCCTTCACGGTTGCTGTATTCACCCACCATATCGGTGCAGTTGGGTTGTAGTCTGCGGAACGGAAAGTATCAATAATCTCGGAGATCGGGTTGTTGGCTTCACCGCCGTTGGTCCCTAAGGCAATAATAATCCCCCCCGCTTCCTTTATTTTTTGTTTATCATCGATGACTGCGTCCTTTCCGGGTTTTAGACTTCCTTCAGGTGTGACGGCTCCTGCTATACCGCCACCAGTCCAGGACCTACCTCCCGACGCATTGACATAACTACTGATGCCGGCTGCATCAAAAGCCTTCTTATATTTGGCAATTGCACCGTTTGTTATCGAATCACCAAGCATGTATATCGACTTTGGTGGAGCAGAAGTTGCGGCCTGCTGTCCACCAGGAATTGTAGGAGTTCCAACTGCACTACAATCAGGTTCCTCAATATTGTAGTCATGTACACCACTTTCGATAAGTGCTTTTTGTGCCGCAGAGAGCCCGTACACTACAGTGTTTTGAAACGACATGAATACCGTCAGTAGTAAAAGGAGTCCGATACCTAACCTGTGTTTGTATGTCATGGCTTCCATGATCCTTGTAGCGCAAACTCCTCCTTTATATCAACATGAAAGTGATTCTGGTGTCCTGAAATGCAATACAACGTAATCGGTGTTCCTTTTTCTTTGGCATAATCACGAATCGCGTTCATAGTTCCATCGTTTCCAGATAGATGCTCAGGACGAGGTGCAATTCCTTTAGGTTTCCCGACCGCGCCAGGTTCGCACCACCAGATATTTTGGATAGCTCCTGTATCCACTAATAATTTTCCGAGAGCTATTGTGGCCTCCTTGTCGTAGGTACCTCGCTTTGAGCCCGTGTGATCAGCGGCAGCTAGCTCGCCTTTGGCGTCCAAGTCAACGGCAATTCCTTTGTAGTGGGAACTGTGTCCGTCAGCGTTAAGATCACCGATATCCATTTTTGATCTACCAGCGTATAAGGTGTTGTATGCTTTCGCGACAGTACTTAAGACACAAACGAGTTGTTTACTTCCATATCTTCGTGCAGGAACAGAGTAGATTGAGTATTCCCCGTTCGGCGCATCTGGCATTTTGAAATAACCGGGTTTGTCGGGTTTTTCTTCGAGGTTATCAGGGCATGTGACACCACTTACGCCCGAAGAGTTTACTGCGGGACGCCCTACCTTCTCTAGAATAAAATCAGCATACTTAACAGGGTTAGGATGAATAGGGTCGGACGAGTAATTTGGCGCAGCAACACTATGCCAATCAAGCACCTCAAAGTTCATTTCTTTCGAGACTTCTCCCAGAATACGATTCATCTCGTCGAAATCCTTAATGAGATACGTACCACCACTCGTGACATCACGTGCAGTGTATGTATTTATCCACTTAATTTGCACTGCAGGATTAATTGTTCTTATATCGGTAACCATCTTTTTGACGTTATCTCTGAATGATGTGAATGCAGACGGCCCATCGTTCGTACCAAGTGAGATAACTACCGTGCCCGCCTTTGCGATGGCGTCTTTGTCTGGTTGTTGATTGATTTGAAGTAAGCCTTTTGTTTTTGTGTTGGTTGCCCCGCGACAGTCAATTGGTGGCTCTCCCTTCTCGGCAAAAGATTGAGTCATTTCGCTCGCCCCAAGTGGCCTACCTTCTTCTGCCTCTACACAAACATCTGTCCAGCCATTTTCTTTAAAACGCTTGACGATATCTGCTGTGCCTCCTGATCGAAGATGGATTGATAACGAATCGCCAATCATATAAAGATTAGGATTGCTTGTTGAGGCATTTGCTGCCGATTCGTTCGTATCACCAGTACTGCCGAAGCCAAGCTCAGTACAGTCGTTTTCGTCCATTCCGTCCATACACGATAGACCTTTACTGAGTACTGTGTCAGCGACCCAGAATCGGTAGCGCAATAAATCCTCACTATTACCATTACATTTGTCAGGTATCTTAGTGTACGGTACACCCTCCTCTTGTGTTAGTTTTCCATCCTTTGTGATCTTCACCTGAAAACATTCCCCATATTCCTCGTTGAGTTTGTCTAGTTTGTCGTAAATCTTCTCTGCGCTCTCGTATGGGTCGCTGAATCGTGCGTCACGTCGTTCGGACAAGCTGAACCCATATGTTGGCACGCCAAAGTCATAATTTGTTGCTGCTGCGTGCGCGCGTGGTGACAAAATACTACTTACGTTTGAAAGCAGACTCGCCGGAGCTTTGAGGAACGACTGAGTGGATGCGGAAACAGATGCAACATTTGGGTTTTGAACAGTATTCTTAGAAAGTAATGACTGAGCGTCGTTAAGGTCAAACATGCGCGCAAAGAATGTCTTCTGGGAGTTTTCACGGCGTTGTATTTCGGCGTTGTATTCACGCAGTTCAGCAACCTCTTCGCCCGTTAACTTACGTCCGCCCATCGAAAGTGCATTCTCGTTTGCTGCTAAGAACGAGCCTGCATTGGCGAGGTTACCGAGTTCAGCACCTTGCGCCAGTACATTAACAGCATTACCTGCCACGTAGTTTATTAACATACTCACAAAATCTTCTGTTGACTTGCCCGTCAGCGATTCGATACCAGAGCTAATAATTGCATTTGACGCATCGCCGAACTGTTTTACGACCGGCAGTTCACCTGCTTTATCGGTGACAAAGCAGGCTTGTTCTATACCAGGAATCCTGTCGATAACATCAAAGACCACAGGTTTTTTACCAAGAGAACCCGGGTTCGCTTCTTCGGGCAAGTCTGGTCCGCCCGCGTTTGGATTACCTTGGTTTACCTGAATAGATTTAGCCGCAAAGAATGATTTTGCTGCAGGCTTCTCGGTTTCGTCAAAAAAATCATTCACCACGCTACCCACCTCATCAATATTCACCTGTCCACTCTGAACCTGTGAAGCGATACTAATAATATCTGTTCCCATGCGAATCATTGGCAGAATATTACTGGCGTACTGCGCATCCTCGGCTGCGTTACCAATACTGCGCGCGGCACAAGTTAAGCCAACTACTGCGACCGCGCCACCCGCTACCTTACCAGCTGGGCCAAGCTTCTGCATTAAGCTTTTTTGTGCATCACCTAACTTTGCCTGCCCATCAACTTTTGTCACATCGGTATCGGTTACGTCATCTAGTATCTCATTGCCCGCGTTCGCAGCTTTTTCTGCTTCAGGGTCTGGGCCATCGATTTCTCCATCGCCATTCTTATCTACGTCTTGAGCTTTTGCTCTATCAGCATCTAGGTCACTTGCACCCTGTTTGCGCTTTTCGGCACGTTTTTCGCGCCGCTCTTTATAGTAGTCCCCGAGCTCCTGTGTTTTTGCACGGGCCTTATTCTGTAGAACATTCCAGCTTGTTCCGTTACGTAAACGGAGGATTTTTCTTGAAACGTAAGAAGCCTTACCTTTTCTATTGATTGAATCCAAGGCGCCATCAGTCACACTGTTAATCTTCTTGATGACGTCATCGCCTGTTAAATCAACCTTTAACTTATTGCCATCCAGCTCTGCTACATCGATGCCTTCTGATGCTAAGCGAGCTTCAAGTTTTCTACCGGCATCAGTATTTCTGTCGATTGTTACGCTTTGCGCCAAGCGTTTGTTGCCGCGTTCAAACTCTATACCTTGTTTTGCGAGTCGCTTATCATAGGTATCGGCAAATTTATTACCAACGACGCCAAGGTTATTGCGGTAGGCGTTGCCATCAGCAATATTCTTGGCTGCGAACAATAGGTTGCCGCTACGTTCATTACCAAACTCTTCGTTACTAGACCAATGGAATCCTTTAAGCATTTGCCCAGCGTGAATTAATTGTAATGGCCCTTGCGTTATGATTGCCGTACCAACAAAGAATGCGATAATTGCGCCAAACACGCCACCGCCCGCAGCAGCTTTCTTTTTGTTTGCACCGAGCCATGCTACAGGTACGCGTTTACTGGCGATATTAGTAGCCCAGCTAGCCGCCGTGCCTGCACCGCCCAGCGCGTCAGTTAGGCCCTTTTTTTCTGTCTGTTCGGCGTTTGAGCCTGGCGCAGCCGTGGCGCCTTTACTCTCCATATCAGAGAGGTTCTTGCCTGATGAGCTTTTGCTTGGGTGTCCGTCTGGCAGGTCGCCATCAGACGCACTGGCACTATTGTATGAATCCTCTAGACCTTGGATATTGGTTTGCCACGAAGGATGGCCGTCGTCGTATAGTTCATCTGGCTTATCGTCAAGTTTCAGAGCCATACATAACCCTCATTTGCAATATTATAACCCAGGACTGAGGCGATTTGCTAAGTCGATTGTGCCCTCAGGCTGGTTAATGTCACCTTGGTTCATTGATTGAATTTGCTCAGGGTTGGTTGTAATGAGACCAGTTTCTGTTGGACTAGCGATAATCTGGATGTGTACATGGTTTTGACCTGCAAAGAACAGTCCCTGTCCTACGGGGAATTGACTAAGGCGTTTACGCTCTTCACTCGTCAACTTAAACACGTCAGCTAATGTGTCAACCGCAGAAGATGACTGTTTGAGGAGTAATTGCATAGAAGCATTAGCTACGATAGCACGGCCCATGCGCGAACCCATAAAGTCCTCAACGTCCTGGCTGATAGTTGTGATACCTAAGTTATATTTGCGGGCTCGCTTTGCCAGAGAGAACATAAAGTTAGCAGAGTCTTCATACTTCATAAGCTGCCAAGCTTCATCAACTATCAGCAAACGACGTTTTTGGTCTGACTTGGTCTTGTTCCAAATATAGTTAAGGACAATATACATGGCAACGGGTCGGAGTTCGTCTTCAAGGTCACGAATATTGAACACCACCATCGGGTTGTTGATATCGATGTTTGATTGTTGGCTGAATATGCCAGCAAAGGTACCACTGGTGTATTTGCGTAGGCGCTGCGCGAGTTGTGGCCCAGTACCACCCATATGGAGCAATGTGTCATATAGGTCATTAATGGTTGGTGGAATAGCGGTATGCGTCAGTGGATCGTTAGTAATACCAGCTTTGGCGTAGGTTTCAATGAGCGCAGCGTCAAGGTCGGCTTCTTCTACCGGGTTGAGCGCTGGTGCTGCACCGCCGCCGGCCATTTGTGCTTGCGCGCCACCCATCATCAGTCGTAGCAAGCCGTGGAGCGTTATAAGGTTGCTGCGCAAGGCGTTGTCAGCCTCTTCTGTATCAACAACCTTTGGCAGATCAAACGGGTTAATGCGGGTTGGAGAATTAAGACTCAATCGAACATAGGCACCACCGACTGCTTCACACATGCGCTGATATTCGTTTTCTGGGTCGATAATGAACACTTCGGTGCCAAACATCATGCTGCGCAGTGCTTCCAGCTTCACGGCAAATGACTTACCTGCACCAGATTTGGCAAATACGACCGAGTTACTGTTTTCAAGTGTGAATCTGTCAAAGATGACTAGTCCTGAGTTGTGCATATTGATGCCATATAGTACTCCACTGTCTTGGCTGAGGTCTGCAGAAGTGAATGGGAAGCTCGTGCTCAGTGCGCCAGTGCTCATATTACGTCGGATCTGCAACTGGTCAGTGAACTGAGGCACCGAGCTATTGAGACCCTGCTCTTGTTGCGATGAAGCTGGCTTTGAGTAAACTAATTGTTGCCCTAAGATTGACTCAATCTTATGGGTAATAAATTGTAGTTCGTCTTCACTGTTGGCGTACAGAGTGAAATACAGACCAAAACGGAAAAAGCGTTCCTCACCAATCTGTAGTTTGTCACGCATTTCTTCGGCGTCGCTTATGGCAGCTTGTTTGGCCGGGTCACGAACCTTGCCTTTTTCTGCATCAATCTGCAGACCAGCCTCTAACTGACCAACTTTTTTGCGCAAGTTTTCTAGGACGACTTGGCTTTCCACAGGGTAAATAAACATAGAAAGGTCAAGCACCTCATCAATGTTGATCATACTACTCAGCCAGCCCGTGTAGAGCTGACGCGGGTATCCGAATACGTAGAATGTTCGAGCGTAACGCGTGCCAAGGTGGAAGAAGTTTGGCTTGAACTCGAGTGAGCTCGGTGCAATGAAATCCCTCAGCGCAGTAATACCTTTACGGAAGGCTTGCTCTACCTCTGTTTGCTCGCGAGCTGCTTGTGCCTGGGCCAATGCTACTGGGTCCATCGGTGGCGGGGCTTTCTTAAAACCAGCCATTACTGTAGTCCTCGTTCTAGGTTGGGTTGTGGCGCAGGACCCTGGCCTTTTGTGACCACGGGAACAGTAAGGTCATTAAAGTTCTTAAGTTGCTGACGGGTGGCGGTGTCGGGGTTGTAGGTGTCGTAGTACAACTCAATCAGCTCTTGTGTATCAAGTGGCAAGCCCTGAACACCACATTGCAGCAGACCACCGAGTACGGCTTGGACGCGGTTGCGCAGCTCTGACTTGGCTTTTTCTAGGTCTTGCTCGTTGATTGTCACGTGTTGTTCCTTATTACTGAATAAGGCGCTTAAGCCGCTAAAGAAGTTCTTGCTGCCAGTTATTGCTTTTTGGACGTCAAGTACTGGGAAATACGGAATAATTAAGTAGAATTTCTTATCCATAATATTTGTCTGGACCGAGAGACCATCCATAAAGTTGATGTAATCTTCCATGAGCACAGACAGCAACATATTGTCGTGTTCACCACGGATCTTGTCTAGCTTGGCAATATAGGGTTCGAGGTCAATCTTCTGAGAGCGCATAAAGATCTGGATCGGAAAATAGAGCGAGTTCAAAAAGCCCTGATAACCGGCCTCAACCGCCTCTTGCTCTTGCATGCTCATCAGGTCAAAGTTAATGGATTTAGCCATGATGACAGAACGGAATGAACCATCATTCATAATGACGATTCCGTCACGAATCTCGGCAATCATCAGATTATTTTGTGTACTGTTGGGATTTGACTTGTTCTTGGCTATCTGTTGATTTGGTGGAGCTTGCCCAGCAACAACCGGCCCCTGCACTGGCTGGGGTGCCGCACCTTGTGCAGGGTACGCGTACTGCTGCGGTTGGGCAGCCTGCGGTATCTGATTGTTTTGGTTTGAAGGGTTCATATAGTTTTTTGTGCCCACCTAGTGAACAACTAACGTAGTGAGATGACTACTTCATCCTGCGGCTCATCACCCTTATTTACTTCACGAGCGATGGTAGCCACATTCAGGTCGTTGTTCTTGGCAAGTTCTATTTTAACAGCTTGGTTGGGCTCTGTCACGGGAGGAATCGTTGCTGGTGGTGGTGTTTGAGTTAGTGGAACGGCAGGTTGAATAACGTGTGTGTTTCCATAGGCCGCTTGCTGGGCCTGGTGTGCATCAGTCTGTGGCGGTAACTGATATGATGTAGTGTCATTCTGAGGCTGTGGCATGGTCTGCTGTGGGGTCGTGGCAGCCATCCGCGCGTACTGTGGCTGCGGAGACGGTGCTTGTGGTTGAGCGAGTGTTGCTTGTTGCTGCTCGCGGATCTGCTGCATACGATCCATAATTTGTTGTCTGTGTGACTGGTCCGAGGCGGCAACCATTTGATCAAACTGTTGTGCGATAGGATTAAATGCCGCCATAGGGTCGTTTTCTAGTGGCACATCTGCGTTTGGATTAGTAGCTGGCATGAGCGCATTAACATCAAACAGTCGGTCAGTGCTTTGTCGATAATACACAGGGTTATTCGCCATGTTAAGATCCATACCTTTAATTGCCCAACCGCGGGTGTCGATGGTGTCAGCTAGGGCTCGCAGACGGCTCTTCACCTCTGTTTGGCTCAAACCATCAGTTAGTTGCCGTTCAATCTTTTTTGGCGCCGTGACAGTTACCAGTTCTTGCAGCCCAGCTTGGTCCCACAGGCGCTTACGTGGTTTTAGGAAAAACCTAATCTTTGCCAAAAGCCAAACCTCGGACGGCTGATCACGCCCAAACGGTGCCGCGAGGATGAAGAACAGCGCGACTGGTGGCAGTAATGGGATGGCCAATAAAGGATGAACAATAAACAGACGGAAAGCAATGAAACCACAGACAATCGCAATGACTGCATAGAGGAACTGCCGCAAACTCAACGGGCCAAGGAGTTTGTCCTCTGCTTCAATGTCCTGTAAAACTTTATACTGCGCCATCTTAACCTTAAGTATTATGTATTATCTGCAAACTATCAACTTACGGAATATTATTCGGGTCAGGAGGTACATAGGCTCTTGATTGGTCGGCAATGACAGCCCGAGCTCTTCGCTGTGCTTCGGCAGCCTGCTCAGCACGAGAACCGAGTGTCACAGGTCTTGAAACCACACGGGTAACGGTTCCGCCAGTTACTGGGTCAGGTTCAGAAACTCGGACAACCTCGTCTCTGCTTGTTGGTAAAGGTGCACCTGACATTGCCTGAGCGTAAGTGTATGCATCAAGCGCAGTATTCATGTCGCCCATCTTGGCGTTAATCTCATCACGCACACCCGCTGATCCCTGTCCCTTCACAGAGGCATTGCTCATTTCATGCAGGAACTGAGCTGATTTCTGACGCTCTGCATCCGATGCATTAGAATCCCATATTCTTGCCTGATGTTCATCGATTAATGCAGCAACTGTCTTTGGTTTAGAGTTAAGTAATTGATACAGACTCTGTGATCCAGTGGCACGATCAAGGTCGTAGGCATCATTACCATCAACGTTTGCAGCAAGGTCAGCGCGTCCAGCTTGGCTTTTGGCAACATACTGGAACTCATCCATCATTGAGCGATATTGCATTGCGTCACCGTCAGCGATTTCTCGCATAGCAGTGGTTGCTTGCGTCCAACCTTTTTTACCACCAGCAGTTTCAAAGCCAATTGTGCCAGCATTCATAAGGGCAGCCTTACGGTTTGCCTTGTTATAGCCAAGTTTCTCAGCGATGCCGACGGCTGCCATTTTTTGCTCTCTTTGCCGGGCAAGGTTTTGAAATGCTTCATTTCTCTCAGTAACACCAAAGTTTCTGTTACTGAGTATCTTTTGTCGCTCTTCCTCTTCCCAGTAATCTATTCCCTGACGAGCTGCATCTCCATCTTTAAAGTACGCCAAAGCGCCTGTTACATTAGAATCATTCTCGGCTGTCTTCCAACCTGTACTGCCTTCAAAAGCTTTTCGCTCTGCTTCCAGACCCTGTACTCGTGCGCCAACAAACCGTGCACGACCACGCTCCCTACCGGCGCGAGTTAGTAGTGAAGGATTCAAGGCAGTACCGGCCATACCAGCCGATAAACCTGCGTTTAGCCGCTTGGTATTAAAGTCTCTTTTGAACCTGTTGCGTGCTGAGTTTTGGTCGTTTGGGTTGCCTTTGATAGCTTCGCCACCCTTTTTGCCAAATCCACTCAATGTACCGTATAGATTACCGATAACTCCTCCAGCGAGTTTGAAAGAGAACGGTATGACAAACAATGGAATGAGCTGAATAACGAATGCAATCACAATTGCTAGGCCATTCTCAACGGCATTTGAGTTAGTTGCGCCGTTAGCAGAGAGTAGTGTTAACGCCAGAATGTCAGCAAGTGCAAACATTACGGCAATGATCGGATATACCAAAAGCGCCTTAAAGAGTAGCTCCCACCATTTTTTGAAGTACTTTTCGGTATTTGGCAGACAATACAGTGCAAAGGCGATAGGACTGACGATAACGAGAAACAGGATGAGTGCTCTTCTGAGGATTAGTGTTGCAAAGACAGCAATGAGCGCAAGAATCGCGGGAAGGATAACGAATAGACCGATCATTGGCCATATAGCTGTTCCAAGAGTTACGAGTGCTGCACCTATACCGGCGCCAGTTGCCGCACCAGCGCTAATTGCGCCCGCACCAGCCAAGAGTCCCCCCATTACAGCTAGCGGTGTTACTCCGACCGCTATCTGAGTCCCGCTTAGTGAAAAATTAGACATTCCACTAGCCACAAAAGGTGCAAACATCAACTGCTGAATACCCTTCCCGACAATATTGCTTACATCTACCGCAATAGCTACAAAATAAACCGACAGATTAATTAGTATTGCAGCAACAATGATACGTGGGAGAATCTTCTTTGCGGTGTAAGCATCAATCAGCCCTCCCCCCAAAGACTGACCAAACACGATAACCAGCATACCAATCACCAGAACAATATTGCCGACAACACGGAAGCTTGACCAAACCTTAAATGAATCACTGGCAGGGTCAGTACTTACAGGTGGTGTGTAGAGGAACGGTTCTATAAGACTCCGGTATATCCAGTCTGTTGCTTCTGCAAGGCCGTTGAAAATAGGGCAGATAATCCATGAAAGACTAAAACCGCTTGCTTCACAGGTTCCCTGCCCGTCTTCAGCGTCACCACCTTCATTTGCTCCGCTATCATCATAAGCTCCAGTTTCTGAGTTGAAATTCGGATAGGCTTCTGGTGGTGGTGTTGCGACCTTGCCGTTATTGGCCAAAAGTATATCTAAACTGTCACAAGATTTGTTGTTAGCGGGTTTTGCATAAATAAAGGCGTCGCCATTATCATTCTTTGTTCTAATATAGTCGCTCGTGTCGAGGTTACCATCATTACCGACCAAGAAGTACTGATTCCTGTCAAATTGTGGCGCCTGAGGGTCGTTCGCCGGTAAGCGTCGATACATAACTGGGTTTTTAAACTCCCTACATTCGCTTAGGCCGGCAGTTGTCCAGCCAAGTGGAGCAAAGATGCTATCGTCGTCTTGGCGGTATGCAAATATTTTGGAGTTGCCTGTGTCTGATAAGTTAATTTTCTTAGCATCGCCATCGTTTGCACAATCGCCGCTAGCACTCTTTTCTCTTTCCTGGTATTGTCCAGAGCTTGCTCCACGCTCCGTGACGTATAAGATATCTCTACAGGAAGCCACACCCTTGACATAGGCGAGCCCCGGTACTTTGTTCAGCTGGTTAGCAAGTCCTGGATTGAGGACGCCCGGCCTTTCGGCGAGCCCCGCTTCCACTACGTAGTCCGGCGCTTCTGGCTCTACCGCAGCGGTTATCGGGTCAACTTTAAACACAAAGTCACCAACCTTGATGTTAAAGGCGTCTAACCATTTTCCATCTGAAGGAACGCTCTGCGCATGAGCTGGCTGAGCAGCAAATATGGGCATAGCAATAGAGACGGTCGCAAAAACCACCGCAAGCAGTACGCTCAAGCCCTTTTTACTGACTATCGAAAGGTTTGTTTTAAACATAATTGGTATAAGTCTATTTTAGCCCACTTTTTCATATTGTAGTACTCTTTGTGGCCAATTGAAATAAAAAGGTGTTAAACTGTAGTGGAAATAAGCTAATATAAAATCAAAATGAACCAAGAACCAATCAAGCCAGACTACAATTATATCTTGAATCAAGAAACGCCTGTGCAAAAATCAAAAGGCATTTCTGGCAAGAGTATTATTTTCTTTAGTTCATTACTGGTGCTATTTGTGCTCGGCGGCATTCTCCTTTTCGTAGAAACGAAGCCTCAAGAAGTAAGTGTAAATAACAGAAGCTCTGACCAAGTAGCAGCTGACTTTATGCAGCACATGAACGACGGAAGATATGACTCGGATACAGCGTCGATGTTGAGTAAAACACTTACTAAAGACTCTGGACTCGAAGAACTTGTCATTAAACGATTACAGAACGGAATAACTTTCAAAACTTGCGCACGAACGGATAAGAAGTTTTCTACTAAAACAACCACCGACTACGTTTATAAATGTGAGCTGGTAAATAAGAAGAGGGTCGTGCTTACGTTGAGTGTACAAAAAGAAAATAATAAACCGGTAATTATTGGGCATCAGGTAGTTAATGATGCGTAAACCAACTTTTATCTCACTATACCTACTTTCGGGACTAACTGTTTCGATAGCTGTCTCTATTAATGCAAACGCCCAGTCAGGTGCTCAATGTTTTTATGATAATAAGGGCAAAATCGAAAAAATTGCGGTATGCGATATCGATAACCTAGAAAAATCACAGTTTAAGACGGCAGGACTGCCTAATCCCCTCACCGGGTGCTACATATGGGGTGATGACATTACGCAGTCTGGTGTAGAGATCAAATGCGACGACCCAAAGATAGCTAAACCTGAAAATTTGGGTTTGAGTAGCGGAGCACCTGACGAAGCGACCTTGCGTCCTGTACAGGCCGACGCATCTAAAATCGTTACAACCGAGTATACCGGTAATGAATCAGTCAGGTGTGGAAGCAAGCAAGACGGTGCTTATGAAGTCTACCCATCGTTCGACATCGGTTGTAAAGGTGAAGGCAACGCGATTGTGGACATGCTGTTCGCCTTTATTAGGATCTTGACCGGTGGTATTGGCTTAGCACTCATCGGTTCAATTATGTATGCAGGGTTTGAATATGCCACAGCGTCTGGTGACCCGAACAAAACTGGTTTGGCCAAAAAACGCCTCGTTAGTACCCTACTCGTTGCGCTACCAATCTACCTGATGACCTATGCTATACTTAACTGGTTAATACCGATGGCAATCTTCTAAATCATGGACTCGTTTACCTACCTACTTTCTAGTTCGCTCGTTCGAATATTCGCACAGGCTGAGCCTGTGCCGTGCAAATTCCCGGACTCAGGATTCTTTGGGATACCTACGTGGTACCAATACCTTACTGGAGTAGAGGTACTAACCTATAATCCCCTGACAAACGCCGAAAACACTATCTGTTCCCCTCATCTCAACGGTGTCGGTGACTTCTGGCTCGTTGGCCTAGCGATTATCGACATATTACTAAGGGTTATTGGTATGGTTGTGGTTGGCTGGATTATATGGGGAGGTTTACAATACCTCACGAGTCAGGGTGAACCAGACCGTACTAAACGGGCTAAAGACACCGTACTCAATGCTTTCATCGGTCTTGTAATCACCATGACCGCAGTCGTACTTATAAGATTCTTAGCAGGACAATTCAATTAATATGAACGCACGAATATTCGCTCAGCTAGAAACCGGCCTTCCACAGGTAACTACAAACAGTAGTACTGTTGAGACGGCGTTCTCACTCGTACTCGGTGTCGCGGGCGCATTATGTGTACTTATTATCACGATTGCTGGCGTGCAGTACATTATTTCTCAGGGCGAACCACAACAAACCGCCAAGGCTAAGAACACCATAATTTATGCGGTGATCGGTCTCATAATCGTCATGTTCGCCTTTGCTATTACTAAATTTGTAGTAAATGGATTGTAAAAATGAAAAAGTTTAAAATTCTCATCGCTTCACTAACGACTACCCTGCTACTCCTTGCTCCAGCAACTGTTCATGCTGTTGATCCGCTCCAGAGCGTAGACTGTAATGGTACTGGCGCTAATTCATCGGTTTGTCTTGAGAAAAAGAACAACCCTGACGCTAACCCAGTAGCGGGCAAAGATGGAATCTTGACGCGCGTCACCGGGTTTATCGCCATCGTAGCAGGCGTCATTGCAGTCATAATGATCATTATCGCCGGTATACGCTTTACCACCTCCCACGGTGACCCTCAAGGTGTAGCTGGCGCACGCAACACCCTACTGTTTGCTGTTATCGGTTTGATTGTAATTGTAGTGGCGCAAAGTATAGTCGTATTCGTAGTAAATAACATATAATAAGGATGATGATGAAAAAACTAAAACACATACTCACAAGTACATTACTACTCTTTGTAGTTGGTGTTTCGTTGGCAGGTGCTGCCTCCCCTGCACTCGTTTCTGCTCAAGTTGCCAAAGACGAAGTCTGTAAAGGACTTGGACTCACGACGGGCACAAGCGGTTGTGATGCCGACCCAAAGACCGGCACCGTGGATAGCACCATCGGCAAAGTTATTAATGTCCTGAGCTTTGTAGTGGGTGTGATATCAGTAATCATGGTTATTATTGGTGGGCTCAAGTATGTAACTTCAGGGGGTGACAGCAGTAAGGTGTCGAGCGCAAAAGACACCATCCTGTATGCAATTGTTGGCCTAGTGGTAGTGGCAATGTCTCAGGTGATTGTGCGATTTGTTCTAAAGCAGATATAGCCTTGTTACGCAGAAAATACTTGATGATACCGAAGTGATTATGGTATAAACAAAGCAGCATAAAGAAAGGTTACATAACAGATATGATTAAAAAGATTAAACTAACACTCGCCAACGCAGCACTTGTGTTTGCGGCGGCCGTGCTGCCAATGATGGCCGTAAGTGGTGTAGTCAGTGCGGAAGCAAACATCGAAGATAGTCTCAACAAAGGCGCTTGTCTCAATGTCAGCGACCCAAACTGTGGCACCGAAAGCCCAGAAGAATCTGTGGACAACATCATCGAAACCGTTATTAACGTCTTCTCTTTCGTGGTTGGTGTTATATCGGTTATTATGATTATCGTCGGTGGTCTGAAGTACATTACTTCAGGTGGTGATTCAGGCAATGTATCTGGCGCCAAGAACACCATCCTCTACGCGATCATCGGTCTTGTAGTTGTTGCTCTTTCGCAGGTTATCGTGCGCTTCGTACTCGGACAGGTCGAAACCTAAATAATCCTGCGACTACTCAAAAACCCCTGGATTATCCAAGGGTTTTTTTGTGTGCGGTAAAGTCACGCCGAGATCTTATTGGGTGGATACAAGCAAAACCCCCGTGCGTTGGCTCGGGGGTTTTGCTGTGTCCAAGGTGTATTACTAAAGTACCTGGATCTTCTTAACAGTGTCTTGTTTGAGCTTCTTGAAGCTAATAGTTAGAACACCGTCTTTGAGTACTGCTTCTACCTCGTCTTCTTTGACAGGTACAGGTAGTGCAATGCTACGAGAGAATTCGCCCCAGTAACATTCCTGAACAAAGTAGTTTTCAACATCTTCTTCGGTGCCTGCAGAAAGCGTACCGCGGACACTCAGAGTATTATCAGAGATACTGACATCTAAATCACCCTTGTTAACACCTGCTGTTCGCGCTTTGACCATGAGCCGGTCTTTAGTTTCATACACGTCGACAGCTAACTGTCCTGGTACAGCCTCTTCTTCGTCCCATTCATCCACTGGTGCATCCTGCTGTGCTGCTGCTGGTGCCGGAGCACTTGCGGTTGTTGGAAGGTCATCGTCGCCCAAAAATGCAGCGGTTAGTTCGTCTTCCATCAACAGATCGTCATCACGGTTGCGTCGTGCCATTGTTACCCTCCACGTACGTCCTTAGTAAATTTTTTGTAGTTTTTCTATTTGCATACAGTATATCGTAGACGATAAAAATAACGCAACGTCTAGAGGTATCTATTTACAACATATTAAACACAACAGTTGCGATATGATAGCAGTATGTTGGATGCAATTATTCGGGTGCTTGCTCCCCACTACTGTTTGGCTTGTGGTCGTGAAGACACTTTATTGTGCGACTCTTGTAGATTGAGCGGTTTGCGCACTATTCCTTCGCGTTGTTATCGCTGCAAGGCCCTCACAATCGATGCCGCAGTATGTAAAAAGTGCCGGGCAGAAGGACCACTCAGGCATATTTGGGCAAGTTGTGAATACGAAGACCTACCCAAACAGCTCATACATAAGCTGAAGTTTGAGCGAGCCAAGGATGCCTATAAACCGATAACTGTGCAGATTGACGATACATTACCAATACTGACAGGAGTAACGATAAGCCATGTGCCAACCGCAACAAGTCGTATTCGGCAAAGAGGCTATGACCAATCACAGTTGGTAGCTCGAGAACTTGCACGGCTTAGGTCCCTACCCCACCGTTCATTATTAGTTCGTTGTGGTCAGCAACGCCAAGTTGGCGCTGAGCGTTCTATTCGTGTGTCGCAAGCGAAGGACTTCTTCATGGCAAAAAAACAACGCGACCCCTTGCCCGAACAGGTTTTACTTGTCGATGATGTACTGACAACTGGTGCGACACTTCAAGCCGCTGCGCGCTGTCTCAAACAGGCAGGCGTTAAGCGTGTCGACGCAGTTGTCTTTGCCCAAAAACAGTAAAACTGCTTCACGAGAAGCAAACGACCCGACAAATCGGGTCGCTTACTCCTGGCGGAGAGGGTGGGATAACGCACATTCTTCGAATGACCGAACCGCATTGGGTTTGAATCCCCCACTTCTCTACGAGAAGCAAAAGACCCACCTTGTTGGTGAGTCCTTTACTCCTGGCGGAGAGGGTGGGATTCGAACCCACGGTACCGTTTCCGGCACGACGGTTTTCAAGACCGTTTCCTTCAACCACTCGGACACCTCTCCTTAGCGGACATTTCGGAGCGCTTCAAGCGCTACCGTTCCCACTTCTTTGACGCTTTCTGACTCAAGAAAGACAGCTAGGTCATCAGGGGTACGAACATCTGGTGGCAACACCAGGTGAACACGTTTCTTTGGAGCAAAACCAACACCACGGACGCTTACGTCCTCGTAACTTCCCTCTCCTGCCATTGTGCATGGGTCTGTTTCATTACGATGCATTGTACTTGAGCTCCTTTCTTTGGTTGTGTCATGAACCACAAAGGTTCATGGCGGAGAGAGAGGGATTCGAACCCTCGCTGGGACTCTCGCCCCACTAACGATTTAGCAAACCGTCCCCTTCAGCCACTTGGGTACCTCTCCATAAATATACATCTGTTAACGCGTACGTGCTAAGCTCTGTGGTTTGCGAACAAACCGTCCCAATTGTTCACTTGGGCCACTTAGGCTGCCTCTTCACAAATAAAAACGCGTAACAGAGGAGATTATACCAGATTACGCTGTTATTCCTACCCGTTTTTTCTCCATGCAGCCGTCAGAATGATACAATATGCTTATGCAAGACAGTCCAGTTACACCTCCGCAGTGGCAATTTCAGCCAGAACAATCATCTGTTCAGTCTGATCATTTACCTCATGCGGCCAACATGGATGGTGTGCAATGGACAGCCTCTGAATTTCTGGCTCACCAAAAAAACAGCAACTGGTACCTCATTCTTATCCTGGGCGCGTTTGGTCTGAGCGTCGTAGTATATCTTCTGACCAGGGACATCATTTCAAGTATTTCTTTGCTTATATTCGCAATACTACTAGCGATTGTAGCAGCCCGAAAACCTCGGACACTGCGATATCACCTTGGTGATCACGGATTGCAAGTGGAGGAAAGGTTTTACCCATACCAAGACTTCAAATCATTCTCTGTTATTAATGAAGGAGCAATCAATTCAATCATGCTCTTGCCGCTCAAGCGTTTTGCTACTGGTGTGACCATGTACTATGCTCCTGAGGACGAACAAAAGATTCTTGATGTTCTCAGCGCAGAATTACCCTACGAAGAGCGCCAACAAGACCCTGTAGACAAGTTCATGCAGCGCATACGATTCTAGCTCTGCTCCGTTGAGGTGTGTTGTTAAAAAGCTTCATCACAGCTGTTTTATTTGACTTGCTGTTGTTGTTACGGGATGATATACGTAACCGTTATGCGAGGGGTTTAGATGAAAGAGCTGTCCTTGCCGTTATCCAAGTATTGGTTGAGCAAACTGACAACCAAAAGACAGACGATAACAGCCACCGAATATACACCAGAAGAAGCCGCTTGGGACAAGCTTCTCATGGAGTCTACTGCTACGCCTCACTACATGCAGTCGAGTGCTTGGGGAGTGTCAAAGTCGCACAGCCAGTGGCCGATATCGCGCTATGTTGCCTACACCTCTGATGGTGTCGTCCCAATACAGGTGTTTTCACGGACAGTCCCTGGACTAGGTAGACTTCACTATGCACCCGAAGTATCTGGTATAACCACGCATAACGTCGGTGCGATCACCGAACAACTCAAGAACCAATACGGAAGAGGCCTGGTGTTCAAATTAGAACTATACCAACCATATTCAGACCAACTTGTTGATGCGATGCAGCAAGTCGGCTGGCTAAAAGCTCATTCTGTACAACATCGTAATACCGTTATTGTTGACTTGTCGGGTGACGCTGACGCGCTTCTGTCGCGAATGAAGAAACGAGCTCGATACGAGGTAAGACTAGCGGAACGCCTTGGGGTAAGAGTAGAAAAACATCCCGTCAGCAAAGAAAAGCTTGATTTGCTTGCCACGCTCATGAATATTACCGCCAAACGCTCAGGAGCATTCTTTCGCAAGAACGATTACACCAGCCGCTACTGGAACGCTTTTGCGCAAGCAGATCAGGGAATGCTGTATTTTGCTTGGCATGACGCCGATCTGTTAGCGGGCGCTTTTGTGGTCAAACTCGGGACGAGTGCGTGGTACAAAGACGGTGGATCTGTACGCCAAAAGTCTAACCTCATGGGCCCGAGATTACTGCAATGGGAAATAATGCGCGACATGCAGTCCCAAGGCGTAAAACAATACGATCTATCAGGCATTCCACCTGAAGCCGAACGTGAAACCAGTTCCATGAAGGGCCTATATACCTTTAAAACGGGCTTTGCTAAAGACACAGCCCCACTTATGCCCGCCATGGAGCTGCCTTTTGGCAAACGCTACTCGGTGTGGCCAAAGACAGAACATCAGTTTTTGCGCTTTTATTCTGGCTTCCGCAAAGACTTCTGGTATTGAAAAGGTTTTCTCATCCCCCAGCAGGATTCGGTCACGTTCCGCGTCCCCGAAACTTCCGTCATGGCAACGAGTTGCCAGGTGAAGGTTCCCTTGAGAACTGCCACCGGCAGGGTAAAACGCACATGAATCTGTGCGCCGAGTCACTCGGGCAGCAGACTCATGACCGAACCTACGACTTTCGCCAGCAAGCTGTCGAGTCGTAGAACCAAATCAGCAAAATAAACCAATCAAAAAAGCCATGTTTCCATGGCTCCTTTGATTGGTACACCCGGCAGGATTCGAACCTACGACCTTTGGCTCCGCAAGCCAACGCTCTATCCAGCTGAGCTACGGGTGCGAGGTAATGAGACAAAACCCTGATGGTTTTTTCTCATCGCGCCGGGGAAATGAAATACATTTCTCTCGGGCTGCTCTTTTTCCTTCCGTAGAATGGAAACGAATACAACAGGGGTAATCCTATCATATTACAGAGTAAAATACTAGTGTATTTGTGCTATGATTTACCTTACGGAAGGGTGCAGGAGTGGTTGAACTGGACTGTCTCGAAAACAGTTGTGTCGGGCAACCGATACCGAGGGTTCGAATCCCTCCCCTTCCGCCAGGATGAAAAAGACCTCGCTTTGGCAAGGTCTTTTTGTTTCTATCGAAACAGGGAAGGATTCGAACCCTGTCTTTTGCCCAAGGCAAAAGGGGTTCGCACAGGATTGAGCAGCGCAGGAATCTTGTACCGAGCAGTGAAATCCGTGCAAGCGAAGCGCATCCCTCCCCTTCCGCCAAGACGAAACGCCTCGGCTCGCTGATGCATTTCATCTTGTTGAGTGATTTGAACCCTCGGACGGATTTACTTTAGTAAATACTGAACCGATGGTGCGGTCATCAAAGCCGCCCACAGGAGTTTACTCCGAGGACGGCTGCCGATGTGCGCTACCCCTCCCTTTCGCCGACTGTTTATTTAACAGTCTTCTGACCAACAGGCGCCACGACACCGGGACGCGTTAATCGAAGCGCCAACAGACCGAGTCCACTCAATACGACCAACACAAGGCTCGTGATGAGCTGCCAGCGACTGACAGCATTAGACATTGATTTGAATAGGACAATAAGCGGCTCCTGCAGCTCTGCGTTACTTGACGACACGGGAATGCTGAATCTGTCCACGATGAACAACAATATCCCCGCACTCAAGGCCAGAGCAGCGCTACTGGTAAGCGTGGTAATGGCAATTGTCTTTGCGCCACGGCGCTTAGTCTGACTGGCAAACACAATGACAATAGCCATGACAACTGCCAGAACAGAAAACACATATGGAGCAATCATAGTGAGCTGGAATAGCCGCGGAAAGTGTGCTACGCCCTGATACCACGGCGCTGACTCAGTAGGTTGCGAGGCTTGGGATATGCTGGTGGTTGTGGCGGTTATATCCGCTGGCAAAAAGTCCTTACTGGCTGTAATTTCCTTCTTGAGCCGCGCCAGTTCTTTCTGAGTCACTTCTTTGGGCGGATTGCAATTGGTCTTAAACGGGTCGGTGGTAGTAGCTTGACCCGGCAAGACACACGGCGGCAGTGATGCGAGTCGTTTACGGGCGCTCGCCACAACCTCATTAGCAAAGGCAGTCTTGAGACTAGTCACATCTATATTGTACGAAGGCACCTCTACATCGCCTCGGAGCCAGGCATATGTACCATCGATAAACTGCTCAGCGGCTGATTGTAGGTATTCGGCTGTCAAAGCCCGGTTCAAGGAGCGCTCGATGAGTTTGTCGCTGAAAGTGACCTCGTCAGTACTCATCTGAATGGTATTGTCTTCAGTAGTCTGCGTAACAATCATGGTTCGTGCCGCCGGGTAGATACCACTCTCGGACAACCAGACTTTGAGCATGTTGCCATCGGCA
Organism: uncultured Candidatus Saccharibacteria bacterium; assembly: GCA_964448075.1. GTDB lineage: Bacteria > Patescibacteriota > Saccharimonadia > Saccharimonadales > CAYUUR01 > CAYUUR01. Next base: position 155,704 of record CAYUUR010000002.1, on the reverse strand, counting down.
AAGTATGTTTGTACACTCCAGGCCGTTACTCCTAGAAATATGGCGATTGAGAGCAGTGGCGCGGCCAAGACGAGGCTTATTCTGCGAGCAGTCTGCATATGCTTATTCTGTCATGAAGCGAAAGACGTTACAATGTATCCATGCAAGACAGTATATTTACAAGAATAATTAAGGGCGAAATCCCCTGCCATAAGTTGTATGAAGACGCTAAGACGCTCGCCTTCCTCGATATCCACCCGGTTCAGCCTGGGCATACACTGGTGATACCGAAGGTGCAGATTGATAAGTTATACGACCTTGATGACGAGACCTACCAGGCGGTCATGAAAACAACTAAACGACTCATGCTACAACTCGACCGTATCCTTGGTAAGCGGGTTGGTCTCAAAGTTGTTGGCATAGACGTTCCGCATGCCCATGTGCAGCTCATCCCCTTTGATAATCCAGCGGAACTACATGCTAAACAAGACACGGTGACCGAACCCGATCACACTGCGCTCGCTGATATGGCTAATCGACTACGACTAGAGTAATATATCGGTATGGGAAACGGACTAATTGCTTTGATGATGGGTGCAGGTGCTGCAACTTGGGTGTACAGCAAAATGTACAGACGAACAGGCGGTAATAATAGAAGTGCCGGAACTGTTGCGGCAGTCGCTGGTCTTGCAGCGGCAGGTGTCATGCTTATTGTGTTAGCAATGATACCGAAATAACTAGCCAGATAGTACTACATACCTCTAGTAGCAGCTTACGAAAACTGGTAGTATATGGGCATATGGAAGTACATGGTGGGTCCGACGAGGCGTCTGTAAGTCTGGGTTTGCGCATTCAGCGTGCCCGTCAGGCTGCTGGGCTAACCCAACAGCAACTCTGCCAGAAGGCCAAGCTCGCCTACTCTACACTTGCCAAGATAGAACGGGGTGCAATCAAATCACCCTCAATCTTTACCATACAGAACATCGCAGAAACACTTAGTATGCCACTGGATGTATTGATTGGGCACGACACTTCCCCATCCGCACAGCACAAAAAGGTTTCTAAATCCGGCATTCGCTTTGTGTATTTTGACATTAACGGTTGTCTGGTGCGGTTCTTTCACCGAGCTTTCAGTGATATTGCCAAGGACTACCATATACCCGCTGATGTTGTTGAGACGACTTTCTGGCATTATAACGACTCGGTATGTAAGGGTGATATGACGCTCGAAAGCTTCAATCGTGCCATGGCAACGGCCATCGGTACTGAGACGTTTGATTGGTCTAAATACTACTTTGAAGCCATCGAACCAATCAAGCAAATGCATCAGCTGGTACTCTGGGCGTCACAACACTACCAGATTGGGCTTCTGAGTAACATTATGCCGGGCTTCATTGAGATTATGCGCACAAAGAAGCTTTTGCCAGATGTAGATTACGCGGCAATTATTGATTCATCAGAAGTTGGGGCAATCAAGCCCGACCCCAAGATCTTTGATAGTGCTACTAAGGCCACAGGCGTCCCGCCTAGTGCGATCTTACTTGTAGATGACAGTCGCACTAATGTCATGGCCGCAGAGCGCTGTGGCTGGCATGTACTGTGGTTAGATGACTTCCGTGTGCATGAGAGTGTTGACCGAATCAAACTGTCTCTCGCCTTCTGAATGATCTTTAAGCGAATCGTTCGGTTTCTTGCTGGATCTGTTGCAGGAGGGCTTCTGCGTCACGCAATTGTTGCTTTGTTTCTGCAACCAGTGCGTCAGGTGCATTGTCGACATATGATTTGTTTGCCAGTCTACCCTGGAGTTGTTTGATTCGCTGTTGTTGTAGCTCGGCTTTTGTCTTGAGCTCCTCGCGGTATGCAGCGGCCGATTCACGGTCAATGTCGAGCCAGCAAGCGTGCTTAGTGGTTGTAAGGTGTACGCCTTGACCACCTTCTACCTCCGTAACGGCACCGAGTTTTGCGAGTCGCTTTATAAGTGCGGCATGAGTAGCGATAAATGGATCTGATAGGTGATAGAGAGTTACTTTGTGAACTTTGAGTGCCGTGCATATTGCACGAGCCTCACTTACGATACTCATGATGTTCTCGAAGACAGTGACATCCTTCTTACTTGCTTTTCCTGGTTTTGGCCATGGCGCAACTGCCAGAATACTATCGCCAGTCCATGTAAGAGTTTGCCAAATTGTCTCTGTCACGAAGGGCGCAAAAGGATGAACGAGTTTCAGTACAGTGTCCAACGCGCAAGCTAACATACTATGATTTTGAGTATCCTTGGAGGCTTCAATGTACCAATCGGCGATATCGTCCCAGAGCAAACGGTACGCTTCATCGTAGGCCTCAGCAAACCTGTAACTTTCAAGATGAGCAGTAATTACCTCTGTAGACTGTTGTAACTTACTCAACACCCAGTGATCAGCTGGTGTTTTTGCTTTGGGGCCATCGTACTTGAAGTCTGCGGGCAATACACTTTCTATGAATCGCGCCACGTTCCATAGTTTGTTGGCAAAATTGCGACCGCCTTCTACCTTTGCTCGATCATATCCACGATTAACGGCCGGTGCGCGGCCGGCAATAATTCCCATACGTAACGCATCAGAACCAAACTCTTCAATAACTGGCATAGGGTCAATAACATTACCGACGGATTTGCTCATCTTGGAGCCATCTTCCGCCATGACATAACCATGAATATAAACTGCCTTAAACGGAACTTCACCGGTTATGTAGAGACCAAGCATGATCATGCGTGAGACCCAAGGGTTGAGGATTTCTCCGCCAGTTTCCATCAAGCTCAAAGGGTAGAACTTCTTGAAGTCTTCACCGTCCGGGTAGTCTAATGTGGCATATGGCCAGCTCGAACTACTGAACCAGGTGTCGAAGACGTCTGGGTCGCGGTGATAGGTCTTGCCTGCTACCTGTATAACTTCTTGGTCGACACGTTCATCAAAGATCCAGTCGTCTGGCTCATCAACATTCTGAAACGCCGGAATAGGGATCCCCCACGCAATCTGGCGACTTATATTCCAGTCGCGTAAGCTTTTGAGGTAGGTGATAAGCTGCGTACGCTTGGTGTCAGGATAGAAGGTGATTTCTTTCTTTTCCAGGACGGCAATAGCCTTTTGTGCCAACGGTTCCATATTAACAAACCACTGGTCGCGCACCATCGGCTGAAGCACGTTTTTGCATTTATAACAGTGGCCAACACGGTGTTCGTGATCTTCGATTTTTTCGAGTAAGCCAAGTTTTTCAACATCTTCAACGACTTTCTTGCGACCATCTTCAACCGTGAGTCCGTGATATGCGCGAGGTGCATCGTGACCAATCTTCCCTTCCTCAGTGATTACGCTCAAAAGGGGCAGATTGTGATTTTTAGCGACATCAAAGTCATTTGGGTCGTGCGCAGCGGTGATCTTTACTGCGCCCGTACCGAACTTCGGGTCGACCATCTGATCCGCAATGATCGGCACTTCCCTATCGGCGAGCGGGATTTTGATCGTCCGGCCGACTAATTGTTTGAACCTTTTATCATCGGGGTGTACCGCGACTGCAACATCGCCCAGCAATGTTTCTGGGCGTGTGGTTGCAATTAAAACATGGTCTTTCTCATCTGTTACGCCAGCGACGGGTACCAGTGGAAAGTGTATGTAGTACATCTTCCCCATCTCTGTCTGGTATTCCACCTCAATATCGGCAAATGCGGTACCGTGGAATGTGCAAAAATTAACCAGGCGTTCGCCCCTGTAGATGAGTCCATCGTCCCAGAGTTTTTTGAATGTTTTGTACGCCCTCTTAACGATCTTGTCGTCAAGCGTATAGGTGTAGCGACTCCAGTCACAACTGGCACCAACACTACGGAATTGTGTCTCAAAGTTGCTGCGGTTTTGGGCAACAAAGTCCCAGATCTGGCTGTAGAGTTCTTCTTTACTGAAGTCAAAACGACTTTTACCTTCTTTGGCAAGCTGTTTTTCGTAGACAACCTGGGTCTCGAAGCCGGCATGGTCCGCTCCTGGCAGGAGCAGGGTCGCCTTCCCTGTCATGCGGTGATAGCGAGCGGCGATATCTTCCAGCGCGATTGTCATAGCGGTACCTATGTGCAGATTGGCGTTAGCATTGGGTGGCGGCATAACAATACTGTAATTTGCGTCGTTTCCCCTGTTCTTTGGTACAAAACTTTCGGTTTTCTCCCAGAGTGCGTAGATGTCGGCTTCGTACTCGCCCGGCGTGTAGACTTTGTTCAAATTCATATCTGTTAATGGTAACAGACTTGAAACTAAAAAAACACCCCTGTTAAGCAGAAGCGTTTCACGTGAACTTTTTGCACAATTAATCTCAAAGGCTACACCCGTGAGCCGTCATTTACACACCCATAACCGGCTTTTGTTTTCCGTAAGGTTCAAGCTTGCTGATCAAGCGGAGTCAGACACGTTTTTTGTTTTTGCACTACAACCATAACAAAGATTACCAGAGGTATCAATATTGACAAACTACGATCAACATGCTAGAATAGCATCTTATGAATCATGACAGTATTAAGAAGTCTCTGCCAGAAATAGTCACTCCGACGCTCGTTAAGATCGGTGAGTTTGCGGTGAGCGATTTGTACGCGCCAGTCACGACGACAGAAGGCGAGACAATGAGCCGACTGGAGGTTATGCAAGCGCAAGAAGCTGCCGAATATGGTACGCAGGCCGTTTTCCCGAACCATAACGGCCATCTGAGTGCTGAAGCACACGCCCACAATGCTGCGATCAGAGAAAGTGATCCATATGGCGCAAGAATGGGTGAGCACATACTCGCGGTGATGGCACTACGACCACCAGAAGATTTACATCGATAGATTAGGCTTTATAGAAAGCGAGTAGGGGTCAGCTACAGGTGAGTTGTGTAGCTTGTGGTAGCAGCCAAGTGTTGCCACCATCGCGCCGTTATCGGTGCAAAGCTTAGGGTCGGTATAGGCAATAGGCAAGGGGAGTCGCTCACTTAATTGACGACGCAGTTCTGGGCTGGCCGCGACGCCACCTGCAATGACCACGCTCTTTGGTTGAAATTCTTCGTAAGCCAAAACCGTCTTATCAGCCACCGTTTCAATAGCGATACGCTGGAAGCTGGCTGCAATGTCGGCCTTCTGCGCCTCAGAGAGCCTCTCTGAAAGCTTAAATGAGGGGAAACTATGATCTGCGCCAATTGCGCTCTGGGCGGCTCGTAAAACAGCCGTCTTGGGCCCTGAGAAACTGAAATCATACTTGCCAGGCATCTTGGCCTTCGGGAAGGTAAATGCATGTGCATTGCCGTCTAAGGCTTTTTTACCAACACTTGGGCCGCCGGGGTAGGGGAGGCCGAGAACCTTCGCCACCTTATCAAAAGCCTCGCCAATGGCGTCGTCATGGGTTTGTCCAAGTAATGTGTAATCAAAATGATCTCTGAACAGCACGAGCTGGCTGTGGCCACCACTGACAATTAAGGCTAAAAGTGGAAACTCTGGCTGTTTTGCTGGTAGGACGTAGTCGGGTAAGGAGGACTCGGTTAAGAAGTTAGCGTAGACATGTGCTTCGACGTGATTAATGGGATAGAGTGGTTTGTTGTGTGTAATTGCCAACGTACGGGCAGTCATGACGCCGACTAAAAGCGATCCACCAAGTCCAGCTCCGTAAGTGACGGCAATAGCATCAATATCTGCCCACTGGCACTTACTTTGCGCCAGGGCATCTTTGATAACAGGGGTAATTGCCTCGATATGGCTGCGGGCTGCCACCTCTGGAATGACGCCGCCGTACTGGGCGTGCAGATCCATGCTAGATGCTGTCATAACAGACAGTAAACGCTTGCCGTCTTCAACCACTGCCGCACTCGTCTCGTCACAACTACTTTCAATACCTAGAATTTTCACCCCTATAGCATACCAGATTAGTAAGCACGTCTATTGCCATATGCGCAATAATATGCTAATGTTTATAGTGTAATGTCGGAACATAAAAACATAGAAAAGTTGACTCAAACTGCAGTGCCGGCAGCGATGGCCGGGCTTTTATTGGCGGCTTGTGCAAGTGGCGGGGAAGTCACCCCGAGCTCTGAGGCGACAGCGACTACCCATATCACGCAAGAGGGTGTTTACGAGGTTACGAGCGAGCGCAACGAAACGGCTCAACAGGTGGCATCACTATACATTGATACGACACGGTTGGGCTTCTCGAGTGAGGAGTCACAACAGAAAGCAACCATGAATGTCGAGACGGAACTAGGGAGTATGTCATACGCACCGTTTGCGCGCGTGGATTTGCAAGACGACAGGCTCGTCCTGACCGATACTTCTCCTGATGGCATGAAACAAGAAGATGCAGCCTGGTTTTCAGCGCGCGTTGCAGCGCTAGAAGAGCCCGTTAAAGAAGCGTTGAAAGGAAACGTTGATTCGATTGTGTTTGCGCTTGATGAACGGGAAAGTACAGATATTGAGCGAGACGCTGGCTACGTTTACGGTTACCTGGACGTCAAGAATAAACAAGCAGTTTTTGAAATATCGCCAGACGCTGGGGATATTGATGCAGAGTTTATGGAACAGTACTTGACCCACGAGGTTGTTGGCCATGGATTATTTAGTAGCGCAGCAGTTTCCAGCTGGTCTAAGGGCGAAGCCAATCCAGAGGTACAGCGTCAGTTTGCAAGTGCGTGTGCAAACCTACGTGGCACAGCCTTGGAAGGTGTGAAGTATAACTTACAGACCCTAGAACCAACTTTGCGACAGATCTCCGAGCTTGCCCCAGATCCAGTGCTTAGTCAACGCTACGATGTACTGGCTGATTCAGTCCGTAACGGTGACTGGATTACATTACAACCGACCCCAGAGACTGCCAGCCCAGATGCATCGATAGAGCAAGTTTTACCGGAATGCAGTGTCAGCAGTATTGGCCGTATGGCTAAGATTCGTGGCGACATGCTGGCACTTGGTAATCCTCAGGAAGGCGCGGTAGCCAATGCTCCAGACGAAATGTATGGGCTGATGGATGATGCCAATGTTGCTCTTGGCAATGTAATTGGCGACTTGAGCCTGTATCGTGTACTAAAAGAAAGCAACTATCTCGCGGATTCTGAAGCAATGGGCCATCCCTACGACGGAGTTGATGAGCTTGCTGCCTCAACACTTAACATTATGATTACCTATCCTGAAGACTTCGCTCGTAATCTGCAACTTGTGAGCCAAGACGATCGTGATGCCGTGCTCGATGTAGTACGCCTGACCATTGATCAAACCGCCGAAGCCCATCCAAACCTCCGTGGCTATTTGTCTGATCGTGAAGCAGAGTTTATGGAAGCGTTGAACAAGTAAGGCTTATGCGTACGATTGAAAGCGCACTGGTCCAAATTCCTGCCGAGATCATGGCGCAACCGGAGATTCCGCTTCCGCCCTTGGCAGAAGGGTATGTTCGTCTATACAGAGGTGATATTGTCGACGATACCGGAAGTCCGATAATTAAGGACATTACCGGGCGATCAACCGCCTTAGACACTGCTGGTCGCTGGTTTACAGATAACCCCAATGATGCAGAAGGGTATGCTGGCGGACGTCAGTTAAGCCATGGAGAGAGTTATCGTCGTCATCAATTTGTCGACGTACCAGAGGAAGTTGCGCTACGTTATAACGCACGTAATTTGCCCGTCGAAACAATGATCGCTGCAAACGGTGGTCATGCGTTTTCTAATGAATGGTTGCTCCCGCGAGAAATTGCCGCTGAGGCAGTAGAGTATCGTGTAGATCATGACACAGAGGGATATGAACCTTGGGTTAATAAAGGACTGGACGAACTGTTTAGTAAACCTGAAATCCGGTCTGTTATAGAAGAAATCGGTCTTAATAATGAAGGCCTTAAAGAGTTAGAAGACGACCCCATCCGCCTTAACGAGCTTCTGGCACAATTCTCTATGTTGAATGGCCAGAATAGTCTGCCACTTGATGATAGAGATGAATTCAGACAACGGTTGAGCCAGCTGATGATTGGCGTGGAGAGTGCAAACAAACGCCGCTATCTTGGTTCGCAAGCACGTATAGCCATTGGCCCGCAGTCGTACAGTCCAGTTGAGGGTTCCGTGCAATCACAAGATGACTGGTAAGTTTCGTTGTGGGCGGTCTACTTGTATACTTAATTGATAATGAACCCACGAAAAATTGTTAAGAAGTTTATTCCTCGGTCAGTATTCCAAAAGATAGAACCGGTAGGGCATTTGGCAGAGGCGGTTTTCTTCAATGCAATACATGGTTTTCCGGGGCGTAAATTCAAAGTAGTTGGCATTACTGGCACTAACGGTAAGACGACGACGGCTTTTTTGGTGCATCGCATGCTCCATGAAGCCGGCTGCAAGGTTGGCCTGATGACGACGGTGGCCTTTGGTGCCGGAATGGACATCAAACCACAAGCCGAGCACATGACGAGTGTCGGAGTGCCAGAACTCATGAAACGCCTCAAGTATTTGCGTTCAGAAGGTGTCGAATGGTTGGTGTTGGAGACGACCAGTCATGCTTTGGTACAGCATCGCGTCTGGGGTGTGCCGTACAGTGTTGCTGTACTCACCAACATCACACACGAACACCTGGATTATCACAAAACGTTTGAGCGCTACCTGGCGGCCAAGCGCAAACTTTTTGAGATCGCTAACCGTAATCATAAAGGCCTGCGAACTGGTGTTATAAATGCTGATGACCCAAATGCAGAGGTTTTCGCCAGCGCTATTAAGAATACCGTTATGTACGGTGTTGATTCAGGCGATCTACGTGCTAGCAACATACAGTTGACGCCGAAGGGCAGTAGGTATGAAGTCTCTGTTGATGGGGAGACTTACGATATTACCTGTCATTTGCCGGGTAGTTTCAACGTAGCGAATTCTTTGGCGGCGGTTGGTGTTGGTCGTGTCGTTGGGTTGAATAGGGAGCAGATAGAACAAGGCATTGCTGCGCTTGAGAGCGTTGAAGGCCGGATGACGCGTGTGGATGAAGGCCAGGACTTTGACGTTATCATTGATTATGCACACACGCCAGACAGCTTCGAGAAGTTATTCAAAGATTTGCGTCCGGTCGTGAAAGGCAAGCTGATCTGTCTGTTTGGCTCAGCTGGCCGACGTGATGAATCCAAGCGAGCTGAACAGGGGCGAATTGCCGGTAGGTACGCTGATGAGATTATTATTACTGAAGAAGACGACCGCGATATGGATGGTCAAGAGATCATGGAGCAGATTGCTGAAGGGGCGGCCGAATCAGGCAAAACTAGGGATAAAGATTTGTTCATGGTGCATGATCGCACCGAGGCTATTGCCTTTGCCATGCAGCGCGCCAACAAGGGTGACACGGTCATATTGCTGGGTAAGGGACACGAAAAAGACATTCTGCGCAATGGCCCTAAGGCCGCTGAACTCCGACACCTGCAACAAGACGACCACAACCCCGAACGCGTCATTGAACACCCTTGGGACGAAGTCGCCACCGCCCGCCAAGCCCTCAAGAAGTAAGCATAACTCACTCAATTGACATTTAAGCAAAAGCATGATAACATGTATCTGTTAACTCTAAACAAAAAACCGAAAACACATGACAACCATAGAGCGACCACCCCAACAAATTGACTTTGAAACCCCTGTTGATGCGCAGCGTGAGCTGAAGTTACGCGCACTGCTCGGTACAGATTACGAGTTTGCTGAACAATCTGGATTAATTGACATGTTCTATTACGACTCAGAAACAGGGCGCGATGGGTTAATGCACGCACTTGTAGGTGAACAGCTGGAATCAGACACGGGAGAAAAAATGGTTCAGGGTTTTCATCATGAAACTTCGGTGGCGGTACTTGATGAAGCGGGCATTTCTGATGGTCTGACCCATGTTGATAGATCTCATCTAGATGGAGCAAACTCTCGCGCCCGAAGTGAATTTGCCGAAAGGCCATTTGAGCCTTACAAAGCCCGAGTGGTCATTAATGGAAAACCAAAGAAAACTTGGCATATCGATCCACAAACCAATGAACCAACAATTATTAACACCAAGAATGTTATGTACCCAAAAGAATATGATTCCCTTGCAGTGCTGAAAACAATTGAAGCAGCCTACGGTAGTCGTGATGTAACCAGTGAAAAGCGTGTAGCCAGCAGCCACGGTGAGGTGATCGAAGTCTACGGAGAAGCGCCGCTGATTGATGCACATGCGTCGATAACACTACGAATGATTCTTGACCCAGACACTGAGAAAATCATTAGCGCTTATCCTGTACCAACGCCAGAAAGTCGCATGAGACTTACAAACGAACAAGCAGGTGAACACCTTATGACGCATGAAGTAACCACAGCAACTGACTCGCAAGCCCGTACTTTATAATAACCCTACAATATGTTATAATGGGTGAAATGGTAGAGAAGAATCATGGCTTTGGTTTGTACGAAACAACACCCGAATTAGTGTTCAGTCAGCTTGTGCACAGTTTGGGTGCACCTGCTTTACGTACGATGTTTGATGATGCCGTTATGGAGGCTAACTGTGGTAAAGGTGGCATAAGCATATCTGATGAAGAAGAACGGGCCTGGCAACTTGATATCGATCCGGAACATGAGGTTACGTTCTTTTACTTTGGCTGGGGACCGTTCACACTGCCTTACGACTATGTTGATAGCTTTGTAGAGCGAGAAATTGAGCTCAGAGAAAATCGTGCCCGCAGTTCATATCCAGATAAGGATAATACGCCTATACATATCGGCCACGCGCTTAAACAATGGCTAGATGAGCTCGATGAAGAGCTGGTAGAGGAATTAGACGAGATCGATGATGCAGACCCTGGTCTGATCGGTCAGCCCCAAGAGCACGCCAAGCGTCTGGCTGAGGCGGCACGCATAGCAGGGCAGCGCGAATTGATTCACAGAATAATCAAACAAGTGCCCAACAAAAAGAATCAACCGAGCATTGACCCAGAAGCATAGATATGCTATAGTATATATATTATGACAGATCACGAAGCCGTAAATCCTGAACGCGCATTTTTGAGCGAGCTTGAGGCAGAACTACCACTTCTAACCACTCGCGAGCGGGATGAGCAAAAAGCGTTGATAGCTGAACTTGCAGCAGAGTTGGCTATGACAGAAGCGCTTCAAGCGGAAACAGATGAATACATTGCACGAGCTCGCCTGTGGGATCAACAGGAGACGGCTACAACTCCGACACAGCCGTTCAAATTTGATTTTGCCAAGATTGGCTGGCTGAATGACGATTCAACGCGAAAGATTCGGGTCGCGGAAGTTGCCACACCTTCGCTCAAATACCTCTTCGTTGATTTTACCAACGACCACCCAGTTACTCGCCGCGCTGCTGAACATCTGCAACGTGAAGGTATAAAGGACAAGCTGGTCGACTCAATCGTTAAGGAAAAGATCCCAATTATGTGGCAAGAAGTACTCGCAGGCAGGGGTAGTCAGCGCTCAATCTCTATCGGTAATCGTGAAGTCAAGGACGTACAACCTGCACGAAGTCTCAACACAACACTGCCAGCCTACAAGATAGGCGTACTTGGCACGAGCAATCGAGCTATTATCGTCAAGCTTGGTGATATGGACGAAAAGCCAGTCTTTGCACTTGGTGCGTTGTATGATCACGAAGACCAAGAACGCGTCCTACAAACACTCTTCTTAAAACACAAGTAATAATCAACTAGCTACGTAGTTCAAGGGTGAGGCATTTGACGCCACCACCTGATTTTTTGAACTCGCTGATCGGAGTCGGGTGTACGGTCATGCCATGGGCGCGGTATTTGGCGATCAGGCTGGTTGCCTTGTCTGATAATACGATGTTCTTGCCGTCGCTCATGGCGTTGAGTCCGTAGGCGAGGGCATCTTCGTCGCTGGCGTTGATGACGTGAGGGACTGTTTTGTGTATCAGTTCTAGACTGTCTTTGGTAAAGGCCTTGGGCCAGACCGCTACTGTGTCATTGCTAACAATTGTTAGACAGGTATCAAGGTGGTAGAAACGAGCGTCAGCGAGCTGCACACTGATAACCTCTTTGTCAAAAAAGTCGGTTATTTCTTTGTGGCAGGCTAGGTCTGAACGCCAAGGGTAGCCAACAAAGATTTTGTCGTTCCATGGCAGGGCGTCGCCTTCGCCTTCAAAATCGTACTTTGGCAGTAGGAATGCATCGTAACCAGCTGCCTCAAACCATGTCTTGAACTTGTCTGTCTCTGGTTGACGGTCAGGGTGGCGAAAGCGCGGCAAGGCAACTTTGCCATCGATGACCAAAGCGCCATTAGCTGTGAAAACCATGTCTGGCAGATGGTTCACTGGGTCGATAAGTTGCACATCCCAGTTCAGCTTTTCAGTGTAGATTTGGTAGAGCTGCTGCCATTGTTTGCCTGCTAGCGAGGTGTCAACTTGGTTGTCTGTGTGCATCCAGGGGTTGATTTCGTACTCGATGTCGAAGAACTCGGGCGCGCACATAAGGATTGTTTTTGTCATTAGGGTCTATTGTACCAAACAACGCAAAGGCTCCTGCATTTGATTTATTGTAGAAAAACAGTATAATATTGAATCAAATGGAGCAATTTAATCCTTTTGAGCGACCCGAGTTTGTTGTGCCGGGATTTTCCCCGTTACACACGGTCATCCCGAATGAAGTAGAAACACCAGTCATGAATCTCTTTGGTGTGCCTGGGCTTGCCGAAGGGCTACAAACGCAGGGTGCACAGTTCTGGTTCTCACCCGAATTTAACGCTGAGATGAGGGCTTATGAGCGAAGTATTAGTACTACCTCTTATGTGGAGGTTCCGGAATGGAAGGAAGGTCGTGAAGCGTCGTACCATGAAGTTGAATTTGGCAATCTCACGCTTGGATTTGACGATGGCGAAGCCATCACGATGCCTATCGCGGTAAAGCCATATCCGGGCTGGGCTGAGTATGCTGTGCATGAGTACGCAGCAACGCAAGTCATCAATAGCTCTGGATTTATTGAATCGTTTAAGCCGTTGGGATTCCTCGTTGATTACCAAGGGAATATCTTTTATCTGACGCACTTCGAAGAACATGTAACGTCCCTTGATAACATTGACTGGCAAAAATCTGCAGATGACAAAATGTTTGAGCATATTACTAACCTAGAAGGTCTGGAGCGCGCCGCCTACACGCTCGGTCGCCTGCATGCCAACGGGTTTGTGCATCGAGATGCCCAGATAAAGAACTTTGCTGCATGTAAGGGAGTAATACGTGCGATTGACCTTGAGCAAATGGTCTTAGTACACACGCCTGAGGCGCCGAACCTAGAGCTTTTGCAGCAAGAGATAACTAATGATCTATTAGTGCTGATTGGTTCCTTATATGCTGAAGGCTATCTCGAAGGCCTTGATAAAAAAGGACGCAACCAAGTGTTTAGATCGGCTTTCTTGTCAAACTACCGGAGCACCTTGCGTCATCCAGCTTTGCGGTTTGCTGCGAACTACGGGGAAGAAGCGATCATTATGATTGATGTGGTGTGTGAGTATCTGGAAGAATTATCAAGAGAAGACATTGAAGCATATTTTGAGCTTGCAAAGCATCGACCCGAGAGCAGCGAAACAGAAACTTGACAGGGGTTTTGGCAGTCCGCTATATTGAGTGCTGAAAGTTAGCACTCAACACATTCAAGTGCTAACTCATTACTGAAAATTAGTGAAGGAGGATTGTAATGAGTGTATCGATTAAGCCACTCGGCGACTATGTGGTTGCGCAGGCCGAAAAGGCCAAGACTAAAACAGCCAGCGGACTCTACATACCAGATAGCGCACAGGAAAAACCAAAGACAGCTACTGTTGTAGCAGTTGGCCCCGGCAAGGTTGGCGATGACAATGAACGAATTCCGATGGAATTAAAAGTTGGAGACCAGATTATCTACAAAAGCTACAGCACAACAGATGTTACAGTGGCCGGCGAAGCCTACATCTTGGTTAAAGAAGAAGATGTACTCGCGACTGTAAAGAAGGGAGATAAGTAATGGCAAAGAAAGTATTTTATGATGACGATGCCCGCCGCCGAGTCTTGGCTGGTGCGGAGATTCTGTACAACGCCGTAAAGACAACCATGGGGCCAAAAGGCCGTAACGTGGTGATTGATAAAAGTTATGGAGCTCCGACAGTTACGCATGATGGTGTGACCGTAGCAAAAGGCGTGGAGATCGAAGACAAAGACGACGAAACACTCGGTTATAAGGTCGGTGCAGAGCTTATAAAGCAAGCCGCCAGCAAAATGAATGACGTGGCTGGTGACGGTACCACCACCGTGACCGTACTGACGTATCATATCCTCAACGAAGCCAACAAGCTGATTGCTGCTGGTCATAACCCGATGTTACTCCGTAAAGGGCTTGAAGCGGCGTCACACGATGTGATTGCGCAACTTGGCAAAATGAGCGAAGACATCAAGAGCAAGAAGTCACGCGTCGCTGAAGTCGCCACTATCTCAGCAGGTGATGCTGAGATTGGTAACCTTATCGCTGACGTGATTGATCAGGTTGGTAAAGATGGCGTGGTGACGGTTGAGGAAGGTCAAGGGCTTGATCTCGAAAAAGAAGTTGTTGAAGGCTTCACGTTTGACCGCGGCTTTGTCAGTCCATATATGGTAACTGATACGACGCGCATGGAGGCGATTGCCGAAAAGCCCGCTATTGTTATTACAGACAAGAAGATTAGCTCAATCCAAGAATTCTTGCCACTCCTTGAGAAATTAGCGCAAGCTGGCAAGAAAGACTTGGTGCTGATTGCCGAAGACGTTGACGGTGAAGCGTTGGGTACGCTGGTGCTCAACAAGCTCAAAGGCGTCTTTAACACGATTGCCGTGAAGGCACCTGCCTTTGGCGAGCGTCGTAGCGAAATCCTTGAGGATATCGCAGTGCTTACGGGTGGTCAAGTGATTACTGACGGCCGAGGCATGGACTTTGAGAACGTCGACATGGACGTTATTGGTAGTGCTCGTAAGGTATTGGTTACAAAGGATGAAACTACCATTATTGAAGGCGCTGGTAGCGCAGCTAACTTGAAAGCGCGCATTGCACAGATTAGCGCGCAGGCCAAAACAGCTGCCAGTGATTACGACCGCGACAACCTTGATCAGCGTCGTGCGGCGCTCAGCGGCAAAGTTGCGGTTATCAAAGTCGGTGGTGCAACGGAGACTGAGATTGAAGAAAAGAAATTCCGGGTTGATGACGCGGTTGCGGCTGTTAAGGCGGCACTTGAAGAAGGGATTGTTTCTGGCGGTGGCGTGACTCTCGTTAACGTTGCCAGCAAAGTTAAAGTCGATGGCAATGACTCGGTCGCAGCAGGGAAGCAACTTCTGGTGAACGCGCTCGAGAAGCCATTTAGAATCCTGATGGAAAACGCCGGTCTGAACGCTGATGAGTGGCTACCTCAGGTCAAGAATGGCAAAGCCGGCCAAGGTGTTGATGTAAATGACCCTAAAGCGCTCGTCGACATGAAGGCAGCTGGCGTGGTTGACCCTGTCCGGGTAACCCGTGAAGCGATTCAGAACTCTGTCTCGATAGCCGGCACTGGCATGACTATGGGTGCGCTTGTTGCCGAAGTACCAAAGGAAGAGCCGGCGATGCCAGCTGGTGGCGGTATGGGCGGCGGCATGATGGGCATGTAGCTTATGTGTTAGCCGATGGCGGAATTATTCGACCTGTCAGAAAAGAAGCCCAACAGGGCTTCTTTTCATGTACGGAGTTACCGGAACATTGATAAAAGAGCAATATTGTAGTACAGTATGTATAGCTTAAGGAGTTGCTACTATGAATGTACCGTTTCGTCGCCAGAAATCGACCGATCTCGTACCAACTGAGATCAAAGAATACTACGCCCACGAAGAACGCGATAAGAATCGTGCTTCTTGGTTGCTCGGCGCCGGTGTCTTTGTAGCAACTGTAATTATCGTACTAGCCGTATTTTACGGTGGTCGTGCACTGTACCGTGTCGTATTCGACGACGACAATACTGCCACAACTGAACAAACCTCCGATTCAGCCAATACCTCAACTGGAACCACGCCAACAACTGACGACAAAAGTAGCACTGACGCGTCTACAGATGCAGGGTCATCAAGCTCGTCACAACCATCAGACTCCACGACAGCAGATGATTCGACGAGTGCAACAGAGACTACTCCAACCACCGGCCCAACAGAGGAAGAAATCCCTCGTACCGGCCCACTCCTCGACCTATAATCATTACTAGTAAATCAAACATTGCGATGCTCCTCATGAGAGAAGCATCGCGCTTGCGTTTGGCTGCTGACAGGCGGATAATACAATCAGAGAATACTTTGCAACAATCTCGAGGGCGCAACTACCGCAAGTAGTCAACAAACTAAGAAGGGGGGAATCGTAAAAACAAACAGGTTACACCAAAACATACTAACTTAAGTGTGGAGGAAAAGTTATATGTCAGTAACCGTAAGCAAACAAGAGGTCCAGACGATAGTCGATCAAGCAAAGAATCGAGTTATCGAACGGCTCATAACCAAGAATGACGTTCAAGGGGCGGTAGATCATGCCCGTGACCGTGTATTTAATTATGTACAAATTATGGAGCAACAAAGGACGCGTATTACGACCATACAATACGAGCAATTACTACGAAGGAGTATGGCGCTCGAGAACCGTATGGGCTCACTCGAAAACGAGTTCAGAGCACTCAACCAAAACCTTGCGCAGCTGTTGAGTCAACAAAACGAGCTCGTGACGCGGACGCGTCGACTCACCCCTGGTGGAGAAAGTTTTACCGTTTTCCAGACAACCTAAGTGTCTATTCTTTGGTCTCTGTGTGTTGTTGGGTGAAGTAGTTTATTTCGTTGACGATGTCGAGAAGTGCTTGGGCGCGAACAGCGTCGTCGCCAATCTTCTTAGCGCTTTCGTAGGCTTCTTTTACAAACGTGGCGTTGTCGGTTGCTTGGATGAGCATCATGGTAGTTTTAAAGTGTTCTTCAGGGGTCTGATCTAGATGACTGACAAGAGGTCCCAGGTCGGTGAGCGCTTCTTTTTTGAGTTCGAGTAGCTCGTCATTGTTGGCTGGTGGGGTAGTCTCTGTAGTGGCTTCTGCCGGAGTATCGTCAGCGACTGGCTCTTCGACCTCTACTGGAGTTACACTGGCTGCCTCTGGTTCCTCGGACGTTTCTGCCGGTTCTTGATCATCTGTTGCTACAGGCAGCTCAGTAGCGTCTGACTCGGTGTCTGAAGGAACGACGTCAGATACAGTGTCAGCGCCGTCATCGGCTACCGGCAAAGCCGCCGTATCATCTGTTGTTGGTTCAATTGTGGTTGCCCCATTTTGTGTATCGTCTTTTGTGTCGTCTTGACCGAACATACCCGCCCCCATTAAGCATTAGAATTATTTGTTCAGGAGTATAATAGCATATACTAAAGACGTATTAAACCGGAGAAACCATGCTTGATGACCTGAAAGTTATTCACGAACGTGATACCCATGACGCCTTGGGGATTGTGCAGAAGCAATGCCAGCAACTTTTATATGCTTATCATACGGAGCTCGTACAACATGCAGATGAAAAACCGATTTACAATGTCGTATTGGCGGGCATGGGCGGTTCGGCATTGGCGGCACTTATGGTGCAGAGTTGGCCGGGAGTTCAAGTGCCTTTTGAGGTGGTGCGCAACTACGAAATCCCCGGCTACGTTGACGCAGACACATTATTTATCGTTTCAAGCTATTCAGGTAACACGGAAGAAACGTTGGCAGCTCTGGCGGCTGCTGAGGCTAGAGGCGCGCGGGTTGTCGTTGTTGCGGCCGGCGGTAAGCTCTCAGAAGTAGCAAAGACCAGGGGGTATCCATTGTTTGAGATTCCTACTGGGTTACAGCCGCGCATGGCGGTGTTTTATAACTTCGCTGCACTCGTGCAGCTGTTGCATGACGTTGGTTTAGTGCCGCAGGACAGCATAAAAACCTTGCATCAAGCTGCTGGCTGGCTTGAAGGGCAGCTCGAAACATGGCTCCCGACCGTCCCCAGCAAAAAAAACTACGCCAAGCAGATTGCTCAGGACCTCATGGGTAAATCAGTCGTTATTTACAGTGGTCCAGCGCTCTTCCCGGTAGCGTACAAATGGAAGATCAACATGAACGAAAACGCCAAAAATGTGGCGTGGTGTAACCAGTACCCAGAATTTAACCACAACGAAATGCTTGGCTGGACAGGGCAGCCAGTTGAGAAGCCGTATGCAGTTGTCGACCTGCGGTCGAATCTAGATAATTCGCGGGTGCAAAAGCGCTTTGAGGTTGCAAGTAAGCTATTAAGCGGCATGCGCCCGGCGGCAATTGAGGTGAAAGTGGTGGGCGATTCAATCCTCGAGCAGATGCTCTGGGCTATTGCTCTCGGTGATTACGTCAGTGTTTATTTGGCACTGCTCAATGGCGTTGATCCAACGCCTGTGGCGCTGATAGAAAAGTTCAAAACAACACTCAATACATGAAACAACAGACTAAAAAGGACTCATGGGCGGTAATTACCGGAGCAAGCGGCGGTATTGGTCGCGCCTTGGCGCATGAATGTGCTCAAGATGGGTATCATGTTGTGTTGGCAGGTCGCGGTGAACAAGATTTGCGCAGACTATCCCGCGAAATCGAGAAAAAGCACAGCGTGAAGAGCTTGGTTTTCAGTGGTGACTTGTCCGACGAGCACACGTCTAAGAAGTTATATCAACTGACCCAGCAACGTAAATGTAATGTCGAGATACTCATAAACAATGCTGGTTTTGGGGATTTCGGAGCCTTTACTGAGAGTCAGCCAGCGGTTGCTATGGATATGATTGCAGTTAATGTTACTGCATTGACGGTGCTTGCGCGGCTGTTTGGCGCCGATATGGTCGAACAGAAGTCAGGCCGGATTATGAATGTGGCCAGCACGGCGGCGTTTTTGCCTGGACCATATATGGCAGTGTATTACGCTACAAAAGCATATGTGTTGAGTCTGAGTCAGGCACTGAGCCAAGAATGGCAAAGCAGCGGTGTAACGGTGACAGCGCTCTGTCCTGGCCCGACCAAAACAGGCTTTGCAAAAACCTCACATGCTTCAAAAGCTGGAATATTTAGTGGCAAATTGCCCACGGCAGAAGTAGTTGCTCATTTTGGATTTGCTGCTATGAAGCGGGGTCGGCGCATTGCAGTGCATGGACGTCGTAACAAGCTTGCTACTCAGCTGACACGGGTTCTACCGCGCCGTTGGCAAGCCGCCATTGTGGCACGTGCCCAACGACCACAAGTAGTTTAGTAGAATTTAGAAAACGGTAAGTCGAAAGGTTTGCTTATGCTTGCCATTTTCTAGGTTGCATGTCAATATTCCCGTAACAAGGAGAAAAATTACATGAGCGAACTGTTGAATGTCCGAAAACTGAGTCTTGGTGTAGGAGTAGCGGTGGGAAGCTTGCTATTAAACGGCTGTGGAAGTCCTGGGCAGCCACCTGAAGTTATTGAGGTGTGTACTGACAAGCAGGCGGAAGGTACAGTGGCGACGGTTGATTCTGGCGATATCTACGATCCAGAATTTTTGCTGGATTACATTTCAGAAGCTAGAACGTATTATATTGATAGAGAAGGCGAAAAAGGGTTTGGCCAAGCCGACATAATCGACGGCCTTGGTGAGGTTGTTTGTCGGGTTGGCAATGGCGCTGATGCCGAACTGCACATTTTGCCCGGCGCGCAAGAAGCAATCGATGATTACTTGGGGTCTCCTGAATATTTGCTTGAACAACTGAGAGAAGATCAGAACTAGATAGGTGTGTCTTTGAGTTTGAGTAGGTAGCCGATATATGCCGAGACGACATGTAGTACAAACCAGGTTACTGCGACGACAAGATATTCGGTAAGTGATAACTGCACCACAATTGATGAAAGCAACAACCCGCCAATAATGTAGTCAATCTGGTCGAAAGGGAACCAACTTCTGCCGGCGGCAACGCCTTGTTGTCGTTTAAAGAAGCTTTCAACCGCATCGCCGCTTAAGGCACCGAGACCCAGTAAGCCGCCAAGCAGCGCCATACTTGCCTTTGGAAGTAATGGAGCTATGCCAGCAGCGCTCGCAGATGGTGGATAGACGATGGCAATGAGTACACCTGTAAGGGCGCCGATGAAGCTACCAAATACTAAGCCACGCCAGGTTTTGTTTGCGCCAAAGATACGTTTGCCACGGTATGACTTACCGAAGTCAAGTGGAGTTTTCCAGCGGTTAAGCACGGGGATCTTGTTGGCGAATACCGGTGTTGCATTAGCAACGCCTGCCGGCAGGAAGAACCAGATAGCAAACCAGATAGTATCCATTAGTTTGAACCTTTGTGTAGTCGTTTTTTGACGCGATTAAATTTAGGGTAGAGGAGCGTTTTCATTGGCGGTCGCGCCACGATGGCTTGGCCCTTTGTGACGAGGTCTAGCAGTGTAGCATGTTCTGGCATTTCCTTGAGGATGGTGTAGGTTTTACCTAGTCCTTTGGCGCCATGCGCATCACTACTCGCGGCCCATGGTTTCTGATGCATAGTAGACCACAACAGAGCCTTATTGCTGCGGTTCTGAAGGACAGCTCGGCCGTTATGGACCTCAACGATATCAATGTAATCGCTGATTGCTTCCATATCGGACTCCTGTAGACCATGACGTACAGTCTCAAATGGGTGAGGAATGTAGACGAGACCACCTTGTGCGCGGATGGCCTTGGCAGTATCCAGCGGCGATTGGTGTGGTGCGACGAGCTGCGTAAGATAGAGACCTATAATCTCGCCGCGATTGGTCATTATTTCTTCCCCGACAATTATTTTATTGCCGAGCGAGCGCTGAAGCAGCACGGCAAAGTCAATCTGGTTGTGGTCAGCGATAGCTATGCAGTCTAGGTTGCCTTGCTCAAGTATATACCGGTATTGTGCCTCAGTTATACCGCCATCCTTCGATAGATTTGAATGCGTATGAAGGTCTACTTTAAACACCGGCTACAACCTCTTGTAAACATTATTGAAGCGCTGTAATACGGTAAGACAAGAAAGCACGGCAACTATGATGACCGCCTGTTCTAAGACGCCAAACAGGAGACCTACAACGAGACAGAACATACGGATGTCATAACTCATGAGTCCATTCCGAAAGGCACTGTTTTTGACATGGAGTTTTGGCAAATCGGCAGTCACAACCTCGCCCCATGCGTTCAAATAGCTCACAGCAACAGAAATTCCACAGGCTGCCACAGCCCAGACGGCAAGCTTAGGGTCGAGGTAGCTCACAAAGAAGTAAGCTATTCCAACGTAGAGCATGACTTCTTTGATACGATCAGTTACTGAGTCGAGAAACATGCCCTTATTGCTCGCACGGTTCTGCAAGCGCGCCAAGGCACCATCTAACGTGTCCATTAGGCCAAAGACAATCAGTAAGAGACCGGCGATAATGTGGTGATCGGTGGCTATTAAGATTGCAATGGGTACGTGACCGAGAAAACTAAACATGGTAACCATGTTTGGATGCAGTCTTCCGCGGCTTATAAAATTCAATAAACGCGCGAGCTGGTTGAAGGCGGATTTGACGGTCGTTTGCACGAAGGTAATGGGCGAAGCGGTTTTCATCTTGTAGCCATTATAGCGCACTGCATGCAACACTTGCGACCTCTGTTTGCTATAATATGCCTATGTCAAAACAGCAGCACGAACAAAACAAACGCGTACTCATGGCATTAGGTGTGAGTAGCGGTGTGGCTATAGGTTTGCTGACGCTCCGTTTCTTTGCAACCGGCAATCTCGACTTTTGGTTTTTGCCATGGAACTTAATTCTGGGTTTTTTGCCGTTACCTTTCGCGTACCTTTTAGTTAGGCGCTTGCCAGGTACACGGCTGCTAGCCTGGCAAAACGTGCTGTTAGCAGTCCTTTGGCTTGGATTTTTGCCCAACAGCTTTTATATCGTCAGTGATTTGATCCACTTACGTTCAACCGGTGACATTAGCCTGCTCTATGACGTCGTCATGATGATGGCATTTATTTGGAGTGGTTTTTTAGCAGGGTATATCAGTCTATATCTGATGCATCAAGCTGCATTAGTACGGTTCAAGCGCCGGAACGCGCATGGTTTGGTAGCACTGGCATTACTTTTGTGTGCATTTGCGATCTATCTAGGACGGTACTTGCGCTGGAACACCTGGGATATTCTGTTCAATCCGTTTGGACTCCTTTTTGACGTGTCGGAGCGGTTCATTAACCCCTCAGAACACCCGCAAGCGTTCTCAACCACGCTTGTATTCTTCTTGCTCTTGAGTAGTGTGTACTGGTCAATCTATCAACTCGTACTCGCAGTAAAAAATAACCGTGACTAATCTGTTATACTGTCATCTGTTATGACCTATCTTGTGGAGCTACTCACTACAGCGTGCGAAGAATTGTTCAATGTAACGATTGAGCCAGCACTGACACGTCCCGATGAACAATTCGGTGATTATGCTACCAACGTAGCGCTGCAACTGGCTGGCAAACTTGAGAAATCACCGCGCGAAATCGCTGAACAACTCAAGGAATACGCCGAAGAAAACAATGATGGCTCAATCGCCGGTGTTGCAGTAGCTGGTCCTGGGTTTTTGAATATAACACTCAGCGACCAAGCTCTGTGGCAGCTGACCAGTGAGATATCTCAGCAAGCACTTAAGGGTAAGACAGTGGTGGCAGAGTATTCTGATCCGAATCCATTCAAAGTGCTCCATGCGGGGCATCTGTACACAAGCCTGGTGGGGGACTCGATTGCCAAGATACTAGAAGCGGCCGGTGCGGATGTTAAGCGTGTTAACTTCGGTGGTGACGTTGGTCGGCACGTGGCAATGACTATGTGGGCAATTATACAAAAGCTAGGCGGTGAGTATCCTGAAAAGCTAGCAACAATTCCAGAGGATGAGCATTTGGATTGGGTGAGCGCACGTTATGTTGAGGGTAATGCAGCCTTCGAGGACGATGCCACAGCCAAACAACAAATCACTGACTACAACGCACAAATTTATGCAATTCACGCGACTGACGATCACGAATCGCCGTTTGCACAAATCTACTGGACTTGTCGGCAGTGGAGTTACGACGGGTTTGACCGGCTGTATGCCCAACTCGGTATGGTGCCATTCGACAAATACTACCCCGAGAGCGAAACAACTCCACCCGGTATTGCGACCGTAGAAGCCGGGCTTGAACGCGGTGTGTTCAAAAAATCTGATGGTGCGGTGATATTTGATGGTGAATCGTATGGGCTCCACACGCGGGTATTTTTGAACTCACAAGGCCTGCCGACCTATGAGGCAAAGGACCTTGGGCTAGCCCAGCGTAAATGGCAAGACTATCACTTTGACATGAGTGTCATGATTACAGGGAACGACATCGTCGAATATATGAAAGTCGTATTACTGGCACTCAGCAATTTCCACCCAGAGGTTGTTGAGCGTACGCAGCACCTCACGCACGGCATGGTGAAGCTGGCCGGTGGTGTCAAAATGAGCTCACGCAAAGGCAACATCCTGCGTGCCACCGATATTCTCGACTCCGCCATGCAAGCCGCCCAAAAATCTGGCCGTGATGTCACAACAGATACTGTACTGGCAGCAGTCCGCTACGCGTTTATCAAAAACCGTATCGGCGGTGATGTGATTTATGATCCCGAAGAATCAATTGCGCTGGAAGGTAACTCCGGTCCATACCTTCAATATGCGCATGCCCGCGCCTGTTCGATTCTAGCTAAGAAATCGGCCACGAAAGGTGAGCCAGATGACTTACAGCCCGGTGAACGCAGCCTTGTCCGTAAGCTTGGCATGTATCATGAGGCAGTTGATCTGGCGGTCAGCGACCTTATGCCACATCATATTTGTACGTATCTGTATGAATTATCTCAAGTATTCAATCGTTTCTATGAGCAAAATCGCGTAATAGGTGATGACCGCGAGGCCGTGCGATTGATGCTTGTGAAGGCATATGCGAATACATTGAAGACAGGTTTAGAGCTACTCAACATTCCTGCGCCAGAGAAAATGTAATGCGTGTTAGGGTTGCCATTCCAGAGTATGACCTCAATAATCTTGATGTTCATGCGGTGGCGCGCAAAATTGACCAGGCTTTGGTTGATAACTTCAACGGGCAAAAAATTGTTCTGAGAGCCGTCAGCCCATCGGCACATGATCGCTCCAAGGCTCAGCTCGTAGCCGATATACTCAAGAACGGCACTGATCGGTATGATCCAGACCGAGTAGGAGATAGGTATGAGAACATCGACAAAAAACACATCGATTTTTTTGGCAGGGTGTGTGTTGTTAAACCAGGCAAATACCTAAGTCTCTTTATTCTCAAAGGTTTTCACGTTTGGGTACCAAAAGATCACAAACACAACAAAATGGATATCTGGCTTGTATATGACCGGAGCAAACTAAAAAGCGTCATGCACATGTACGAGAAGTATAAAGTACTCAAGCGTGATGGCTATGTGTTCAAGGAGCCGGCAAAAAAAGCAGAGGCGCTACTTGGGGTTATAGAAATTGTCCCGTAACTTGCATAGGCAGCGTATAATCAAAAGCATAAATTAAAGGGAGAATGAGTCATGGATGTACTCTTAGATTACGTAGGGGAACTAAACTGGCTGGCGGTGGTGCTTTCCGCAGTCGCATCGTTTGCTTGTGGAGCTATCTGGTATTCGCAAGCAGTCTTTGGCAAGCGCTGGATGAAGGGCGCTGGCCTAAGCGCAAAAGACGTTGAGAATCCAAACATGGTCAAAACTATGGGCGGCGGGGCGCTTAGCGTGCTCGTATCGGCGGTTGCTCTCGCAGTCGTATTTGATGTGTTGGCGCTTGAAGGCGTGGTTGATGGGGCGTTGTTGGGTGCATTAGTGGCACTTGGTTTTGTAGTGAGTAATAAAGTCATGCACACATTGTTCGAGATGAAGTCTACCGATTATATCCTTATTACTACCAGCGGTGATGTTGTTGCTTTGGCGGTGATGGGCGCCGTTCTGGGATTGGTTCGATAGGAGCGTTCATTGGCAACAAAAAAGAAAGCCCCACAACTTACCGCTGCACAAATGCGCGCGAAACGTATCAAGGAGCGTGCTGCGGCAAGTCGGTCTGGTCAGCATTTCAGTGGATTCATTGAGTTCATTCGTCAGCAAGGTGTGGTTGGTCTGGCTATTGGTTTGGTGCTAGGCCTTCAAGTGAAAGCCCTAGTTGATCAGTTCGTTGCGAGCTTTATTAATCCACTATTAGGTTTGGTTTTGCCGGGGTCGGGCTCACTATCAAGCAAGACAGTCACGGTTACGATCGCTTCAAAATCAGCACGCTTTACGTATGGAACATTCATTGATGTGCTGATTAGTTTTGTGATGGTAGCGGCGGTTATTTATATCGTCTACAAAGTATTGCGCCTAGAAAAACTGGACAAACCAAAGTGAACAAACCTGCAAAGGACAAAAAACTATGGTTTCAAGCAAAGCGCTACGGTTGGGGTTGGACGCCAGCATCTTGGCAGGGGTGGCTTTCGGTAGCGGTGTTCGTGTCGGTTTTGGTGATTGGGTCACTATTGTTTTATGGTGGTGAGCCAGAAACGACACAAGAAACGTTCGTTTATGCTCTGTGGTTCGCATCGACCTGTCTCTGCCTGGTTGTCCTATCATATAAAAGAGGCGAAAAACCTGGCTGGCGCTGGGGAGATAAAGGTAAAAACGATGAATGACGATAACTGGAAAGACAAACTTACGCCCGCCCAGTACAAAGTACTGCGCGAAAAAGGGACAGAAGCGCCGTTTACCGGAGAGTTACTACATAACACGGACACAGGAATGTATACATGCGCGGCCTGCGGCACACCGTTATTCAGTAGCGAACACAAATTCGATTCAGGGAGTGGGTGGCCAAGTTTTTATGACGTAGTAAGCCAAGGGAACGTTAAGCTCGTCCCTGATAGTTCGCTCGGAATGGAGCGTACTGAAGTTGTCTGTCAAAGCTGTGGTGGTCACCTTGGGCATGTGTTCAATGATGCCACTGACCAGCCAACAGGGCAGCGCTATTGCATCAATTCTGCAGCACTAGAATTCAAAAAAGCCAAGTAAGGTATACTGTAAGGCAATGAAGACAGCAGATGTGATTCCAACCAGACTATTGTGGGTTGATCTTGAGATGACCGGTCTTGATCCGCTCAAGGACGTGATCTTAGAAGTTGCCGCAGAGATAACAGATTTTGACTTTAAGACCCTTGAGAGCTACGAAGCGTGCGTTAAGCAAAAACGTGACGTCGTGGTGAAACGTCTGCAAGCCAACATTTGGTACAAAGATTATCCGGAAAACCGCGACGCCTTCATTAACGGCCTTGATGATGCTAAGCCTATGAAAGAAGTCGAAAACGAACTGATTGCCTTGGTCGACAAGCATTTCAACGGTGAGCCAGCAATCTTAGCAGGCAATTCAATCTATAACGACAGGTTATTTATCAAACAATGGATGCCAGAGCTTGACCTCAAGCTGCATTATCGAATGCTGGATGTGTCGAGCTTCAAAATCGTCATGCAGGGCAAGTACGGCGAGGTGTTTGAGAAGAACAACGCTCACCGCGCTTTTGATGATATACAGGCAAGCGTCGCTGAACTGCAACATTATTTAGAGTGGTTTAAAAATGGATCATAAGACAGTAGAGGAATATCTACTGAGCATGCCAAACGCGGTGCTTGATTATCCTTTTGGTGAGGGCGTAGCAGTATACAAAGTGAACGACAAGATGTTCGCGCTCATTCCAGAAAAAACCAACCCAGTACGGATTAGTCTCAAATGCGATCCGCTATTGGCGACGACCTTGCGTGAGAAGTACGAAACGGTCTTGCCCGGGTATCATCTCAACAAAAAACATTGGAATACCATCATCCTCAGTGGTCAGCTCCCCTGGGAAGAAATCCAAGGATTCATCCGTCTTTCGTATGATTTAGTAGCGAGCAAGGGAAAAGAGCAGCCGGCGTGACGAATTTATTTCGACACACCGCGCGATGAGAAAAACCGCTAGGTTTGTCTCATAAGGCGAAGCCGCGAAGAAATCCAAGGATTCATCCGCCTTTCGTATGATTTAGTAGCTAAATAGCTAGGGTGTAGTTGTAGAATCTTCGGCGGATTGCTCAGTGGTCAGCTGTTTGGCCTGGACGTAGGCATCTTGGAGGAGTTGTTTCTGCGTTGCGCTTGAAGCACTGTCGTAATACTTGGATAGACTCTTCTGGTAACTCTGTAAAAGGGTCGTCATGGTCTCTTCAAAGACTTCATCAAACTGGCCGTTATCCGTGGCTGTTTGCAAGATTGTGTCGTTCTTGCTGCTCTGGGCAAGCCCGAGCTCTTTGCCTTTTGGCATCTGGTCTTTCTTGGTAAGGTAAGCAAAAACTTGCTGCTGCGAACTGGTGATAGATAGCTTGGTACTGATGGCAAAGCTTTGTGTTTTGGCGGAGCGAGCTTGTTTTTCACCTAACTGTGCGATACGAATAATCTCTTGTTGCTGAGCGGCGACCATCTTAATGTTTTTGACGCTGTCGCCACGATTACCAAAAATAAGCGAAAAAATGAGTATAAACAGCGTTAGCGCAGCTATTGCCACGCCAGCCATAATGATTAATCGTTGCTTTTTGGAGCTGCCCTGGGGCAACAAGGCGCGTTTTTTCTTTGGTGGGTCGTTAAGGATAAAGCCGTACGGGTCTGAGCCGTCCGGGGGAGTAACTTGATTCATACACATAATCATAAAGGTTTTGATGGTTACGGTCTAGCGCAGAGCAGGTGGTTACGCAAAAACCTACTGACACACACCCCTAAAGCTTGCCCCTAACCCCTAACACCTATACCCTATAACCATGGATGCGGTTGAGGAAGTTAAGAGCCGGTTGTCTATCGAGGATGTAGCCAGTGAATACGTCGAGCTGAAACGGGCAGGGCGTAACTTCAAGGCGCTGAGCCCATTTAGTAATGAAAAGACACCGAGTTTGATGATTAGCCCCGAGAAGCAGATTTGGCATGATTTTTCATCTGGCAAAGGTGGCAACCTCTTTAGTTTTGTTATGGAGATGGAGGGCATCGACTTTAAAACTGCACTGGAACAATTGGCCCGCAAGGCTGGTGTAGACCTTAGCCAGTATCAGCGTACATCAGGCGGCAACACGCAACTCAAAGAACGCTTGCTTCAGGCACATGATCTTGCCGCTAAGTTCTACCAAGTACAGTTCAGTAAGCACCAAGACGCGCTTGAGTATATCTTCAAAAAAAGAAGGCTCGATAAGAAAACGGCCCTGAGTTTTCGGATTGGCTATGCGCCCAACAACGGGGAGGCGTTAACCAAGTTTTTGCTCGGTAAGGGTTTTACTGCCGATGAACTCAAAAAGGGCGGCCTCAGCACGCAGCGTCGACAGCTTGGCGATATGTTCCGGGGGCGAATTATGATCCCGCTGATGGATGCGACCGGCAATGTTATTGGTTTTACGGGTCGGTTACTAGAGGACACTCCAAACGCTCCAAAGTACCTCAACACGCCACAGTCGCCGTTGTACGACAAATCACGGCACGTTTTTGGCTTGCATCTAGCCAAGGACGCTATCCGCAAGAAAAAGTACGCGGTTGTAGTAGAGGGCAATATGGATGTAGTGGCGAGCCATCAAGTTGGTGTAACCGAAACGGTTGCGACCGCGGGTACAGCTATGACAGAACAACACCTTAAGGCATTAGTGCGTTTTACGCCAGATATAAGGCTGGCGTATGACCAAGATAACGCTGGATTGCAGGCGACAGAACGCGCCATACCTATTGCCAGCAAAGTTGGCGCTAATTTGAGCATGGTACCGATAGGTGATGATGCTAAGGATCCAGACGAGCTGATTCAGAAAGACCCAAAACTATGGCAGCAAGCTGTAGAAAAACCAGTCTATGCACTCGATTGGTTGATGGATCACTATCAGCGTGAGCTTGATTTGCAGACTGCTCAGGGAAAGCGCGAGTTCAGTACGATTATGGTGCGTACTATAAAAAGCTTGAACGATGAGGTAGAACAAGAGCACTTTATGGAAAAAGCCGCCAAAGTTATTGGCGTGAGTAAAGAAGCTATGCAGTCAAAGATGCGCGGCACCGTCAGCGCGCCACCGCGAAAACGCAATGTGACTCCACCCAAAGTCGATCTGAGCCAGGCGGAGGCGATACGCACCCAAAACCATCTGTTGGCACTGACCTTTATGGTGCCAAATGCCCGTGAATACCTTATGAAGCTTACCCAAGAAATGCTTCCTGAAGCCGATGCTCAGGCGCTGTTAGACTTTTTGCAGCGTAATCCGACGTTCGACGGTAAGTCTCCAGAGAGCAAAGAGTTGAATAATATCGCTGATTATGTCAAAATGCTGGCAGTCATATTTGAAGAGCTCTATCAGAACCTCGAGATTTTGGAACTTCGCTACGAAGCCGCTCGATTGCAGGTCCGCATGATAGAACAATACGTAAAACGCGTAAAAGTCGGTATAGCTGAACAACTGCGTGATGCAGCTACCGAGGAACAAACAGAAAAACTACTCACTCAAGCCAAAGCACTCGATGCTTTATTACATTTGTCTAACGAAGGAGACGTGAATGCCCAAGCAAGCCAAGAAAGCTAAAAAAACAGAAGAGATCGTTGAAGTAACTATTGAAGATCTGCAGAAAAAACTCCTCGCCCAAGCCAAGAAAGAGGGTAAACTTGACCAGCGCGATATTTTTGCACTGATTCCTGATGTGCCTGAGAATACTGAGGTTCTCGACGCGCTGTACACGCAGCTCGCCGACCTCAACCTCAACATTGTCAGCGCAACCGACCCTAAAGCGGCTGAATTCACTGACGTCTGGGCAGAAGACGAAGAAGAGGAAGAGATCGTCCTTGATGACAAGGCTTATCTTGACGATATTGCAGACGATTCAGTCCGTTTGTACTTGCGTGAAATCGGTAAGATTCCACTACTGACTGCAGAAGAAGAGCTCACCCTCGCCCAGCAGATTGTGGCCAACCAGCCAAAGCTCAGCAAGGTTCAGGCCAAGCTTGCCGCCTTTAAAGATGAAGACGGTGGTATTGCCAGCCGAACAAAACAGCAAGCAGAAGATTATAAGAAACTCGTCGCTGAAGCGGCACAGTTGAGTCGGCCAAAAGATCAAATGGCGGAAGCTAACATGCGCCTCGTCGTTTCTATTGCTAAGCGTTACGTGGGCCGAGGACTCGATCTGCTTGACCTGATTCAAGAGGGCAACACTGGTCTACTCCGTGCGGTAGAAAAGTTTGACCCAGACAAGGGCTTCAAATTCTCGACCTATGCAACCTGGTGGATTCGTCAGGCCATTACGCGTGCTATTGCCGACCAAGCGCGCACGATTCGTATTCCTGTACACATGGTTGAGACCATTAACAAATTACTCCGAACTCAACGTCGTCTGACGCAAGAATTGAACCGTGAGCCAACCAACGAAGAAATTGCCAAGGAGATGGAGATCGACGTAGAGAAGGTTGAGCACATCATGAAGATCAAGCAAGATATCTCGAGCCTCGATGCTTCTGTCCGCGATGACGAAGAAGACTCGGTGCTTGGTGACTTCATTGAAGACGAAGACACCGTCACACCGGAAGAAGCGGCAACTGGCCAGTTGCTCAAGGAGCACGTCAAAGACATGCTTTCAGCCCTGACTGAGCGCGAACAAAAAATTCTCAAGCTACGTTTTGGTCTGGAAGACGGCAAATCACATACTTTGGAAGAAGTTGGCCAAGAGTTTTCTGTCACCCGCGAACGCATCCGTCAGATCGAAGCCAAAGCACTGGCAAAACTGCGCAAACACAAAGACTCCAAAAAACTCCACGATTACATAAAGTAGGACTCAACAATGGCAGAGAACTGGGCAGCAAAAACTATCGAAACCTACGATGATTCAGCCGAACAGTTAGCAGATTATTTTAAGGGCATTGGCCCTCGTGTTGACGACATTGAGTGTGCTATTGATCTGGCTGGTGCTAATTCAGCTCTTCGAGTAGTTGAGATTGGTTGCGGTGATGGGCGAGATGCGGCCGAGATAGTTAATCGAGTCACATGGTACGAAGGTGTTGAGCCGTCAAAAGGCCTTTTGAAGCTAGCGAGACAGAAGTTACCCGATGTTAACTTTGTGAATGAGACGGCTCAGAATTACGTATTTCCAGACAATCTTGATGTTGTTTTTGCGTTCGCATCACTACTACACCTCAGTCGCGAAGAAAACGCCCAGCTATTTCCGCGAGTTGCCAAGGCGCTCCGGAAAGGCGGAGTGTTCTTTGTATCCCTGAAAGAAGGTGAGAAGTACGAACCGCGCTTGCAGCAGGATAAATTCGGTGACCGTATGTTCTATTATTACGATGTTGATACGGTACGAGAGCTGGCAGGTGATGCTTTTTCTTTGGAGTACGAATGCCACCAAACAATTGGAAACACTGATTGGATTGAGCTAGGACTCCTGCGAGTTTAGTTTTTGGTAAGGATGTAGCCGAGTTTTTTGGCGTTTTCTATAGAGTACTGTTGTGACTGGAAGGCGGGATGGCGACGCAGGCGGTAAACGAGCGCATTCAATGCCCACTCTGATCCGCTGCCATCTGGCCACAATGTATCCATGATCTCGTTTTTGTGTACAATTTCGCCGAGGTTTCTTTTGAGTAAGCGGAATAATTTTTGCTCCTTGGCAGGCAGGCGTGGTTGCGTATAAACGCGAACACAATCGACAAATAATTCGCAGAAGATTTTATAGCGCTTTCCGTCAGGAATAATTATGCCAACGCCTTGTAGAAACTCGTCAGTTTTGTCACTTGAACCGTTTTGTGCCATTTGCTTCAACAAGGTTTTTTGCTTGCTACTCAATGAGTTATAGATGTTGCTAAAAGCCAGTTTTATTAACGGGTCATCAACTGGTCTGTCTTGGCGCTGAGAGGCGAGGAGGAGGCGCAGGAACTGAAAATTACCGCCACTGTACGCTATAAGCTCATTAAGTCTTGGGTGCTGCAGTGTTGCAGTTGATGCATATATTGGCAAGAGGAAGCGGAGATCATCTGGTGTGTAGGGTTTCAGGTAATAAACAGATGAAAAGAACCTAAGGTCAGTGTCGATCATCTTGTCTGTGATGAAACTATCAAGACGCCTACAAACGCCAAACAGGTAGATGATCTTTTGTTTATCGACACCCTTAAAAGTCATGAGCGTATGAAAGAAGTCCTTATCAAATTCCGCTTGGAGCTGATCAAAACCGCCAATACTGATGACGATTCGTTCATGCTGCTGGCAGGCCTCTTTTAGGCGTGCAACGACAGCTCGGATGACTTCATCAGGCGACATGTCGCCGATATCTTGGCCGAGTCTTTGTAACAAGGCTCGGGCTAGGTCATCAGTCGTGTGGCGGGGCAGTACGTGGGCGTCGATAAAAATCATCAGTCCATAGGGTTGTTTGCTGAGTTCAATCAAGAACGTTGCGATACCGACGCCAGGCATGCCAACAACAGCCGTATCGGTCGAACTATCGATAAGCTGCTTCATTTCCGCCATGCGGCCTGGACAAAATTGTATACTCATCATGATAAACAGGTTAGAAACGTCATTATTTTATCATAATTGCATCAAGCAGACAAGCTTGTAGTTGTATACACTAGTGCGGTGTCAAACTAATGAAAGGATACATAATAATGAATGAACTAATTATCGGTGGAACAAGTGGCTTAGGGCTGGAGATTGCGCGACAGGCGAGTCAGGACAGTCATGTAATTGTAGCGGGCAGGCACGATAGGCGTAGCCAAGGTGATGATTTTAGCTTTCGTGACTTACACCTGGAAGATCCAAATATGGCATTTTATTCTGAGGTTGATGGGTTTATAGCTCAGCTTCCGAAGGCTCCGATTGACTCATTGGTTTATGCTGCTGGTTTTTACCAAGAGGGCCACATTGATGAAATTAGCATTGCGGGCATCGAGGATATGTTAAACATTGGACTTAACGGGTTGATTTATACGGTCAAAAAGGTGATTGAGCGGCAAGATGAATTACCAGAACTGACCGTTATAACCTCGACATCACAATGGACACCGCGTGAGCTTGAGCCGATTTACACGGCAGTGAAGGCTGGAGCAGCACAATTTGCGAATAGTATGTCGCTGGACCGACGGATCGGTAAGACATTGGTCGCAGCACCTTCTGGTATGGCGACGCCGTTTTGGGACAGGGATGGTCGTGACACGAGCCATATGCTGCGGCCTGAATGGGTGGCGGAGCAGATTCAACAACTGCGTACTGGCGAATCACCTTTGCTTGTTGTCGCCAACGAGGAAGGTGAGCCAGAGCTCAAAGCAGACTATAGCTATTGTTTTGCCAAAATCCTTGGCGCAAAAGACGAACTCCCGCAACGAGTCATCATTGAAGAAATACGCTAGGTGCAAACAGCATAGAGAAATAACCCCCGATAGGTTAGAATAGAGGCGATGAAGATTTATGGATTGGCGGGGACGAATGGGGCGGGCAAGGATAGCTTGGCCGAGATGCTGGTGGAGCGGCACAAGTTTTACTTCGCCATTGCCACTGACATGCTGCGTGATGAGCTCGAGAAGCGTGGCCTGCCAACTGACCGCATCCACAAATCGCAGCTGAGTGCAGAATGGCGACGCCAGTACGGCATGGCGGCGATTGTCGATAGAGCAATCGAAGATTTTGAGAAGGTCAAAGATCAATATAATGGTTTGATTGTCGGTAGTTTACGGCACCCCGGGGAAGTGGACCGTGTTCATGAGCTTGGTGGCGAGGTCATCTGGGTGGATGCAGATCCGAAAATCAGATATGACCGTTTGCAAAAGAATGATCGTGGCAGAGTAGAAGATCGCAAGTCATATGAAGAATTTTTGGCCGATGAAGCGCGCGAAATGCACCCGGAAGGGGACGAAGCGACGCTCAACGTCAGCGCCGTGAAAGCAAAAGCGGACGTATTTATTGAAAACAGCGGCAATGACATCAAAGCATTCAAAGACGAGGCCGAAAAAATCCTCGGGTTTGCAGCCGGCTAGCCTGCTATAATTACTCTATGCATACTGAGGCGAATGAATCCGCCATTCTTTTGTTCAAACAACAGCTTGGCACGTATAAGCAGCTGATTGACGACGACATTGCCGAGTACGTCAAACACAACAAACAAGAGACCTTCAAGACCTACGGCGCCTACGCTCGTCTGGCCGCTGACGCCTATACAAGCATTCTCGAGCGTGGCGGCAAACGTATTCGTGGCGCACTCGTCATGATGGGGTACGAAATGTCAGGTGGCAAAGACAAGGCAATGATTTTGGAAGCGGCCCGGGCGCTCGAAATGCTCCATGCCTACATTCTAATCATCGATGACATCCAAGACCGCTCGGTCGTACGTCGTGGTGGTCCGACAGCGCATATCATGCTCAGTGACTATCATCGGGCGCACCGGCTGGCGGATGAAGAGGCGCACTTTGGCATCGCAATTGCTCTCAATTCTGCGCTCCTGGGTTGTCATGGCGCTCAAATGACGCTTACTAATCTTGATGTACCGGTTGAAGTCCGTAATCGGGTGATTGAACTGGTGAACCAGACGATGATTACCACCGCCCACGGTCAGACCAATGACATCATGAATGAAGTGAGTGCTGAAGTTACGAAGGATGATATTGATCGCGTGCTTGAGTGGAAGACCGCGCACTACACGTTCCTCAATCCGTTGCATGTCGGCATGGTCCTGGCTGGCGCTGACGAACATGCGCTCGAATCCATCACTGAGTATGCCATGCATGCCGGCCGGGCCTTCCAGATCACTGACGATATCTTGGGAATATTTGGTAGCGAGTTTGAGAGCGGCAAAAGTCCGATGGATGACATGCGCGAAGGCAAGCGTACTGTTCTGACGCTGCACGCCATCGAGCACGCCAAGCGAGCCGACAAAAACTTCCTCATCCACATGCTGGGTAATCACAATCTCACGCAAGCTGAATTCCAACGCTGCAAAGACATCTTAGTAGAGTCAGGCGCCTATGATTACGCCCGCGAGCAAGCAGAGGTTCATGTGAATAAAGCCCTCAAAAGCCTTGATGATGACACGAATGGATGGTCAGATGAAGGTGTTACATTCTTACGCGGCCTCGCGGAATACTTATTGGTACGGACATCATGAACACTGAGAAGGATATATTCAAGCAAGGCAGCACGACGTATTACTTCAGCTCACGGTTTTTCCCAAAAGAAGTCCGGCATGACGTCTTCCGTCTCTACAGCTTCGTGCGTGTGGCCGATGACTATGTTGATGCGCGGCCTGCTCAGCCAAAGAAGCTGACGGCACTCGAAGACGCCTACAAAAAAGCCATGGCTGACCCAAACTTTGAGTCCATCACACATCAGTGGGACGAGCTCGACACCCGCGTGGTCAAGAATGTTGTCCAGGTCAGCCGCAAGTTCAAGTTTGATCCAGAGTGGGTGCCCGCGTTCTTGGAAGCGATGAAGCGAGACGTTGCATCGCGATCACATGCTGATTTGGAGAGTTCACTCAAGTACGTCTATGGCTCCGCAGAGGTGATTGGGCTGATGATGGCGCGCGTCATGGGGATTGATCGGGCCAAAAACATCCGTCGCGTACTTCATCTGGAAGCCGAGGCAGCCCGCCACAAGCAAGAGAAGCTACCCAAACGCCTGGCCAAAA
This sequence comes from uncultured Candidatus Saccharibacteria bacterium, assembly GCA_964448075.1. Lineage (GTDB taxonomy): Bacteria > Patescibacteriota > Saccharimonadia > Saccharimonadales > CAYUUR01 > CAYUUR01. The sequence goes on along the minus strand of CAYUUR010000002.1, from coordinate 120,039 downwards.
GCACTCGCTCGCACGTTCAGTACCGTCTAACCAAACAAACAGACATCACCAAAGAAGCGATTGAGCGTGAAAAGCGAACGATTCAGCACGCGGCCGAGATGCAGGGCAGAGCCATGCAGTGGATCAATTTTGTGCGCGATATCGCTGAAGATAATGAGCTTGGCCGGCAGTATATTCCGACCACTGACCTCAAGAAATACGGCCTCAAGGACCTGAAGGAAGCGACCGCCCGCGAGCACCCCGAAGCCTTCAAGAAGTTAATCGATTTACAGCTCAAACGCTACCGAGAGTGGCAGGCTGAAGCCGACAAGGGCCTCCGCTTCATCCCCAAACGCCTGCGCGTGCCCCTGGAAACCGCCAATGATATGTACAAATGGACAGCCGAACAGATCGAAAAAGACCCGTTCGTCGTCTACACCAAAAAAGTCAAACCCCGCAAACGCCGTGTGCTCCTAAAAGCTACCAAACGCACGGTCTCTCCCATAACTCGATAGTACAAGAATAAATGTGCCGACCAGAGGCTAGAGATTGAAAAATCACGACGCTTATGCTATAATATAGGTTATGATTTCAGCACCTGGCCAACAGCATGAACAACAGGCCATAACGGACGGCCGGTTTTTTGATGCCCACAAACCAGAACTTCATGAGCTGTTTACAGTTTTGGGCATGGAGGCTGATTGGAGCGAAGACCTCGACAAAGTTGTTGAGGTTACGCAGCCCTGGGTCAAGGGTGATCACTTCAAGCCAGAACACAAACTGGAGTTCACTTCTGAGCAGTCACAGCAGGCCCGTGAACTCTACCGGCAGATGGGTATGGTTGACGCCTGGCCGCTGCCGTCAAGGGAGTATGATCAAATTGTGGTGCTTGGCGGCACACAGCGTGCCAACAATGTCCGTATGAAATTCTTGGAAGCTGCGCTGCAGTCTGGCGATGTGTCGTTGGCGGAGCAAGGTAGCGTTGTGCTGTGGGGTGGTCAGCGCGCAATGTTTGATGGGCTCGAAACACCGTATGTTGCAGACAGCTTCAAGGGTATTCAGGCAGCAGGCATCACGAATCCGTGGCTCGAAAACTACACTGGGCCGCTGAGCGAAACAGAACTGTTGCGGCTGTCTGCCTTACAGCACCTTGGTAACCTTAGTGTACAGAAGGCACACTTGCGTTTCGGTAACGCCGAAGTGCCGGTTAGCCGCTATGAGCTTGCGGGAGAGCACGGCACTCACATTGTACTGTTGAATACACCAGCTGTCGCCCGACCAAACGGTGAACCTCGTCACACCACAGAAGCTTGTACCGAGCAGTGGCTTCAAGAGGTCCAGCCACCAAATGGCGCGAAAGTTGGATTTATCAGTGGTAACCCATATCTTGAACGCACCGCACGAGTCGTCCAGGGTGTGCTGACGAACCATGATCGGGCGGACATCGACCTCATACCGGCCGGCCCGGCTGCGTACAGTGATCCTGATAAGGACTATCTGTTCTTGGGTGAGATCGCTCGTAATATATATCTAGACCAGACGCACTAGTCTGTGCGGCCCTTACGAGAGGCGAGCAGCGGTAATGAGCCGTAATCAGGCAAGGCGTGCTGCCCGCGTTCTAAGAGGGCAAACAATTGCTTGAACGCATCAGCGATTTGCTGATTCTGGATGACCATACCAAGCGCATCCTCACCGTAAGAGATGATATACAGTTTGTCATCAAAGGCACCCCACTCAACGGGAGCGGTGTAATCTTCTGCTTTGAGCCAGGTACGCGTCAGATTAACGAGCGCATCCTTTTCTTTGTAATCAACAGTGGCGAGCGCTGTATCAGGGGTCAAGCCACGCCGGGTCCGTCCGCTTTTTACCGCCCGCATACGTAGTTGATGCATGAAGTCAAAGCCGTAGAAATCAATCCCGGCTACGGTATGCACGAATACAATTTCTTCATTCGCATTCTCGATCACATCAAATATCTCGCGCATTTCATCTTTGCCCTGGTAGTAGGTTATTGCGGGCTGCTCATGTGTTTTGACGTACGAACGGATGAGCTGTTGCGAGTGAACCTGAAGCTCCTTTTCGGCCTGCTCCTGAGCCTGACGGCGGGCATGGGCGAGTTCGAGCAATCTGCCTGGATTGACGGCCGCGTAGTGGATTTTTTTGTCTTGATCGAACTTTTTGGCAAGGCCAAGCGACACTAATTTATCAAGAATTTTATACATATTTGTGCGCGATTCACCGACAGTTTTGGCAAGTTCGCTCGGTTGCCAGGCAGCTCGAGACAGTAAGGATTCGTACGTTTTGGCCTCTGTATCGCTGAGGCCGGCGGCATGTAGTTTGTTCATGCTACGAGTGTAGCACAATAGTCACAAAATGTGAATACAAAATTCACGAAGTTTCTTACAAAGGAAATAAAGTCAGAAAATTATGTGAAAAGACATTGACAAAATGAGTCATGAACGGTATGATATGGCCGAATCTTTGAAAGGAGATGATTTTATGACCCAATATAACCCAGAACACACGGCTGAGCAGAAGTATCCACTTTTGTATCAGCGACTTGATGAACTGCTCGCTGATGGCGGATTTCAGGATCCAAACTATGACGAGGTAGTGCGATTCATAGGCTTTGATGATGAATCGTGCGTGCGTGTAACTAAGCTTCCGTCTGATGAGATAGAGGTCTCACTGTATGACACCGTGCTTATTGATGAAGACACTGATCGTGTGAATACGAACAGATTGGTGCTTGCGATTGATGGGAGTGTAAATGACGCCTGCATTCAAAACAATAACACTCGATTTGAACTTCCGATGAAAGGTCGTCGTCGAGACGGCTTCGTACGCATGGTGAACAAAGCCATAGAAGATGAATTGTATATAGAAGCTGTCACATGATACGCACAATTACGGCAATAGTAACGAAATAGGAGTAAGAGTAATGAGTGAGTTTTCGCAGACAAATGAGGGTGCCAGGGAACGAGTTGAGGCGTATATCGCTGAACGTCAGGAATGGCTGTGGGATGCAGTAGAGATTGTGACAGGGGACCGCGAGGTGGATCCGCTGACTGTGTTTCCTGAGCCGCCCGAAACCCGGGCTGATGCAGTGCTTGATGAAGCTATGGAGCCGTACATCGAGGCGCTGCGTGAGGTCGCAACTCGATTTGGTGTTGGTGCTGAACAAGATGTGCCAGGTACGGCTGAGGTGCGCATCGTAGATGGCGGTAAGCCCTGGAAGATCGAGGCCGAAGCTGCCATGGGTACTGCTGCAGCTGAGACGATCATCTTCGCTGGCTCCGCGAATCGTAAGGTTGGTGCAGATGAGCAGGCCTATCTGGCTGAAAAGTACAGAACAGAAACTGATCTGACCGAGTATGACGTAGCTGAGCTGGTGGCGCGTAATCTGGAGGGGTATGAGGCATTTGAAACACCGGTGGTCATGTCATTCGGTTATGCGCTTGATCCAGAAAATTCACTCATCGAGGCAGAAACCGGACAGTTGATACAGATTGGCACCGTGAACGAGAAACCAGTTATGTTGCTGCGCGTTGATCGTGAGGATTTCGTTGATGAAACGGGCGCCAAAAAGTATCGTTTCCAGCCGGATAGCGCTGCACTCATGATGTTTGTGAGCAGGGTATTACGCGCAACTGGTGATGAGACGACCGGTGTCGGACTGGATACGAGCGGTACCTATGCCGCGCGTGCATTCGACGCGGTACGCGCTGGATGGGAAGATGGACGATCGTTTGACGTCGGTATGTATGGGCGCGCGACTTTACGCGCACTGGTTCAAGATACGCAAGCATTCAGAGATGGTGTGGTAAAGATTCCAGCAGACACACCTGCTAACCAAATCCCTGGAGAGTTTCATTCATTCGCAGCCAAGCTCCGCAAGCTCCAAGAATCGCTTGATAGACGATAAGTCTCTAGCGTGTGCTATGTCCGTTTGAGGTAGCTTAGCTGGCGGATGAAGCCGAAGATGAGGGCGGCAGCGACAGCTGTTGCCCAGTCGGTTGCAGTGAGTGAAGCGCTGCCAAAGAATGGTTGTAGGAACGGTGCATAGACAATGGCGAGTACGGAGGCGATTGATAGGCCAAATGCCATAAGCAACTTACTGTTATGTAGCTGATAACGGGTGAACAAGCCTTTACGAGAGCGCATAAACAAAATATTGACCAGCTGGCAGAGCATGATAGTGACATAGGTGAGAGTGCTAGCTTGCATCTGCAGCAGGGAGTCTTGTTCGACCTCAGAAAAGCCGAGGTTATTACGCCAGAAGAAGAAGGCGAAGTTGGCAAATGACAATATACCGATTAAGCCGCCAGCCCACATGATGGTACGGATGGTGTGTTTGTTCAGGATGTGATCTTTTGGATCGCGTGGTTGTTCACGCATGACTTCGCCTTCGGCTTTATCCCAACCGAGTGCCACCATAGGGAAGAGCTCGGCGATGAGGTCGATGGCGATAATCAGCATGACGGTGAGTGCCAACGGGGCAGAGTAGAGGCTGACGGCAATCAGTGCAGCTAGGTTGACGACAAGCTCAGAGAAGTTAGCCACAAACGCCACAAGTGTAATCTTCTTGATGTTTTGGAAGATGGTACGGCCTTGCTGGACGGCATGGACGAGTGTATTGAAGCTGTCATCGAGCAGCACTATCTCGCTGGACTGCTTGGCCACGTCGGTACCCGTTACGCCCATGGCGACACCGATGTCGGCGCGTTTGAGTGCTGGTGCGTCGTTGATGCCATCGCCCGTCACGGCCACGACCCGGCCGCTGTCTTTGACGAGTCCGACGATACGGAGTTTATCTTCTGGTGAGACACGGCTGAAGATGACAGAGCCGCGGGTGGCGAGCTCCAGGACTTTGGCGTCGTCCATAGCTTTGACTTCTTCGCCGCTGACCACGACGATATCGTGACTGACGCCTAAGCCTGCTTTCTTGGCGATTGCCTGGGCTGTACTGGCGTAGTCGCCCGTGACGACCGCGATGCGGATATTGGCTTCGTGGGCAGCCTGCATGGCGGCTGGCACTTCTTCGCGCAGTGGATCTATCATCGATACCATACCGAGCAGGGTCAGGCCGGATTCGGCGTCGTCTTCATCCATTTTATCGATGTTTGTTTTGGCCTCGAGCGGCTTGAAGGCAAAGGCCAGGTTGCGCATGGCTTGTGTAGCCAGCGTCTCGTTGTGTTTGAGAATCGTTGCTTTGTCCGTCGTGGTCAGCTTACGGACCTTGCCGTTGTCCCATATGTGAGTACAGCGTTCCAGGATGTTTTCTGGGGCGCCTTTGGCAAAGACGTGGGGGAGTTTTTTGTCTCCGTAGGTGCGGATGGAACTCATGCGCTTACGAGCAGAATCAAAGGAGAATTGTTTGAGCTCAGGATAAAGCGATTCTAGTTCTACGGTATCGAGCTTGGCTTTTTCGGCCAAAGTAACGAGGGCGCCTTCGGTCGGATCGCCCAGGCAGTACCACTCAGGGTGTTCATTGTCTGGCTCATGAATCCGCGCGTTGCTGGCCAGGCTACCAGTGGCAAAGAACGTGTCGAGCGCTCTCAGTTCTTCAGTTGAGAGAGATTTGCCTTTGTACGTCACGTGTCCGCTGGGTTGGTAGCCACCGCCGGTGACGTGGTAGGTTTTGCCGGCAATCCAGAGCTGTTCGACCGTCATTTGATTCTTAGTCAGGGTGCCTGTCTTGTCCGTGCAAATAATGCTGGTGGCACCGAGGGTTTCGACGGCAGAGAGCTTTTTGACGAGTGCTTTGGCGTCAACCATTTTGTGAGCAGCTTGCGACAAAACAGTGCTAATGGCTGCGGGCAAGCCTTGCGGTACCAATGACGCCGCCACCGCCACCGCAAACAAAAAGGCCGCCTCAAAACCAATATCACTACTATTTGCAATAAGCAGTAGCAACAAGAAGATACCCACAGTGGCTTGCGTGACACGCTTGGCTACATTATCCATTTCTTTCTGCAACGGGCTCTGATCACTCTTGGTGCTGGCACTCAGACCGGCAATCCTACCAAGCTCAGTCTGCATGCCCGTCGCCACCACCACGCCATAGCCATGGCCCGTCGCTACAGTTGTGCCCATATAGAGCATGTTGTGTCGGTCGCCGAGCGGTACGTTGCCGTGGATTGCCTCAATCGTCTTGCGTGATGGGTTGGATTCACCGGTCAGCGCGAAGTCATTACATGATAATTGTGATTCGCTGAGGAGACGCAGATCGGCAGGCACTGAGTCGCCCTCCTCGATATAGACGACATCACCGACGACGAGGTCTGGGGAGGTGCCTTCTTGCAGCTTGCCGTCGCGCATCACGCGGGTAGCCGGCACCACTAGTCGCTCCAAACTCTCCATAATTTTCTCCGCTTTGTATTCTTGGCGGAAACCAAGCGCCGTGTTGAGCAAGATGACAATCCCGAGTGCAATAGCGGTTTGATGTTCACCCAAGAGGTACGAGATACCAGCGCTGGCGATGAGGAGCACAATAATAAGGTCTTTGAACTGGCGCAGGTACTTGATCAGCCAGCTTTCTTTGTGCAGATCCTCCAGGCGGTTGGCGCCGTTTGTTTCGAGCCGCTTGGCGGCTTCGTCAGCACTCAACCCATCTGTATTGGTAGTAAGTCGGCTGACTGTTTGTTCGGGCGACAGTTGATAATACGGTTTGTCTGGTGTTGGTTTTGGCATATCGCTGATTAGTATACGAGAAGTCGACAAAAGAGGGAACTATAACCATATGCAGTATAATGAGGTAAATAATGAAAAAGCATTCCAAAAAGCACATGCAAAAGGTCATTATGGCCGATGATCTCAAAGAGTCGGTGGGGTTTTTGCTCAAGCTGCGCTTGCCGTGGTTAGTAGCAGGATTATTAGGTGGTTTTGGCGCCTCGATACTAATCTCAAACTACGAGTCAGTGCTGGCAAGTGATGTGCGCTTGGCATTCTTTTTACCTGTCATCGTGTACTTGAGTGATGCGGTAGGTACTCAGACTGAGACCATATATGTACGCAACCTAGCTGATAAAAAGGGCTACTTCCATACGTACCTTGTGAAAGAATCCTTCTTGGGCGTGCTGTTTGGCTGTGTCTTCGGTTTCCTTACCTTTGGTTTTACCTACCTATGGTTCAAGGACGTCTCACTCAGCAGCACGATTGCCATCGCCATGGCAGGATCGGTCGCTGTGGCGCCAATCGTCGCCCTCGTTACCGCCAAGCTGTTTCAGACCGAACATCAGGATCCTGCCGTCGGTGCCGGGCCGTTCAAGACGATTTTTCAGGACGTCATTAGTATTCTTATTTACTTCTCTGTGGCTAGCGCGATTCTCTTCGTATAACGCTCACGCTTGCAATCTGAGATAGAGGCACTAGACTGTGGGCTATATGGAGCGACCAACGCACGTCGGAGATACTGAATGGATGCAAGAAGGTGCTTGCCGGTTTGAGTCGCCTGCGACATTTTTCCCTCATGATAGGGCGGGCGTTGAGGTAGCAAAGAAAATATGCGCAACCTGTGTCGTGCGAGAGGTCTGTCTTGAATACGCTCTCGATAATCGTATTGAGCATGGTGTGTGGGGCGGGACATCGGAAAAACAACGGACGAGGATTATTAGGGCACGCCGCGCCCGGTAGTGGTAGCGTATACTATACGTATGAGTGAGGCGACCAAAAAGAAGAAGCTGGCCATTATTGATGGTAAGTCGGTGTTTTATCGTGGTTACTACGCCATGCCGAATCTCAGCATGAAAGACGGTACGCCGACCGGTGGCGTGTTTGGTTTTTCAAGTATGGCACTTGAGGTGCTCAAGCGGCTCAAGCCAGATTATGTCTGCGTGGCCTGGGACAAACCCAAGACAAATATCCGCAAGCGCCTAGAGTTATATCCAGAATACAAGGCTGGTCGCAAACCGCCACCACCAGATTTTTATGAGCAGATCCCGATCCTTCATGAAGTACTCGAAGCATTTGGCTGGCCACTTTATGAACTCGACGATTATGAAGCAGATGACATTATGGGTACATTAGCTGTACAGGCCGCCAAACAAGACATAGAAACTATGCTTATTACCTCTGACATGGACATGTTGCAACTTATTGATCCACACATTCATGTTTTTGCGCTCAAAAAAGGACTCAGCAACATTGAATTGTACTCACCTGAAAGCTTTGAAGCCAAATACGGCATTAAAGCCACGCAATTTTTAGATCTTAAAGCCCTCAAGGGCGACTCCTCAGACAATATTCCTGGTGTGCCGGGTATTGGCGAAAAGGGAGCATTGGAACTGCTCAAGGCTCACGAAACACTTGACGGTGTATACGACAATCTCGCACTCGTTAAGGATTCTCTTCGTAAAAAGCTCGAAGCGGGCCGAGACCTGGCGTATTTGAGCAAGAAGATTGCGGCAATCTGGACGGATGCGCCGATTAAGCTCGATCTCAAAAGTCTTGATGTCAGCAACTGCGACCCAGAGAAGATCCGTGATATCTTGCAACGACTCGAATTCCGTAGCCTCGTACGACAACTACCTGAAGTAATGCAAATGAGCGCTGAAGACCAAGCAGCCGTACATATGCCAAGTAGTATTAAGGTTGGCAAATCGAACCATATTGCAACCACCGAACAGTTACAGGCTGTAGATTTCGGCGTACCTAAGCATATTTTTGTTCATGGCATGACTGCCGGGAAACACGGCCGCAAGCCGCTCTTGCTGGCGCTGAGTTTAGACGGCAAAGATACCTACACCATTGACCTCGCGTCAATTGATGCCGCCACGGCCACGCAAGCGCTGTCATTCCTGAGCAAGACTAAACTTGTCGGCTATGACGTCAAGAATGTACTTAAGATATTGATCGAACTCGGCATTGAGCTACCAACGGTCGAACACGACGTTATGGTTGGGGCGTTCCTGATAGACAGCTTGCGTCGCGTTCAGAGTATTACAGAATTGGCGCAAACCGACCTTGGTTATGAGGGTTCAGGTTTCGAAAACCTTAGTGGGGAAGAGTTGGTGGGCTTGGAGCCAGAAATAATTGCGGTCATCAAATCACTCTATGACCAACAGGTAAAACAGCTCAAAGATATGCCCAAAGTCTCTCAGTTGGCACATGATGTTGAATGGCCAGTTATTCCGGTGATTGCTCGTATGGAATACCGCGGCATTGAACTCAACACCGCGTACCTAAAGAAGTTTTCTCATCAAATCAACGACACTATTAGTGATGTTGAACAACAAATTTATGGTCATGCTAACCAAGAATTCAATATCAGTAGTCCAAGCCAATTGGCTGAAGTGTTGTTCGATAAAATGAAGCTGCCAACAGAAGGTATTAAGCGTGGTAAGACTGGGTATTCAACGGCCGCAACCGAACTCGACAAATTGCGCGGTAAACACGCCATCATCGACCTTATTACCCAATATAGAGAAGTCACAAAGCTCAAAAATACCTATATTGATACATTGCCGACGATGGTGGATGAAGAATCGCGCCTGCACACGACCTTTAACTTAACAATAGCCCAAACGGGGCGACTGAGTAGTACTGATCCAAATCTGCAAAATATCCCAATCCGTACCGAGCTTGGACGGCATATTCGTACGGCTTTTGTAGCCGGCAAAGGCAAGGCGCTCGTAAGTGCCGATTACTCACAGTTTGAACTACGCCTGGCGGCGTATCTCTGTGGTGATGAAAAGCTCATTGATCAGTTCAATCGCGATGTAGATGTTCATATTATGACAGCGGCTGAGGTATATGGATATGATCCAGAAGAAGTCAGCAAGAACATGCGACGTGACGCCAAGGTTGTTAACTTTGGCGTGATGTACGGGCTAAGTGCCCACGGCCTCGTAGCGGCAACCGGCATGACTTATGGTCAGGCCAAAGAGTTCATAGAAAAATACTTTGAAGTTCGCCCAAAACTGAAAGGCTACATTGACTCGGTCAAAAAACAGGCAGCCGAGGAGGGGTATGTCGAAACAATCTTTGGACGACGACGTCCGACACCCGATGTTAAGTCGTCAAACTTCATGGTGCGCGAAGCAGCCTACCGAGCGGCAGTTAATATGCCGTTTCAGGGCAGCGCGGCTGACATTATGAAGCTTGCTATGGTGAAGCTCGGACAGGCCTTAGACGGCAAAGACTGTGACATGTTACTCCAGATTCATGACTCCATACTGGTTGAATGTCCAGAAAAAGACGTTGAAAGTATAGCGGCACTTCTGAAAGAGACTATGGAAGGGGTGGTTAAGTTGCCGGTCAAACTGACGGTAGATACCGTGAGCGGCAAGAACTGGGGCGAACTCTAGTGTGGATACCTTCTGAAGTAGTACAGGGCAGAGAATTGTTTGCAAGACACGGCATCAAGTCGTGGCTACAGGATAACACCGTGCTTGCTGACAATGGCGCTATCGACATTGGTGCTACGCTTCGGATGCACAGTATTGCTGTGTTGGAGCGGAGTATTATTGGTCAAGGCCAGCTGTTTTATGACGCGCGGACAATTTATCTCAACCCACGACAGGATGAAGCTGCGCGATTAATGACTTTAGGGCACGAGTTCGGGCATTTTATACTGTGTCAGCGGCAGGTTGCTCCGGAATACTCTGCGGCAGTTGAGGCTGCATGCGACATAGTTGGCATGCATATGTTGTTTCCTGTAAGCACCTGGAGCGAACTATGACCGACCAAGATTACTTGCAGATGACAATAGACAAGGGTAACGAGCAGCAAGCACCAAGAAACTTCGGAGCGGTAATTGTGAGAAATGGAGAAGTGCTTGCTGTTGAGCACAATCACGTTCACGAAGAACATGATCCTACCCTGCATGCCGAGACTTCTGCGATCAGGGCAGCCTGCAAAAAGATAGGCAACCACAATCTTAACGGTGGCACTATGTATGGCAGCCACGAGCCATGCTTGATGTGCTTCAGCTGTGCAGCCTGGGCAGAGATAGACAGAATAGTCTATGCGACTCCAGCCTCCGAGCAAGGTTTTAGTTATGAATTTCTGGATCTGAACCTCGCTGACATAGCAAAAAAACTAAAGACACCAATCGAAATAGAACATCTACCAATTAAGGATGGAGGGAGCAGATGACCGGTATGAGTCAATTTAAGGCAGAGGTGGCGGACTTCGCTTTAGCGGCGAGTGACTACATTGCCCAGCATAACTTACCGAGCGAGTGGTTTGTTGAGCCAGACCATATTGCTATTAAATGTAGAGACGGAGAGCACTTCATTGAGACTATGGAGGAATTTCGTCCGGTTTCCCGTGCAATTACGTATGTGCGTAAGGGCGAAAGACGCCTAGGAACAGCCATGCTTATGAGTGGCCTCAGTATTGGGCGTCTTGGCAAGGTTGAGATTGTTGAGATCATGGAGCCCCGTCCAGAAAAACTTGGTAAAGGGATTGTTGGCGTAGAGCATATGGAATTCTTCTATCCTGATTTTGCTGTTGCCCAAGCGTTTTTACAAACGCTAGCGACTGAGCATGGCCAAGAAGTTGCGCATGAACTTGACCTGAGCAGTGCGGTGCACCAAACGCTCGTCTTGCCGTTTGACGATGGGTACGAGATAAAACTCAACAACCGAACACTTGCCGATATCATCCCCGAAGAACTCGCAAACGGCGAAGCCATAGTCTACGCCGGATCACTATAATCCTGGTATTGTTATTGCGATACACTATGTGACGGATGTGCAATAAAGTACAATAGTAGGTATGAATGAGAGGGCAATGGGGACGACTTCTTATGAAACGCTTGCTATCAAGCCAGAGCAGCTTGAGGGTATTGGTCAATATCTTGGCGTCGAGGGTTTTGGCGTGTTCAATATTCCTGAAGCGATTGACCCAGTAGCCCACGAAGCGCTCGTAGCAGAGATGAAAGACCCGACGCGGGTTATCTGGACTGATGCCGGTGACGAGTACGTCAACGCAAGGGGAGTGCGGGTGGTGCAGAATCACACCGTGTTTGCTCTCAAACTGAGCAGGGGTGACCAGACGCCGGTTGAGAATGTTCCACACATGCGCCAGCTCGGTCGTGACGTTGAACGTTTAATTCGAGGTTTGTCGCCTGTTTTTGCCTCGTTGGTGGACTGGACGGCAGATGAAATGTCTTACCATGAATACTATGGTGCACCTGAAGGTGTTGGTCTCAGCCCTCACAAAGACAACAAGCGATTTAACGGGTTAATTGCCATTGCTACAATTGAGAAAGAAGGTGACTTCCAGGTGGTGAATCGCACGCCTGCAGCCTATCGCTATAACCCAGAAATCGATGCTGAAGAGGTCGTGTCTTGGGATGTACATAGCACCTTAACTGTTCCTACGCGGCCGCGAACACTGACATTGCTGCGAGCGACAGGTCTCATACCAGAAGGTCCAGATGATGACTTTCGGCCAGAACACGCTGTCGTAAATGCACCTGGACGTACTTCGTTTATGCTGCGGGCAAATGTGCTGCCGGATGATCTTGCCAGCGGCTTTCACTATTTCAACTGGGGCAACGATTGAACACCCAAGCACCAGAGCATCTACATGATCTCTATGAAGACGCTCCAGCGCCAGTTGATAGAGTGCTGCAATATCGGGGCTTAGGCTGGGTTGTCTTAAGTGATGTTTTTGCTCCCTACCCAACATTTGGGTCGACGACCGGCATCACTAAAAAGAACATTGCCATGTATGAAGGCAAACGCGTCCTGGATCTGGGTTGTGGCAGTGGTGTACGTGGCATTATCGCCGCGCTCAGTGGTGCAGAGCGGGTAGTGGCAACTGACATTCATGATCGTGCCTGTCAGAACACGGCACTGAACGCACAGCGGCATAATGTGGCCGTTGATATCGTTTGCGCGGATATGTTTGCAGGCATAGCAGGGCGTTTTGATACGATTGTTTCCTACTTGCCATCCCGGGATGCTCCAGTCGGCACACTCGCCGAACGAGCAATACACGACCCAGGCCTACGCTTGAATAGGCAATTGCTTGACGAGGCACCTACATTTCTTGAACCGGGCGGCACCTTACACACATCGTTCTTAGATCAAGACGGCTCTGTTCTAGAAATGGAAGACCTCATCGCCGATAACGGCTACAATCAGCTATCTCATGTGGTCAGGCCTCATGCCGAAACCGGTGACTGGCATTTCTTCTCACTGCAAAATCCTGCTTAGAACAACGTGGCGTGCGCAGCGACATTGTGCACACGGAGCAGCGTGGCGTCGTTGCTAAAGGCAATCTTGCCGGCAAAGACACTACGCTCATCTAACCAGCTACGGTCTTGGCGTAATTCATCTGCGTTAGGCAACGGTCGGCCAGTTTCTTGGTCGGTTGCCAGGAACTTCTTACGCGAGGCGCCGATCATCACTTGGATGCCAGGGACGAGTCGTCCAAACTCAAGCAATTCCCAGTTGAGTCGAAACGTTTTGCCAAAGCCCACACCTGGGTCAAGTGTGATGTTATCTTTGTCGACGCCCTCCTCAATCATTTCCATCCGGCGCGACATAAGTTCGTCGACAACCTGGCTGCTACTGTCGACCTTGTTTTCTGCCCGATGTGCTGCCTGAATATCCTGTCCATAATGATTTGGCAGGTGACTCACGATGCACGGCAGCCCAAACTCGGCCGCCACAGTAATCATTTCTGGGTTGTTGAAGGCAGTGACGTCATTGATAATGACAGGGCCAACTTCTGAGGCAATCCAACGGATAATCTCGGGGTGCTGGGTGTCAATTGAGAGTGTTCTTGAGAAGGTGGACGTGTAGGCAAAGACAATTGGCTCGAGCCTTGACTGTTCTTCTTCGACACTAATTGGTGTTGCGCCCGGTCTCGTTGATTCTGCACCAACGTCAATAAAACTGGCGCCATCGTGAAACATTTCACGGGCATGATCGAGTGCCTTATCAGGGTCAAAGTATTCACCGCCATCGCTAAAACTATCTGGTGTTGCGTTTAAAATCCCGACCAAACCCTTTTCCATACTTTCAGTATATCCGCAAAACGTACGTATGTAGTCAGAACATTGTAAATTTACAACAATTGTGATACAATAACAGTGTGATGAAATACTTTTTAGGAGTTCTCGGAGTCATACTCTTGATCATATTTGTGATCGTGCTTGCTTTGCGCGGTGGCGATGATACCTCGACGCCTGCACCTGATGTTAAAGCTTTGACAGAATATAGTACTGAGCCACAATCTCAAGTGACTATGACTACTGGTGGCGCCATTAATGCAGAAGAAAACCACCGTATTGTAAACGTACAAGTAACTGCATCGAGCCGTAGCGTGGCAATTACAGAGGGCTACAACGGCAAAGTTATAAGTGAAGAAACTTTTCCAAACACGACAGATGCGTTCAGTGCATTCCTGGCTGGCTTAGAGCAAGTCGGCTTTAGTAAAGTTCGCAGCTCTAAGCTTGATTTTACATCGGTATGTCCAACAGCCAAGCGCTACAGTTATGTGTTAACGAGCAACAACGAAGAGGTAGTTAACACGTGGTCAGCAACCTGTGAACGTGGTACCTACGGTGGTCAGGTCACCAATACGCAGAATCTGTTCCAGGCGCAGATTCCTAACTACAGCGATATCGTTAACGACGTCGACTTCTCGCTCAAGCCTTCTTCTTAGGGCTCCAACGCGTCTTCGATCATTGACCGATACGAATAACTAGTCGTTTCGTAGTGTTACATTCTTGAGCTAGTTTGTACAAATGTGAGCGCAAGGCACTGGCCAGCGCACCAGAAGACACGCCAATGGTGATCTGTCTTTCTTGGACAGAAACCGACACCTCAGACTGAAGGTGTTTGCGTACATATGTCTTGATAATGCCAATCTCTGCCGGTTCGTCGAATTTTCGATTACCGAGGATGTCCGCCAAACTGTTCGTCATGTCGTTATTATCGCATACAATAGAGGCATGCCAGAGTTACCAGAGGTTGAAACAGTTAGACGAGGACTCCAGGAATTATTGCCCAGCAAAGTCATTGAGCGCGTAGACTTTGACTGGCCAAAGAGCTTTCCAAATCCGCCAGCAGATGTGCAGGCATTCTTGGTTGGTGCTCGTGTTGTAACAGTTGCTCGTCGCGCCAAAGTTTTGCTGATCGAACTGGATAGCAAATATTCATTAGTGATCCACCTAAAGATGACGGGCCAGCTTGTCTATCGTGCAGATGGTGGCGAAAGGTTTGGGGCAGGGCACCCCAACCACTCCTTGATTGGTGAACTACCAGACAATTCCACCCGTGTAACCTTTACGCTCAATGGCGCGAAGTTGTTTTTTAATGACCAGCGCAAGTTTGGCTGGGTGCGGCTAATGCCCACAGCCGAGGTGCCCAACATAGACTTCATGAAGAAGGTTGGCCCAGAGCCATTGAGTACAGATTTTACTCCGGACCTGCTCTATGAGCAGTTGCAACGCCGCAAGAACACAACAATTAAGGCGGCCTTGCTTGACCAGACCGTTCTGGCTGGGATAGGTAATATATATGCTGATGAGTCGTTGTTTACCGTCCGGGTTGATCCGCGAACAAAAGTTAGCGGGCTTTCCAAAAACAAAATAACAGAGCTTCATAAGGCCATTCAAACCGTGCTCACGTTGGCGATTGAGAAGGGTGGTTCAACGGACAAGAATTACGTTAATGCCGAAGGCAAGCGCGGTAGCTATATGGATTTTGCACAAGTATTCCGCCGCGAAGGGCAGGCCTGTCCGCGTTGCCAAACTACGATCATTAAGCTTAAAGTAGCCGGAAGAGGAACGCATATATGTCCAAAGTGTCAACAACTATAAACCGCAAACCAGCCTTACTTATTGATTGTTTTGGAACTATCTCAAATCGGCACTATTTTTGGTACAGTCTGGAAGTTTTGGCGTATAGATTGCATCTGCGTCGCAAACTTGATGTAATTGCTCCTGAGGTTGTACCGGTTTTGCGGCAACTCAAGTCAGACTATGTATTGGTCTTTTTCTCTAACTCTTACCACCCCTGGATGTACCGGGGGATTACTGCACAAGGCCTGGATGATCTATTTGACCACATAGTGATATCGTCTGAGGTTCGCTCTCGGAAACCGAGTGAAAAGATATTTCGTCACGCTCTTGACCACATTCAGCGCCGGCCAGAAGAATGTACATTGATCGATAACGCTCGGCGCAATAATCGCACCGCAGCACGCATCGGCATGCAGACGATTCACTTTACTCGTCAGCATCAACTATACAAAATCCTTCGTAAACGTGCTCAAAAAGCCTGAACATACTGCTAGAATAGAGAAACAATGGTACGAGTATATTTGGGTAAGAATGCACTGTTAATGCAGCGCTCCGTCCACGAGGCAATACAGGCCTTTGTGTCTGAGCACGATGCAATGGCCGTAGAACGTTATGATGGCGCGCAGTTGGAGGCGGCGAGCTTGCATGGCATTATCACTGCGCTACCATTTTTGACAGCGCGGCGCCTGGTTGTCATTGCAGACATTTCTGCAAACAAGGCTGCAGCCGAACGATTACAGACCTTGCTTGCCGACGTGCCAGATACGACTGAACTGCTTATTACAGAGTCGAACCCGGACAAGCGCACGGCATTCTACAAGTTTCTGCTCAAGCAAGATGACGTAGAGGTGTTTGAGTCGCTTGATGAGTCGGCTTTGGTGCAGTGGCTTGTTCGGGAGGCGCAGGCGCAGCAGGGGAGCCTGAGCGCGTCTGATGCACGCTATTTGCTTGAGCGTGTCGGTACTGACCAATTACTACTGTCACATGAACTCGAGAAACTGCTTTTGTACGACAAACAGATCACGCGGACAACAATTGAGCTCATGACAGAACATTCGCCCCAAAGTAGTGTTTTTGAGTTGCTCGATGCGGCATTCTCTGGCAATCGTCAGCGAGTACTTAGTTTGTATACAGAACAGCGGGCGCAGCGTGTTGAGCCACTCGCTATGCTGGGCATGATAGCCTGGCAGTTGCATATTCTGGCGCTAGTCAAAGCCGCTGGCACGCGTGATTCACAAGAAATTGCACGTGAGGCGAAGCTCAACCCGTTTGTTGTACGCAAGACGTCTTCCGTAGCCCAGAAGGTCAGTATGCAACGCATTACGCAGTGGGTTCGTCAGACGCTTTTGCTCGATACGGCGCTCAAGTCGCAACCGATTGATGCCGATGACGCCATGCAGCATTTACTGTTGTCGTTCTCGATAAAGTAGGCGACATAAAAACAACTCTGCTTAGAGAGTGAGCAGAGTTGTTTTCGTGAGCCTAAGCGGCTGTAGTGACGGGTTATTTCTTGGCGGCTGGTTTTTTAGCAGGAGTTTTCTTTGCTGCTGGCTTCTTGGCTGCAGCCTTTTTGACAGGCGCTTTGGCAGTCGTCTTTTTTGCAGTAGCGGTTTTGCTTGCAGGCTTGCTGGTTTTCTTAGCAGCTGGCTTTGCACCGGCAGCCTTAGCTTTTGCGGCAAGTGCTTTCTTCTGTCGAGCGGCCTTATTCTTGTGAATAACGCCTTTCTTTACCGCAGTATCGATCGCTGCTTGTGCTTCGGCTTGAGCAGTATCAATACCTTTTCCGCCAGTTATGGCTGCTTGGAATGACTTCAGAGAAGTTCGCAGAGTTCGCTTGGTCTTGCTGTTACGAACGGCGGCTTTTTTTGCAACACGTACGCGCTTCTTAGCTGATTTGATAATGGGCATGTAGTTCCTTTTTCATTACAGTTTGCTGGTTATCGACTGACTACTATACCTTACAGGGGCGGGATTGTAAAGAAAAAGACTGGACAAACATAAGCAGTCTATGGTAATCTCGCCTTAAAGGTACCAAAATAAAAACTATGGAATAAACAATGGACCCAAACGCAAAAGATTCACTCGTCGCTCGACTCAAAGAAGCAACTAATGTGTTGGTTACGGTCAGCAACAATCCAACGGTGGATCAATTGGCGGCGTGTATTGGGTTTACACTCTTGCTCAACAAGGTTGGCAAGCGTGGTGCGGCAGTCTTCAGTGGTGACGTACCGTCGACACTGGAGTTTTTGCAGCCAGATAACACACTCGAAAAGAACACTGATTCGTTACGCGATTTTATCATTGCACTTGATAAATCCAAGGCAGACAAACTGCGCTACAAAGTCGAAGATACTGTCGTTAAGATCTTCATTACCCCGTATCGAACAAGTATTAGTGATAAAGACCTAGATTTTAGTCAGGGCGATTTCAATGTTGATGTCGTGTTGGCGTTGGGCGTACATCAGAAAGCAGATCTTGACCAAGCCATCGTTGCACACGGGCGAATCTTGCACGACGCCACTGTTATATCGGTTAACAACAAAGATCAGGGAAGTCTTGGCACTATCAACTGGGTTGACTTGCAGGCGAGTAGTTTGAGCGAAATGATGGCGCTCGTTGGGCAAGAATTAAGCCACGAAGCTTTTGATAACCAGATAGCTACTGCACTGATGACTGGTATTGTGGCCGAAACGGATCGCTTTAGTAATGAGAAGACGAGCCCTGCAACCATGAAGCTTGCCTCTGAGTTGATGGGGGCAGGCGCCAACCAGCAACTGATTGCCAATAAGCTTGACGCACCCCTGACAGTGAGCACAGTTAAAAAGCCATCTGAGACAGATGACGGTGAACTTACTATTGAGCATGAACCTGAAAAACCGGTCGAAGATGAAAAGCCCGTGCCGCCAACCGAACCAGAGATCGATCTACCAGAGCCGAACGATGATGACATTGCGTTGACGATAGATGACGCTGAACCTGCTGAAACGTTGTCGCCAAAAGATGAGGACAATGGGCCGGCAATTGATAATGTTCGGCCAACAACTGATGAACCACCGAAAGCCAACACTATGACCCTCGAGCCTCCAACGCTGGGGGGCAAATTAACTGCAAATAGTGTGCCTGAACATTTGTCGCTTGATCCCTCAACCGATCCGCTGAGTGCAGGCGCTCCTCGCACCGATGACGGTAGTATGCTCAGTCGTTCTGCGGCAGCTTCAGTCGCGCCGTTGCCTGAGTCTTCAGATGCTTCAAACAATGCAAACGAAAAGACAGACGACACATCCAGTAATGAGCCAGTCTCTGATGAAAACAATAAAGAGTCACATGAAGAACAGATAGAAGACGCCCGTGAGGCAGTGGATGAGGCTATCGAAGTTGGCGGTGATCCAGAAAAGAATCTTGAGCCAATTCAAGCACTTGGGGCACAGCCAGTTAACCTAAATCTTGGTCACGATTCTGCCGCTGAGCCAGCATCACAGGCTACTGTGCCGACCTTTGGCGATACGCCATCACCCTCAGTTGCGCCAACAGGGGCAGATATGAAACCATCAGCGTCCCCGGTCAACAATGCTGACCCGTTCAACACGACGCCAGCTCCGAGTGGTGACATGAGTATGCCGCCAAATCCAACAATCACACCACCAACTCCTGTTCAGGCAACATCACCACAACCGCTACAGTCGAGTATGCCATCAGTAAATAGCGACTTTGGGCCATCGGCGTCACAACCATTTGTTAATCCAAGTGCGCCAACCCCGCCTTCGTTCTCGCCAGCACCACCTTTGCCAAATATTATCGACACCGGTGTGTCATCAACGGTTCCAACAAATCTTGTACCGCCAAGTGCTCCTAAGGATATTTCGGGAAGTAGCGGCCCAGCCACGCCACCACCACCCGTGCCACCACCAATGATGCCGCCGATGCCATCACAGGCTATGCCCCCGACCATGAGCAGTCCGCAGCCACCATTGCCGCCTAACCAGCCGCTCTAAGGTATACTGTCCGTCATGAACTACGACGGATTACTCCTTATAGATAAGCCAAAAGGCTGGACGAGACTCATAACAGAGACAAACCTACGGTTTTTCTCGTCGCGCCGGGGACGAAATGAATTCGTCTCTCGGGCTGCTCTTTTCCCTTGTCAGTGGTACAGTAGAATCTAATGGATGGAATTCTGCTTATAGATAAGCCAAAAGGCTGGACGAGTTTTGACGTCGTGGCTAAGGTTCGAGGCCAGGTGAAGCGTGAAACGGGGCTCAAGAAGCCCAAAGTAGGGCACACCGGCACACTCGACCCATTAGCGACAGGTCTCATGATTGTTGTCCTGGGAAGTTACTGTAAACGCGCCGAGGAGTTCTCTAAACTCGACAAAGTATATGAAGTGACGATGAAGCTTGGCGAGACGAGTACAACGGATGATGAAGAGGGTGAGAAAACTCAGACTGGAGACCGAAGACCGGAGATTGAGGAAATAAAACAGACCTTACAGTCTTTTGTTGGTGAGATTCAGCAAACTCCACCGGCTTTCAGCGCCATCAAGGTGAACGGTCAACGAGCGTACAAGCTTGCTCGCGCGGGTAAGGAAGTCAAAATGGAGCCACGTACAGTAACCATCCATGCTATTACGGAAGTGTCATACGACTTTCCATTTGTTAAGTTTACGTCCCATGTTTCGAGCGGTACCTATATTCGTTCTTTAGTGCGCGACATCGGTGAAATGCTTGCCACTGGCGCGTATATGTCTGATTTGAGGCGGATAAAAGTTGGAACCTATGACATTAAAAACGCTCACGCCATGGCTAATCTGACACCAGAATCTCTCAAAAGTGTTATCCTTCAGTAGTTTATAAATAGAAAGTAGCGTGTTTGTGGTTATAGCGGTTGATATTAATGAAAAGTCGTTCGGCAACAAAGTGTTGTACCGAGATTTGCATTTTGAAATTCAGGACGGTGAAAAGGTCGGTCTGGTTGGCCGCAACGGTACCGGCAAAACGACGTTGCTGCACATTATGACCGGTGAGGACACCGACATTGACGGAGAAGTGCGCCTCAAAAAAGGCGCTATTATGATTGGTTCACGGCAGGAGCACCACGGTTATGAGGATAAGACGGTGCTGGAGTATGTGCTCGACGACATGCCCAGTTACGCGCAGCTCAAGCATATTCTCGACACGTATCCGGCGCACATGGCTGAAAGCAACCACAAAATGCAGAAGTATCACGAAGCGCTCGACCGTTTTGGCCAGCTCGGTTACTTTGAAGTTGAGAGCGAGATTTTGCGGGCACTTGATGATTACCAGATTGATGAAACACGCGCTAATGGTCTGCTCAAGCAGCTCAGTGGTGGCCAGAAGCGTCTGGTTGAACTAGTAAAGGTACAGCGTGCTCGCGCACACCTAGCCCTGATTGACGAGCCGACCAACCACATGGACTATGTAGCCAAAAAAGCCTTTGTTAAGTGGTTCAAAAGCGCTCGTGAGGCGGTGGTGGTTATCACACACGACCGCGATGTACTCCAGGCGGTTGACCGAATTATTGAGGTCAAGGACGAACACGCCATTAGTTTCCCTGGTAACTACGACGATTACCTGCGTATCAATGCGGTAAAAACCGTTTCGCAGGTCAACGAACACAATGTTACTCAGCGACGAATCGCTAACCTCAAAGAAAACATCATACGCTTCCGTCGCCTCAAGGAACGCGCGAACGACCCTGGCACGATACATCGCTTTAAAAGCCAAGAGAATCAGGCCAGAGAAGAGCTAGCGCGGCTCGAAGCTATCGATACACCGTCATTCTGGATTGATCGTGATTCGGCAGGCGAGCTGAACGAGAAAATGAGCGAAGCTTATAAAAAGCACAAAGCACGCAACATCAAGGTCAACACCAAGGGTGGAAATGAAGATTCAGAGCGTATGCTGATTGAAGTCTCAAAGCTTGGGCT
This sequence comes from uncultured Candidatus Saccharibacteria bacterium, assembly GCA_964448075.1. Lineage (GTDB taxonomy): Bacteria > Patescibacteriota > Saccharimonadia > Saccharimonadales > CAYUUR01 > CAYUUR01. Next base: position 98,350 of record CAYUUR010000002.1, on the reverse strand, counting down.
TGGTTACGGGGAAGTACCGTTGTTTACGGACGTATCCTTCCAGTTACGCGCCAAAGACCGCTTGCGCTTGCATGGACGTAACGGTGCTGGTAAATCGACTTTACTGAATGCTATTGTTGCGAAAGCGCGTGATCAAACACCGGCCTGTAAACAATTCGGTGGCACGGTCGCTGTTGAAAAAGCACTCCGTATTGGTATCTACGAGCAAGAAATTGCTGAGAAATACCTGCACCTTACCCTAAACGAGGCTATCGAGCAGGCCTATATGGCCAAAGACGTGCCGATTGGCGAGACGCTTATCAAGCAACTGCTCGGGGACTACCTGTTTAACCCAGCTACAGATGGGGAAGTGCCGCTGAGCCGCCTGAGTGGTGGTCAGAAGGCGCGCTTTCAGCTGATCAACATGCTGGCTGGTAATCCGCAGGTGTTGATCCTTGATGAGCCGACCAACCACCTTGACCTACCAAGCATAGAAGAGCTGGAGGACGCGCTGGCGCATTACAACGGTGCAATCATCTATATATCGCACGATTCATACTTTGCCCGCAACCTCGGCGGCGAAACAGTGAGCGTGCAACAAACTATTGACAAATAAGCATAAAAAGTGTTATAATATGCAATTATGCGTTTGGAAGTCTTTGTAGATACTGCCGTTGCTGCTGAGTCCGTTGAAGCTGTACAGTTTGCTTTAGACACTTTTCGTGAACAAACTCCACAGCTCGCGCTCGCGCATCCAGAAGTTACTCGTACAGAACTTGACTACTTACTGCCGCAACATGGCAAGCAGACAGATTCTGCCGTCATAGAATCTGTTACCCCTTGGAACAACAGGTCTTTTGATGTCTATTTGACCAGTAGAGACCTCGGTGCATCTGATGCGAGGATTGCTTACTGCTATGGAAGGTCGCGCTTTGCCGGGGGTGCACTCATTATGTCAGCGGCGCGACTCGATAGTGTCGATCTGTTTGGACTGACATTACACGAATCTGGTCATGCAGTCGGCTTAGTGGGTGAGGATAAACCACAATACGATGCAACATCTCGCTTTGAGGGTCATTGTTCAAACGCCTGTGTCATGGAAGCAGTTAATAACCCTGATGACATGCGTCGCGTGACAACGACGGTACTCGCAAAAACGACTACTGTTGGCTTCTGTGATGATTGTGCCGACCATTTACACAAAGTTCGTCTTGCTTAACAGAGGCCAGTGTGGTATATTGTTGCTAACGCCATCACAAACTCTTAAGTAAATAAAGGAATATATGATCACTACTGAGAAGAAAAGCGCCGTTATCAAGGACTTACAGACTAGCAAAACTGACGTTGGCTCACCAGAGGTACAAATTGGTATTTTGACCGAACGAATCAAAGAAATTACTGAACACCTTCAGACCAACAAGAAAGATTTCATGGCTCGCCGTGGACTCTTGCAAATGGTTGGTAAGCGCAAGCGTTTACTCCGTTATTTGGCTAAAAAAGATAGTCAATCATACCTCGCAATCACAGAAAAACTCGGCATCCGCCGCTAATCTGCATAGATGCGTCCGGCTGTCCCAAACGGACAGCCAGATAGACTTGTGCACATTAACACTAAAAGAGAACATCGTCGCTGATGAATCAGATATATGGCTGGTTGCATAAGGCCTGCACCGTATATTTGCCCTTCAGTGATGACTCTTGAAGAAAGGAAAACAATGGGATCAACCATTAATCCTCTAGGAAAAGAAATAACAAAAGTAGAAACAGAGTTCTGCGGACAGACGCTTTCACTTGAAGTCGGCCGCGTCGGCTTCCGTAGTAGTGCCAGCGTATTAGTACGTTACGGCGACACGGTTGTACTCGGAACAGCCATGGTGGGTGCAAAACCAGTGCAAGGTTTTGACTACTTCCCACTCAGCATTGATTACGAAGAAAAAATGTATGCAGCTGGCAAGATCAGCGGTTCTCGTTTTATTAAGCGTGAAGGCCGTCCTTCAGATGAAGCCATCCTGATTGGTCGCCTGATCGACCGTCCGATTCGTCCACTGTGGCCAAAAGGCTACCGTCACGAAGTGCAGGGGATCGCAACTGTTCTCAGTATGGATCCAGCCTTTCGTCCGGATATGATTGCGATGATTGCAGTCTCGACTGCGCTGATGCTGACTGGTGCGCCATTTGAAGGACCTGTATCTGGTGTGCGCGTTGGCATGAAGGGTGATGATTTCGTCGCATTCATGAACGCTGAGGAGCTTTCAAGCAGCAAACTAGACCTTGTCGTTGCTGGTACCAAAGACGGCATCATGATGGTAGAGGCCGGCGCCAACGAAGCAACCGAAGAAGAAGTCGTCAAAGCACTCGACTGGGCATACAAGACCATGCAGCCAGCCATTAAGCTGCAAGAAGAACTCGTTAACAAGCTGGCTGTCGAGAAGCAAGAATATGAACTGACCCTACCTGATGAGCAGATTCAAAAAGACATTGATGCTTGGGTTGATGGCAAACTGGGCGAAAACCTTCACGCGCCATACCCAGAGCGTAATGATTTGATCAGCGTGTTACGTGATCAGATGGATGAGCACTTTGCCGAAAAACTCGGCGATGACTACGCCGATGTTAAAAGTGAATATCACGAAGCGTTCACGATGGCGCTTCACAAGGATGTTCGTAAGGGTATTATCGAGAAGCAAATCCGTCCAGATGGTCGCAAGCTGACAGAAGTACGCGAGCTGAGCAGTGAGATTGGCATTTTGCCACGTGCGCACGGTTCGAGCATCTTTACGCGCGGTCTGACGCAAGCGATGAATATCGTGACATTAGCACCACTGAGCTACGTGCAACTGGTTGACACTATGGAGCGTGAAGGTGAACGCCGCTACTTGCATCACTACAATGCTCCAGGCTGGACCGTTGGTGAAGTGAAGCGTTTGATGGGCCCAGGCCGTCGTGAAATTGGCCATGGCTATCTCGCAGAGCGTGCGTTAGCAGCGGTTTTCCCAACCGAAGCCGAGTTCCCATACACCGTTCGTTCAGTCACCGAAATTATGAGCCAGAACGGTTCAACCTCTATGGCTGCGACGTGCTCGAGCTGTTTAGCATTAATGGACGCTGGTGTGCCACTCAAGCGACCAGTTAGCGGTATCGCTATGGGGCTGATGATCGAAGGTGACAAGCCGTACATCTTGAGTGACATCGCTGATGCTGAAGACTTTGCCGGTGATATGGACTTTAAGGTGACCGGTACGACCGAAGGTATCACGGCGCTGCAGATGGACATGAAAGTACATGGACTACCAGTAGCAATTCTAAAGGAAGCCCTGGAGCAGGGTAAGACGGGCCGCGCGCATATCCTTGAGCACATGCTCGAAACAATCAAGGCACCAAATACTGAACTGAGTCCGTACGCACCACGCGTGGAATCAATCCAGATCAACCCAGACAAGATTCGCGAAGTCATAGGTAAAGGTGGCGAAACGATCAATAAGATCATTGCCGAAACCGGCGCCGAGATCGACATCAAAGACGACGGCACGGTGTTTATTGCAAGCCCAGACAAGAAGTCGATCGACGCCGCGATTGAGATGGTGCAGCAGATCACGGCTGAGCCAGAAGTTGGCAAGATCTACGTCGATGTACCAGTCGTGAGCGTAATGGACTTCGGTGCGTTTGTGCAGATCATGCCAGGCAAAGATGGCTTGGTGCACGTTTCAGAAATGAGCGAAGAGCGTGTCAACAAACCGAGTGACGTCGTTAAAGAAGGCGACAAAGTGACCGTGAAACTCGTCGCGATCGATGACAAGGGCCGCCTGCAACTCAGCATGAAAGCCGCCGCAAGGGAAGTGAAAGAAAAGTAAGGGGGGACCATGGTTCGGAACAAAAAACTAAGAATAATCCTTTTGGCAATAGCGCTCGTCGCGGGCTACTACGGCATTATGTTTGTAACCCAGTCTGGTCAGTCTGGCGTAGTCATTCAGAACGACGGCTATGCTGGCACAGGAGCCTTTTTGCTGCTGGTGAGCGGTTTCATCGTTGGCGTATTAGCGGACAGAGGGAATCATGGCAAAAAGCGCTAACATGCTCGAGCGTCTAAAGCAGATCAAGGAAACGCGTGTTGGTTATGGCATTTCGGCCATGATCGAGGGTGCGCTGGCGTTTGCAGCGGCCACCTGGGCAATTGGCTCGGGTAGCATGTGGGCATATCTGTTCGCCATCGTGTTTACCGTCGGCTCACTCACTAACCTGTACAGAGCGCTTACGTATCGTCATGGCACAAAGTAAACAGCAACAACTTGACGACTTGGCTCAGCAGATTGTAGACGATAACGTCTGCCCAGAGCTCGCCGAAACCGCAACGCAACTGGTGTTTGGTGATGGCAATCCGGATGCGGAAGTGGTCTTCATCGGAGAGGCGCCAGGCAAAAATGAAGACATACAAGGGATTCCGTTTGTTGGGGCAGCTGGCAAGTTCCTGAACGAAATGCTCGCGCTGATTGGGCTAGAGCGTAAAGATATCTACATCACCAACATCGTCAAATATCGTCCGCCGAACAACCGTGATCCGTTGCCAGAAGAGAAATCAGCCTTTCTTGCGTACCTTCAAAAACAGATGGATATCATCAAACCAAAAGTGATTGTCACCCTAGGCAGGCATAGCATGGAATGCTTTCTGCCCGGGCTGAAAATCAGCCAAGCGCATGGCCAGCCAAAACGCAAAGATGGGCAAGTATATGTGCCACTCTTTCATCCGGCGGCAGCGCTCTATAACGGTGGTCTCAGACAGACATTAATCGATGACTTCATGACCATACCTGCCGTTATAGCAAAATTAAACGAATCCAAATAACTCTTTAAAAAGAAAGGATCATAATGGATAACAATAAACCAAAAGACCAAAAACCCAACAACCCACGCGGCGGAAATAATCGTCGTGGTGGCGCTGGTAGGGGAAATGGCAATAACAAAAACAGCCGCGGCGGCAATGACGCTCAGAAGCAGATTGGCCCTAAACTGAACGCCAGTCGTGGAGCAGCTATTCGCGCCCAAAAACGAAGCGCGGAGACCGCGCAGAAACTAATCAACGAATATCAAAGCGCTGACACCAAGCGCCTCGATAAGCGTGCCAACGTGGTGGCTGATGATTTCGAGAAACTCAAGATCACCTTCCTTGGCGGCCTTGATGACGTCGGTGAAAAGAACTGTATGATTCTGGAATACCAGAACGACGCTATTATCATCGATTGTGGTAACAACCTTGGCGTTGATCTGCCAGGTATCAACTACGAAATCGCCGACCCAACGTACCTCGAAAGCATTCGCCACAAGATCAAAGGCTACGTGATTACGCACGGTCACCTCGATCACATCGGCGGCCTTAAGCATATCGTGCCAAAATTCCCAGCGCCTATTTATGGTTCACGCTTCACTATTGGCGTGGTAGAGAAGACCTTTGAGGATCTTCCAGCTGGCGCAGAAATGTATGTACCTAACACTGTCGTCATGAACATGGACGAGCACGAACGACTCAAAGCAGGTGTGTTTACCATCGAAATGATTCGGATCACACACTCTATACCAGAAGCGGCATCAGTTTGTATCGACACACCAGTTGGTCGGATTATCGCGACTGGTGACTTCCGACTTGACCCAGAACCGCTTGACCACTTGCCAAGCGATACGAACAGGCTAAAACAGCTTGGTGATGAAGGAGTGCTTCTCCTGCTAACCGAGAGTAGCTACTCGGACTCAGAAGGTCGAACACCAACTGAGCATACATTGCAACAGAGCTTCCATGACGTGATTGAACAGTCACAGGGACGTATCTTCTGTGCGGTGTTCTCTAGTAATATGAACCGTACGCAAATGATCATTAACGCTGCAGTGGCGGCTGGCCGTAAGGTTGCACTTGATGGTCGAAGCATGATGGCATACGCCGAGATTGCCGTACGCCAGGGTATCTTGAAGGTACCAAAGGGCACGATCATGGCTATGAAAGACGCGGCTAATATTCCTGATGACAAACTGCTTGTCATGGCAACTGGTGGTCAGGGAGAGCCAAACGCTGCACTGATGCGCATGAGCGAAGGTACCCACAACTACATCAAGCTCAAACCAGGCGACACCGTACTAGTGAGTTCATCCCCGATTCCTGGTAATGAAATTCGCTACGACATGATTGGTAATAACTTGGCAAAGATTGGTGTGCATTTGTTCCGTCACCCAACACATGAACTGGATGGCTGTGGTCCGCTGCACGTTTCTGGTCACGCCCGTCGCGACGAAATGCGTGAGATGATTCAGCTGGTTCGACCAAAGTTCATCATTCCTGTGCACGCAGGTATGTTACGTCGTAAATATCACGGAGAACTTGCAATAGAAGAAGGCTGGGAACGCAAGAATGTTATCCTTGCCAACAACGGTGACAGCTACTTGTTCACTGCAGACAAGTACGAATTTGCTGGACAGGTGCCACATGGCAGCCTTTTGGTTGACCAAACTGGTTCAATTGTCAGTAACGTTGTCGTGAAAGACCGTCTGATGCTGGCAGAAGAAGGCTTGGTAGCGGTAATCCTCACGATTGACCGTAAGAGTGGTGCCTTGCTGAGTAGCCCTGATATCATAAGTCGCGGCTTCATATATATTCGTGATTCTGAAGAACTGATGAATGATTTCCGCACAGAACTTCGTCGTGCAGTTGCGCAACGGTTCAAGCGTATTGACCTTGATCGCTTTAAGCAAGAACTACGCGAACATGTTACGCACTTTCTGTTCGATAAGACCGGCCGTTCACCAATTGTAATCCCTGTTGTGAACGTCGTTGGTAAACCAAACGACAAGCCAAAGCAGGCAGGTGGTAACCCAAAAGATCAGAACAACCAAAAGCCTGAGCCAACACCAGATGACCCTCAAGAGCGCTTCGCACAGATGCGTGCACAGTTGCTTTCTCGCGACCAGCTCAGCTAAATAAGAGAGCTCTTGATAATGACGTCAGCAGAACTACCACCGGAACAGTTGTTCCAGAAACTGAACGAGCTGTGTGATGTTATTGATGAGTACTATGCGCGCCAGAGTCGGCCAATAGTGACGCTTCGAGATTGTGTTGGTGATCTGCTTGACGTTTTGGAGGTGTCATACGACACAGGCGAGCCCATACCGCAAAGCAATTTTGTTGACCCTACAGAACGCACCACCAGGGATCTTACAGAAGAGCTTTCTGACCTCAACAGACGTCGTGATGAGGTGAAGCAGAGGATAGGGCAGAACAGGATAGAACACGGTGACCGCTCCTATTTGAGGAAGCTCGGGCATGAAATCGCTACAGTAAAAGCAGAGCTACATGGTCTCGCCAATCCGCAGCTCGACTTTCCCGAATAAAAGGACGCCTAATTGACAAGTGATGTAAAAACTGCTACAATAGCTGTGTTATGGCTTCTTCAGATCCAAACATAGCATACCCTCAAGGGGAACCTTCTCCTCTAGTTGTGCGTGAATCAGGCGGCGATGAAGTCTTGTTCTTTCTGTGTCAGGCTCGTGAAGCAATCATTGATGAGATGGCAGCACGTACCATGATAGACGATGTTCAGGTTGATTATATAAAGCCTGAGGTGCGCGTTCAGTATGCTTTGATTCTCGGCAGTATCAATCTGCGTAAGCGTGTGCTTGGAATTGACTCACTTCAAGAGTAAAACTGGTATAATACAAAACGATTATGGCAAAGAAAAAGAAACAAACACGAAAAAAGAAGAACGTAGAACCGACTAAAGAGTCGATGTTCTGGCCATTGGCTGGTGCAATAGTCATGATGGTAGTTGCTTTCTTCTTGCTACTTGGTGGTTTTGGCGCCGGTGGCGCGTTGCCCGTTGGCTTATTTAACTGGATGTATACATTATTCGGCTGGGCAGCTTATCTCACGCCAGTTGCGCTTATATACTGGGGTATCATCAAATTTACGAGTGAAGATCGTCGCATTCCGCTCGGTAAGCTTATGAGCATGTTTATGTTCATATTATTATCTGCCGCATTCGTGCACGTGTTGTTTGTCTCTATGGATGCAATAAACTTACGGGAAGCCGCCCGGGGAGGTGTACTTGGTGGTGTCATTGGCGGTACGGTATTGGCGGCGCTTAACAAAGGTCCAGCGCTGATTCTATTCTTTGTTTTTGGCATGTTAGCGTTTTTCTTTGCCTTTGGAATTTCGCCAAAGATACTACTCAAACTGGGAAGCATCTTCAGAACGCGCCCTGATGACGGTAATGACCTTGCTAAGCTTAAGGCTAACGCAGAAGGACACGCCTTCAAACTTAATGAAAACGTTCCAGTAGAACACCCAAGCGATCGTGCGACGAGCAAAATGTCCACCTTTAAGAACTCCGCACAAAAGCTCACACCGGTTGATAATCATCAGGCGCTGACGACAGCCAGTGACCCAGACTGGAAGTTCCCATCACTCGACCTGCTTAGCACCAAACAAGACAAAGCCAACGCAGGTGACGTCGAAGGCAACGCTCAAGCCATCAAAGAATCATTCTCTAACTTTAATATTGATGTTGAGATGGAAGGCGCCAACGTGGGGCCACGCGTCACCCAGTTTACCCTCAAACCGCCAGCCGGAACTAAGCTTACCAAGATCACTGCTCTAGAAAACAACCTTGCACTTGATCTGGCAGCGCACTCAATTCGTATTGAAGCACCAATACCCGGCAAACGTGCAGTAGGTATTGAGGTGCCAAACATTAAGTCTGCCACAGTTCGTCTGAGTAGTTTGATCCAATCACCAGAGTGGGCAGAGGTTAAAAGCCCGCTGGGCTTTGCTATCGGTAAAGATATCGCCGGGAACCCAATTGTGCGTGATCTTGCCAACATGCCGCACCTGTTGGTGGCTGGTCAGACGGGTTCTGGTAAGTCAGTTATGATTAATACGATTCTGACGAGCTTGCTGTACCGCAACAGTCCAAGTGACCTCAAACTTATCTTGGTTGATCCAAAGACCGTCGAAATGGCGCCATACGAGGACATTCCACATCTACTCACGCCAGTAATAACTGAGCCAGAAAAGTGTATTAGTGCGCTCAAGTGGGCGGTAGCAGAGATGGAACGTCGCTATCGAACACTTGGCGAGGCTAAGAAGCGCAACATTGGCGAATATAACAACCTGAAACAAAATGAAGGCATGCCGTATATCGTCATTGTTATCGACGAGTTAGCAGACCTTATGATGATGGCCGCACGCGACGTCGAGGCGCTCATCGTGCGTATTGCTCAGAAGGCGCGTGCAGTTGGTATTCACCTGATCCTGGCCACACAGCGACCGTCTGTAGACGTTATTACCGGCCTGATTAAGGCTAACGTGCCGGCGCGGATTGCCTTCACGACAGCTAGCCAGGTTGATTCACGGACGATTATTGACCAGATGGGAGCCGAGAAGCTTCTTGGTAGGGGTGATATGCTTCTGCTCACCGCTGATATGCCTAAGCCAAAACGTGTTCAGGCTGCGTTGATTGAGGACGAAGAAACCCAGAAAATTAACGACTTTATCCGTGAGCAACGTCCGCCGCAGTATGACGACGAAGTTGTCAGCCAGCCAGTCCAGCTTAATGGCAAGGGTGGCGTGGTGGCAGATTATGGCGCCAATGAAGCCGACGACGACATGTGGCGCGATGCTATACAGGTTGTGGTAGATGGTCGTAAGGCGAGTACGAGCTTGCTGCAGCGACGTTTGCGTATTGGCTACGCTCGTGCTGCGCGAATCATCGAGACCATGGAAGAGCAGGGTATTATTGGGCCTGCAGACGGCGCTCGACCACGTGAAGTTCTTATCAACTCTGTCGATGAAGTCTTCAACGCCGGCCCAGGTGAAGTGCAGGCTGACGATGAGATGTACGACGAAAACTTCCCAGACGACACAAAAAACAACTAATACAACATATAGTGCTTGCGCTTTTAGGTATTCCATTTTATATTGAGGATAATCCCTTAAAAGTACGTGGAGGAAACCTTGGCAGTAGAATTGGCGCCAACAGCAGATATTGAAGCACCATTTGGCATACAAATTCCGCTGAAGATCGCTCCAGCTCATTCTCATCCAAAGGCACTTTCTCGCGGCCAAGACAGCCACCACCTAATATTTGACTCAGAAGACGAGCGCATAAAAACAGACTACAGAGTGCTCCAGGCAGCAGGTGACATCCTTGACGAAAAACGCGCCAGCCGCTGGTCGGCAGTACTGTACGGATCGCGGTGGGCACACGGGCGTTACCATGACTTTTATCCAGAAGGTATTTGGATGCCAGAAAACGAAGACCAGAACTTTGCTCTGGCTTTTTATCTTTCTGCTCGCTATGTGGCAGACTGGGCGGTCGACGTACAATCTCGTTCGCCTCGTTTGGTGTCGGTTAATTCAGAAATGCGTGAGGAGCTTCGTGATAACCTTTACCAACAGCATGATCGGCATTGGGCGATTGGCTACTTTTTTGCTCGATACATACTCAGGCATGGTCTTGAAGACATAACAGATAGCGAGACTGTCACGCGATTTCTTGAAGCTGGTAATGAATACAAAATACGTCGCAAGCTTGGGTATAAGGTTGTCAATGAAGCCATGGACGTCGCCCTTGAGCCGATTGAGCCTTTCTATCAAGCTGCTCGCGCTAAAGGCAACATTAGTAGTGATATGCCTGCTACGGCCCGTGGTTTTCTACTGCGACACTTTGATAATCGTCAGCCTGACTACTTTGATACGATCGAGGCGAAGCTGCTTGAAGTAGCTTAGGCTGCGCAAACAGTTGACCAACAGGGGTGGATGTAGTAGAATTGTTGATAGCTGAAAACTCAGCTTCAGGTTACGGCCATCTTTAGAGCGCGTAGCCTTTAACCAAACGAAGGAGTTCAATTTGAACCAACAGTACGAAATTGCTGTTTTGTATCACCCTGACCTCGAAGTCGACCTGACCAAGGCCGAAGAGCGAGTGAGCAAAATCATCAAAGACAATGGCGGTAAAGTAACTGCTACGGACAACTGGGGCAAGCGCAAGTTAGCATACCCAATTGCACGTAACGAACATGCAATCTACGTGTTTTATACCGTAGAAATGCCGTCAGATGGCGTGAAGAAAGTCGAAAGCACGCTGAATATCACTGACGAGGTGATTCGCTATCTCATCACCAAGCCTGACCTCAAAGCAATTGCTAAGGCAGAAGAAGCCAAAGCAGAAAAAGCCAAAAAGGCTGCAGAGCGTGGCGACCGTGATGACCGCGACGAAAAAGACGAAGAGCGAGAGTAATTTCGCTTGACCGAGCTACGGCTCGGAGGTAGGGTATAAGTACAATTAACAAATTATACAGAATTTATGCACTTGAGCTGAGTTTTGGTGCAGGAGCGAGGAACCGCAGTGAGCTGTACTTATAGTACAGTGAACGAGTACCGGAGCTTCTAAGCCAGAAATCAGCCAAGAGGGCAGAGAGTTTCTAGCTTTGCTAGAAAGTAGCTGACCGATGCATGGTTCTGAAGACATAGTTCTTATAGGAGGAATAAATAATGGCTCGATCATTTAACCAAGTAATCTTAATGGGCAATCTCACCAGAGATCCCGAGCTTCGCCAAACACCAAATGGCCAAAATGTCTGTAGCTTTAGCCTCGCGCTGAACCGCAGTTACAAAGGTGCAGATGGTAACTGGCAAGAGGCAACCGATTATATCGATGTCGTTGCCTGGGGACCACTTGGCGAGCGCGTCGCGCAATACTTGAGCAAAGGTCGCCCATGCCTCGTTAATGGCCGTTTGCAGTCCCGCAGTTGGGAACAAGACGGTCAGAAGCGCAGCAAGGTAGAAGTGAACGCTCAGGACGTCACATTCCTTGGTGGACGCGGTGAAGGTGGCGATAGTAGCGGTAGTAGCAGCTATGAGGGCGGAAGTTCTTCTTCTGCACCTGCCAGCAAACCAGCGGCCAAGAAAAAAGATGACGTCGTCATCGAAGACATCGGCGACGAACCAATTAACCTCGATGACATACCATTTTAAGGATAGACAATGAGTTTTAGAATTGAACTTAATGTACCAATCAACGAATCGACACAAGACATACCTGTAGAGGTATTCGGAAACAGGAGCACTTTGGGTGAAACGGCGCTCGTTGCAATGGTTTTGCTCGCTACACAGATGAGTGTTGACGGAGCAGACCCAAGCAACCCGCTTTTCTCGGAAGTCGCAATACCAATTACATATATTTAGGAGAAACAATATGGCAAAGATTTTTAAGCACAAAAGTGAAGTAGCTTATTTTGACTACAAGGACTTCAAGACCTTGCAGCGTTACGTAAACGGCTACGGTCAGATCGAATCACGTAAGAAAACTGGTTTGAGCGAAAGCCAACAGCGTCACCTGAGCGTCGCGATCAAGCGTGCCCGCCACCTTGCAATGCTTCCATTCGTCGCACATAACTAAGGAGTACTCTTTATGGCAGAACGCCCAGAAATTTTTACCCGTGACGATCTCGAACAGGTGTTTAGCGGTCTCGATGAACAGACTGCGCAAGTTGCTCTCGGCGCGCTTGATCAGTTTGTAATGGAGCGACAACAAACGCGTAAAAACGAGGAACTATCAGGCGTTACGTTTAGGTTTCTTGAGGCGTATCAGCGTACTGCGGCGGAAGGGGCGAGCGATAGTAATATCGAAGGCTGGACAGAGAACTTAGAAAGATACTCAAGGATGTATCTTGTACGGACTGCTGACATCGATGGTCAGGATGACGAGCTCGTTGGCGCTCTGAAAGACTTGTCGGCAGTACTTTCTGTTATGTTGGGGTACCAACGCTACCTAGATGAAGACGAGATGCCATTTACTGTCATTGGCCGAGCAGGGGTTGACCAAGCCGACCTTGCGCAACGGATTAAGGTAAGCTTACAAGAGAGTGCAGCAGACGAAGAAGCAGCAAGCGTCTTTGAAGATCTCGATTTCTCGGACCTGACCATATTGCAAAGGTTTGCATACACGGCATGGGAGAGGATTATTGACCCATTAGCCGAAAGAGCAACACGATTCGCTGCAGAGCAGGGTATTGTGGTCCCACCACTAACTGCTGAAGGGCTAACACCAGAAGAAGCTGAGGAAGCATAGGATTTAGATGGCTGATACAAACAATATTGCGTTCGCATACTTACGTTTACCGGATGGCAAGGGTTCTTTTCAGCGCAGGACGGACGACGCGCCAGTGTCACCGGGGCTGTTAAGCTTTTTTGGTGGACATATCGAAGCAGGTGAGACTTCGCATGATGCAATAGTTCGAGAAATCAATGAAGAGACATCCTTAGATTTAAAGCATCAAGACTTCAGAAAGCTACTCACCGTTAGGTTTGACCCAAGAGGTGAAAATAAAGAAAAAGAGTACACACTTTTTGTAGCAGATACTCATAGTGAAAACTTTGAGGTGTATGAAGGTGAGGGCAGCGAAGTGCATAGCATCGACGAGCTATTGCAAAGAGAAGATGTAGCGCCAGGTACAACTAACGTAATACAGCTTGCAACACAGAAGGGACTAATCTAATGGCGTTTGGAATAACAGATCTAAAAAAAGGCACCGTCTTCCAGATGGATGGCGTGCCATATCGCGTGACTGAGTATGCGCAAAAGGTGATGGGTCGCGGCGGTTCGATTGTGAACGTCAAGATCAAGAGTTTACTTGATGGTCGCGTGCTCGATAAAACCTTCAAAGGTAACGAAGCAGTTGAGCCAGCGGACGTCGTCAACAAAAACGTGCAATACCTGTACAACGACGGCGCAAAGTTCTACTTCATGGATAATGAATCCTACGAACAATTTGAGCTGTCAGCTGAGGACATGGCCGACCAAAAGGGTTATATGAAAGAAGGCGACACCGTACAAGCGCAGCTCTTCGATGGCCGTGTTATCAATATCGAACTACCTAAAAACGTGCCGCTCAAAGTTACCTATGCAGAAGATGTCGTGAAAGGCGATACTACCAGTTCAGTTATGAAGGACGCTACTGTCGAGACCGGCATTACCATCAAGGTCCCAGCTTTTGTTAAAACTGGCGACCTCATCAGCGTAGACACCACAACTGGCGCCTACCGCGAACGCGTAAAAGGCTGAACAAATGACTGCTTCAGCCGAATTCCTTCAAGCCAGCGTAGAGCAAGTCGGTGCAGAGCGCACTGAACAGTTCGTAGGAGCGGTTTTGGAGTCCATGGCTTTTGCGGAAATGTATCATGAGCTGGAATGGCCACTCGAGAGTGTGGCTATTGGGTTTTCCCGGTGGCCAGAGGTGGTTGAAGGCGTGCCGTGGAGCCGAATTTCTGGCTTAAATCACGGATATTATGGTCTGCGGATTATGTTTAATCTTGACAATCTTCATGATGATATCGTCGATGATATACGTCCTGTTGTCGTGCATGAAGTAAGTCACTGCGCCGCGCAGCAAAATGCCTACCTTAATGGTGAAGTAGATGGCCCGGATAACCCATGGAGCTTGCTACGCTATGTATTTGATGAGGGTACTGCAAAATGGCACGAATCCCTGTTCTTGAACCAAAAGCAATCTGCACATTTTGCTGCAAATTTTAGAGCTAATCCAACAGGTATCGATATGCTGCAGGAAGTCGATATGCTCGTGGCGCGTGCGCACAGCACTAACGTTGCAGATCTGTATCAGTATCTGTTTGGTGACGAAGAGCATCCCAAAAAAGGTTATAGGGTTGGAGTGGCCCTTGTAGACTTTGCATTAGGCTATGGCTTGACGCATCCTAAAGAGCTCGTGCAATTAGGCTCCGCAGATGTTCGAGAAATCGGTAAACTTTTTCTAGAGGACTATGATGAAACAGCGGCTTGATCAGGTAATGGTTTTACGGGGGTTGGTGACTTCGCGTTCCCAGGCTGAAAGTTACATCAAGCTCGGTCAGGTGAAGGTGAATGGTGAGATTGCCCAAAAGCCACACCGCCAAGTCGATGCTCACGACAGGATTGAGGTCACTGCAGAAGAGCAGTATGTGTCGCGTGCTGCACTCAAGCTAGCGTCAGTATCAGAGCTGTTCAAACTCGACTTTAACGGCAAAATTGTACTCGATATTGGCTCCTCTACCGGTGGCTTTACGCAGTACGCCCTGATGCATGGTGCACAGAAAGTATATGCCATAGACGTCGGCACCAAACAACTGCACCCGAGTTTGCACGGTGATCAACGGATTGATTTGCGTGAACAAACCGACATCCGTAACGTCAAAGAATTGCAGCCCAAGCCGGACATTGTGTTAGCCGACGTGTCATTTATATCTTTGCGTGAAATAGTACCAACTGCTATCAAGCTGAGTCACAAAAATACTGTATTTGCACTGATGGTAAAACCACAGTTTGAGGCAGGTGATTCGTTGAAGCACAAAGGTGTTATCAAGAACGAGTCAATGCGCCGGACTATCCTAAAAGACTTTGAACTTTGGATAAAAAACTACTGCGTTATTATCGACAAAGCCGACAGTGCGGTCTCCGGCTCAAAAGGCAACACCGAACGCTTCTATTTATTAAAGAGTTTATGAGCCGAGGGAAAAGAGCAGCCCGAGCAAAAATCGCATTTTTTGCCCGGCGCGAAGAGAAAAACCGCAAGGTTTGTCTCTTGGTGGTTACACCGAGCGCTTCTACCTGTTAAAAAAACTGCCAAACATGTAGACTGGATGCATGTATTTCAAGAGTCGCGCTGAGGCCGGGAAAAAAATTGCAGACCAGCTAGTGCCAAAGTATCGCTACGAAAACTGTGCGGTGGTAGCGCTCAGTGACGGGGCAGTGCTTGTGGCAGCCCAGCTGGCGGCTCAATTGCACTGCGTCATGATGATGCTCTTAGCCGAGCAGATTAAATTACCTGGCGAGAATGACGCTGTTGCCAGTATTGACCAAGATGGTATCTTTACCTACAACGGTATGTATTCGGCTGGTCAGCTCGAGGAGTTCACGACTGAATACAAGAACTATATCGAACAGTCCAAGCTTGAGAAATTACACGAAATGAATCGTCTGCTTGGCAGTGGCGGTATTATTGATCCAAAACTACTCCGCTACCACAATGTTATCCTTGTTTCAGATGGACTTAACAGTGGCATGTCACTTGATGCAGCAGCGGCTTTCCTGAAGCCGTATAAGCTCGAAAAACTAGTGGTCGCCACTCCTTTAGCGAGTGTAGCCGCAGTTGACCGTATGCACCTTTTTGCGGACGAGATTTGCTGTTTGAGCGTCGTAGAGAACTTTATGAACGTGAACCATTACTACGAAGACAATCAAATGCCTCCTCATGAGCAGATTGTAGAAATCATCAAAAACATCGTTCTCCAATGGCAATAAGCATAAGCTTTTAATTGACAAAATAGCAATAATTTGCTATAGTCATATCTGTAAACAACCAAACAAAAAGTAGCTACAAATGCCCTACAACGCTTACGCCAGAACTATGCCGCGCCACGTTAGCCATCATGTGAACCATGTTGCAGTACATGACCGAGCCTTTGGTCTATATGTACGCACAGTTACTCTGGCGGCAGTTGGTATTGCCAGTGCCTTTATGACGCTTATGGTTCTGCAGTTGCTATATCCTGCGTCAGCAACGACACCGCTCTTGCGTACCGGTACAGTGAGTGTTGGTGGCGTATCTGAGGGATCGCTCGCAAAGCAACTTGCCGCACTAGAACAAACACCAGTGAGCATTGCAGCTGCTCAAAAGACATACCAGTCAACTTTTGCTGGCCTCGGCGTGTCAGTAGACAAGGCTGCGTCAGGCAAACAATTGCTTTCGTATCCTTTGAGTGAGCGGCTTAAGCCGTTCTCTCTGTTTCGCCGTACTGTGCCTGTGAGTATGCAGTTGCAATATAACGAAGATCAGCTCACAGCTTTTGCTAGCAAAATATCCGAAGAGAACATAATTAGCCCAAAGAATGCCAAGGTCGCTAAGGTGAAAGGGCAGTACAAAGTCGTTGACCCATCAGAAAACGGCGTCACATATCAGACTGAACAAATATTAGAGCAGATTAAGCAGTTACAACCTTTGCAGCCGGTGTCGGTGACGGCTCCAGTCGTTGTAACCGAACCTAAGGTTACAACAGAGAAAGCCAACCAAGCATTGACCGCTATCGAACGACAGTCTACCCAGAAGACATACGTAGTGCTTGCAGGCAAGACAACACAGATTCCTGCCGCACACGTGCGTAAGTTCATAGAAGTATCATTCAACAAAAAAAGTGGCCTACTAGAAGCAAAGTATAACAACGCTGCCATTACGACCTATGTTCTGACACTTGCCGACAGCGTGTATCAACCCGCTACACAGAGCGTTGTTACCATGCGCGATGGTCGTATTGTTTCGCGCCGTGATGGTCGGAATGGTCAGACGATCTTTGTGAGCGAAAGCGTCGCTGCTATCAAGACAGGCTTGAAAGAAAACAAACAGAAGATAGACCTAAGCATCAAGCCGATCGTTGCAACATCGCAATTTTCTCGTTCGTATTCACCAACCAGTACTGGTCTGCAGATCTTATTGCAGGATTGGCAAAACGACACCGGGCTGACCGTCGGTGTTGTGGTGCGTGAACTAAATGCTACCGGCAGATCAGCATCGATTAATACAAATACGCAATTCCTGCCTGCAAGTCTATCAAAGATATATCTTATCCATTACCTTTATAACGGTATTGAACGCGGTCGTTGGACTGCAAACAGTAAGTTCGGTACGTCATACACGGTGGGTCAGTGTATAGAGCGGATGGTTGTGGTCTCAGACAATGGTTGTTTCAATGCAATTGGCTCAAATCGGGGCTGGAGCAACGTCGCCAGCTTTGCGCAGAGCCAGGGCTTTACATCCACCAATCCAAACCCGTCAATTTATACGACAACTGCTAACGACACGGCGCTTTACATGTCTAAGTTATACGGCGGTAGTCTCGTCAGCAGTACGCATCGTAGCCAGTTGCTTGGCTACATGCGCCGTCAGATATACCGCACCGGTATTCCACTTGGCAGTAAGGGAAGTGTTGCAGATAAGGTTGGTTACTGGGGTAGTTACCGTCATGACGTTGCGATTGTGTATCATCCTAAATCAACATACGTACTCTCTATACTTACCATTGGCGGCAGTAACGCACAACTCGCAGACCTCGCTCGTCGTGTAAGTAGTTTCATGGATAATTAACACATATGAGAAACCCAGAAAGGGTGTCTCATAAACTACACATTGAAGCGGAATTCGACGACGTCGTCGGGCTGCATGACGTAATCTTTGCCCTCAGTGCGGACTTTGCCAGCTTGTTTGGCGGCGGTTTCTGAGCCATGGGCGATCAGGTCATTGTAGTCAAAGACCTGGGCGGCGATGAAGCCTCTTTCAAAGTCACCATGGATGACGCCAGCAGCCTGCGGAGCAGTGGCGCCTTGCGGAATTGTCCAAGCCCGAACTTCTTGCTCGCCGGCTGTAAGGTAGCTTTGCAGGCCGAGTGTGTCGTAGGCGGCATGGATAAGCTGCACGAGGCCTGATTCCTTCACCCCGTAGCTTTCTAGCATCTCGGCACGGTCAGCCTCATCCAGACCGTTCAGTTCGCTTTCTAGTTTTGCACAAACAAATACACACTGAGCAGGTGAGACCAGTTTGGCTAATTCTTGTTTGCAAGCTTCATTCGCCAAAGTTTCTTCATCAACATTGAATAAATAAATGACTGGTTTGGCTGTAATTAACTGCAGATCAGCGATGTGTTCCGGGTCGATATCATTGACACTCGACAGTGGTTTACCGTCATTAAGAATCTTGTGCACGCGCTTAATAGTATCGGCGATCGGCTTGAGTTTGGGGTTGGCGCGGGCCTCTTTATCGATGCGCGGCAGGCGCTTTTCGACTGTTTGCAGATCAGCGAGCACCAGTTCGGTGTTGATAACTTCAATATCTTTCAAGGGATCATGCTTTTCATCAACGTGAATCACATTGTCGTCATGAAAAGCTCGCACAACATGGATGATGGCATTGCATGACCGAATATTGGCAAGGAACTGATTACCAAGGCCTTCGCCTTGAGATGCGCCCGCTACGAGTCCTGCAATGTCCACAAACGTCACGCTGGCCGGAATGATCTTTTTGCTGTTGTATAGTTCAGCTAGTTTGCCGAGGCGTTCATCTGGTACCGGCACAATGCCCGTATTAGGCTCAATAGTCGCAAACGGATAGTTAGCGGCCAGAATGTTGTTGTTGGTAAGGGCGTTGAATAGGGTACTTTTGCCAACATTCGGCAATCCCACAATCCCAATTGATAAACTCATAGCAGATATTATAACAGATGAGAAGCATTGACAAAAAGCCAAAAAGCTGCTAATCTATAGATCAAACTAGTTAAGCAAATGACACAATACGGCGAACAACCAAAAGCGCATGAAATAATTACTGGTAATTCAGTGTTTATTGGCGAACTCTTGGATCCTTCTAGCAGAGAGTACCAATCTGTTCAGCAGCTCGCAGAGAGGATTTACAATGAGGCAGTATTTGGTCGTTTCTATGGCGCGATTGATATCATACCGATCGAAGCTGGCGTCGATTATCGCGGTGAACCTATCAAAAACACAAACAATAGTTTTGGTATCAGACCGTTATTCGCGTTTTCTGAGGGGGTACGGTGGAAGAGTACAGATGCTATGCCTGCGGGGACTGGGCTAGGAAGTCCAAAAACAATCGGGCGCTTAGTTGAACAAACACGTTATGTGCAAGTAAAAGACCACGAACTACCAACTACTCACGTCAAGCCGTCCAGTGTTGCTACTCGTGGGCTGCTTCGGAGGCGGTCTGTAAATCCACCGCTAGCAACGCCAAGTCATACAGAGCAAATACGGATACCGGGGCACGAGCCGGTTGATCTAGAGCAGGCATCCAAGAACCATGGTGGTTTGAAGCTCATGCAGCTGCTGGCTGCTAGACAGGGAAGAGCTGGTTCGACGTTTGAGTTTGATCTGGTATTGGACAAACAGCTTTGTGATGACATCCTAACTACACTCGTAGAGAAGCCGCAGACGTTCGATATGCTTTTCAATGCCTTATTGCCAGATGTTTTTTATGATAGACAATACAGCGAAGGATTGCCGCTTTTGCATTCTGCCGAAAACTTGCATATTCGAGGTTTATGGAACGCCTGGGATTCTGATAGGACAGTCGAAATCCCAATAGAGCCAAAAATAGTGTACCCAAAATCAACAATCACGTTTTAGGTAATAGGGTAGTATAAATGACACACAATGAAGCATTAACTGATTTGCTTCGAAGAAGTTAATTGGGCATGTGGATGGTGAAGGTGACGCCTTGGTTGGGTTTGGAGTCAATTTCTAGGTGTCCGCCGTGGCGGTTGATAATATCGCTGGATAAACGAACACCAAGACCCGTGCCTTTCTGGCCAGATTTCTCTGCTGCTTTGGTGCGGTAAAAGCCTTTCATGATTTTGGCTTGTTCATCCGGAGTCAGCCCGTCGCCTTCGTTGTGAATGCTGGCTGCCCAACCTTTGCGGGTTCTGAATACCTTTACTTCCACGGTTGTCCCGTCTGGTGAATACTTAACAGAGTTGACCAAGAAGTTTGACACGACGCGTTTGAAGAGCATGGAGTCAACACTCACTACCATGTCTTTGTTTTCTTCAACGGTGCCATTAATAATCTTCGTCTGATGCTCTTCAGAAAATAGGCGCAAACTGTCAATGGTTGTATCGATAACTTCACTAATATGGACGTTTTCTTTCTCAAGCTTTTTGTCACGGGAGCTTTCCGTAGCCTGTAACGAAAGCACATCATCTACCGTGTCGAGAATATGACCGAGGCTTTCATCAATTTTTTCGACTGTTTGTTGCTCGGTTGATTGAGATGGGAGGGAGGTGAGGAGTGGTTGCAGTGCCCATTTGACGCTGGTGAGCGGTGAGCGGATTTCATGACCAGCGAAAGATAAGAAGAAGGCCTTTTCACTAACGTAGCTTTCTTGATACTCGCTCCGGCGTTTAGTCCAGAGCAGTAGGACTAGAATCGTGATGGATAGTAGTAGCGGGATTAGCGCATTCATGACAATTGCTTGGTAGTAATCACTGGCCGCGACATCGAGACCGAGCACGCCTACAACCGAACCGTCATCGGCGATAATTGGGCTATAGGCGCTCAGCCATGAACCCCAACGGTCACTTGTGATAGGTAGAACCGTGCTGTATTTGTTGCTATATACCTGCGCTATTTCGCCATTGTCTTCGTCGTATAGCTGACCTGGTGGCGAGTAGTCCTCGGATGAAGGGTCCTCGGAGTCGATAGCAAAGGTAACATCATCACCGCGTTGCGTCATTACATATACAAAACGTATGTCTTCGTTGGCATCACGTACGTCATATAAGTTTTGTTTGAGTTCCTGATAGGCCGGCTTTTCGAGGTCGGTCTCATTGCCGTCTAAGCTTTTAATAGTGGCGTAAGGTACAAGTGCCGCAATGGTGTTGGTGCGGCGCTCGAGTGATGATTTGGTATCACGCGCCGTTTGCATTGCTGCATAGGCGGTTGAGACAACAGCAATCGTTATAACGATCAGGATAGCAATGAGCCAGTATACCTTGCGCGCGCGTCGATCGGATTGTTTCATTACTGCTATTGTACATAACTCTAGTGCTAAACGGTACTGCAGTATGTGCGTTACAATATGCACATGAATATGTTTAAGCCAACAAAAGCTGACTCTACAGAAGCTTACTTAGCACAGTTGCCCGATGATCGACGCAAGATTCTTGAGAAGCTAGACGAGTTGATACGCAAACATGCCCCCAATCTAAAGCCTGTATTTTCCTATAACATGCCAGGGTACGGTGCGTTTAAGTATACAAACTATAAAAAAGAGGTGATTGACTGGCCAACAATCGCTATTGCCAGCCAAAAAAACTACGTCAGTCTGTACATATGTGCAGTTGAGGACAATGAATATATCGCCGAAAAGTTCAAAGCGGATTTGGGTAAAGTGAGCGTCGGCAAAAGTTGCATACGCTTTAAGAAACTTGAAGATCTCAACATGGATACGGTCGTCAAAGTAATCAAGCGAGCTGCTCAAAACCCCGGATTCCCCGACAAGTCGTAATGCATAGTAAAAGCGTATCCTTCGCAAAAATGCTCATATTAGAGTAGCGCCATAAAATCTCATGAAAGGGTGTGGGTTGGTAGGGTCACATGCGTTTTACATGTGCAAGGTGCTTCCGTCTTTAGCAATGACTGCTATAATACACAGCAAGATAAAGCATTAGTATTTTGTAGGAGTCATAAATATGCAACCTGAAACCGAAAAAAAGATAGTTGCCAGCTCAAGTCGACCAAAGAATAGGCGAGTGCTGCGAGTCGTACTTATTGTGTTAGCTGTTCTTGCCGTCTTTGTTGCGGGGGTTAAATATGGCGAGAAACGCAAGATGGACGACCTCAACAATCGGATCGCAGCGCAACCGACGACTAACGTAACTGAAGGACTCGAGGTTAAATTATTCGGAATAGCCGTAACGCTACCGGGCAGCCCAGAGGGTAACAAGCAGGCTTTAAGCGACTTGTTTGCTGGAATTTCGCCGGCTGAGTACAAAAAGGCTTCGTTTGCGGATCTTATTCAGGCCTATGGTTTGGCGAATAGCACTGAACTACAAGCAGAAGCGCAAAAGGTCAAAGAAGTTTTGCAGTCTCGAAGATCTGAATTTACTAAAGAAGAGCAGGAATCCCTCAAGAACTCGGGTATATAGATGGGTATAAAGCTGAGTTTTTCGCACCTCAAGGACACCAGACGAGAAGTCTTGGCTGGCTTGCTGTTGATAGGACTGTTTAGCTTTGGATTTGTGCTGACTCCTAAGCTTGCACAAGCCCATGTTCAGATTGAGAATGATGCATATAACGATTCAGTAGAGCATGCGTGGGGCGAACTAGGTCCAGGGCAGAATCGACGTAGTTGGGCTGACGTATTGTATTGTCGGACGAGTGTTGAGAGGATAACGTTGCCGAATGGACCTGGCGGCAGGCCGCGTGCGGTCTATAAGTTCAAGACGTGGGTTAACGCTAATGCGCGTGGACATGCCTTTGAAGCGGGTGCGTTTGCTGATTCTACCCAAGGACATTGTCAGGATGATAATAACAGTGCTTGGAATGGCAGTAGAGTGAACCTCAATGACGACTTGTTCAAAGTCGGCGGTAGGAAACCAGTTAATGTTACGGTTGGTGCGACGGCGTCTGACGAAGCCCAGCCTGGTGTTCGTGACGGGGTAGCCGCCTATTCATTTGATGCCGGTGTACGGTTGGCGCACGGTATAGACTTTACGAGCGTAGGCGGTGCGTATGGTTTTACTGGCGATGCTGCCGGCTATAAAATAAACGGTCGTGTTATCTGGTGTGCCGGTATCGACATCGGCCCAATCAGTAATCCGTACGCACCAGGTGTTGGCACGAATGTGCGTTGGCCCGGTTGGTACTGGGGCGATTGTAGTGGCGGTAGTTTCTTGTTTAGAGCAGGGACGACTGCAACAGGAAACTTTGACACGCACTGGGGATCATACACGATCGGTGCAATGAAAGACGGCCAGACGGATAGTGGCGTGCGATGTGGTTGTAATTTAGGTGACACGATCCCCGGCATTAGCCGGGCGGCTGACGGAACGGTAAATAACTTTGATCTAGAAACAGCCGGCATATTAATGCATGACGGTGTTGGTACATATAACGGCGGTAGTGGTGTACCTGCTGGGTATGGCGGTAGCGCGGATGCTGCGGCTGCGGCTCGAGGCAACCCATATCCAATTCCTGTATCTGAAGCATGGGTAACCATGGAATGGGATCCGGTAACACGCGGCGGTGTTCAGGTTACTAAGTACCCATCTACCAGTGGACCAGACGCTAACGGCCATGCGACCGGCCCAATTGCCAATCCAGCAACGAGTCCTGGTAACCGCAATATTTGTATTAACCCGAGCATCGGTTGTGGCAACGGCAACCCGTTCACTGCGTTTAATTCAATCACTGCTTTGCCGGGTGGTTGGTATGAGATTGACATGAGTGCACCGAGTGGATTTAACATTTCGGCTGTGCGCTACATCTATGGCACCAATTTCTCACTGCCGTACGGTACGTTAACTGACCCAGATGGTGATGGTAAATACCAGGTATACATAGGCGGCGGTTTTGGGGCGAACGCAACATTGTACTTGGATGTCTACTACGAACCAGAGGCGCCGTCTACATTAAGTTGTTCAATCGAGTTAGCGCCGGAGTCTCCTGAAGCAAATCAAGGCTTTCACGTATGGTTGCGGTACGGGTACACTGGCACTCGAGCAGTGCAAGCGCGAGGGAATGTTGTACTCAACGGCACAAGCCCAACTCTTAATCGGGCCTATGGTCCCCTGGCGCTGGCTCCAGGAGCGAGTGGACGAATTAGAATGACGTCAACACCAGTCTCAGGGCCGGTAGGGGATTACACGGTGAATGCCAACATACAGAAAACTGATGGCGGATTGAACTTTAACTGTCCGCGAACGTTCCAGATTGCCGCCAAACCGTACTTTAAGGTATGGGCGAATGACGTGCAGGTTGGTGGCACATATAAAGATAGTAGTGGTCAGTGCGATGCAAGCGAAGGCAATCCTCTGGCGACAGTGATTGCTTACGGCGGTAGTCAAGGTGATGATCCTCCCGGCAGCAATGATTTCCGTGGGGCGTCGGCCGAGTACGCTGTATTTGCGCTCGGTGAGGTCCGTAACTATATCTCTGCCGGCAGGCGAAGTCCTCGTACTGGCATCGCCTCCCAGTGGCCAACACCACCGCACGGACTGACTTTTGCAAACGCAAGGATAGATCCATCAATACCTGCTGGTGATCCAGGTGACCCAAACAAGGTTATAAACTACGGTGGTGGTGGGGCTATACGGCACTGTGCTGAGAATTGGGTTGATGCCAGCAAAATTCCTGGGGACGCAACGGTACTGCCGTCGAACTACAGCTTTATTAACTTTGACTTGAATAACTTTAATGATGCCGTCGAATTGCAGAGGAATTCAGGAATTGTCAAAGTTAAAGGCAGTACTAATCGGTCTCGCTCCGTGTTTGTTTTAAATGAGAATGTCGATGTCGTAATTGATGGCAATATTGCTGCGAGTGACGGGAAGACTGTCTATATCATTGCAGCAGGAAACATAAAGATAGCAAAAGGGGTCAACAATATCAACGCGGTTTTGATCAGTAAAAAACGAATCATAACCTGTACTGAGGACGACGGGTCGCTGATACCCAAAAACCAGCTATATGATCAATGTGGTGGGAATGACTCTGATCGCAAACTTGTCATACGTGGCGCGGTGATTGCACAAGAACTCAAGCTCTTACGCACCTACGGCACCCGCCTGCTGAGCCAAGAAAACGAAGCATACAACGCGGGAGCAGCGAATGCCGCCGCGGAGGAGATCATATTTGACCCAACGCTCTATACGACCAACCCAGCAATCAAAACACCAGAAAAGGCCAAAACACAGATTGACTTCATTACTTCACTGCCGCCGATACTTTAGGGGTTGTAGGCCACAACGCTTATGCTATAATTTTGGTAAGACGAACTACGTATTGCTCTCGGGTGGGCATGACGAAGTTCAGAGAATCGCATGAAGACATACAAAATACTTAGAACGAGGAAGCAAAGTCGATGAGCATTATTAGTGGTGTTTCTGATTTCTTTGGTCTCGATATTGGCACATCGGCGATTCGTATGGTGCAATTGACAGGCAGCGGAGCAGTAAAGTCGCTGGTTAAGTATGCGTATGTACCTGTTGATCCAAAGATTTCCATGAGCGATTCCAAGGCCGACCAGCAAAAGCTGGTACAAGTTGTGAAAGAACTGATTAGCGAAGCAAAAGTGTCGACCAAAAACGTTGCGGTGGGCTTGCCTTCTGCAAAGGTATTTACCACAGTCGTAGATATTGACCGTTTGTCGACGGATGAACTCGCCAAGACAATTCGCTTCCAAGCAGATTCACTCATACCGACACCACTGGCAGATTCCAAGATAGATTGGGCATTATTAGGCGATTCGCCAAAGGACAAGACAAAAGTTGAAATATTGCTTTCGAGCGTAACCAACGAATTTGTAGAAAACCGTCTTGATATGCTTGAGTCAATTGGGCTTAATGTCATAGCATTTGAACCAGATAATCTTGCGCTGACGCGTGCCCTAACCCAGCCGGACGCGCCGGGGGCGCAGATGGTGCTTGATATCGGCTCCAAGAACACCGATCTCGTTATTACAATGAACGGATCGCCGCGCCTGACACGTTCAATCCCAACAGGTTCAGAAGCAATCATTAGAGCTGCCATGCAGAACCTCAGCATTGACGAAAAGCAAGCCCAGCAATTTGTGTTCAAGTTTGGCCTCGGCAAAGATAAGCTCGAAGGACAGATCTACAATGCCATTATCGGTACAGTAGAGATATTGACCGGCGAGATAGAGAAGTCAATCAAATTCTTCCAGACTCGTTATACGGACGCCAAACTAGACAAAATTGTCGTAACGGGCGGTGCTTCATCATTACCAGAATTCCCGCTCCACATAGCGAATAAGTTTGCTATGAGCGTAGAAATTGGTAATGCCTGGCGTAATGTATCGTTTGATCAATCGCAACAAAATGACCTACTCGCTGTGTCTAATAGCTTTGGCGTGGCGGTAGGGTTAGCGGAGAGAAACGAATGATCCAGTTAAACTTACTACCAGACATTAAGCTCGACTACATAAAAACAAAGCGCACTAAGCGTACCCTGACGCTTGTCGCTAGTTTGGTTGCCGGCGTTAGCCTCAGTCTGCTTATTCTGCTGTTCGTCGTAGTGAATGTGCTTCAGAAGCAGCACATCAACAATTTAACAGCAGACATCGCCACTGATAGCCAGACGCTTGAGAGTACGCCTGACCTGAACAAGATTTTGACCATCCAGAATCAACTACGCGCCCTACCAGAGTTACACGGTGCCAAACCAGAAACAAGTCGGCTCTTTGGCTATCTCAAGCAACTTATACCAAACGATGTAAAGATATCGCAGCTCGACGTTGATTATTCTACGAGTACGATTTTGTTTACGGGTACCGCCAAAGACATCGAAAGCATCAATACATTTGTTGATACGCTGAAGTTTACAACGTATCGGGTTGGTACCGAGGAGCCAAAGAAGGCATTCCCAGAGGTTGTATTATCAAGCTTCTCACGGAGCGAAGACACATCAAACTATCAGATCACTGTGAAGTACGATCCAGTTATCTTTGATAACACCAAAGAAGTAGATTTCATTGTGCCAAAAACCGTAACGACACGTTCACAGACTGAAAAGCCTGCAGCGTTGTTCGAACAGGGAGGAAATTAACATGGCAATGCAACAGACTTCAGGCAAGCGTCTCCAGATCAATAAGGCAAACACAACTATGGTGGTTGTCGTGGCGGTTGCGTCATTCGTGACGATGTTTTCGCTCGTTGCGGCGAAGGCTCTCTGGGACCAACGCAGTTTCCAAGCGCGAGTCATTACAGAAAAAGAAGCAGCTAGAACACAGCTACAAACTAATGTGGCAGCGGTTGATAGCCTCGTTAATTCCTACAAAGCTTTTGTGGGGACATCGGAGAACGTTATCGGCGGTAGTTCAAGTGGTAAGGGGGACAGAGATGGCGACAATGCCAAAATCGTGCTTGATGCACTGCCAAGCAAGTATGACTTCCCAGCACTAGCGACAAGCCTCGAGAAGATTCTGAAGAGCGGTGACTACACCATTGGCAGCATCACAGGAACAGACGATGAGGTCAACCAACAAGCTACACAACTTACCTCAACAACAGTTGAAATTCCTTTCCAAATCAGCGCATCTGGTTCGTACGCAAGCATGCAGAAACTCGTAGGATCACTAGAGAGTTCAATCAGGCCGTTCAGCGTATCGAAGATCAGTTTTACCGGAAGTGATAAAGATCTGCAGGCCCAGATAGATGCCAAGACATATTACTTACCCGAAAAGACACTAAGGATTACCACAAAGGAGGTGAAATGAAGCAAAAAGACATCGCCTTAATCCTCGTAATTGTGTTTGTGAGCGGTCTTCTGTCGTTCTTTGTTTCGAGCTACCTACTTGTGCCTTCTTCTGAGAGAAAAGCGCAGGTTGAAGTCGTTGAGCCAATTGTTGCCGACTTCACTGAACCAGACAAAACATACTTCAACAGTAAGTCCGTCAATCCGACGCAGACCATCCAGATTGGCGGGAACGGCAATACTGCACCATTTGAATCTAACTCTAACTAGCGGAGAAAAACATGAGTGTACTCTCCGCAGCAACCCAACAACAGGTTGAAGAGAGCCTCGTCAAAGAGGGCAAAATAACCAGCACGCAGATAGCTGCAATCAAAAAGAAGGCGGAGACTGATCATACGCCGTTTTTTAGTGCTCTGGTGAGTGATGGCAAAGTTAGCAATGAAGACTTGACCAAAACCATTGCTCAGGTCACAAACGTCCCCTACGTTAACCTGAGTACCGCTCGGATAGACCCAGAGGTTCTAAACCTCTTACCACGTGATACTGCGGAGCGCTATATGGCGGTACCGCTTGGTGAGATGCAACACCGTTTGGTGGTTGCCATGCTTGATGCCGACAATGTGCAGGCCGTCGACTTTTTGTCTAACAAAATCGGCCGACCACTCAAGGTGTATACCGCAAGTGAAGAGGGTATTCGGCAAGTGCTTGGCCAGTACGACAACGCCAATATCGACAAAGAAGTAGCTGGCGCTCTCGGCACGCATCTTGAAGAAGAAGAAGCCGAAGCTGAAGCTGGCAAGAAGCCAACCGGTAAAAAGGACGAACAGAGTATCGAGACAGTCGTCCAAGATTCACCGATCAGCAAAGCTTTATCAGCAATCCTTGATTACGCCGCAACCAACCGGGCTAGCGATATCCATATCGAACCCCTGGAGAAAGAACTCAAGATTCGCTGCCGTGTCGATGGTATCTTGCGCGAAATCATGAAGCTACCTAAGAGTACTGAGCCGCCGTTGGTGTCTCGTATCAAGATTCTGGCGAGTCTGAAGATTGATGAGCACCGTATCCCGCAAGACGGTCAATTCACCATTATGGTCAACAAACGACCAATTGACTTACGTATTGCTATATCACCGGTTGTTTGGGGTGAGCAAGTTGTCATTCGTTTGCTTGATAAAACTGGCACCAGCCTGAAACTAGAGGATATGGGCTATCGTGGACGAGCGCTTCGGATGCTCCGTAAGGGTGCTGGCCGACCAAACGGCATGATTCTGACCTCTGGGCCGACTGGTTCCGGTAAGTCGACCTCTATGTACGCCTTGATCCAAGAGATCAAGAACGACGCAGTTAATATCGTTACGCTTGAAGACCCGGTTGAATATAAAATGTCCGGCATTAACCAGATACAGGTCAATCCTGACGTTGGCCTAACTTTTGCAACCGGGTTGCGCTCAATTTTGCGTCAAGATCCTGATGTTGTGATGGTTGGTGAGATTCGTGACAAAGAAACTGCTACGTTGGCAATTCAGGCTGCCCTGACGGGGCACTTGGTGTTTTCGACGCTTCACACCAACTCAGCAGCCGGCATCTTGCCACGACTTCTCGACATGGGGATTGAACCGTTCTTGATTGCTAGTACCGTTCATACGGTGATTGGTCAGCGACTGGTTCGTCGGATTGCTACCGAACGTGAAGAGTACCAGTCATCTGCAGCAGAAACAGAGGCCATACACGCAACACTGGGCAAATTTTTGCCAGAAAAAGCCGAAGACGTCGAGAAAGCCAGCAAAGAATTCGGCTATAAGAGCTTGCCACTGAAGGGTCAAAATGCTTATACTTTGTTTAAGGGCATAGAAGGTCCCGGTAGCTTGGGTGGCTACAAAGGCCGAATGGGGCTGTTTGAAGTATTTGAAGTCACCTCCGCCATACAAGATCTTATCTTGAAGCGAGCACCAAGCACTGAGATCCAAAAAGCAGCCCAAGCAGAAGGAATGGTCACAATGCGCGAAGACGGCTATTTGAAAGCACTCGAAGGTGATACCAGCTTGGCTGAAGTGGACAGGGTAGCGGCCTCGGATAACAATACATAAAGGTGGGTAGTATGCAGGGACAACCAAAAATTGAAATTTTACTCGAAGAAGTCATCAAAAAGAAGGGCTCAGACCTTCATTTGCAGGTGAGTTTGCCGCCGATGTTGCGCGTAGATGGCGCACTGACGCCGGTACCAGGAACAGAGGCGCTGACCGAAGAAGCGGTCGAGGCACTTATCTTTGCTATTTTGGACGAAGATCAAAAGCAAATTTTGCTCAAAGACAAAGAGTTCGACTTTAGCTTTGCCTTTGGCGATCTTGGTCGCTTCCGTGTAAATGCCTTCCACGAAAGGGGCAACTTGGCAGCTGCTCTTCGACTTATCCCTAACGAAATCCTCACGATTGAACAGCTTGGGCTACCGCCGATTGTCAGCAAGTTTGCTGATTATCCTCGCGGGCTTGTCTTGGTTACAGGGCCAACCGGTTCTGGTAAGTCTACGACGCTGGCTTCGATGGTTCACAAGATTAATGCCGAGCGCGCTCAACACATTGTAACGATTGAAGACCCGATTGAGTTTACGCACAAGAGCAACAAATCGGTTATTGTGCAACGAGAAGTCCACTACGATACCTACTCATTCTCTGCTGCACTGCGATCAAGCTTGCGCCAGGACCCAGACGTTGTGCTGATTGGTGAAATGCGTGACCTAGAAACCATCGCTGCCGCGATTACGATTGCAGAGACAGGTCACTTGGTTTTCGCGACGCTTCACACCAACAGTGCCTCGCAGAGTATCGATCGTATGATTGATGTTTTCCCGCCGCACCAGCAGCCACAAATTCGTTCACAGCTGGCTAACATATTGCAGGCAATTGTCTCGCAGCGCCTTATACCAGCGATTGGTGGCGGACGTATCGCTTCTGCGGAAATCTTGGTAGCTACGCCAGCGGTACGCAATATCATCCGTGAGGGTAAGAGTCACCAGCTCGAGGCAGTCATCCAGACTGGTGCTGAGTTTGGTATGCAGTCTATGGATAAGACGCTTGTTTCACTCATACATAACGGCACAATAACGTACGACGAAGCCCGCAATTACGCGGTAGATCTCGACGAACTAGATAGGCTGATGAGGGGTTAGTACAACGTAATGCTGACATTTTCTTACATCGCTCGAGACCCTGCAACCGGCCAAAAAGTAAAGGCTGAGGTTCAGGCCGAGAACGAACAAGCCGCAGCACGTTTAGTGCAGCAACAGGGCTTGTCGATGCTAGAAATGAACCTCAAAGAAGGCGTCGGCGGTAATGCCGGCCTCGGTAAGGTATTTAAACGCATCAAAGCCAAGGACAAAATCCTCTTTTCTCGGCAACTATCAACCCTGATCAACGCAGGCTTACCGTTGGTACAATCACTCAGAAGCATTGCCAAGCAAACCAAAAACAAGCATATGAAGGTGGTCGTGAACCAAGTTATTACAGATGTTGAGTCTGGCCAGGCTTTTGCTGCAGCATTAGCGAGCCATCCAACCGTTTTTGATAATGTATTTGTGAACCTCGTTGCCGCCGGTGAAGCATCCGGTACGCTTGATAAATCATTGGAGCGCTTGGCAAATCAGCAAGAAAAGGATGCCGAAATCATCAGTAAGGTGCGTGGCGCTATGGTGTATCCGGCTATTGTGCTGCTTGTTATGGTGTTGGTGGTTGGTTTCATGGTGCTCAAGGTGTTGCCGCAGGTTGAAGAACTCTACACCTCTATCGGCGGTGGGGCTAGTTTGCCAATCTTAACGCGTGTGTTATTGGGTGTTTCAGCATTTGTTCGTAACTACTGGTACTTTGCGATTGCGATATTCGTCGGCATGATTTTCTTTGGTAGCCGTTGGGCGCGGAGCTTTGGCGGTAAACGGGTAATCGACCGACTGAAGATGACCATGTGGCCGATAGGCAACTTATTCATGAAGATGTATATGGCTCGTTTTGCCCGTACTGGTACGACCTTGGTAGCCAGTGGCGTGCCGCTAGTGCAGACACTGCAGATAACGGGACGGTCAATCAATAACATTCATATTGAGGAAGCACTCAAACAAGCTACCGAAAAGGTAAAGGCAGGTAAGTCGCTCTCAGAATCCCTTGAAGGTAACCCTAACTTCTTAGACCTCGTGCCAAATATGCTCAAGATAGGCGAACAATCTGGCGCTATGGAGCAAATGCTTGAGAAAACAGCTGACTACTACGAAAAAGAAGTCGACAACGAAATTAAAACGATATCAACGATAATCGAGCCGATAATGATGATTTTGCTCGGTATTGTAGCGATTACCATAGTTGCAGCAGTCTTGTTACCAATTTATGGACTTGTCAACGAGGTTACGGTAGTATAAAGCTAACGCTAAAATAAGGATGGGCACCACAATGAAACTGAATAGCAAGAATAATAACCAAGGCTTCACCATCATCGAAGTCTTGATCGTTCTGGTTATCGCCGGACTGATCATGCTCATCGTTTTCTTGGCTGTACCAGCCTTGCAACGCAACAGCCGTAATACACAGCGCAAGAACGATGTAGCAAGTCTTATTTCTGCAGTACAAGAGTATAAGTCCAACAAAGGAGCGCCTCCGGCCACAGTTGCTGATTTTATCGGTAGAGCAAAACTTGGCTTCTATCCGACTTCTGAGGTTTCTCTGGTGGCCTCAAACGGTAACGATGCTTTCACAGTCGGCCTAACACTGATTGGTCTGAACGGTACTTTATCGGCAGAAAATCGTGTTGTAATAGCTCTGGGCGGCAAGTGTAACAGCAATGGGAATGGGGTCGGTGGTAGCAACCCATCGTCAAAGTCGGTCGTTGCGGTATATGGCATTGAGACAGGTAGTGGAAGCCAGATTGTCTGTACGGAGTCGTAAAACAGTTGCAATTTGGACAATCAGTCAGTACTATTCATACATAAGCACTAAGCTTTAAGCACATATATAAGGGGGAAATAAGGCATGTTATCAAAATTAAAAAAACAAGAAAAGGGCTTCACCATCATCGAAGTCTTGATCGTCCTGGTTATCGCCGGACTGATCATGCTAATCGTGTTCCTGGCTGTACCAGCCTTGCAACGCAATAGCCGTAACACGCAACGTAAGAACGATGTAGCAGGACTACTAGGCGCAGTATCTGAGTACGCGAACAATCGTAACGGGGCAATGCCAACAGCAATTGCAAATGTCACGGATAATGCAAAAGTTGGATACTACGATAAGACAACCACCGGTGTTATCACACTTGATACTGATGGCACAGCAACAAACCCTAACGACGTTGAAAAGGTAGTCATTGTTGTTAAAGGCAAGTGTGCGACATCTGGAACACCAGCAGTTAACACTGGCGATGCAGTTCCTGGCGGAGCACGACAAGTAGCTGCACTGTACACAGTTGAAAACGGTAGCGGCACCCCAGACAAAATTTGTCAAGAAGGCTAGTAGTCAACGAAGTGCAAACAAAAAACAGCTCGGTAACGGGCTGTTTTTTGTTATGATAGGGTAAATGATTATTCTTATCCTTCTCGTTCTTGGTCTGTGCTTTGGTAGTTTTGTGAACGCCTATGTCTGGCGCGTCTATAAAGCACAGAGTCCAGCAAAGCCAAGCAGAGGTAAAAACCATGCCAAAGATACAGACAAGTATTCGCTCTTGCATGGTCGCTCAATGTGCCCGGAGTGTGAGCACGAGCTTGCTGCGAAAGACCTCATACCAGTCATTAGTTGGGCTAGTTTGCGTGGTAAATGCCGATACTGCCACAAGGTAATATCATGGCAGTATCCTTTGGTTGAGCTGTTAACAGCAGGGTTATTTGTATTATCGTATCTCGTCTGGCCAGAGGTGATGAACACGGAGCAATGGGTGTATCTCGGCTTCTGGCTGGCTTATGTAGTTGGGTTCATGGCACTTTCTGTCTATGACCTCCGCTGGATGATACTCCCTAATGCAATGCTATGGCCGCTGACCATCCTGGCGCTGTTGCAGGTGCTTGTCATGTGCGTTTGGCAGGGTAGCGCTGATCCGCTACTAACGGCCTTCTGGGGCGTTCTGATTGGTGGCGGGCTGTTTTACGTGTTGTTTCAGCTTTCGGCCGGCAAATGGATTGGCGGCGGCGACGTTAAGCTAGGGGCGCTCCTGGGGTTGATTGTGGGCGGGCCAATGCCAGCCATACTACTACTCTTTACTTCTTCACTGATTGGTACGCTCGTGGCGTTACCGCTAATGGTAGCAGGTAAGGCAAAACGTACGAGTAAACTGCCATTTGGGCCATTCCTTATCGCCGGCGGCTACTTGGTGTTTTTGTTTGGAGCTCGAGTGCTTGATTGGTATAACGGATTAATTGGTTTTTAAGCGCTTAGAATGCGCCACAAACAGGGTAGAATCAACGCGCTTATGCTATACTTGAACCTATGAACTGCCTCAAAAACCGAGGATTTACGATTATTGAAGCAATGATCGTGCTGGCTGTTACCAGTGCGATGTTTATTGTGGCGATGCTGGCATTTAATGGGCAGCAAGAAAGAACACGCTTTACGCAGGGTACGCGTGATTTTGAGTCAAAGTTACGTGATGTTGCGAACGACATCACAACTGGCTATTTTTCTGACACCAAAGCGTTTACTTGTAGCGGTACAGGTACGGAAGTCTCCTTTACTGTTAGCGGTAGTAATACACAGGGAACGAACGAAAGCTGTATATTCCTTGGTAAGGCTGTCCAGCTTACCGGCTGTAGTGGTGGCTGTACGACATTGTCGTTTGTGACTGTTGCAGGTAAGCGTCAGAGTGCAGGCAAAGAGGTAACTTCTCTGACGTTAGCTCAGCCAAAGGTCGCCCCAACGGCGTATAATGACGATTATATTATGCAGTCTGGCTTAAGGGTAACAGGGGTTTTTGATGACGAAGGCACTGAGATTAGCGGCATCGCCTTGTTGACGAGTCTGGCAAGTTACGACGCCAACGATGACCCTATTGGCGGTTCGCAGTCTTCGCGGTTATTCTCTGTTCCAACAGGAGGCCAAGCATTCAGCCTTAAGGTAGCCGGTATAACGGAATCAAACTTAATCAAATCAGCTACAGTGTGTCTAGCAAACGACAACGGCTCCGCCGCTCGTAAGGCTGTTATGACGATAGGGGACACTGCTTCAGGTATTTCTACGGAGCTTGTTGTTGACGACGTACCAGAGGTCTGCAATGTTTAAGCGTAATCAACGTGGCGATACAATTGTCGAGGTGCTGATTAGCCTAGCAGTGCTTGGCATGATTGTTGGTGGCGCCTACAGCATTGTCAATGCGGCGCTTCGTAACAGTCGTCAGGCGCAAGAGCGATCTGAGGCCACAAAGATTGCTGAGTCACAGGTAGAAACCATCAAAGCCATACCCAACCAAACAGGGCGTTTTTGTTTTAATGGTTCGGCCAAGGTGGCTTTTTCTGAGACGCCGCCAGCCGACTACTTGCAAGACGACTACGCGTCGTACCCAGACCAGTGTAAAAACCTTAATGGTGTTTATAATATCTTTGTCGATAAAACCGACCAGACGTACACCGTTACTGTACGCTGGGATAGGATTGGTGGCGGCAAAGAGCAAGCTCAGTTAGTGTACCGGGGGTATCAGGAATGATTCGTCTAAACAAATCACAAAAAGGCTTTACGATACTTGAACTCATGATTGCAACAGTAGTCTTCTCGGTGCTATTGCTTGGCGCGGCGACGATGTTGGTGCAGATTGGGCGCTTGTATTACAAAGGTGTCGTGACCTCGCGTACGCAAGAGACGGTACGGGGAATTAGTGATGAGGTTTCACGCGCCATCCAGTTTTCTAGCAATAATTTCGAAGTCAGTGGCACTACCTTGCCAGTACAAAATACCGCTGGCGATACAGTTACTGTTCAAGCGTTCTGCATCGGCAATAATCGCTACAGTTACATCATTAACGGGCAGGTTAATAGTTCTGGTACGTATAGTACATATGAGCCAGGCGATAAGCAGCAGAACTGGGTGCCACGTGCATTATGGCGTGATGCACGTCCAGAGACTTGTGCTCCTCTCGACATAACTCAAACCAACCTTGCCAGTGACGGCAAAGAGATGCTTGGCGAAGGGATGCGATTATTTAGGCTTGACCCTCCACAAGAGATTGATGCGAATGCCGGGCTGGTTACATTCCGTGTGGGCGTTGCCTATGGGGCTGACAATGAATTGCTTGATTTGGACACCCCTAACACAGCGACCTGTGTTGGCTCAGGGCTTGGTTCACAATGGTGCGCTACCTCAGAGCTAAACACGACGTTATTTAGGAGAATACGATGACAGAAAATAAGCGCTTACAGTCAAATGAGTCAGGCATGGCGGCAATCACGGTAACGTTGATTATCCTTGGTATTGTGACGCTTATTGCCGTGGGCTTTGCTAATCTGATGCGTCGTGAGCAGCGCCAGGCGCTTGACCAGCAGTTGAGCACACAGGCTTTCTATGCGGCTGAGAGTGGCGTAAACATCGCGCGTGATGCGGTTGATGCTGCAATAGCCAGCAACGATGTGCTTGAGATTAACGACTGTGCAGCCAACAATTCACCGATTGCCAGCGGTGGCGGTGCTATTGGCGTCAATACGAACGTGAGTGTCAGCTGTCTCCTGATCGATACGACTCCAGATATTTTGTCTAAGAAGCTTGATACGACAGACAGCTCATGGGTAACTAAGGTGCAGTCCGCCAATGGCCAGCAAATCGATAGGATTGTTATCAGCTGGGGATCAACAGATAACAGTGCGCCATTCGTGACCGATGCAGCATCGATTAACGGCAACTTACTAGTGCCTAATGGATCTGGCCCTAACAAATGGGGTAATACCACCGGGGTTGTCAGGGCTATGCTTATACCAGACACAACCGATCGTGACGATTTAGTTGCCCAATCCTTCCATGCGTTTTTGTACCCGAATGATGCTTCGGTCGTTTCTGGTGTTAACAGTACAGCGTACAATACCGATCGCACTGCACAGGGTAAGTTCTTAAAAGGCAATTGCGATACAAACGGCGCACCAAACCCTTGTAGCGTCGAGATCACAAATGTGAGCCGTGCGTCGGCTTTCCTGCGCCTTAAGGCCATCTACAATGGCGTAAATGTCACCGTACAGGCGTTTGCGGCAGGGAGCAATACACCGTTAGAATTGGCAAATGCCCAAGCTGAGATTGACGCAACTGGCAAGGCTGCCGATGTTCTACGTAGAATAAAAGTGAGTGTTCCGTTGACCACAGGTAGCTCTGTCTATCCTGAATTCGCTGTTGAAGCCTTTGAATCAATCTGTAAGCGGTTTAACACTTGGCCGAGCGATAGTGAAGTTAGTCTCGGCGCGCCAATTAGTGGCAGTACGAGTGGTCCATACCAGCTTGATCCTCGTACGACAGAGAGTTGTAAGCTTGAAAATTTCTCTAGTCTACCATACTAATCTTGCTGGTGGCGGTGGTATTTTTCGTGAACGGATTTGAGATGCGGGTCGGTAACGTGCGTGTAGATTTGTGTGGTTGCGATGTTGCTATGGCCGAGTAAAGCCTGTACTGAGCGTAGATCGGCGCCGTTCATCAGGAGGTCAGTAGCAAAGCTGTGCCGCAGTGTATGAGGCGATACATGCTTGGTTATGCCAGCCAGCAGGGCATAACGTGCCACCATGCGTTGGATGCTTCTGGCGGTGAGGCGGTTGTAGTTACCAGAAGTATTAACGGCTTTGGCTCCACCGCGACCGTGCCGAATGAATAGCGCCGGCAATGTGTCTTCTCGTTTTGCGATGTATTGTTCCACCCACGCCGCGGCCTCCGGACTGATAAAGATTGGTCGGTCTTTCTGGCCCTTACCACGTACCATGAACTCGCGTCGTTTGAGGTTGATGTGGTCGCGATTGAGGCCCACAAGCTCAGACACGCGTAGCCCGCTCGAAAACAGCAACTCTAAGATGGCTCGGTCGCGTAAACCCGATAGTGTCGCTACGTCAGGCTGTTTAAAAAGAGTTAGGACTTCTTCTGCGTTCAGAAAGGTGACTTGTTTTCGCTTGGTGCGTGCTAGTTCGATCTTATCTGGCGCGAGGGTAGGGATGTCGCGCTTGGCGCAATATTTTAGGAAGCTCCGTAGGGCTATGAGGTGGTAGTTCTGGGTAGATTTTTGCAGCTCATCACTGACATTGGTGCCTAAGCGGTTGAGCCAGAGACGCCATTTGCGGACGAGCTCCGGGTCGATGTCGGCGACTTTGATGTCACCAGCGTAGTCGCTGAGGCGGGTGAGGTAATGGTCGTAGTTGGCAATAGTCTTCTGTGAACGGTTCTGTTCAATCTCGAGATACTCCAGAAAATCGGTTTTGGCCTTTGTAAACAACATATGCTTATATTGTACGACACGTTTGCGCTGCTGTCGCTTGGCAATGGTTTGTTAAGCGGCTTCACATCTGTTAGAATGTGCCTTTAGTAGTAGATCTAAGCGAAGGGAACTCATGGAACGAACATTAGTAATACTCAAACCAGATGCAGTACAACGCGGACTTGCAGGAGAAATTATTGCGCGGTTTGAGCGAGCAGGACTAAAGATTGTGAGCATGAAGATGATGATTCCGGGGATGGAACTCCTTAAGAAACACTACCCCGATGACTTAGTGCCGATTGTTGGTGGCAAAACAAAAACTGATTGGGATAGTTATGGTGTTGAATACAGCGAGACGATTGAAGAAATTGGTGAAATGATCGTTACGGCAACTCGTCAGTATATGCACAGTGCTCCTGTGATTGCGCTAGTCTTGGAGGGTGGCCACGCCGTAGAAGTTGTACGGAAGATGGTCGGAAGTACTGGACCTAAAGATTCAGCCCCAGGAACTATCCGTGGCGATTATGCGCACTTGAGTCTCGGTAGGGCTTCACTTAAGAGGAAAGGTGCAGCAAACTTGGTGCATGCCTCAGGCTCTGTTGACGAAGCAAAGCAAGAGATTAGCATGTGGTTTGACGAGAGTGAACAGTTTGACTACACCACAGTCCATGAAGGCCTTACGCACGCTTAGATAAAACATGCAGCGCAGGCTACTACCGCTAGTGACGTGTATGGACTACAATTTAGTTACGTGGCCCGGTAGCTCAGCTGGATAGAGCGCCGCCGTCCTAAGGCGGGCGTCGGGGGTTCGAATCCCTCCCGGGTCACCAAAGTAGACTATTTGTACAAAAACAATTACGCTAATGCTATGGCAAAAACAGCCAAGCAGGCGAACGCAGTACCACAAAAAGCTAAATACTTCGATGATCAGTTTGATGACGAGGAGGTTCTTTTGGTTTTTCGCCGCCACCCAGTGGTTATGCGTAAGGGTCTGGTACTAGGTATGATTGGCTTGCTTCTAGGAACGCTCCCAGCGCTGGTAAAGCCTGAGTATAGCTATTTTTTTGGTGGTTTAGCTGCCGGGTTCATCCTGATGATTGTCTTGTTTATGCCGGCGTGGATTAGCTGGTACTTCAGTGTATTCATAGTTACTGACCAGCGTTTTATTCAGGTTAGCCAGAAAGGCCTGTTCCATAAGTCAGTCGTAGACATCAGTCTGCAGCAGATAAAATCACTGAACTACGAAATTGCCGGATTACAGGAAACCATGCTGGGATTTGGTACAATACTTATACAAACTTATATTGGAGATTTAGTAGTAAAAGACATCCATCATCCCGCAAAGATTCAGAAACAGATAGCTGAGATTTTGCGAGAGCATGGGGTTGAGCCGTATATGCAAAATGAATACGGTACTGATGACGAGGCTTATGAAGAAGAGAATTAAAAAAATACTAAATCGCAAAAAACAGGCTCCTGCAGCTGAATCTACTGCGGCGCCCAAGATTACAAACGAGACCGTTGCGGCCCACCGCGAAGAGGTGCTTGGCAGTGCCCGTAAGTACATCTACCCACTGCAGCATTCAAAACATCGTATTGTTTTGATATCTACGGGTATCATCATTAGTTTGGCTGTCGTATTCTTTGCTTACTGTCTAGCTGCACTGTACCGGTTTGACACGACGTCAGGCTTTATTTACCGCGTTACTCAGGTGGTGCCGTTTCCGGTTGCAAAGACTGGCTCACGCTTCGTGGCATACGAAAACTATCTGTTTGAACTCCGTCATTACACGTTCTTTTACGAAAACCAGCAGAAACTGGACTTTAACTCTGAGGCTGGCCAACAACAGCTCACTGAGTATAAAAAGCGCGCACTCGACAAGGTAGTGAATGACGCCTACGTCAAAGAACTCGCCAAGCAGAACAATGTTTCTGTCAGTAACGCCGAAGTTGACGACCAGATAACAATCTTGCGTCGTCAGAACAGACTAGGCGGTAGCGAACAAGCCTATGAAGACGCCTTGAAACAGAACTTTGGCTGGACAGTTAATGACTTCAGGCGCGTGATTAAGCAGCGCTTGCTTGAACAAAAGGTAATCGCCGCGATCGATACGGACACCAACCAACGTGCCGAGAAGGCCTTTG
This sequence comes from uncultured Candidatus Saccharibacteria bacterium, assembly GCA_964448075.1. Taxonomy (GTDB): domain Bacteria; phylum Patescibacteriota; class Saccharimonadia; order Saccharimonadales; family CAYUUR01; genus CAYUUR01. The sequence goes on along the minus strand of CAYUUR010000002.1, from coordinate 57,809 downwards.
CACTCGTGAAGTCTGGGCAGAAGTTCGAAGACGTTGCCAAGCAGTATTCTGAGGATGATGTCAGTAAGGCACGTGGCGGCAAGTTTGGTTTTACGATTGATAAGGCTAACCGGGACATCAGTGCACAGACCACCGATGCGCTGTTTCGGCTAAATCCCGGCGAAGTTTCCGAAATCATCAACACTGGTTACAGCCTTGAGATCGTGAAGACACTTAGCAAAAACGATGACAAGGTAGAAGGGGCTCACATCGTCTTTAATTTTAAAGACCTCTCTACGTATATCAATGACCTCAAAGACAAGCAGGCCGCGCAAGTCTACGTTTCAATCGATAAATAGTTAGCCATAAGCGCTTTGCGCTGGTTTGGTACAATCCGTATAATAGATGCAGATGAAGAGGGTATTGATCTATTTGGGCATCGTTGTTGCTGCTATTAATCTATCTGTTGGTTTGGTCGTGGCGCAGAGTTCGTCGAGTAACTTCCAGATCGAAGAGTCATTTGTGGGGCCAGGCGGTAGCCTCGAGAGCAATTCCACTAACTATGGTACTGCACCGGGTCAACAAGCTGTGAATGGTGTTGGTGGTGGGCCGAGTGGTTCAACCAGTTACAAAGCGGACAGTGGTCCAATATCGACTAACGATCCATCGCTGAGCTGTACAGTTGATACCGCAAATGTTAACTTCGGTGCTCTTTCCACCTCAGTCGCCGCCACCGCCACCGCAACATTCAGTGTTCTTAATTACACGTCATACGGATACATCGTGCAAATAGTCGGCAGTCCACCTAGTACAGGCGCTTACACGCTGGCCGGCATGAACTCAACCGGACCTTCAGTACCCGGTACTGAGCAATTTGGCATCAATCTTGTTGCCAATACTTCGCCAACAACGTTTGGCGACAACCCTGAACAGACGCCGGATAGCAGTTTCTCATCCGGGGCAGCAGCTAGTAACTACAATACCGCCAACAACTTTCGGTATGTTGCTGGTGAGACAATAGCTTCGGCTGCAGCGAGCTCTGGCCTCACTGAGTACACGATGTCCTACATCATAAACGCCGCTAACACTACGGCTGGCGGTACATACAGTGGTGAACAAACGCTCGTCTGTATCGGCACATACTAGAAAATTGTTGTTTATGCTTATAATGTATAGTACAATTTAGCAAAGTACTTAAGGTAATAATCAAACATGTCAAAAACCATTTACGCACAGCAGAAAGTTCAGCAAGTAACGTATCTGTTGATAGCTGTTTTTTTAGCTGTTTTTGCGCTCCAGTCTGTCTTTAACGCGCAGGTCTCTGCAGCCCAAATAACCGCACGTAAAGTTACTCTTTCAAACTCCGCCGGAGCGGGCACGGGCGTTACGTATACATTTAACTTTACCGTACCATCTGCGACTGTACTCCAATCAATGCAAGCCCAGATTTGTACGACAGCCTCAGGCGCATGTTCCACTCCTTCTGGTTTTGTTAACTCTAGTTCAACACTTGCTTCACAGCCAACCAACCTTGGTGATGCTACCGGCTGGACGGTTAACACCTCCACAGCGGGTAGCCTGCGTATCTCTAAGAGTGGTAACGTTGCTGCACCAACTGGCTCACAAACGGTTGTCTTTGGTGGAATCACCAACCCAACAGCTCAAAACACCACATTCTTCGCCCGTATTAGTACGTTCTCCGATGCTGCATGGACAACAAGTGTTGATACCGGTGTTGTTGCTGCGAGTACTGCGCAACAGATCACTGTGAGTGCTACCGTTGACGAGACACTTACGTTCTGTACTGGCACGAGCGGCATTACAACCAGTAGTTGTTCTGGCGCGACTGGTTCTGCAGTATCTCTTGGTACATTGACACCAAGCACTACCGGTACTGGTTTGTCGCAAATGGGCGTAGGTACAAACGGAGGAAGCGGTTATGCGATTACGGTTAATGGCGCAACGCTCACCTCGGGTGGTAATACGATTTCGGCGCTTGCCTCTCAAACTGCGTCAACAACCGGAACTGAACAATTTGGAATCAACCTGCGCGACAACGCTACCCCTAATATTGGTGCAGACCCTGACGGTGCTGGCTCGGGTACGCCAACTGCGTCCTATAACACTGTTGATCAGTTCCGTTTTGTTACGGCTGATAGTGTTGCGAGCAAGGGAACATCTGAGTCATTTCGTCGCTATCAGGTAGCCTATATTGCCAATATCGATACAGCAACAGAGGCCGGTACATATACTGCAACTATGACGTATATTGCAACCGCAACCTTCTAGTTAATCTGATATACTGTTATCAATGAGAATTTGGGGAAGAGGGACATCGGCTAGTATGAAGAGAGTGTTGAGTATTGTTGCAAGTGCTTCTATCTTGTTACTACTGTTTGTGGCTCCCAATATTGGTCATGCCCAAAGTGGGCAGGGTCTGGAGATTTCTCCTCCGCTGATTGAACTAAAGGCCGATCCAGGCAAGGTAATTAATTCAACCATTCGTGTTCGCAATGTCACGCAAGATTCACTCGTGATAAAGGCACAGGTCAATGACTTTGTCGCCAATGGTGAAGATGGTCAGCCGAAGTTACTGTTAGATGCGGATGAGGAAAGCCCATACTCGATTAAATCTTGGATCGTTTCAATCCCAACAATCACCCTTAAAACAGGTGAGCAAAAATCAGTTAAAGTAACATTGCGGGTTCCTGACAATGCCAGTCCGGGAGGTCATTTTGGGGTCATTCGTTTTACAGGAACACCTCCAGAACTTGAAGACACAGGAGTCTCACTATCTGCAAGTGTCGGAACGTTGATGCTTGTGAATGTTTCGGGCAATACTACGGAAAGTGCAGAAGTAAGTGAATTGTTCACTTCTCAAAATGGTAAGAGACGCAGCATATTTGAATACGGCCCGGTTATGATAACAGAGAGAATCAAAAACACTGGCAACGTGTTCTTTAAACCCTCAGGTACCGTACGGGTCAGCAATATCTTCGGACGTGAAGTAGAGACGTTCTCTCTCAATGAAAACGGCGGAAATGTATTACCAGGAAGTACTCGAAAATTTGAGCAAGAATTGAGCAACAAGCTACTTTTTGGCCGCTATACGGTTCAGGCTGACGTCGTTTACGGAGAGAAAAACAACATCGTCTCAGATTCAATGACTTTCTGGGTTATCCCATACAAGTTGATTGCTATCTTCCTTGGCGGTGTGCTGTTGCTGGTGATTTTCGTCAAACGCTACAACCAATACATCGTCAATAAAGCACAAGGTAAAAGTGGGCGAAAGCGCGATGGCAAAAAAGGCAACCAAGCGTAGCGCGAGTATCGTCAAAGCGTCGTCTCAGAAAAAACGCCGCCCAATTCACGTCAGTCACCGTAGGCATACCGGCAAAAGAATAGCATTCCATGAGACATCTTACGCGTTACTGTTCTTTCTGATTGTTCTTTCTGCGCTTAGTGTTTTTCTTATTCGGCACGTTGTCGTAAGTGGTCAGACCGTGACAGATTCTGGCAGTGTTACTTTGAGTGGGGTAGTACCAGGGCCGCCACCGAGTATTCCTGCGACGATTAGTTCACCAACTAGTAACGCTACGGTAACCTCGGCGTTGGTTACCGTATCAGGATCTTGTGAACACGACTATATCGTTGAAGTGTACCGTAATGCAGTATTGGCAGGTTCTGTTACCTGTGACTCAAATGGGTTGTATGAGATAGGCGTCAGTTTGGTTCCCGGTAGTAATGTTTTACTTGTTCGGACTACAGATATCTTTAACCAATATGGACCAGACTCCACTACGATAACTGTATTTTACGACACGACAATTGAGCCGACAGTCGAGCCAGAACCCGTTGCGCCGAACAATCAGAATAGCCAAACCCCAGTCGTAAATACATCCAGCGTTACTATCAAAAGCAAGAATTTCTTTCGTGTGAGCCAGTCGACAAAGACGGTGGTTCTGACGTTTCGTATCCAAAAAGGCCAAGCGCCGTACGATGTTACGGTTGACTGGGGTGACGGTGAAACCTCAAAGCTTACGTTTTCTGGGGGTGGCGATCAGCGAATAAAGCACACCTATAAGACATCAGGTCAGTACGAGGTCAAGATTGCCGTAACAGATGCAAGTGGTAGTAGCGCTATCTTTCAGACGGTTGTTGTCGTTGATGGTAAGACGGCAGTAAACCTTTCTGCAACAGGTAATCTAACTCAGCGCTGTCAGTTGGATGCGGTTTGTATCTTTCAGAACCAAATTGTTGATGGCGCAAATAGGGTATGGCCAGCTTTTGCACTCGTTACAATAATGACATTTAGTTTTTGGATCGGAGAGAAGATCGCAATCAGTTTAATTGTTAAAGGTGTTGTTCGCTAAAACCGCAGAAATGTTCAAAATTTACAAATCGAACAAATAATGTATACGACATTTACCTGTGGATAACCTATTTCAATAACAGGGGTGTTTCCCTTGTGCTTAAGGGGTGAGCAAGTTACAATGTGGTTACGTTTAAACGTAGACAAACATGAACAACATACGGCTCAAAAAACACTGGTGGAAGAGTAGGAAAGTGCAGATATGCGTGCTTGCTCTGATTTTGGCCATATCAGCGGTGAGCACTCAGCTCTACCGAAGTAAAACTTATAATTCTACTGGTATCAATGAACAGCTTAACTTTCAGGCTCGATTGCTTGATGACACTGGTGCAGTTGTGCCCGATGGATTCTATAACCTACGTTTTAAGGTGTACCAAGATGGTGACGGCTGTGAAGTTTCAGGCTCATCACCTTGTGGTGGAACACTTGAATGGACAGAAACCAGGGACAGTACTAACAAGGTACGGGTCAAAAATGGCTACTTTTCTGTGTATCTTGGCTCAGTAACTGCATTTTCAACTAATGTCGACTGGAACCAGGACAGCTTGTGGTTATCGATTGATGTTGGCGGCACCGGTAGCCCATCTTGGGATGGCGAAATGCTTCCATTTACGCGTTTCAGTGCAACGCCATATGCAAAAAATGCTAAACGTTTAGGAGGACTGACGAAAGACGAGATCGTGCAGCTCGGTCAAGGTACATTGCAGGTCGATGCAAGCTCAAATGACTCAATTGGAATAAACAAAACTGGAGCGAGCGGCGACATACTTCAACTGCAACGCGGTGGTAGCGACGTGCTCGTTATAGATAACGCTGGATCGTTGTTATTCAAACCACAGACTGACGCAGTAACAGCGTTGCAGGTAAAGAACGCGGCCGGTTCGGCAACAATATTTGACGTTGATACGACTAATAAGCGTGTTGGAATTAACAACGCTGCCCCAACAGCAAGCCTGCAGGTGCAGGGCACGAGTGCTTCAGAAATAGTCTCCGTTATCCAAGGCAATAGCGCGGCACAGACCGGTGATTTGCAACGATACTTGAACAGCTCAAGCGAGGTAATGGGGCGGGTAGACGCAGGTGGTAACATCGTTGCAGCGCTGGATCCTCCAGCCTCTGCGCTGACAGCAACAGCAAGCGCAACGGCAGGTAACTTGAACGGAACGTATACATACGTAGTAACGTACACAACGTTCGCCGGTGAAACTTTGCCTGGCCCGACCAGTAGTAGTGTTGCGCCAGCCAGTAAACAAGTTGATCTGACCGCTATACCAACCGGTCCTGCAGGTACAAAATCACGAAAGATCTACCGTACCACACGGCAAGTTGATGGTGTCACGACTGGCTGGAGGTTCCTGACTGAGATTGCTGACAATACAACAACAACTTATACAGATGACACAGCCGATACATCATTGACGTATGCTCCGCCAATGCCGATTGCACCGCCACAAGTTGGTCCGCTCGTTGGTTCAGCTGGAGCGGGCGCACTCACTGGTAACTATTCATATGTTCTGACCTATGTGACGCCGTGGGGTGAAACTGCCGCCGGGCCAGTTAGCAATACCTTTGCAGCGTCTTCAAATGGCATATCGCTGAAGGAAATGCCGTTTGGTGGTGTCAAGAATGTCAGCGCCATGCGTGTCTACCGAACGCAATCAGGTGGTAGTACGTATTATTACAACCCAACACTTCGCTTGACGGGAACTTCAACCGATACCAGCGGAACGATTACTGACCCATCAGTCAGTCAAAGAGATGACAATAATGGCGATGGCTCATTGAACACGAACATTAAGCCGCCAACCAGCGAGAACACTTCTAACCGCCCGGCTGCACCATCGGCGAGTCTTATTACATCAGCGGGTAACCTTACTCAGAACCTAAAATATGTTTGGGCATATAGCTATGTGAATGCCAGTGGCGCAGAAAGTGCGCTCAGTACTATGTCAGGCACAGTGACACCTGACGGCACAGGTCAGCAGGCGAGTCTGACCAGCATATCGGCTGGGCCTCCAGGAACAGTAGCGCGTAAGATTTATCGTTCGTTCCTAACTCCTCAAAACAACATTCTTGCTCAGCCAATCAACGATAACGTTACGGGGCCATTCATGCTGGTCGGTACCATTGCCAATAACTCGACCACAACCTACACCGACAACACGGCCGACAACCAGTTGACCGTTAACCGACCGCAAAAAACTGGCTTTGTGGGTGCGGGCATCATAACCAATAACATCAAGCTAGCCGCGCCACAGGGTACGCCACCAATTACCGTTACTTCAACTGCCTTGGTAGAAAACCTAAATGTTGAGTACTTGGGCGGTAACGACCAGCAAGGCATCAAAGACTTCACCTATAACATTGACGAGTCACTTAAACACTTCCGTGGTGCTTTGGCTAATGCCAACAGCGAAGCGGTGGTCGTCAACTTTATCGGTGACAGCATTACGTGGGGTCTGGCAGGTTCTGACCGGGCAGTAAAGAGTACACCGGCCTTGGTAGAAAAAGCTTTGAAGGAAAAATACGGTGACGGTGGCACGGGCTTCCAGAAGCCCTATGATAATAGATTGTTCACCCAGGGCAGTTATGGATCATACGCACTTGGCAACGGTGGGGCGGCGGGTGGTGCATTGCTAGTGTGTAATACGGTGAGTGGGCTGGCGGAGCTGACGATTAACTTCCGTGGTAATAATCTAGCCATCCAATACACAGAGAGCTCATTCATTGGCCTTGATTCGTTCTACTATAGTGTTGATGGTGGTGCGGCAACTGGTACGGTTACAACAAATGGCGCAACGCTGAGTTATGGTAACCGAGTCAATGTAGCCGATCTTGATCCGCAAAAAACCCACACTCTGAGTATCACGGTCCCTGATGACGGCAATGGTGGCAATGGTTACGAGTGTATTAACCTCGAAGGTATTGATGCGACGTTTGATACAGGTATCCGGGTTAATAACATGGCGACCTCCAGTACGTATACGCACGGTACATTCAATGCATACGATTCGGCGATTGGTGTGTTTGATCCACGACCCGACCTCGTGGTCTTTGCATACGGCACAAACGAACAGGGCACAAACACCACGCCACAAGGATTCAAAGAGTCCTACCAAAAATGGATAGGTCAAGCCAAGGCGTCAAGCGATCCGGCAGACTGTGTGCTGATTATCCCAGCACCGCAGACGGGAGATGATACCTCTGTCTTTGGTGTGCAGTCCTACCGAGATGTCATTTATCAGCTAGCTGACGAAAACGGCTGTGGCATCTTGGATTTGTGGCGCAAGTGGGGTGGTGACTTTAGCTGGGCAGAGAGCGAAGGCTTCTATAATAATGGTGCTGGTGGCGCTGGTACAATGGACGGTCTACATCTCAGCGATAAGGGTAACGCGGACGTCGCATCCAGTCTCATTGGCTTCCTCGACCGGGGTGTAAAGCTAAACAATACCTTGACTGTCGACACCAGTTACACCCAATATGGTGGATCGTTCAGCATAACTGAACTGGCTGCACCGTCTAACTTCCGTCAAGTAAGCAATGCTGAAGTGCCGGATGGTACGCTTACCTCCGGCAACACCTTCCGTTATCGCGTAACAGCGATCAACACGAGTGGCGAGAGCAACCCGAGTGATGAAAAAGTCTTTACGGTGACCACAGGTAATGCACTGACCGCAGATAATATTGTAGGGATGACCTGGAACACCGTGCCGGGTGCGACCAAATACCGGGTTTATCGATGTCCGAGCGCCAACTGTATTTCTGGGACGTCACTATCGCAGTATGTTGAAGTGACGAGGAGTAGTTTGGTTGATGACGGAACGCTTAGTTGGGTTACTAACTCGGCGCCACCAAGTAGCACGGGCAATTCCAGCTTCTCTGGAGCGTTATTGCAGGGAACGAGCAGTAGCGCACTATCGGTCGCAAACAGTGAAGGTGACAGCGTTATCAAGGTTGACACATCTGTTAATCAATTCAATCTGATTAGTAACAGCGGCTTTGAAGCAGGTGACTCCAGCAATCTCATGAATAACCCAAGCTTTGAGACTGATTCGGGTAACTGGGTAGCTAAGGGTGCTGGCTCGATTGGGTATGATGGCACCTATGTGTACGACAAGAGTAAATCGATGGTGCTGACAACCACCGCGGCTGCCAACGATGGTGCCAAATATAACATGACGTTGCCTAACAGTACGGCGTATGAATTGACCTTCTGGGCACGAACGGTAGCGGGGAGCGGCTCTGTGTTGGCGGCAGGGTACGCCAATGACGGTTCAACAGAATCTAACTGTACCCTCAATAGTTCCTCAATTAGTACAACCTGGGCGCAGTATCACTGTATCGTCACGACGACTACGGTCAGCGGTACGCCATACCTCTATATCAAGCAAACTGATGCAACAGCTCGTTATATTGTCGTAGACAAGGTGAGCTTCAAGGCAGTAACTGCTCCATCTGGCTGGCAGGTAAAGGGTTCAACCAGCCGAGTCCACCAAACCGACGCTCAGCGTTACTCTGGCGCTCAATCAATGAAGTTCGATACGACGGCGGTGAGTGGTGATGGCGTGAAATACCCAATTACGCTCACGAGTTCCACGACCTACTCACTGTCATTTAACGTTCGAACTTCTGTATTGCTGAACGGAACTCTCGGGGCAGGCTATGCTAGTGATGGTTCGACTGAGTCTGACTGTTTTGCTACAGGGTTTGCATATACCACTGGCTGGACGCGTGCAACCTGTACGTTTACGACTGGCACTGTTTCTGGTAACCCGTACCTCTATATTGAACAAAATAGTGCTACAGCGCGGTCGGTTTACATCGATGCAATTAGCCTTACGGCCGGCTCAACAGCGCTTTCATACACTGCCGGCACTTTAGCATTTAGCGGCGCCATTGATACGGCTTTGCTTATACGGCCGCGAGACGACACAACCACAGCGTTCGAAATCCAAAATGCTGCGGGTACACCACTATTTACGGCTGATACACTTTCCTCTCGAGTGGCGGTAGATGGTGCCTTGTATGTTGGCGACCCGGGTCTAATAAGCATCCTCACCACTGCCCTTGAGGTGAGGGAAAACTTCACCAGTGCTCGTGATTGTCTCTTTGGTTGCTATGGTGGGTATATTGGTGCGACGATTACGAATCCTACGAACCCAACGAGCGTTGTTGGTTTGCGTGTTGCAGCGGCTACAGGAGCGGCTACATTTACGGTGCCAACTGCCTATGGTTTGTATGTTGACGGGGTCAGTGAGGGTGCCGGCTCAACAATTACGACTGCCTATAGCTTGTTCGTTGGCGGCAATACGGCTGCAGGTAGCAACTATACGGCTGCGCTGGGGGCATCAAGTACACAAACCTTATGGATTGCTAACGATCAAGCTGACCCGACTACTTCAGCGGCTGGTATCGCATTTGGGACGTCACGAGACACTAACCTATATCGGGGTGCAGCCAATCAACTCAAAACAGACGATGCGTTGAATCTGGTCAGTACTGCCAGCAGTGCCTTGCTGGTACAAAGTGCCTCAGCAGCAGAAACAGTGATGACAGTAGACACGGCAACTCGCAGTGGCAGCGGCGGTAACAGGGTAAAGATAGGTAATTCTACTGGTACCGATACGGCTACGACGATTCTACAGCTCGACGGCACAACTGCTGACCCAACGAGTAACCTGAGTGCGCTCAGCGGCGGTTTGTTCTATGACTCAACGCTCAACAAGGTGAAGATTATAGAAAACGGCGTCGTAAAGACCGTCTGTAACACGACTGATGCAGGCTGTGGTGCTGGTGGCAGCGGAGCGCGGCTCGATCAGGTGACGGCTGCAACGACCGGGGCAAGTATCAACAATGCCGCAAACAACGTGGTCTGGAATTGGCAACTGACGGCAGCCGAAAGCGGCTTTACCTTTACTGAGAACGCTGCTTCAACCGGGGGTGGTGCACAAGATCAATTCATTACCGATATTGCTACACTTAGTGGCTCAACGGCTTCGCCACTACGGGTTACGTCGGCATCAGTTGATGCTGCAGACATCGTCTACAACCTGGCAAGTGCCGGCGATATCGAGTTCCAAGATAACGGAACAGCCTTCATGACGCTGAGTGACACCGGTGCTTACAGCTACACACTCGATGCGACCGACAACCCTGCGTATACCATCACGAATAACGGCTCCGGCAATGTAGTCACCAACCTTGCCGGTACCGGTGACTACATCATTCAAGACAATGGCACGACTGTGTTTACTATTGCTGATAATGGCAAGATAGACACGGCGTTTACGAGTACCAATACCACTGCGGCGGACGATTATAGCCTGAAGGTTTCAGTTTCAGATACTGGTATAGTTACGACTGGTACTGACAATACCTATGGTCAGCAATTAGTAGTGGCAAGGTCAGGTGCCACCGGGGGGACAATTAATACCTTTGGTCTGGATTTAACCGTAAGCGGTGACAACGCTGGAACTGGCACCTCCACCGTAAAAGGGATTAACGTTTTGGCTGGCGGTAATGCCTTCGGCAGCGCCGATTATATCTATGGCCTTTCGGGCGGGGTAATCGGAGTCGCCGGTGGAGACGTAGTAAAAGCCGTTGGAGTGAGTGGCGCTGTTTCGAGTGTGTTCTTTGGCGGGACCATGACCGATGCGTATGCGCTTGAGGGCGGGATTGGCATGGCAGGTGGAGGTACGGTCACTACGGCTGCAGGCTTACAGATAAATAGTGCTACTGTCTCAGGAGCAACTATCGCGAACAATTATGGAATTCGAGTTGCTGCTCAGTCCGTTGGCAGCACTGACTATGGCGTGCGTATTGATGCAGCAGATACCCAGACGTTATGGTTGAGCGGTAACGCTGATAATACGACCGCATCAGCCGGCATTGCCTTTGGCTCATCACGCGACACCAATCTGTACCGCAGTGGCGTGGCTACGCTCAAAACTGACGGTACGTTCCAGGTCGGTAGCGCCACGAGCCCGGGGCAGATTGATTTGTACGGCGACCTTGTAAAGAAAGGTATCTCAAAACAGACTGGCCTTACGGGCATATCAGATATCTTCGTATATGACACGACTAAGGATTCTGATGTTGGCGCATGGACAGACTCGCCAACATCTCGAGCTTTGAGCTGGTACTCAGAGAGTAAGAACGATGGCTATGGTGACGCATGTAATATTGCCAGTGACACTCGTTGTGGTTCGTCGGCCTTTCCAAAGAAAGCGATTATCGTATCTACCTCAAGCGCGGTGTATATATTTGATGCCAATGACTATAAAATGTTCATGAAATTTAACCAGAATGCATCTGGTTACGCGATTGGCGTCGATACAAACAATGATCCTTCCAGTGTCTTTGCGCTCAATGGGGTTGTGTACGTCGGCGCAAACGGTTCGGCAGCAGGCGGTTTATATGCTATCGACTTCACAAGTGATCGTTTGTTCAACTACAACACAACTGACCGAGACCAGGGTGACAAGAATATCGCCAACCGTAACACGGCTGTTACGTACAACATCGATAGTCGTACGGCTATGGCCATTCGCCATAACGCTGTAAATGCCGTGCACGGCTCGGTGCTGTATGGATCAAGTTCTGTCGAAACAAACGGTGGACCACTGAACGGTGCGACGTTTATTGCCGCTGCCACAGATGATTCAATGTCGGTCATTAACCTATCCGCACAGCAAACGCTTGATTTTGGTGATAACCTGACAGATCAGTTTAGCTCTGTCTATGTGACGAAGAGAGGTCGTCTCTACGGACTCAACGTAACCTTATCTCAAGTAGAGCGATATGGTACGCAAGCAAACGGTACGGTCGGTATCGATGTAGCGAAAGCTGACCAGGCAACACCTACGGATGTGTTTGATGAGCAGGCTGCAAACCTGCCGCACGTGGCAAATGGTGCAGCCGCACCAACATTCGCGGTGGGTGCGCCTGATGCATTGAAAGTAATGGAACGTGCATCGATGGCTGACGACGCGGCAGATCTGATATATGTTGGCCATAGCGCTGGGCTAACAGAAGTTCACGATACTAACACGGCGTCTGGTACTTCTATTGGTTGGTCGAAGAACTACAATATTAGCCGCGAGACTGGTTATATGTCAGGGACTCAACGAGGTATGTTTAGTTTTGATAACCTATCTGGAGATCTGACGGATGCAACTATTCGCAACAGTGTACTTGAACCAGAAGTCGCGCCTACTTATGGGGTTAATGGTGTTCATGGCACAGGGCTGAGATTCAACGGCACGAGCCAATTCCTCTGTTCAGATGCTAATAATGACGGTACTTGCGATACAGACGCTGACTTCAACGTTGCGGCCATCTCATTCCATGTAGAGGCGTGGTTTAAGCACTCTGCGACTGTTACAGGTACTGACGTTCTAATTGATAAGCGATACAGTGCGTTTGCTGGTACGGAAGGTATCGGCTACACGGTTGAGATGAACTCAAGTGGTCAAATCGTTTTTGGTATTCAGGATACCGCTGCAACTGCTGGGTATGATGACTCTGTTACCTCAACTCAGACATATAACGATAACCAATGGCACCATGTCGTGGCTCTCAATACGGATACGGGTATATGTCTATACCTTGATGGTAAACTAGCCGTTGGCTGTGACACGACGCTTGGAGCAACCGGTACGTTAGATGCTTCACAAATTTTAACGATTGGTGCGGACGCTAGTGGTGCCGCAGGTGGAAACTTCTGGGATGGAGATATTGATGATGTCTACTTTGCCAGTGGTGGCGCTACTACATCTGATACTCTCAGTCAGGCACAAATCAGGAAACGATATCTTGAAGGACGCAGCGCGTTGGCTAAACCTTCGACAGTCGTATCGGCTGCGACTACAAGCAGTAGTACTACAATTGGTGACTCTGGAGAGTCGTACGTCACTAACGCATTTGTGGGAAGTATGGTTGAGATTACTGGCGGAACAGGCGCTGGTCAGTCAAGACGAGTCATTGCCAACGATGGCACGACCCTGACCGTTAGCCCGGCTTGGACGGTAACGCCAAGCACTGATTCAAACTATGAGGTTGTCCCGGAGAAATTGTACGGGGACACCAATACGGTCACGTCGATCGCACTCAATAACTCGAACTTCTTAGGCACAAACCCTGACTTATACGTTGGAACGAGTAATGGTAGTGATGGTGGGGCAGTCAGCGTCTTTGGTGGTTATGGAAATTCCTTCATATCAAATCTTTACCACTCAGATGCTGGTGTCACAGACACTACCAGCACAAGTTGGTCGGGTACGGACGCCGATGACATTGACGCCTTCTCGGTAGAAAGCGGTGTGGTGGCAATGGGCTCTTCGGCGAACGTATGGTTCGAAAAATTCGACAGAAATCTCGAGCAAGACGTCGATAAGTTCTTCAGTAATGTATCCTCGATTCGGGGTGAGCTGATTGTCGATGGTATGGCAGGTGTGTCTTCAGAAGTGGGTGGTGTTGGTGGTGCTGACCTTGCCGAGCGCTTTACCTCGTTTGAGTCGCTAACTGCTGGAGAAATTGTTAGCTCAGAAGACAATAACGTTGGCGTGGTGCGTCGGACCAGCCAGCCATATGACGATAAGGCACTGGGAATTGTGGCAACCCAGCCGGGTATTGTCATCGGCCCACAAGAAGATAATTCGTATCCGATTGCTCTCAGTGGTCGCGTGCCAGTTAAGGTTGCTCTTAAGCCGAACGAAAAGATAAAATCTGGTGACAGGATCACATCTAGTAGTATCCCGGGGCACGGCATGAAGGCGGTGGCTGCTGGTCGAGTCGTCGGTGTCGCTCTTGAAGACGTTAATCCTGACACGCTTATTGATTGTCCAGAAGGAAGTCCAGATAATCTGCGCTGCACGACTATAACGGTATTTGTGAACTTGGTCGACTATAGTGGTCAAAAAGTAGAGGTCGCTATGGAAGAATTCCAAGACTCAGGCTTCACACTGCCAGATACGGTGCTTGGCCCACTGGTTAATCTCCAAGAAGGTGTCTTGGATGAGAAGCTGCAAAAATCAGACGAGATTATTCGCTACCTACTTGGCCGCAAACAGCAGCAAGTGGCAACGGACGAGCCGCAGTCAGAGATATTGGCTGATCGCGTCAGTGCACTAGAGGTAAATGGTCTTAGCATCATCGCCAAAGACATTACGGCAGATAGCATCAAGGCTAATAAGATAGAAGGCTTAGAAATCCTAGTCGGCAAACTGACAGGCAAGCCCACTACAGGTACAAACACCAGTACTACTACGGGTACTGTAACACCAGCAATAGACATGGATAACTTCATCGTGAAAACGGCAACGGTTAGCAAAGACCTTACTATTGATGGTGTCTTGTTTGCAAATGGCGCGTTAGAAGTGGCTGGCCCAGTCAAGTTCCTCGGCGCCTCGATCTTCTACCGCCTTGCAACATTTGTCGACACAGTTATCTTCCAGAAAGATGTGCAGATTGAGGGACGGCTCACCCAGAACAACGATTCCGCCGGCTTCGCTACTATCTACAAGACGCAAAAGAAAGTGAAGATAGAATTCGAAAAGCCATACGAAGATACTCCGGTCGTGACAGTTAACATCAAGAACGGTAAGTTCACGCAGTTTGCCTATGACGACCTGGACGAAGAGGGCTTTACGATCATCTTGTCAGAAGACGCCACCGAGGACATCGAGTTTGCCTGGACCGCGGTCAGCGTCAAAGACGCAAAGACCGTAGATGTTCCACTGCAATCGCAGAACTAATTAGCGGTAGATACGTAATCGTAGACCATTTTAGAGATGGCTTTGAAGTGATTGTTCGTCATGGCGTCGTCGCTTTGTAGCATCAAACAGATGGAGTATTGGCGATTCGGTATATACACGATGCCACAGTCGCTCTGGGTTTGTTTGCTGAACGAGCCAATCTTACGGGCTACTTTGACATCGGCGGGGACACCAGCGCGGAGTCGATTGTTGTCCTTTGATTCAGTTAGCTGATTGAGGATTTCTTGGGAGTGCTCACGGTTGAGATGGCACGAGAAGTAGAGGCATGACAAAAAGGAAGAATAGGCACGCGAACCAATCAATACGTAGCTACCGGTTGCGGTGTTCGTTTCAGCAAACTCTACATCGAGGCTTTTGATGGCCAGCTCATCATCTTTGAGGACGGTTTTTGTGTTTGCGTATACCACGTAGGCAGCTGTGTTATCTGACTCGATGAGCGCAATTTTTGCGGCTTGTCTGAGCGTAAGGCTGTCGCCTGGCTTGAGCTGGTCAGTATTGCCGTAAACACCATCGTTGCTGACGGCTTCTGCGGTCACGGTCACTTTCTTATCAAGGTCAACTTTGCCGAGTTCTGCAGCTTTGTACAGATCCATGACGATTGGAATCTTCATAAGAGAAGCACCGACTAGTTCATTGGTCTCGCCATCGCGGATATTTGACCCCGTCGGTAGGTATTCGAAGTAGAAGCTATGCGGGATTTTTGTTTTGGCTAAGTAATCGCTTATCTGCTTGCGCAGAGGGGTAAAGTTAACAATGGTGTCGTTAGGGTTCTCCAGGAATATACGCTTGGCGAGTAGCGGATACTTGGCTTGTGCTTCAGTTGGCATCTCGTTCTTCTTGGAGCAGAAGAGCTGATAGCCCAAAAAAAGGCTGATTAGTACTAGAACAACAGTTGTGATGACAAATATATTACGTTTCAATTACTTCCTCATAGGTCCTCAACGGGTGCTTATATTGTACCGAGAGTTTGCCCGGATTAACATAGGCAAATCAAGTTGCGCAAACAGGGGAGACCCGATAAACTTAAGCTACAAGATTATGGGGAATGTATATATTAATGAAGATGGGAAGACTGCCCGTTCAAAAGCAACGGGTTTTAAGGCTCACCTGACACCAAAAAATATCAAACGAGGTTTGGTTGTGCTGGCGGTACTCGCAGTTGGCGTTTTGGTGTGGCAGTATATGGACGCGCGGGCAGAGTTAAAGCGCTATAACGACCCAGCTGCTGCGGTAGCCAAGGAATCAGAAGATACCGTAAGTGAAGTTGGCAAGGTGATGGTGCTACCAACGGGTGAGCAACCAATCCCAGCGCTTGTTAAAGACGAGGCCAAGTTTGCCGACAATCCGGTTTTTGAAGGCGTAAAGAATGGCGACAAGCTACTGATTTATCAAGAAAAGCGTAAGGTCATCATATACCGACCGTCAACCAAACAGATTGTAAATGTCATCACAATCGCTGCCAACCAAGAAGTACCAGCCCAGTAATCGTTGCATTTTGAGCAATAACTTGCTATGATTGCCCCTGTTATTCGTTCGTTTAGTGAACGCAACAACAGATGCGGGCTCGTGGTGTAGAGGCCTAACATGCCTCCCTGTCACGGAGGAGATCGCCGGTTCGAATCCGGTCGGGCCCGCCAATGAAAGAGTCCAGTCCTTGCGACTGGGCTTTTTCATTGGGCAGACTTGTCTGCGATGCGGATTTGCTCTGCAAATACGCGAATCGCCAGTTCGGTCGGCAAGGGCTCTCGCAGGAGCTCGCTCCGAGAAAGCCCGCAGCCGTGCGCAGAAGGTCGGGTCCCTACAGTTTGACTTTAGTACTTTTTTGTGGTAATATTACTGATGTAAACAGCCAAAACAAAAAAAGAACAACAATGTCTGAAACAATCACGCCAACAATCGAAACAAAGACAATCCCTACCGCCGTCGCATTAATGGAGCGCCTTGGTGCAGCAGAGACATTTGCTACTCCTGAAGCAGCAAAACAGTTTATTGAAGCACACTCCTACGAAGACTTTTCATCACTTCTTAATCGCCTCAACGGTCTTCAACGTAACATCCCGACTTCAGGGAGGCATATGGACGGTGGTGGCTTCGTACAACAAACAGGTGTGCTATCCGGTAGTAGCATTGAACATCAGCCTCCGCTCAAAGAGGATCGCGAGCCACTCATGCGACTTGCCTACGAAGCTGCTCAGCAAGCCCCGTCACCAGAAGATGCCGCTCTTATTCTTGGTTTATCCATTAACGCTATCCATCCTTACGAAGACGGAAACGGTAGAACAAGCAGATTTACTTACATGCTTCTTGAACACGGCTATAATGGAACCGACGAAGACAATGATATATACGCCTCTTTGCTAGAAAATACCAAAGGTCGTGAAGTTGTCGATCTTGACCCTTCACGTTCTAATCTGGACTATTGGTGTGCACTCCAAGCGACAGCAAAAAGCGCCGAAGAGGTTGGTTATAATGGCCCTATCCCTACTTACATATGGGGTGCGTTTGGCGATGCATTTGCAGGAGAGTACAGTCCAGAAAACATTGCTGTCAACGAGACTATTTCTAATGAAAGCAGGAAGAAATTGTATCAATCAATTGCCGACAGGGCGGAGCTCTTTGCGCTACCTGTAATGCTTCGCATTATTAAAGATAAGGGGCTCGACCCAAGTGATTTCACTAAGCATTATCCTGCAGACCCACCCAGAAGTCATGATCGCACTCTTCTCGAAGGAGATAAACTTATACCCTTGCTTAGTGAAAAAGACATTGACTTTGTTTACGCCCAGTCTTTCAAGGAGCGTCGCAATTATGTCCTCGCACTCACTACCCTACCGGAGAGCATCATGGCTCAACTTAAAGACTTTTATCGCCCAAAGTTATCGGCAGAAAACGAACACCAAGCCGTGTAATTCTAACTTTCTTGAGCATAAAAGTTCCACATTTCCTCCGCTACGGCTCATCAAATGTGACGCGATCAAACGCGTTTCTTATTGCTCATGCTTGCGCGATACGTGCAGTAGTTCCAATGAATCTTGTTCGGGGTATCGGGCACGGCGCGAGACGGTAGGATGTTTGCTATTATGAATACATGCATGACTTTAACAAAGATCTTGAAGTGATTAGGTCTCAACAGCTTGCCAACGGATTGTTTCTTGCTGGAGACGGCCCCGACTATCAACATGTTTGGATACGAGATAACGTCTATGTGGCGCTGGCCTTGCAGGAAATCGGTCAAAGCAAGGATGCCGCTAGAGTTTACCAAGCTCTTTGCGGGATCATAGCTAAATATCATTTACTGCTGGAAAGAAGGACTTATCCAGTAGAAAGCGATCAAGTACTGCCGCCGCGCTTTACTGCCGAAGGCGCAATTGTGAGCGGTGAGTGGAGCAATAAGCAGCACGATGCTGTTGGTGTGCTGTTGTTAGGGCTGGGGAAAATGTACCAAACTGACCTGTCGCTACTAACTAGTGAGATGAAAAAGGTTTGTCAACAACTGGTGCATTACCTTGAGACTTGCCAATATTCGCGTGACGCTGACAACGGCATGTGGGAAGAAGAGCCTACGCTCCACGCCTCATCGTTGGCTGCTTGCATCAAGGGAATTGAGAAAGTGTCCGGGTTTTGCGAGTACGATGAAAAAATGCTAGCAGTGGCAAGACAGAATCTAGAAAACCTATTGCCGCGAGAGAGCGCTCGGCACGAGGTTGATTTGGCGCAGTTGTCGCTGGTTTGGCCGTGCGGCTACAAGCGTGCTGATATCGTAGCAGCTGTCGAAAGTACGTTACTGCGCGAACACGGAGTTATCCGTTACGTTGGTGATATTTATGAATCCAAGGACGGTGAAGAGTCGCAGTGGGTGATGGGCTTGCCATGGCTGGGCGTTGCTAATTTTGAACTTGGTAACATCGATAAGGCTAAGGAATATTTACGTCGAACAGAATCTTTATACACCAAGAACGGTCTACCCGAGTCGTACCTAGCCAATAATAAACAATGCTCACATACACCTCTAGCCTGGTCACACGCCATGGCGCTTGTGCTGCGCAGCAAGCTTGCTTAAGGGCTAACACAGAATACGGAATATTTAGATCGGTAGTATACTAGGCTTATAATGATTAATTTCATCTGGCCACCGGGAGAACAAATGTTAGCGGGGACGGGTGGTTCAGAGACGTACACAGCCGGTCAGGTGCGTGAATTGCTGCGCCAAGGCATTGACGCACGAGTAGTGATTACTGAGGTGAATAAATCGCAGGCACAATCGCCTGGCTTTGATGACATCCCTTTCCTATATTTGCCCAGCAGGAAAGAAGTAGCTCAGCTAGGAGGCAACATAGTCCATGTTAATAATTACTTCAAAACACCTAAAAAAAGAAACCGCTTAGTGGCTGTGATTGTACATAATGTTTTGCCAAACCGCTATCAGCGTAATGCCTACGATGTCAAGGGGATGCAGGACAAAATGATTATCGCAACCAGTTTCTATAACGCTCAGCAATGGGCGTTGTTTTTAGAGATCCCGGTCAGTCATATGCGTGTAGTTGCTCCGTTTGCAGCGCCGGAGTATTACGCCGCCAAACGATCCAGGCCAGTTAAGCATCCGCGTCTTATCTTTGCAGGACGTCTGCACCCGGAGAAGGGCATCTACACGCTGCTTGAGATGCAACATCGACTCAGCTACGAGGGTGAGAAGGCTGACTGGCGGGTCAGTATTGTGACCGCAGGGCTTAATGTAGAATCTGGCAAGACGCTAGAGCAGATGCTGCGGGCATATCCTTATGCCAAGCTTATTCCCGCGCAAAACAGTGTTAAAGACATGGCTAACGTACTTTCTCGGCATGATGTACTTCTAATGCCTTCAGTATTCAATGAGCCGTTCGGTATGCTATCGGTCGAGGCCCAGCATGCGGGTTGTCGGGTCGTGGCAAGTAACATTGGCGGTATCCCACAGACCAACTGCGGCCTTCTTACCCTTGTCAAGCCGCGTAGTCCCAAGGCACTTGTGAAGGGTATTGAAGAAGCCATTGCACTCGGTGAAGTCAGTCGCAAAGAGCGCGAGGTTGCATCACGATTCTTTACGTTAGAAGATTCGATTGACACACTACTACGCGTTCTTATGTAGGCTTCCATGATACTGCTTATGGTACGATAGTCTAAGGAACTAATATCATCTATGGCCCAAAAAAGAACTACAACGAGAAAAAAGCAGAAGGCGGTTAAATTTGGTGGGCGGCGGGGTATTGGCGATCTACCGATGTGGCAAAAACTGCTCGCGTTGGTGTTATTTACAGGAGTCATCTCCTATGCATCCATCGCCATTTACTCACATATGAAGGAGCGTGACCTAATTGCGCGTGCTGCCAAGTACACAAAAGTAGACATTAGGAGTGATCCTAAAAGTAGCGCTGGCGTAACTTTCAGTGCCTGTAAAGCGCTGAAGGGCGACATCTACACAGTGACAATCCTGGCTACCAAACCGGCAGCTGTTGCTCAGGCAAGTGTAACGGTACAGACTTTTGTTAAGTCAGGCGGTGGGCAGAAGCTTGCTGCCGCCAAGACTAACAAAAGCTGGTGGGGCAATGAAGTTTCTGCAATGCAACTTAATGTTTCAAAGAGCCGTGGCGACGAGCTGCTGTTCATAGCAAAGAGTAAATCAGGCGTGTCACAACCGAGGTTTGTGTCGCAGCCTGCTCAGAAAAAGTTCAAGACAAAAGCCGCGTATCAAGCTGCAGTGCGTGAATTCCAGGCCGCCACCGTTAATCCAGCGAGCTTTACTGATTGTCTGAGTGTATCGACTCAGCCTGTTTCTACTTGCTTAAGCAGAAAAGGCACGAGACAATCGATCTCAAAGCTTCAAAAAACTGCCTTCAAAAACTATAGCATCAGCAACAATACAGTAATCGACGCTAGTAAGGCTTACTGGGATGGATCGGATGCCAGCGGCGTGCCAATCTCATGGGCGATTGTTGTAGACGGCAAGGGGCCAGCCTGCTGGTATGGTGGCAAATACACTGGCGCATGGGACGACCGTTCGCGCACAGTCACCTGGAGCAAAGACTACCATCATGCCGGTGCGTTTACTATCCGCATGAACGATTTCCTCGTGGAGGGTTTACGCGCCCACAACCAAGGTGATGGTATCAGAATGGAGCAACGGGGCAGTAACTTCCATATAAAAGATGTGCATCTTTCTGACATACATGATGATTGTGTCGAGAACGACTTCTTGCACAATGGTATAACCGAAAACTCACTATTCGACGGCTGTTACGCTGGCTTTAGCGCAGCAACGTTTGAAGGGATTAACCCAGACGGCAGCAAAAACACCTGGACCATTCGGAATAATCTCATGAGCCTTAAGTCGTTCTATACGATGTTCAGACCAGAGAAATACGGTACCTATGGCTATAGCATGCTGTTCAAAGGTTGGTTTGAAAAGGGCAAGGGCCCTAGTCTGGTGCTCGAGAACAATATATTCATGGCAGACAGGCCGCCGAGTATCGGTCGGCTCGATATACCGCCAAATGCCGACCTAAAAAGCTGTAAAAACAACACCTTCGTATGGTTGGGCCAGGGACCAATGCCGTATAAGGACCAGCTGCCTAAGAACTGCTTTACTTTTACAACAGATAAGCGCGTCTGGGATAACGCAGTTGCTCAGTGGAAGAAGCAGCATCCTAACGTCTTGTAGCAATACATTGGAATAGGACGGTGGCTGTGAAAATTTTCATAGTTGTTATTCGTAATCTTCCCTAAGCTGTGAAGGCCATCTAAGTGAAAGGGGGAGCAAATGGCAGACAAAAAACCCGCAAAGCGAGGCTTCGCGGCAATGGACAAGGCACGACAGAAAGAAATTGCACGCAAAGGAGGTCAGACTAGCCGTGGTGGCGGTCGTCCCTCGAAAAGTGCAACCATCCTCTGATAGTTCGTCTCACGTGAACAGCCAATAAAAAAAGAACCCCTCGGATTAACGAGGGGTTCTTTCTAACATTTAGTAACGGTTGTTTGAATAACCGCCACCGTTGTTGTCGCGTGGTGGACGCTTTTCTTGTGGACGAGCTTCGTTCACAAGAATACGGCGACCGCCAAGCTCTGAGTCGTGAAGTGCCTTCATTGCAGCTTTAGCTTCGTCGTCATTTTCATACTCGACAAAACCAAAACCCTTTGAGCGACCGGTATCACGATCAGTGATAACTTTTGCAGAAAGTACTGTACCGTGTGCGGCAAATACTTCTTGCAGTTCGTCATCGGTAGTTGAGTAGGGGAGGCCCCCTACGAATAACTTACTAGCCATTTGGTAGAACTCTTTTCTTTGTTAACTAACACAGGACGACCTTTTTATCTTAGAAGCACTCATTTTTCAATGTATCGGCTAGTAAGAACCTGTGACTTAAGCATACACGTTTTAACAGAGAAAGCAACAGGGATAACATATTCGTGAGCATTTGCTACTGTGGTCAGTACATCGAAATCGTTACATGCTTACGGTAAGCACGGCACTTCTTGATATTGGTTAAAGACTGTTTTATCATTTGCGCATGGGTGCGGAAAAGCATGTTCCAAAAATATGTATTAACTGTGGTAACAAAACGGCAAGAGCGTCATACAAGTACTGCAGTAATAAATGCCAAGCTAACTACCAATACAGATTATATATTGAAAGCTGGCGAGCAGGTGAGGTGACGGGGCTACAGCGGTTAGGCGTAGTCTCATGTCATGTGAAGCGATATTTGCGAGAGAAGTACGAAGATAAATGTTGTATTTGTGGGTGGGACGAGGTTAATATTGTAACTGGCAAGGTTCCGCTCGTTGCCGATCATATTGACGGGGTGTGGCAAAATAATCAAGAAGATAACTTACGATTAATTTGTCCGAACTGTGATTCGCTAACCTCAACATATGCAGCGTTGAACAAAGGTAGAGGCAGGAGGGGAAGAGAGATAAGTAATCGGGTAAAAATGGCCAGGATAATGTTTAAGGATATGCCGGGGTAA
This sequence comes from uncultured Candidatus Saccharibacteria bacterium, assembly GCA_964448075.1. Taxonomy (GTDB): domain Bacteria; phylum Patescibacteriota; class Saccharimonadia; order Saccharimonadales; family CAYUUR01; genus CAYUUR01. The sequence continues at coordinate 34,689 of CAYUUR010000002.1, read as the reverse complement.
CTCAGTTGGTAGAGTAGCTGTTTCGTAAATAGCAAGTCGTGGGTTCGAGTCCCATCTCCGGCTCCAGCTTAGAATTGTATTGCAGCTTTTCGTTTCAAGAAGTGTCTTGAAACTGTCAGCTTCCAACAATTCTTGCGCTTCACCCCAGCCAAAAGGATTTGGCCGGGGACCCCAAAAAACTGACCTGTGCGGGTATCGTATAGTGGTTATTATGTAGCCTTCCCAAGGCTGAGAGGTGAGTTCGATTCTCCCTACCCGCACCAACCGTACTACAAGGATACTTCAGTGAAACTGACGCAAATTCAGAAACTGCTCCTCAGTAACTTCCTGACAGGACTGGTCTTTTGGTACGGTATCGAAAAGTTATTTATGGCCACGATTGGCATTGATGAAGTTGGCGTGGGGCTGGCGAGTGCAGCGGCATTGCTTAGTGCGTTGCTCTTGGATATCCCAACAGGTATTCTGGCCGACAAGTGGAGTCGCAAGGGAACGCTCATCTTGGGCGCAATGATGCTGGGTGTTTGTTCTCTCATGGCAGGGCTAAGCCAGGGGTTGATGTTATATGTGCTCAGTATGTTGCTGTTTGGTTTGTATGAAGTACTCATCGAGGGTAGTTATCAGGCAATTGTCTATGATTCCCTGAAGGAAGAAGGCCGCACTAAGGACTACAGTCGAACGATTGGTATGGCATATGGTTTGTTTTTGGCTGGGGTTGGTGTAGCTAACGTGGGCAGTGGTTTTGTCGCTGAGGCGTTTTCGTTCCAGGCCGCTTTTTATATATCAATAGTACCGTGCCTTATTAACGCCGTACTTTTACTGACAATACGAGAACCACGTTTTCATCGACTGGAACACAAGGAGCGTGTACTGCATGAATTGGGCCGTGCAACAAAGAAGATACTGCATATCAAGCTCCTAAGAGTACTGACAGTGGTGATGATCTCATTGTCGTTGATGGAACTGTTCAAGGCAGACTTTGGTCAGCTCTATATCCTCAGGTACACCAGTGACGCTACTGCTGTTGGTGTTCTTTGGGCAATTTATGCGTTTATGTGGGCACTTGGCAGTGTGATTGCGCACCGGCTGCGCACCCGTCTGACACCGCTCATTATCGCCAGTACCGTGCCGCTCATTGTTATTGGTTTAGTCGATCACCGCATCGGTCTTGTGGTCTTTATGGTGCAAATTGTGGCCGCGGCTGCCCTTGATAACCAGATAGAAACTCGCATTCAGGAAGCGACGCCATCAAATGTACGCGCTTCGCTACTTTCTACAGTGACTGCAGCCGGTACGGCCTTGAGTATACCGATGAGTTTTTTGCTGGGCTGGGTGTTTCGTGATTACGGTGGGTTTCGGGCCGTACAAGTTATGAGTGTGCTGAGCGTCATGGTGCTAGCCTACTGGTTGCTCTCTGGCCGAAGGGCATTGCACGCAGACGATGCCTTTGTTGCTGAGCCCGATGTTATCGCAACCCTGAGTAAGGACTAGGAACATCGAACAAAAAGTTCTAGAATAGTAGAAATGGATATTCCAAAAAAGTACCTACATGACAAGTTTGTTTTGGCGATAATTAGCGCCAACGCGTTCTTTACCGTTCTGATTTTGCTGACCGTGCTGTTACGGCTGAGTGGCAATACCGCTGGTAGGTTCATTGTTCAGTACCGTGAGAACCTCGGGCTCAACCCGTTTCTGCCGGGTAATGTACTGTCAATTATTAGCTTTGTTATCTTTGCGGTGCTGATCCTCGTGATTAATACAACCATAAGTAGTCGTGTCTATGAGCAGAAGCGAGAATTGTCGCTGGTGGTATTAGTCCTCACGCTGTTGCTACTGATTTTGGCATTAATTGTAAGTAATGCACTGCTAGTCGTTCAATAACGTCATGAAAGATATAGAAATACCGTATCAGTCTGAAAAGACCAAAAAATATAGACTATTCGAAATCATTCCTGGTGCAATTAGCTGGACAATCTTGGCGATGCCATTCATCCTGAGCTTGATCAATGCTGGTGTTGCAGCGTTCATAATTATTGCGTATCTGCTGCTGTGGTTTGTAAAGGCCGTCGGCTTAAATATTCGGTCCCTACAGGGCTATAACATGCTACAAAAACAGCAAAAATATGATTGGGCCGCCATGCTCAACGAGCTTGAAGTAGGTGAGGGCAGTGACGCTGAGGCCAAGCGCCCCAAGTGGCATTATGATAATTTGCTTCGTTTGCAGGTGAAGGCGGCGCGCGTTAAGCCAAGTGAGCTCACGCATGTGCTGATGATTGCGGCATACAACGAAACGCGCGATGTTTTGGAACCGACTATTCAAGCAGTGCTGAAAAGTAAGTTCGACATGAAAAAAGTCATATTGGTGTTTGCATATGAAGAGCGCGGCGGCGAAGCTACAGATACGCTCATCAAGGATCTTACCAAAACATATGGCAAACACTTTAGGCACGCCATGTGCGTAAAACACCCTGCCGGCACACCGGGCGAGGTGATAGGTAAGGGGCCAAACATCACGTATGCAGGCCGAGCATTGTTGCGTTATATCGAACAAGACACTGACCTTGATCCGTTGAACGTGATTGTTACGACGTTAGATTCTGACAATCGCCCGCACGTGCACTACCTAAATGCGCTTAGTTATCTATATGCCATGACGCCTGAACCACAACATGTCTCGTACCAGCCTATCCCGGTGTTTACGAATAATATTTGGGACGCACCGGCGGCGAGCCGTGTGATTGCCACCGGTAACACCTTTTGGAATGTCGTGTTGGCGCTACGGCCGCATATGATTCGCAACTTTTCGTCGCATGCCCAGAGCTTGCAGACGTTGATTGACACTGATTTTTGGAGCGTGCGCACCATAGTTGAAGATGGGCATCAGTTCTGGCGGACGTATTTCCGTTATGACGGAAAGCACGAGGTCTACCCGTTATATTTGCCAATCTATCAAGACGCCGTTATCTCCTCTACATATTGGAAGACGCTGAAGGCACAGTTTGTGCAACTGCGGCGCTGGGCGTACGGTGCATCAGATATTACCTATGTTGCCAACAAGGGTTTCTTTACCAAGAATAACGTGCCAAAAGGTGACCTGATTATGAAGTTTGGCCGCTTGATGGAAGGGCATATTTCATGGGCGACATCACCGCTTATTCTGGCCTTTGCGGCATTTATCCCGATCCTCTTTAACCCAGATAATATCGCCGCTAACCAACTGCCGTTCATCGTCAGTCGTATCCAGACCTTGGCTATGCTCGGGTTGTTTGTTACGGTGTATTTAAGCTTGCGCTTACTGCCACCGCGACCAAAACGCTACAAGCCACATCGTACTTTGTTTATGTTGCTACAGTATATTTTGTTCCCTGTTACGACAGTGCTCTACAACGGGTTGTCTGGGCTGTATTCGCAGACACGTTTGATGTTGGGGCTCTATATGGATACTTTTGATGTGACTGACAAGGTTGTGAAGAAGTAAACGTTAGATCTTCTCTTGTCAGCTAAAGCTGACGTCTCTGTTACTTTTGTGCCGACAAAAGTAACCAAAAGCTCCCGGCAGCACAAGTCCTTAACTGAGCTGTTGATATTGTTCACAACGGCACGGCCAACTCACCGCAGCTTTGCTGCGGCTCAAACACGACCGTGCCATTTTGTTGTGAAGCAATACAACATCTCAATCAGGGCCTTGCACTCTATGCCGGCTTCCACGCCCGGACGCGTTTAGCAACAACTACACTCTTCAGTTACAGGCGTTCGGGCGGGGGTCACGCTCTGAAACACCGGTGGGTGGCAGCACTAAAAAGCCGAGTCCAACCAAAAGGCGGTCTGAACTCCACAACTCAAAGAGAACAGTGAAGACCACCCTGAAAGGGTGTTCTTTTGGTGCGGCTTTTTAGTTCTGTCCAGCCAACCGTGTGGCTTCAGTCGCGTGTGGCTCTTTTGCATACTTTTGCAGCTACTGGCAAAAGTATGTGGCTCGCTCGGCAAGGCCGAGCAGACATACAGGAGTTTCGGTTTCTGTTGCCAATCAAAAGTAGTAGAGGCTCAGCTTTAACTGGTAAGAGTGTGTCTAATTTTTCGTAACAGGATGAAAGGCGAGGTAGTGGGTGTGGGCGGCTTTATCAAAGTTCTTTAGGGTTTTAGCAGTGGTGGCCACGATATTTTGGCGCGTAAGCGTTGCAGAGGTCGCTAGGGGCAACAATTGGGCCAGAATGGTGTCAGTGAGTGCCTTTGCTTCCTTGGCTGCCTGGGGGCGGTGTCTGAGGCTCTCATAGATACTTACAAACAGTAGTTCTCGCTGAAATGGCAGTTGTTTTTTACCGTGCTGTACTATTAATGACGTTTCAGGGTCGAATGACTCGATAGTCGTAAAGACCGCTTGGCAGTCAGTACAGGTGTGGCGTCGCCACTTCTGATTGAGGCGTTTTTGGTGCCGTGAGTTAGTGATCTTTGTTTTTCCAGAGCAATATAGACAAACCATGTCTATATGTTGACATTACGCTAGTGCTTTTGCAAGTGGAAAACTTGGGCAAATCTGTGGGAAACAAAAAACCAGCTCCCACCAGCTGGTTGTATCGGTGGTAGCTACTTGGTAGCTACACTTGATTGTCTATTGCGACGTACACGATTTTGCGTGGTTCGAACTGTTAACTCTTCGTAAAACAGTTTGAACGACTCGAGCGAACTCGAATTGTTACTCACACACATTCCTCGATTAACGTGCTTAACCTTAACATAACAGTAGAATAATGTCAATGGTTGTGCTAGAATAAGCGGAATGTCCACCTCTGTTTTTAACGTAAAAAATACAAACGGCTTTCAGCGAGTTGGTGTTTTGCATACTCGTGCTGGTGATGTGCCGACGCCGACTTTTATGCCGGACGGTACCAGGGGTGCGGTGAAGAGCCTGACGCCGGAGATGGTCGAATCTACTGGGGTTGGGGTGGTATTGGCGAATACATACCATCTACACCTGGCCCCGGGCGAGGATACTATTGCTGAACTTGGCGGACTACACGCCTTTACTAACCGCAAAGGTCCTATGCTGACTGACTCCGGTGGCTTTCAGGTGTTTTCACTAGCAAAGATCAACAAGATTACCGAAGACGGCGTGACTTTTAAAGACCCCAAGACGGGCGATACAGTGTTCCTGAGTCCGGAAATTTCCATTCAGATACAGATGAAACTGGGTGCCGATATGATTGTAGCTTTCGATGATGTGACTGCGCTTGATGCAAAAGGGCGCGACCGCACGCTTGAGGCTTTTAAGCGCACACATCGTTGGCTGGAGCGTTCTTTGGCCGAGTTTCAGCGTCTCACCAAAGGCATGAAAGATAGTGAGCGGCCACTGTTGTTTGGCGTGGTCCAGGGTGGCCTCGACAAAGAGCTGCGCCGCCGCAGCCTAGAGATTGTACAATCCTTACCAGTAGACGGTATCGCTATTGGTGGCCTATCAGTAGGCGAGAGCACAGAAGAAATGCACGGTATGCTTAAGTTTTTGGCCGATCATTACGATGACTCGCCGCGTCCACGCTTCTTGCTGGGTGTAGGCGACCCCCGTGACTTGCGGTTTGCAATAGAGCACGGCATCGACATGCTCGATTGTGTTCTACCAACGCGTAACGCCCGCCACGGAACGGTATGGATTGAAGGGGACAAGCGCGTCCACCTAACGAACGAACGTTTTGCCAAAAGCACCGAAGTTATTGACCCGAGATGTGACTGCTATGCCTGCGTTAAAGGATTCTCCAAAGGCTTCTTGCGTCACCAGTTCAAAGTGGCCGAACCTCTTGCCGGCACTTTGGCCAGCATTCACAACATCCGGTATTTGCAACGCATCTGCGAAGAATATCGGGCTTAAGCTTTCTCCGTAACGTAACGCATTAAGTCCACAGCGTTCTGGGTGACAAAGCGTAAGTTATCGATGACTACTCCCAGTGAGAATTCGTACCCACCTGCGGCCTCTCGTGTTTCGAGTCGGTGCTTTAGCACTGCTGTCTCTGAGACGTCTTGTACGCCAAGCTCGGCAACTCCCTTGTTTGCTCCAACTATACTTTCGACCTTTCCCGTCACGCCTACCAGCAAGCCTCTTTCGACGCCGCCGGAGACAGCTGGCATGAAACTCCTCACCCTTGTAATGCCACCGAGCGCCGTCTCAATCTCGGTGACATGCGGATGCTCGATCAGTCGCTTAGCCAGCCTGATTTCAGATGGGCTGATTTCATGAGCGTAGGAGCTGCCACCAACTGCAAAGACACTGATTTCACGGGGGTTCTGGTCTTTGATTCCACTGACATGGAGCCCCTTAATAACAGCCGATGCAATACAACCTGGGTTGCCAAATACGCGTGCATGACGGTTCAGGTTAGAGTCCCAGGGTTCAGACCCACGTAGCATAAGCCCGTATTGGCCTATACGACTGCGTTTTGCCGCGCCAGAAAAGTCGATGACGACGCGGTCTCTATGCGTTTTGGCGTCAAGGATGTCCTGTGCGGCGTGAGCGGGAACGCAGAGTGCCACAAATTCAGCATCTTGCGGATTCTGACATAGTTCGACACCTGATTCTGTGGCTAGCTCCGCCAGATCTCTGCCGATATTTCCACGTTTCCCCTCGATGTACATACCAAAGTTAGCCATGGTTCACTCCTTCACGCGCGGCGCTCATCAGTAGCACATGCGATGTTAGGTGTCGCGCAACGTCGCGTGTGGTTCCATTTATGCGCATAGATGGGTATTGACCTCTTGGCACAGCATAGACGGTGCGCGTACGAGGGTGAATGCTTTTCAGGTCGTTTGCGACGCACATGTCAGTGCGGTTAGCGGCAATTTGGGTTCGTGCTGTTTCCAGCAGCTCACCAGAACTGACCCCACTCAGAAGTTTGAAGCCGACTATATAGGTATGTTTGCCAAAATGCTCACGGAGACTCGCCAAAATTTTTGGGTTACGCCGCATCCTAATGACAAGCTCGTCCTCGTTTGAGCTTATTTTGCCTTCACTGACGACAGGTGAGTAGTCCGCGACAGCCGCTGCCTGCATGACGACGCGGGCTGACTTGATCGATTTGAGTTTCTCGTCTAAATCCGCACAGCTTGAAAACGTGCGGTGCTCCACGCCTTCAATTTCGCCGTATCTATCAGTAACAGCCCGGGGTGCCAGTAGTAGTACGTTTCTGTCATAAGACGCACATTCTTCTGCAAGCGCGTGGCCGAGTGCGCCACCAGAAAAGTTGCTAACGAATCGCACGTCGTCAATCTGCTCTCGTGTACCGCCAGCAGTTATCACGATATCGCGCTGCTCTACTTGTGTTGTGTTGCCTGGGTATTCCATGGTCTTGCTCTCCTTATTTAGTGGCTACAGCATGAAATACTTCTACAATCTAGAATAGGTGAGAATATAAGACAAAGTTGTAATTTGTAAAATTTAAGGTGTTATTTGATGAGAATCTATTATAATATTGATTCATAATATGAATAGTATCGAAGCATACCTGCAGCAAATTGGCTTAAGTCCAAGTGAAGTTACCCTGTATCTTGCCGGTTTAAAGGCAGGAGAAACAGGGGTTAATGAGCTCGTTTCTCTTACGGGTATTAAGCGTCCAACCGCGTATCACGCCCTTAATGCACTCGTAGTTAAGGGTTTAGCAAATGAGACAAAAACTGGCCGCGAACTCGTCTATGTTATGCGGCCACCAACTGACATTACGGGCTACTTACACGCTAAGATCGGTGACTTGTCGGAACAAGAACGCCAGCTTGCAGCGTTTTTGCCGCTGTTTCCAAAGCAATCTGTTCAGACGGACGCGAAGCTTTCGGTGCATCAATATCGTGGCGAAGCAGAGGTGAGACGGCTTATCGACATGGCGTTGTATTGTCGGACTAAGCGTTGGGATATCATTGCACCAAAGGATAACTTTATCGCCAGTAGTGAGGCCGCGTATATTCAGTACTTCAAAAAGACCAGAGAGATGCAGGGAATTGTCAGTCGTAGCTTGTGGGAACAAAAACTCGGGCGTGGTGAGCTCAATCTACATGACATTATCAGCCGAAAACCACGCTATTTGCCGCAAGAATACATCGGTAGGTTTAAGTCGATGATGATTCTGTTTGATGACTCAATTGCCATGATTAGTTCTTATGACCAACAAGAAGGTCTGCTAGTAGAATCGTCGGAGTACTATGACTTGCTAAAGATACTCTTTGAAGGTTTATGGATTAAGGCAGACAAGCCCTAGAACGTGAGATAGTGAAGTGAATGCTATACTTCAACCATGTCAAGATGTCTGGGTGAGTAAGGGGTAGTATGGCGAGTCAATATGAGAAGTATGATCTAGTAACAGGAGCCTTTGCGGCGTGGCCCGAGCTGCGTGTTTTTGGTTTCGATGAGTTGATGGCAGGCACCGTCACTATTGACGAAGCAGAGACAAATATGTGCGATGTTGGCATTTATGATATTCCGCCCACAATGCTGCGTTCACTGCGGCAGATCGGTCAGCGGTATCCGGGAAGTTACGCACGCGTGTTTCATGATAGCCCACGTGTGATTGCTGAGCTTGTTGCCGCCCAGCTTGATGTTGAACTGCTGGTAGATACATCATTGCACCCACTGTACTCTGAGCCAGAACTGCCGGATGCGTTCTGTGGAGCGGTTTTGGATACTGGGGTAGCTGGTTTGATTGTAAAAGAGAAGCCGCAACAAAACATTACTAGGGATTATCCGGGTGCGGTTATTCTCAAACGAGTGGAAGTGCCGTCTAGCGACGGTTGTTAAGGAGTTGAATCAGCTGCTGGTACCTCTGGGTAAGGTTTTGCATCTCATCGCGTGATTCGTTGGCGTTACGCAGCGCATTACTATAGTCGTTCTTGCGAGTGTAATCCTCAGTTTCTCTCGTTTCACGCTCCATATGTGCAATCAGTTGCTGTATCTCGTTCAATAATCGTTCTATCTGTGAATCCATAATTACTCCTTCAAGTACTCTTACTATAACAAAAAGCCGGTACAGGACCGACTTTAAAATAATGGTGGGCACGGAGGAACTCGAATCCCCGACCTCTTCCACGTCAAGGAAGCGCTCTAGCCAACTGAGCTACGTGCCCTCATCAAGCCTTGCGACTTTTTCACAGAAGTGATTATACAGATAAATCAGCTTTCTTTGAATAGCGATGTTCCCGCATGCGATCAAACACACGCCTTTGTAACCATCCCTTGTCGGTTTACCGATAGTTCTTTTGTCAAATGCTACGTAGTTAAACTTTTCTATCGGCACATTTAGCTCTTGTGCCCAGTATTGTTTTGAAGTTGCAGCATCTTGATCGGCTCGAAGATGGAGATCAAAGCGCATGACATCAGTAGATAATCCGTAGTTCTTCTTGAGAACAAGTAGAGCAAACCGTAGCATAACTGGGTCAGAGCTGCCGATTGCAGTTAAGTTTTTCTTAGCGCCTTCACCGAAGTAAAGCATCGCGAACGCAAGGTCGAGTACCTCGGGTGACATATCAATTTTGTCCAATACTGCTAAAGCTTCGTTTTCGGCGTTCATCAGCCGTAAGCTCTTTTTTGTATTGTGCGCTTCGACAGCCCGCTGGCGTGCTTTTTGCCACCCGTCACGGCTGTTCTGCATCAGCCGAGTCCGCTGCTCTTCGGTTAGTTGAATATTCTTAAACCAGCCTGACAGTGTAGATCTGGGTATACCAAGCTTGCGTTCGATTTGCGTCATCGAGACGCCGTTCTTGCGCATAGCGACTGCTTCGTCCTTAGATTCGTACCACCTAGACTTCATGTACATGATTCTATCATAGGTACGAATCGTAAACTACCGACATTCTTTATATCGTAAATGGTATTTATTCTATCCCCAGGAAGAATGTGAAAAAGACAATATTAAAGTACTAGCCTTATCATACCAGTACTGTATACTCATTGATGTGTGAGGGTTTTGATCGGTGCTTTATGCAAGCGCTTTCGAAGATAATTGCGAGAATCTTTGAACGGCGCTTGTTTTATTTTGAGGGATAATTGCATGACTAAACAGGGGTATGATATAGTAGAAACCGAGCATTGATGTGGCCTCACCATCCACGGAGCTTCGCTTTATCGGTTGCGGTGTGCGATAACACGAGCATCATAAGTAAAAGTCCGGTGGAACCGTCTAGAAGCTATTCTGGACCCGAGACGCGCTTGGTAGTACATGTCGTACAATCAGCGCGCTTTTTATTTCTAAAAACTTACAAAACCATAAGGAGAGCAGCATGGCTGACAAACAGTCCAAAGAAGATCAACTACATGCGATGCGACATTCGCTCGCGCATATTATGGCGACCGCTGTGACCACCTTGTGGCCAGAGGCTAAGCTTGGCGTTGGTCCAGTCGTAGAAAACGGCTTTTATTATGATATTGACCTTGGTGAGACCAAGATTTCTGAAGAGGATTTTCCGAAGATAGAAAAGGAAATGCATAATGTCATCAAGGCTGATCAGAGTTTCAAGAAGTCGATGATGGATATAGACGAAGCGATCAAATGGGCAAAGGACGTCAATCAGCCGTATAAATCAGAGCTACTGAATGACCTCAAGCGCGCCGGTACCACTGTTGCCAAAGATCTTGACGCTGATGAGCTGGGCACAATCACCGAAGGCGACAGTAAAATGGACGCGGTTTCGTTCTATCAAAATGGTGACTTCATAGATCTCTGCCGTGGACCGCACGTAGAATCAACCGGAAAAGTCGGAGCCTTCAAGCTGATGCGTGTCGCCGGCGCCTACTGGCGTGGCAAAGAAGGTAATCCCCAGATGCAGCGCCTTTACGGCGTCGCTTTTGCGACCGATAAAGAACTCCGTCAGTACCTCAACATGCTTGAGGAAGCCAAGAAGCGCGATCACCGCAAACTCGGTCAAGAACTTGACCTGTTTATCTTCTCTGATTTAGTCGGCAGCGGGCTACCTCTCTATACTCCGCGAGGTACCTACATACGGAATGGCTTGATTAACTTCTCTGAAGAGGTCCGCGAACAGCTCGGTTTTGAGCGTGTCTGGTCACCACATATTACAAAGAAAGATTTGTATGAGAAGTCAGGGCACTGGGATAAGTTTGGCGATGAGCTGTTTCTAGTAAAAAGCCAGGAAACTACCGATGAGCTTGTAATGAAGCCGATGAACTGCCCGCATCATGCCCAGATTTATGCTGCGAAACCACGTAGTTACCGTGATCTACCGGTGAAGTTAATGGAGACAACTACAAACTACCGAGATGAAAAAACCGGTGAACTGCATGGCCTTTCACGGGTGCGGTCTTTGACTCAAGATGATAGTCATACGTATTGCCGCCCAGATCAGGTGGATGAGATTTTTGACCAGCTGATAGAGAAGATTCAAGAGTTCTATGCGGCGATTGATATGGAGCTTCATTTGCGATTATCCCTGAGAGATGACAGTGAGTCATACCTTGGGCCGCAAAAGCTTTGGGATTTTGGTCAGAAGAAACTTGCTGAGATAGCCGGTCGCAACAAGCTCGAATATTACGCCGAAGAAGGTGAGGCCGCATTCTATGGTCCAAAGCTCGATTTCATGGCCAAAGACGCCATTGGTCGCGTTTGGCAGGTGGCAACGGTGCAGTTTGACTTTGTTCAACCAGAGCGCTTCGAGCTAGTCTACATTGATGAAAAGGGCGAAAAACAGCGGCCAATCATGATTCACTGTGCAATCATGGGCAGTTTTGACCGCTTCTTCTCAGTGTACATTGAGCATACTGCTGGGAAGTTCCCGGTGTGGTTAGCGCCAGAACAAGTCAGACTCATTACAGTGAACCAAGAAGAACCAACCGTAAAATGTGCTGAAGAATTCTTAGAGAAAGCCAAGGCTAAGGGCTTGCGCGCGACCATCGATAACAGTAATGAGTCGGTTGGCAAGAAAATCCGTGCTGCTGAGATGATGAAAGTGCCATACGCATTGGTGATAGGTGAAAAAGAAGTTGCCAGTGGCGAAGTCGTGCCGCGTGTGCGTAAAGACATCGAAGTCCAGACCCAGCAAACACCAGTCACGATCGATGAGTTCCTCGGTACAGTGGCCAACGAGACCAAAGCTCGCACCAGCCATACCTCACTCCAAGGGGTAAAAACCAAGCATGAAGCCTGACAATACCTTTCGGGATAGGGTATATGCGATCGTGTCGCAAATCCCTAAGGGTCGAGTTATGACCTATGGCCAGATTGCAGCGCTGTGTGGTAGCCCACGATCGGCGCGTGTTGTTGGGGGCGTGGCGCACTGGGGAGACCAGAGCTTGCCCTGGCAACGCGTCGTCAAGAAGGACGGCTCATTGGCCGAAGGCTTCCCCGGTGGCACCGAAGGCCACGCGCAAGTATTGCGCCAAGAAGGCGTCGCTGTAGATGAGCAATATCGTATAAACATAAGGCAACTTCAATGGCATCCCAAGTAGCCATTTCCTCAGCCCTACGACCCCTTGTGGTCGTAGTGGGCGAGACCGCCAGCGGCAAGTCGGCCATGGCTATAGAGCTAGCCCACGAGTTCAACGGCGAGATTATCTGTGCTGATTCGCGTACCGTGTATACAGGCATGGATATCGGCACAGCCAAGCCTTCGGCTGCCGACCGATCATTGATACCGCACCACATTTTGGACGTTATAACGCCTGACCAGCGTTTCAGCGCAGCCGACTTTAAGGCTCAGGCCGAGGCGGCAATTGCTGACATTTTGGCACGCGGCAAGCTGCCAATTATGGTTGGTGGGACGGGCTTGTATGTCGATGCCGTACTGTATGATTTTGCCTTTCGGGCACCAGCTAATCCAGCAGAAAGACAAAAACTAGAAAAGTTATCTGTAGATGAATTACAACAAGCATTAGCGGCAAAGGGTATACCGCTGCCAAATAACCCGCAGAATCCCCGTCACCTGATTAGGGCACTCGAAACAGGTGGTCAGCAGTCAGATCGCCAAACCCTCAGAGGTAGTACTTTGGTGCTGGGGCTCAAAATCGACAGAGAACTACTAGAAAAACGGATTGAAAAAAGAATCGATGACATGGTTACAACAGGTTTACTGGAAGAAATTGAGTCCTTGGCACAAAAATATGGCTGGGATGCGCCTGGTTTGCAGGCGCCAGGTTATCGCGCGTTCCGCCCGTATTTTGCTGGCGACATTGACCTAGTAACTGCCAAAAAGCAGTTTGCCCAGAACGACAAACAGCTCGCCAAACGGCAACGCACCTGGTTTAAGCGTAATGCGGATATACAGTGGATTTCTACTGTTGAACAAGCGAATGAACGTGTTAAAAATTTACTACAAGACAATGCGTAACAATTTGTTACAATAGGTACGTGATAGAACAACTTTTTGGGAGTAAAACGAGGGTAAAGTTGCTACAGCTCTTCTGTAGTAACCCTAATCGCTCATTCTATGTGCGAGAAATCACACGCAAGATCGATGAGCAGATTAATTCGGTGCGCCGCGAACTAGCCAATCTGCTGAGCATTGGCATTATTTCATCAGACGACAACAAGAACAGACTGTATTACGAAGTAAACCAAGATTATGAACACTACAAAGCTCTCGCAGCAATGTTTGGCGGTCAGACCATGGCAACGCCGACCGTTAAAGGGGAAGAGAAGGAAGATGGCCTCAAAGAGCTCAAAACAATTGGTAACATTGATATTGCTTTGCTGACGGGTGTGTTTACGCGCGATACTGTGGTAGACGTTGATTTCCTTGTAGTAGGTGACGTCAATCAAACCAAGCTAGACAAATATGTCGCTGCATTCGAGAAAAAAGAAGGCAAGGAGATTCGCTACGTATCAATGGGCGTTAGCGACTTCGAATACCGTAAACAGATTAACGATAGGTTTCTGGCCGGTGTTATGAGTGCCAAAAAGCAGGTACTGATAGACAAACACGGTGAATTTACAGAAAAAAAGACTAAAGAGGAGAAAAAGAAATAATGGATATTCAGTTTTTTGGAGCTAATTGCGTACGTATCGCTAACAAAAAGGCTACTTTGGTCTTTGATGACAATTTGAGCGAACTCGGAGCCAAGTCTGTTACAAAAAGTGGTGATGTGGCGCTATTTACAGGGGTTCATGAGCCGGTTTCTGCGGAAGTACGGCTGTCGATAGACTTTCCTGGTGAGTATGAGGTTGCCGACATCTCCGTGCGCGGCGTTCAGGCTCGAGCTCATATTGATGAAGAAAGCAAACGGACGGCGGTGATGTATCGGCTCATGATGGACGATATCCGTGTGGCTGTCGTTGGTCATGTTCACCCTGATCTTACTGAAGCGCAGCTGGAGCTACTCGGCGTAATTGATGTGCTGATTATCCCTGTTGGCGGGAACGGCTACACACTCGACAGTATTGGCGCGCTCAAGCTCATCAAGAAAATCGAGCCAAAGATTGTTATCCCGACGCATTACGATGACAAAGACCTCAAGTTTGAGGTACCACAACAAACATTGGCTGACGCGCTTACCGGGCTGTCTATGGAAGTTTCTGAGACTGTCGAGCGACTCAAGCTGAAATCTACCGACATCGATGAGACAACCAAGCTGATCGTTGTCGAACGCTCTAAATAAACACATAGTTCTGATAACAAAAAGGCTCTTCCGTGGAAGAGCTTTTTAATCCCAATTACGATTTACGATAAGGGCGGTTATTTAGCAATAACGCCTTGTTTTTTGAGTGTACGAATACCTTGAGCGCTGACCTTCATCTTGATCTTTTTGCCATCGACGATGATGGTCTTTGTCTGAAGATTTGGCTTCCAAACTTTCTTGGTGTGACGCTGTGAGAAACTCACATTGTGACCAAATTGTTTGCCTTTACCGGTGATTTCACATTTCTGCATGATTTTATCCTTAAGATTCAAAGCCGTATTGTAGCGGTTTTACCTCTGTAGGTCAAGCCTTAAATACGCGCAATGTTTGCTATACTAGAATGACATGAATATTGACCTAACTGGCATTAACATCCTGTTTTACCTTGTTTCGCTGATAGTTGCTATCGGTATACACGAAGCGATGCATGGCTATGCGGCGTTTTGGCTGGGGGATGACACGGCCCAGCAAGAGGGTCGACTGACGCTCAATCCGCTTAAACATATTGACCCCGTATTGACGGTACTTATGCCGATGATGCTTCTGTTGCTTGGCTTACCACCGTTCTTGGCGGCTAAACCAGTGCCATTCAATCCAGCTCGAGTGAAGTACGAGGAGTTTGGTGCTGCACTGATTGCCTTAGCAGGTCCGCTGACTAACTTTGCCTTGGCTGCGTTTACTGCTGTTCTACTACGGTTATTTGTAGGTATCGATTCGCTACTTGTACTGCAGGCTTTGTCGATCTTTTTGGTCGTTAACGTAGCTATCTTTGTCTTTAACATGATACCGTTTCCGCCGCTTGATGGGTCACGTGTTTTGTATGCGGTGGCACCCGCGCCTGTGCAGCGTATAATGGAACAAATTGAACAGACGGGACTCGTCATTATTTTGGTATCCTTTGCGTTGCTGTACAGTGTGATCGGTCCATTCTTGCAAGACATGAACCAAGCAGTTCTACAATTTTTACTTTAAGAATTTGTAGTGAAGGCGTAGAATAAAAGTGGCTGATGCCAAAAAATGATAATCTGAATATTTATCATTAGGGAGCTCAATATTCGTGTCGGCCGGGGGTCGACATATGAGAGCACCCACCTGGGTTCATTCCAGGTTGTCATACGGTATCAGCCACAAAAAAGCTCGAGAAAATCCTCGAGCTTCTTCTGTTTATAAAGGTCGGGATGACAAGACTTGAACCTGCGACCTCACGGCCCCCAGCCGTACAAGGGGTCCCCACAAAATCTTTATGGTCAGGGTGAGAGGACTTGAACCTCCGGTCTCCGGACCCCCAGCCCGGCGCTTTACCAACTAAGCTACACCCTGTTAACAGAGGTATTTTAGCGTATTCTAACGTATCAGCATAGAGTCGCCGTAGGAGAGGAAGTGATACTTTTCTTCAACGGCCTTCTCGTAGGCTAATTTGAGGTTGTCCCAACCGGCGAAAGCAGCTGTGAGCATCAGTACCGTACTGCGTGGCGCGTGGAAGTTGGTGAGTAATTGGTCAACTATCTTAAACTCATAGCCTGGATAGATGAAGATGTTGGCCTCGCCAGATAGGTTTTGTGGCTTGTCGTCTAGGATGTCAGCTGCACAATACTCAAGTGTGCGCGTGACGGTGGTGCCGATGGCGCAGACTTTATTACGGGACTTTTTGGCTTGCCGAATTGCGGCAACGGTTTCTTCAGGCACCTCATAATATTCACTGTGCATCTGGTGTTCTTCTACGTTGTCAGTGCGGATGGGCAGGAAGGTGCCAAGACCGACATGCAGAGTGAGGTAGGCAATGTGTACGCCTTTGTTGCGTAGTCTGGCCTCTAGCTCCTCAGTAAAGTTGAGTGAGGCAGTTGGAGCGGCCACAGAACCGGCGTCACGCGCAAAAACGGTCTGATACCGCTCAGTATCAGTTTGGTCGGCGTGACGCTTCATGTAGGGCGGTAAAGGAACTTCACCGTAACGTTCGGCGAGGTCAAGTAAGTTTTCCTCTGTTTGGACAATCGCCAGCCCACCGTCAAGTACCTCCTTGACGATAATAGTGTGCATATGAACGGTTAGCACTTCACCTGTTCGGATACGGCCACGATACAGTACTTTGTGTTGATGGACGCCAAATACTTTACCATGCTTTTCGATAAGCAATAACTCACGTTCCTTGCCGTCGTTGTTTTTGGCGATCAAACGCGCCTTAATAACCTTCGTGTTATTGAGAACCAATAGATCTCCAGTGTCCAGGTAGTCAGCAAGATCAGCGTAGTAATGATGGCTGATGTCACCAGATTTTTTGTCCAAGACTAATAATCGCGTACTGCCGCGTTGTTCAGGTGGTCGGTCGGCAATCAGTTCGTCAGGGAGTTGGTAATCATAGTCGCTAATTTTCATCTGTGCTATTGTACGGGAAAATAGGGTAGAATAGAAACAGATGCAATCGATCCAAGTAACACAAAAAGCAATCCAAGAAATTAGCCGCGGCGAACGCCATGCATTGTTGTTGGTTGGGGCTGCCGCACCTTTTTTGGTCGGCGAGGCTGTAGAACTTGTCAGCCAAGACGCTTCCGAATCTGTCGGCACGATCACTGTCCGCGAGGTTTTGAGTCGGCGATTGCGTGATTTTCCTAACCACGAAGACTTGTTAGTTGAAGCCATTGCACCGCACGACTTTGACCCAGACCTCATAGCTACAAAGATAACCTTTTCGTTCCAGCCACATGAAAAAAAGCATGAAGTGGAAGGAAATGTTGTAAAAAAATACACAAATATAACAGAGGTAAGTTTGTATGGTGACGGTGGGTCACGTGGCAACCCGGGTCCGTCTGCTGCCGGCTGGGTTATTTACGACATGGATGGGAATATACTTAAAAGTGACGGCCACTACATGGGCATTACAACCAATAATCAAGCTGAGTACACGGCGCTTAAGCTCGGTCTTCTTGATGCTGAACGACTCGGCGCACAACGCGTCAATGTATTCATGGATAGTTTGTTGGTTATTAACCAGCTCAAGGGAGTCTACAAGGTTAAGAATAAGGAGCTTTGGCCGATTTATGCGGCGATTGTGCAGCAGTGTGAGCAGGCCTTTGACAGTGTGACCTTCACGCACGTGCCGCGAGAAAAGAATAAAGAGGCTGATGCTATGGTCAACAAAGTTCTGGACGAAGTAGCAGAATCAAATAATTAAGGTATAATAACAGAGCTAGATTATTGGCTAGTCGCCGCGTATTTTATACGGGGAGGAAAGTCCGGGCAGCGTAGGGAATGACAGTTGCTAACGGCAACCGAGGGAAACCTTAGGGAAAGTGCCACAGAAACGATACCGCCCAGCCTCGGTTGGGAACGGGTGAAACGAGTGAGGTAAAAGCTCACAGCTGCCTACGGTGACGTAGGGAGGAGGTAAACCCTGTCTGCTGCAAGGAGATAGACCTACTAGGGTTCCCGCCACGGTTTATCGCTTATCCGCTTGACCTTGTTGGTGACAACAAGGCTAGATAGATGATTAGCCCTCAGTTTACTGGGGACAGAACCCGGCTTATAGATAATCTAGCTTTATAACAAGCGCTGTACCGCGCGAGGTAAAACCACCCCAGATATTAGGGGTGGTTTTACTATTTCGCTAACAGCAGACGAGGTTTTTCTACATATATCAGGCTTCGTACTTTTGGCCCGAGTTTGATGAGATGAGTGTGCTGATGGATGACGGATTTCATTTTATTGGTTGGTGCGCGGGCGTAAACTGAGTAACCCGCAGCTTCATATTTAGCGAGCATACGCATGAATTCTGTTTGCTCAGACCCATTAAAGTGAGAGACGGAGTCGATGTGACGCTTTGGTACGATCATTAGATGATCCTTTACGGTGGAGGTATCCCAAACATCGTAAGGGAAAAGATTGCGTACGACCCACATTGTTTTTGTTTGCTCAAGTATCTCGTCCTTGGCTGGACTAAAGTGGCAGAATTGACACGGCGCGTCGGTAGCGCGACGGGTGTGATGGGCATAATAGAAGTGGTTTTTTCTGTTTCGAGTAGTCACCACAGTAGTATATCGAAAAATGCCACCTTAGAGAATAAGATGGCATTTCGTAGTAAGGTTTTTTATCTAGGCGTTAAACTTTAGCCGCTTTTACGACAGCTTCAAACGCTTTTGGTTCGTTTACAGCAAGCTCAGCCATTACCTTGCGGTCAAGGGTGATGTTGGCTTTCTTGAGTCCAGCGATCAGGCGTGAGTAGGTTGTGCCATTAATGCGGGCAGCCGCATTAATGCGAGTGTTCCATAGCTGTCGGAATGTACGCTTACGATTCTTGCGGTCACGTGTAGCATAGACTAATGACTTAGTCAGTGCTTGCTTGCCACGGCGAACGCTTGAGCGGTTACCACGAGTAAAGCCTTTGGTTGCTTTACGAATTTTCTGATGTCGGGCATGGGCGGTGACGCCTCTTTTTACGCGCATTCTCTATACTCCTAGATTCTTTTTAATGGTTCGGGCTTCTTTGCCGACCATTGTAGTTAGACCTGCAAAGCGTCGCTTGCGGGCAGCTGATTTCTTTTGCAACAGGTGGTTGCCGGTAGATTGTCGGCGACGAATCTTGCCGTTCTTGGTGACACGTATGCGGTCTTTAGTTCCGCTATGAGTCTTTAACTTTGGCATGTGGGTTACTCCTTACTACGAAGTTTAGTTGTTTTCCTGCAAATTGAGGTTTCGAGTCGACGATAATGGTCTCTCCGAAGCTTTCTATCACCTTGGCGGCGAGCGTAAAGCCAATTTCTTTATGAGCGAGCTCACGGCCTCGGTACACGATGGTTAATTTTACCTTATGTCCTGCTTGAAGGAAATCAGTAACTTTCTTCATCTTGACGCCCAGGTCGTGATCGCTAATCTTTAATCCAAATCTGATCTGTTTGAGAGCGGTGGCTTTAGCGCTGCGTTTGCTTTTTTGGAGCTGCTTGGTTCGTTCATAGTTGAACTTACCCCAGTTCACAATCTTGGCCACGGGCGGATCGGCGTTTGGCGATATTTCTACCAAGTCCAGATCTTGTTCGCGAGCAAGTTGCAAAGCTTCACTTTTGGAAAGGACGCCGAGCTGTTGACCTTCCTCATCAATCACGCGTAAACGTGGTGCCCGAATCTGTTCATTCAGGCGGGTAAACTTATTGATGCCGTTATTCTCCTTTAATGATTTGGATTTACTGCATTGTAACAGATGGCATAACAGAGGTCAACTATCTTATGTTAGATCAAGGTTATTTTTTGGCTTTATAAGGTGTTTTTTGAAATTTCTCGTCTTAAGTTATGCTTGAGCTTTGACGACGATATTGCAAAGCCTCGCTGACATGTGCAGGTGTGGTGTCAGCGCTTTGCTCCAGGTCGGCGATAGTGCGCGCTACCTTAATGCAGCGCATGTAGCCTCGAGCAGAAAGCCCGAGTTTGCTCGCAGCTCTGTTTAGTAGCTGTTCCGCAGCAGGGCTGAGTTGGCTGTAACGTTTGATGTCGATATTGTTCATGGTGCGGTTCAGTCGGGCTGGCTCATAGCGTTGCGCTTGTAGTTGCCGAGCTCTCTCAACCCGTTCGAGAATCGCGCTGCTTGGCTCTTCGTTGGTATCGGTGTTGAGAAGCCGTTCGTGAGCGACTTCCTCTACCTCAACGTATAGATCAATACGGTCAAGGATGGGCCCCGAAAGCTTCTTTTCGTAGTTAATAATTTGCTGCGGAAGGCAGGTGCAGGCACGCCGACTTCCGTAATAACCACACGGGCAGGGGTTTGCTGTGGCGACCATAATAAACCGAGCTGGATATGTGACACTCTGTTTTGCTCGAGCAACGTGGATGACTCCGTCTTCGAGCGGTTGCCGCAGTGCTTCTATGACAGAGCGATTGAACTCAGGAAACTCATCAAAAAACAAAACACCGTGGTGACTTAGGCTAATCTCGCCCGGCAGCGGACGAGAGCCGCCACCGAGTATCGCAGTATTGCTGGAACTATGATGCGGCGAGCGGAAGGGCCGAGTGTTTACGATCTCCTCAAAAGTATTACTGGCAAGACTATGAAGATGTGTTACCTCAAGCATCTCTTCTCTGGTGAGAGCTGGCATTATGGTCGGTAGAGCTTGCGCCAACATACTCTTACCTGTTCCGGGCGGCCCGTTTAAAATTACGTTATGTCCGCCAGCTGCAGCTATCTCAAGCGCACGTTTGGCTCGTTTTTGACCAATGACATGTGCAAAGTTATGGTCCGCTTGGTTGTTGTATTGAGGGGGTAGATACGAGTCTTCGTTTGTTTGGTGTTCTGTAATCTGCTTGTGCTCGGCTAAGTGCTCGTACAACTGTTTAAGACTTGTGATTGGGAACAGGGAAATACCCGGTATAAGACTTGCTTGTGCAAGGTTAGCTTGTGGAATGACAAAATGCGAATAGCCTTTCTTGCGGCCCGCCATCAGTTTGCCAATAATGCCACGAACCGGTCGGGTACTCCCGTCTAAACCCAATTCGCCTATGTAGAGCGTTTCTTTAGGAAAGACAGGTTTCCCCATGCTTGCGTTTATCAGAATCGCTGCTGCAATTGATATGTCAAAGCCAGCGCCGTCTTTTGGAATATCTGCAGGCGCCAGGTTAATGGTAATCCGTTTGCGAGGCAAGGGGATGAGTGAATTGGCAAAGGCAGCGCGCAATCGTTCCTTTGCTTCATCAACGGCTTTGCTAGCGGCGCCAACGATTACCATACCAGGCAAGCTGTTACTTATGTGGCATTCAACCTCGATGATTGTGCCATCGGTCCCACTCTCAATTATACATTTGGTTGCACCCATATTGCTTACGCTAGTATAACGTATGGCTTGTGCGATATCAAAAAAACCTGCCGTTATGAGGCAGGTTTTTTGGAGGTTTTTGTGTGTGGTGTGAACTTTGGTTTTAAAGTTTTGGCTTTTCTTTTTTATGGAACAACGGCTTGCGAGAAGCCGTTGTTTTTGAGTCTTTTTGTTTTTGAGCACTTTTTTTATTCAAGTGCTGTCCCTATCTTATAAACAAGCCATTTCTATGTCAACACGTTTATGTTTGTTTTCTTCACAAACCTGTGTATAACTTTTCTTATCTGCAGTACGTCTTGTGGCAAAAAACGGCCAATCAGCATCAAAATTCGGCTCACAGACGGTAAAATCCAAAGCTCTTGTATATATAAATACAAAAGCTAGCATATATGGGCATGAGAGAACTTAACTATCGACAGCGGAGTGGGCAAGGATGCCTGAGTGTGTGTTTGGCCTATCTTTGCGGCCTAGAGCCCGATGAGACTTATGAACGATTCATGATGCAGCAAGGTTTTTTTGGTTTCCGGGATAATTTCGCACTGAGTATGCTTATGGCGTTTGTTCGCTACGGCGCCCGGAATCGTGCCTTAGTTATAAGTTTTGGCAATAAAGGGTATGCAAACCAGCTGCAACGTCAGTTTTCTAACCAGTACGTTTCAATTGATTACACCTCGATCCCCGAGCTACTTGAACATCCCGTTAGCCGTCCGTACATACTATATGTCGATAATCACGCGTTGGGATCCTATTATCATTATCCACATTTCGTATTAGTACTGGCTTCGAGTGCCAAAACGATGACAATATTTGACCCATGGGATGGCGCACAAAAGCGCGTATCGCGCACTAAGATTATACGTGCTGTTGATATGTTGCAAAACCATTTACGTATCAGTCCAGCTGCAATATTTGCCGCAGAAACAATGCATAACTAATAGATCAGTGTAAAAATCACAATAAATAATTGTTCAATTTTAGATCTGTAACGTTGTGCTATACGGTACAGAACACTATTGACAAAGTGCTTATGCTGTAGTAGATTAATAAGCGTAAGTTACGAACACAAAAACTTACAAATCTCTTCAAAAGGTTCTAAGGTCTTCGTCGCTCTGCTACGCCTAAAGCGCAGTATGAGCGGTCAGTCAAGCCATCGGACGGCAAGCGCTCATTAGTCTATTTAAAGCAGCGGTTTTGTCGTCCTGGCTACCATTTTGAACCGCATAAAACATCACAGAGTACGTGATGTTTTTTTAATGAACTGCTACAGTGTAGGCATGGTAAAAAAACATAAGCAAATTCTACTGATTGTAGCTTTTTGGCTGGCTTTGGCGGCCATGATCTTTTTATTGAACCCCCAAGACGCTCCATTACCTTTGCTTATAGTGCCGTTTGTGCTTTTTTTTGCTGCTTTGTACCATTCTGCTAAGTATTTTTTACATCAGGTTACTCCAAATATGTCTGTTACACGGGTGAGTTTGCTTGCCGTTTCAGCGTCGGCGGTACCGACATTTCTGTTAGTGCTGAGCTCTGTTGAACAGTTAACTATTCGCGATATTTTGCTACTAGCCACTCTGTTAATAATGACAGTTTTTTATGTTCGGAAAAGTCATATTTTTAACCAATAAACGCCTCTGTTAAGCTAAAGGTTTATTTGCTATAATTCATACCAACGATGAACCTAAATAGTAACGACCACTCACAAAACTATAATTTGCCCAAGCCGCAGCCTGAGGTGAGTGCAGTTGATCCTCTCGCAGAACGTCTGGCAAGCGAAGGTTCTGCCATAGGTCCAGAGGCAGCACCGCAAGCGCCGTCTATTTCTGTGCCGAGCGTTGCTATACCTGCGGTGCCCAATCCTGCTACCACCTCCACAACAGGCACGACAACGCCACTCAGTGACGATCAACTGATGGCCGATGACGCGGATTTAATTGAAAAAGAGTGGGTTAACAAAGCTAAAGCTATCGTTGACAACACTCGAAACGACCCACATCTTCAGAACAAACAGATTAATCTGGTAAAAGCCGACTACATAAAGAAGCGATACAACAAAGATATTAAGGTAAGCAAGGACTAACGTGGGCGTATTCTTAATCATTCTTTGCGTACTGTTACTACTGGCTGCTGGGGTAGGTTTTGCTATTTATCTTCACTCGAGGAAGGTATTGCGTGAGCAGAAGAACTACGAACGTGGCCTCAAGATGGTGCCGCTCCTAATCCATTTACCGCCAATAAGTGAAGATACCCAAGTGGGTGGACGTGATGCTCGCGAAGTAAACGATGAAAACGTTTCCAAAGCACAAGTTGTTTACAATATTATATCGAGCACCGTACAAAAAGGCTTCAAAACGAAGTTTTATGGCCAGAGGCATTTTGCTTTTGAAATTATCGGCTCGAGAGGTTTTGTACAGTTCTATGCTGCTGTGCCAATTGTACTTGTAGATGTAGTGAAGCAGGCGGTTGTGAGTGCCTACCCGACCGCACGCCTTGAGGAGGTTGCTGAACATAACATATTCAGTCCGGTGGGCAAGATCAGCGGTACGGTTGGCGGTGAGCTGACTTTGAAGGAGCCATATGCCTACCCGATCGCGACATTCCGAGATCTCAAGCGTGATGCTCTACAGTCGATTCTGAATGCGCTATCAACGCTTGATAAAGAAGATGGAGCTGGTATCCAGATCTTAATGCGACCGGCAAACAATGACTGGCGCAAAACTGCACAGGCAGTAGCAAGTAAGAAACGAAAAGGTGATAAGAGCAAGAAAGGCACTGCGCAAGTCGGCGAGTGGGGTAAACAGCTTGCAACTGCGCTGGTTAAACCGCCAGAAGACAAGAGTGGTGGAGGTAGCGACAAGCCTGATCTTTCATCTCATGAGCAGTCGGTCGTTGACGCGATAGATGACAAGACTAACCACCCAGGCTATGAAGTTTTGATACGCGTTGTAGCTTCGTCAAACGTTGTGCAGCGCTCACAGACGATATTGAGTAATATCGTTGCTTCATTCTCGTTGTTTGATGCGCCAGGGCGCAACGGGTTCAAGTTTACGCCATCGAAGGACATCGATAGCTTCGTAACAGCATATATTTTGCGCTTTTTCCCGCAGGAGTGTAACCAGAATATTCTCAACTCTGTTGAGCTTGCAACAATCTTCCACTTCCCGGACCAGAAGAACATTCCAACGTCCCAGCTTGAGCGTCAAAGTTCTAAACAAGCTGATGGGCCACGCAGTATGAGCGAGACAGGGACGTTCCTTGGCTACAACGTCTTCCGCGGTGTCAAAAAGCCAATACGACTGGCTGACGAAGATCGCCGTCGTCACATGTATCTTGTTGGACAAACAGGTACTGGTAAGTCGACCATGATGGAAAATCTGGCACTCCAGGACATGTTAAACGGTAAAGGCTTTGCGTATATCGACCCGCATGGCGACGGTGCCGAACGATTACTGTCTATGGTGCCAAAAGAGCGTACCGAAGACGTCATATACTTCTGTCCGTCAGATATGGACTATCCGCTCGGGCTTAACTTGTTTGAGTTCGATAACCCGGACCAGAAAGACTTCTTGATTCAGGAAGCTATCAACATTCTATATAAGCTGTATGATCCAAACAGACAGGGCATGATGGGGCCACGGTTTGAACATATCTTCCGCAACTGTGCACTCCTACTGATGGCTGACCCTGCAGGTGGAACGTTCGTTGATATACCGAAGTTACTGGTTGACCCAGCATTTATGAAAGCAAAACTTAAGCACGTTACTGATCAGAACGTCCTGGATTTCTGGACAAAGGAATGGCCAAACTCACAGCGCTCCAATGAATCAGGAGAAGTCACGAGCTGGGTGGCCAGTAAGTTTGGCGCCTTTCTCTCTAATGAGATGATGCGCAATATTATTGGACAGACAGAGAGCGCCTTTCAGATCAGACAAATTATGGATGAAGGCAAGATACTGCTTGTTAATCTCAGCAAGGGAAAAACAGGGGAGTTAAACTCCAAGCTTCTCGGTATGATCTTTGTAATGAAATTCCAGGCTGCAGCTATGAGTCGGTCAGATATCCCAGAAGATGACCGCAAAGATTTCTCTTTGTACGTTGATGAGTTCCAGAACTTCTCGACTGATTCTTTTGCTACGATTTTGTCAGAGGCTCGGAAGTATCGATTGAACTTAACAGTGGCAAACCAGTTTACTACGCAGCTAACAGAAGAGATTCGCGATGCGGTATTTGGTAACATTGGTTCAATAATTGCGTTTCGTGTTGGCACTAATGACGCAGAATTCTTGGCCAAACAATTTGCGCCTGTTTTTGACGTCGATGACCTGCAGCGCGTGCCAAATCATAACGCGATCGTTCGAATGCTTATCGGCGGTGTTCCAACGCAGTCCTTTAGTATGTCTACGGTGCCACTTTTGGGTGAACCTAATACACAACTCGGTCAGGCATTGAAACAGCTCTCAGCGGCTAAGCATGGCCGTCCAAGAGCAAAAGTGAGCGGTGAGATAATGGAAAGATTGCGGTCACAACCTGCACCATTGGCGCCAGCTGGCGCAAGACCAGGCGCTCGACCTGGTATGCCGGCCGCTGGTCAATATCCTCCAGCAGGGTATCCTGCCGGGCGCGCCGTGCCACCGCGACCTGCAGCCGGATCTTCATTCTTAGATGACTGGCTTGCCAAGCGTGGAACGAAGCCAATTGCTCCGCCGCCGACTACAGGCTTTCCTCCGGCTAGACAAGTACCACCGCAACCAGCACCGGCATTTGGCCAGCGACCTGTCGCGTCACCAGTGCCAGCAGGTGTCCCGTCGGCTGTCCAGCATACACCTGCACCGATGCCTCCTGCGTATCCACAGCCGTTGCACCACAGTCAGGTGCCGCCAGTACCAGCTGCTACAGCTCACCATACATACTTGAATACACCTCCAGCCGCCGCGCCTACACCTGTGACTCAGCCACAGCAGCCACTTCAACCGCCAAGTCACGTTGATATGTCGCCTGCCCAAGCTGAGCCAGCCGAAATAAAGCCATCGCTGCAGCCATTGCATGTAACGCCGCCACCTCCTAAGCCGCATATTCCAGTTAAAACAGGTCATGAAGGTGAGATAAAGTTGCGTCGGAGCCCTACGCCAGTTGTACACGAAGAAAGCAACGACACTATATATATTGATCAAGAAGGCATGCTTCATCCCAAACAAGAAGCCGATACATCGGCAACGCCAAAAACGGATACTCCACCGACTTCATCAGACTCGAGCGTGAAGTAAGGTTACTTCTTGCGAAGGCTTTTTACGAGTAGCTCAATCGTCATCCCAAGGAAAAAGCCACCAACGAATAGTGCAATGAACAAGAAATAATTGTACGAATAGCCGTAATGACGGGCGATCCATAAATATGCAGTACTACCGACGAATGCAACTAGGCCGCCACCGAAAAGTCCTGATGGACGGGCAATGGTTTTCTCGGCAGCACGACTGACAGCGTCTACAACGGGTTGATGGGTGACTTTGCTCAACAGACGTTCGTCAGGCCGCAAATGACGTCGTACGCGTTTCATAACGCGTCGTCGCGATGCTTCTTTGACCGATCGATTAATCTCAAGGTTGCTTACGGGTTGGGGTTGTTCCTTTTCGGCAACACTGAACTCTTTGCCGCTGATTGCTTCTGCTTTGGCTTGTTCTTGTAGCTCAGGGAGTTTTTCGGCTTGTTCATGACGAGCTTCTTTACCGTGTTCAACGCTTCGGGCGAGTCTCTCTTGATGTTCATGAACATTTTCGTGCGCGTCAGGTGTATGCTCACGCTGTTCGTGGCGGGGAATGTATTTCTCGCTCATGCTATGCCTCCTGCATCGTATTCACTTCTGACAATGTCCAGTTCTTTTCTCATAAGACGACTACGGGCAAAGAAGTATCCAACAAACGTTGTAAGCAGTACAGCGGCAGCGAGATTCTCAGCGGGACCGGTGTTAGGCAGGGCGCCAATAGTCTGTTCAACTCGTTTACTTGGGGGTGGAGGCAGAGGAATGTCTATCTTGTTGCCGTAAATGTTGGTCATGAGCATATCAAATGATGCCGGGTCGGATGCCGGCGTGTTGGTGGCAGGCAAGGGGTCTTTTATCTTGATAGTGAGTTGTTTATCTATACTGCCGTTAGCTGGAATATCGGTTTCGGGCCATAGCACCATTTGCACGTCGTTGAGTGTCTCAAGTCTACCGCCGTGAAAGTCAACGATATCGGCGTACTCGAGGACATCAGCGATCGGTTCCTCAACCACAAAGTCCCTGTATACTTTCTTGTTTTTGTTAGCCGCGGTTAATGTGTAGGTGACTTGATCGCCCGGTTGAGCAACCTTTCCGTTGGCGTCATCGATGTTTTGTGTGTCATTTGCAGCTTTCTTACTTAGGATGAGACACAGCTCTTCGTTGTTATCGCCAGAAATAGGGCACACTTCACACTGGTCTGAACTGTCTTGATCACCCGGTAACTCTGGGCAAACATCTTCTTTCTCTGCAGTGATGGTTTTCTGACAGTGATTGATACCGTTAAATATGGCGTCCTTTGAGGCTGAGTCATACTTAACGCTCAGCTTGAATTGGTAGACGCCTGGATTGTCGATGGTGAAGCGGCGCCATGTTGGGTCAGATGCGTACCTGAGGTCACCAGGTCCGTTTTCGGAGAATTCAACCCCTTGTGCTTCTTGCACAAAGCCAACACGAGCCCCAGTGTCTTTGTTGGTCATTTCGTAATACATACTGACTGATTCGTTGGCTGCAACGTTACGACCAGCTGCGCGGCCACGCACACTGACGAGTGAACCAGCCTTTACTGTGCCGCCATCAGGAAGGCTCATCGATAATAGGTTACAGGCGACAACTCGCACTGGCGTAGGTGGTGGCGGTGGTGGTTCCACTGGCGGCGGTATAGTCGGCGGACCAACCGTTACGAGGTTACCGCAATCATATAAGAGATAGAACTGTGCACCTGCTGAGTTCGTTAAGGAAATAGCTTTAAAGCTGCTAGCGCGCCAGCGATCTGCGGTTTTCCCCATATAGAGAGTGCCGGCGCCGTCAATCTGAACTTCTTTGTCCCAGCCGCGACTCGCGCGGTGACGACCCATTGAGTAGAGCTGTCCATTATAATCGCCACGTCCGAGCTGGACGGTGGTGCCGAGTTCGATGTTTTCACACGTAATACCAAAGTGCTGGAGGATTTTCCGAAAGTCCTGCGTATCACTCTTACAGTTATTAGCTGCAGCGCTAATGGAGCTGAACCCACCATAAATGACATCGTTGCCAGAGGCGGCGAGTGAGGGTTCAGGAGGTGCAAATACCGCAAACATCTGTACAAAGAATGTCAGAGCAACAAACACAAAGCCCATACGCCGTATGGCGGTTTCTCGTCGTAATCGCTTACTGTAAAAAGCCACCTGATTTATCAGACTTGGATTGAAGGGCAGGTTAGCGATGAGTTTATTGAACATATTTTTTCTTTTACTTTTTATGTACTTGTGTATAATGCTACTGCTTATTGAACCATAAAAGCATGTGTTCAAACAAGCCTAAGTCATGCTTTTTGTATAATTTGTGCTGAGAAGTGGGGAATAGTCGCGTGGAAACAGAGATTCCACCCCTTAAATCCTGTGACTTCACGAAGTTGTACA
The DNA here is from genome assembly GCA_964448075.1 of uncultured Candidatus Saccharibacteria bacterium. Lineage (GTDB taxonomy): Bacteria > Patescibacteriota > Saccharimonadia > Saccharimonadales > CAYUUR01 > CAYUUR01. The sequence goes on along the minus strand of CAYUUR010000002.1, from coordinate 5,655 downwards.
GAATGCCCAATTCCGTTATACTATTTGTAACGAGTGGGAAAACTAAGAGACAAAACGAGAGGGTAGTTTACGAGTGAATAAACAAAAATATAACTCTGAGCAGATTCAAGTTCTTGAGGGGCTGGAACCGGTCCGTAAGCGTCCAGGTATGTACATTGGTGGGACTGGAGTTGAAGGTTTACATCACTTGGTGTGGGAAATCGTTGATAACGGCATTGATGAAGCCTTGGCCGGTCATGCAACTTCTGTCGCAGTGACATTGCAGGCTGACGGCGGTGTTATGGTAACAGATGATGGTCGTGGTATTCCAACTGACATTCACCCTAAGACCGGTAAGAGCACGGTAGAGACTGTTCTGACCGTTCTGCACGCTGGCGGTAAGTTCGGCGGCGGCGGCTATAAAGTTTCTGGTGGTCTGCACGGTGTCGGTGTGAGTGTCGTAAACGCGCTTTCGACTAAGTTGATAGTGCGGGTTCATCGTGAAGGCAAAATGCACGAACAGACATATGAGACTGGCGTGCCTGTGGCAGATCTTAAGGTGGTCGGCAAAACTGACCGCACCGGAACAGACATTATCTTCTATCCTGATGAATCAATCTTTGAAACAACCAAGTTTAATTACAACACTATCCTCGATCGTTTACGTCATGCAGCCTACCTTACAAAAGGTATAAGAACTTTCTTAACAGATGAAACAACAGGGGAACGTTGTAGCTTTTACTTCGAAGGCGGCATCATGTCGTACGTTAAGCACCTTAATGTCGGTAAGGATGTCGTTGATGAGGACGTCTTCTACGTTGATAAGCAAATCAAAGAAGTTCAGGTTGAGGTTGCCGTCCAGTACGCCGATGCCTACACAGAGACGATTAAAGCTTTTGCGAACAACGTCTACAACCCTGATGGTGGAACGCACTTAACTGGATTCCGTTCAGCATTGACCCGTGTTATTAACGATTACGCTCGCAAGAACGGGTTGATCAAAGAAAAAGAAGAAAACTTGAGCGGTGAAGATACTCGTGAAGGTATTACTGCGGTTATATTGGTGAAAATACCTGATCCGCAGTTTGAGGGTCAGACCAAGAATAAGCTGGGTAACCCTGAGGTTCGCGGCTATGTCGAAACTGTCATGTCTGAGTACTTTAATTATTACCTAGAGGAACATCCGGCTGTTGCCCGCAAGATTGTCGGTAAGGCACTGCTTGCCGCTCGCGCCCGCAAAGCCGCCCGTGCCGCACGCGATAATATTATCCGTAAAGGTGTTCTTGAAGGTTCTGGATTGCCTGGTAAGTTGGCCGACTGCTCCAGCAAGAGCCCAGAAAATTCAGAACTGTACATCGTAGAGGGTGACTCAGCCGGCGGTTCAGCCAAGTCTGGTCGCGACAGCAAGACACAAGCAATCTTGCCACTCAGAGGTAAAGTATTAAACGTCGAACGTGCTCGTCTTGATAAGATGCTGGGCAACAACGAAATCGTGACGTTGATTAAAGCGCTTGGTGTCGGCATTGAAGAGCAGTTTAGTATGGACGGCCTCCGTTACCACCGCATTATCATCATGACTGATGCCGACGTTGACGGATCACACATTAGCACCTTGCTGCTAACGTTCTTCTTCCGTCATATGCAGCCGATTATTGACGGCGGATACTTGTATCTTGCCAAGCCACCACTGTATTTGCTGAAAGGCGCCAGCAACAAACGCCAATATGCCTATAGCGACGCAGAGCGCGATATGATGGTTGACCAGTTGATATCAGAGAGAAAGGATCGCGGCACGGCAGTCAGTGACAAAGATGATCGCAAGAAACAAGCCGGTCTTTCCGACATTCAGCGCTATAAGGGTTTGGGTGAAATGGACGCCGACCAACTCTGGGAAACCACGATGAACCCAGAGAACCGGGTTTTGATTCAGGTACGATTGCAGGACGCCGAAAAAGCCGATGCAATATTCAACAAACTGATGGGAAGTGAAGTCGAATTACGCAAGAACTTTATTCAGACGCATGCAAAATTTGTGAAGGATTTGGACGTATAGTATGGACGACAAGAAAAAAGACGATAACGATATGACAACAGATAGCACTAAAGACAGCGGTGAGATTCTAAGTAACCCAGACAACATCTTTGATAATTCTGAGCGCGTTAGTAGCGATCACTCACGAACGCTTGAGCTCCGTACCGTAGAAGACGTCATGGAAGACAGCTACCTGCGTTACTCCATGAGTGTGATTGTTGCGCGTGCCTTGCCAGATGTGCGTGACGGTATGAAGCCGGTGCACCGCCGTATTCTCTACTCTATGGACAAGAACGGCTGGAAGCCGGGATCAAAGTATGTGAAGAGCGCACGTATCACCGGTGATGTAATGGGTAAATACCACCCGCACGGTGATGTAGCGATTTATGACGCCATGGTACGCTTGGCGCAAGACTGGTCTACCCGTTATCTGTTGGTGGACGGTCAAGGTAACTTTGGTTCAATGGATGGTGATCCACCAGCTGCCCAGCGTTATACAGAGGCGCGTATGGCCAAGGCTGGTCTAGCATTGCTCGAAGACATCGACAAAGACACCGTGCCATTCCGTGAGAACTACGATGGCAGTGAAATGGAACCAGAGGTGTTACCGGCTCGCTTGCCAAACCTACTCCTGAACGGTCAGATGGGTATTGCCGTCGGTATGGCAACCAATATCCCACCGCACAACCTTAACGAAATTGTCGACGCCATCACTGAGCTCATCGAGAACCCTGAGGCGACGCTTGATGACCTATTGAAGCACGTCAAAGGACCTGACTTCCCAACGGGCGGTATTATTTACGGCGCTGACTCTATTCGTACCGCGTTCGCAACGGGTAAGGGCGGCGTTGTGGTTCGTGGTGTTGCAAATATTGAGGAGTCCAAAAAGGGCAAGCATCAGATTATCATCACCGAGATTCCGTACGCGCTCAACAAAACCAGTCTGATCGAGAAGATAGCTGACCTCGTGAAGGAAAAGAAGATTACGGGTATATCTGATCTTCGTGACGAAACGGCGCGTGGCGCAGTCCGTATGGTCATTGACCTCAAGAAAGATGCCTATCCTAAGAAAATTTTGAACCAGCTCTATAAGATGACGCCGCTACAGACAACCTTCCACTACAACATGTTGGCGCTTATCGACGGCATTCAGCCGCGAGTGCTTGGGCTCAAAGATATCCTTGAGGAATACCTCAAGCACCGTCGTACTGTCGTTCGCCGTCGTACTGAATTTGAACTCCGTAAAGCTAAAGACCGTGCCCACATCCTCGAGGGTCTTAAGATCGCGCTTGATCACATTGACGAGGTTATCGCGACAATTCGGGCCTCCCAGACAACTGAGGAAGCCCAGGCTAATCTGATCAAGAAGTTTAAGCTCTCTGAGATCCAGGCAAAGGCTATCTTGGCTATGCAACTGCGAACGCTTGCTGGTCTGGAACGAAAGAAGATCGAGGACGAACTCGCCGAACTCCTTAAGATTATCGCCGAACTCGAGGCTATTTTAGCGGACGAAAAACGGATCTTGGCCATCATCAAGGAAGAATTACTTGTCCTTAAGAAGCAATTTGGCGACGATCGTCGTACCAAAGTTGTAGCACAAGAGCTCAACCGTCTCGGCGATGAAGATCTCATTCCTGATGAGCAAGTGGCCGTCACATTGACCAGCGCCAACTACATCAAGCGCAGCTCAATCGCCGAATACCGCAAACAAGGCCGTGGCGGTAAGGGCAAGCGTGGCATGGTAACGCGAGAAGAAGACGTCATCGAGCACGTTGTGAACGCTTCTACGCACGATTTCCTCCTGTTCTTTACCAATAAGGGTCGCGTATTCAGACTGAAGACTTACGAAGTTCCTGCGGCCTCTCTGAGTGCCAAGGGTGTCGCACTGGTCAATCTATTGCAACTCCAGCCAGAAGAAACTGTCAGCGCTGTTATTAACGTCAGCAAGCAAGACAAGAAGACTGGCTACCTGATGATGTGTACGGTACGCGGCGTCGTGAAGAAGACAGCGTTTGAGCAGTATCAGAATGTCCGTCAAACAGGGCTGATTGCTATCAACCTCGATGAAGGGGATGAATTACGCTGGATCAGAATGACAACCGGCGATAACGAAGTAGTTATCTCGACCTCACAAGGACAGGCTATCCGCTTCCATGAAAAAGACGCACGACCAATGGGTCGCGTATCACGCGGGGTGCGTGGCATCCGTTTGCGCGCCGGTGATCAGGTGATTGGTATGGATATTGTCTCTGAAGACACCAACATCTTTGTTATCAGTGAATACGGCTACGGTAAGCGTACCAAGATAGCTCAGTTCACGGCACACGCTCGTGGCGGTGTTGGTATCCGTTCGGCTGTAGTGAACACCAAGACAGGTAAATTGATTGGCGTAAAAGCTCTGACCGATGAAGAAGACGAGGTAATCATTATCTCAACCCAGGGTCAGACCATCCGTCTTGGTCTGAAGGATATTCCTGCGCTCGGTCGGGCCACGCAAGGTGTCCGCATCATGCGTATGAATGACAAAGACACCGTTGCATCACTCGCGCTTGTTAAGCACGTTGCCGACACTGAAGACGACGATGAAGAAACCACCGAAGTCATTGCCGCTGAGTAGTACTTGCAGAACTCGATTTACATGCTATAGTATATAAATCAATGAGTGATTTAGAGAAGTTTCAACCTGAATTGCCAGCACGGCTAATTTTTGCTCGCAGCGTTTCACAAACACGAGAGCGGCAATTAGGCGCTGCACTTGCTACATTGTCTCTGCCCGATGCGGAAATACAGTGGCTAGCAGACAATGGTGAAGTCTACTATCTGGGTCAGGGCTCAAAATGCCCCGACCTATACCGAAGGCAGTCACCGAAGTTTCCGGCTCAACTGTGGGGTGCCGATGAAGTGAGTCTAGGCAAGCTGGGTAAAGGCTACTACGAAGACGATGCCCGCGAATCAGTCGGAATGGCAGTACATCTGTATCGCGATGGGTCGCCATACGTGCCAGACGAAATAGCCGAAGAAATTTTGGATCCTACAAATAGGCGAGGACGGTTCGCTGAGCTCGGATTCATGGTAGTGGCGAGTCATGATGGGCCGCCAGCAATGGTACATTCCTTTCATGAGGAGATGTACAGCCAGGAGTGGTTTGCCTATACTCCCGTAATTACTTTTGAAGACGTGAGAAGCGTAAGGCCAGATGCTATCCACTACCTAGATGATAATGAATGCAGCTCGCTCATGGCGATTGTCGAGTCGGCAGAATCATTTGTTGACGCGGAGGCTCTTGTGGATCAAGTTGAAATCTGGCTTAGGCCATTTACATCATAATGCGTGTCACAGCATTCCGTAACTGTATTGCTGATGCTTAAATAACAACAGAAAAGGTCAAAAAACACCTAAGAAAAGTCTTGACAGTAAGAAACTCTCCCTGTACGATTGTATGAGCTTTTTGGGACCTGTATATGAGTGTCTCGAAAAACACGAACGTTAAAAATTGAATAGTGCAAATCAACGTCAGTTCGCCCTGAACTTTATCAGGGCATGAATTGTTTTTTGTAAGTCAGTTTTACACTGATGCTAAGAATCATATTCTTTTTTGGAGAGTTTGATCCTGGCTCAGGATGAACGCTGGCGGCGTGCCTAAT
>CAYUUR010000001.1:228393-321868 GCA_964448075.1 uncultured Candidatus Saccharibacteria bacterium | reverse complement strand
ATCTGTAAAAGGCGTATACGGTACTGTATTGAACCAGAGGCGCCTTTTCTTATTTACATTGGCATTGCGGGGCGCAGGAACTCCGTTACTTACATAAAAAAGAGCAGTTTTAAGTCTTGCTTGGGACTCTCACTGGTTACTCTTGATTGCTCTGAACAATCTCATACCAGCTCACTCGGTCAAGTGATGTGGTTAGCAAATCGCTCCACATCGATGCCTTTCCCAACAAGGCGTTATCATCGTTCCTCACACAGTTTTCAAGCTCTTCAGCTTGCTCACTGATAGAATCGAACGCCTTGAGGATATGTTGCAACATATCGTAGGAGTACGGTTCGCTGCCTAGCCACAGGTTCACCACCCATGTCTCCCGATTGCTCCACCCGTTGTAGGTAGTATTAGTTTTTAGTTCTTCTGCTACGCTGTGCATAATGCCTCCTTTACTTTTACGTAACGGAAGTCATACACGGTGCCGCAGGGCAAAGCCGTCAACGGCTGGAGATTCCCCTTAGAAGATACAAAAAATAGAAACCCCATCTTCTAGGGGTGAATACTACCTTGATGGGTTTGTTCGGCACGTATACTGGAAGAACTACGGAAAGGAAACTCTTTAAAAGATTAGGACTACAACCCCTTAAAAAGCCGTTCCAGCTTTATATCCAGCGCGCCTGCAATCTTCACCAAGGTTGAAAGGGTCGGTTTTCAGCGGCCTTGTTCAATAAAGCCCATATGGGTTCGATCAATACCGCTTTCAGCCGCCAGTTTTTCCTGACTCATGCCTTTGGCACTCCGAGCGGCAACAATGCGCTTGCCAAGTTCTGTATAGACATGTTCTATAGATGATGATTTCACCTTTCTAGCGTATTGATTACTTTTGTCATCAACCACTTACAAATGTAAGCAAAATAACACTTGCATTATCTACAACATCCCAGTACTATTGGAGCATAAACACTTTACGGTAGCGCAACCCACCACCGCTAAAGCCTCACGTGTTTGGTGCTTTTTAGGAGTTAATAACATAAAGATCCATACCATAATTCTACTGTTGTTCACCTGAGCAATCAGTTATGGGGCACAGAGAGGGAAACAAGCGTACATGGACACACAATCAGTTACACAAACCATTAACATATTGGTAGGCGGCGATCTTGCTTCTACCGGTATATCACTATTACCACTCATCGGGGCTGCTATTGCCCTCATAGTTTCCGGCATCGTTGCATTTCGCTTCATGCGCCGCTCACATAAAACCCATAACCTCAGCTTCCGTAGCTTCGGTATCCTAGCTCTCCTGGCTGTCTTTGGCGCCAGCCTCGCCCTGAGCTCCCCTAGTGCCTCAGCAGCCCCCACCCTCACGCTCGGTACTGACCAGAATGAAATCACCGTTACCGTTCCTGAAGGTGGTGGTACTGCCACCACAACTACAACTCTAACTAGCGGCAGCACCAATGCGGACGGCTACACCCTGACTGCGAGCCTAGCAGAAGCTGAACCAGGCATCGCCATAAAGCTCAAGGGTGGAGACGTCACCACCAGTACAGCTCTCAATGCTGGAGATCCAGCGCTGACCCTCAAGACCACTGACAGTGCTTCATCAGGTGATACTACAGAAGTAACCCTCGACTTCCAGATAGATAGTACTGTCACCCCGGGCAAGAAAGAGCTTAAGCTGGCGTATGTAGCCACCGACAACGGTTCAACTACTGCTACCATGCAATCTTTCACCCCACAGCAATGTGCAGCTCTCACTGTCTACGACGGTAGCAACGAAAGCGCTGTCATCACTCTCAGTGACCCGCGAGGTACAGGACAGACCTACCAAGTCGCTAAACTTGCCGATGGTAACTGTTGGATGTTAGATAACCTCAAGCTTGGCAGCACGACAGGCACGCTCAACCTAACCCCGGCTGACACAGACATAGATAGTAACTTTACGTTGCCACAAGTGGTCACCTCAGGCACTGCAGACTACGACAACCCCGGAGCCTACGGCCCTGTCTCTGGTGATACCGGCAGTGGAGCCACCAACTATGGCTACCTGTACAACTGGTCAGCGGCTACTGGCGGTGAATCCAGAACCAGTCACACAGAAGAAGACGGTAATGCCCCATACTCCATCTGCCCCGCCAACTGGCGACTGCCAAAAGGTGGCTATGACACCAACACCTACATCCCGCTTCCAACTAACGAATTCAATGAGCTTAACGCCCGCATGGCCGGCTTCCCGAATGGCCAAGACAGCACATACCTAGATGACATTTACCAGTATTACCAAAACTGGCAACCAAACGGCACATTTAAAGGCACTTTCTCCGGCGGCTGGTGGGAGGGCTTCAGCGATCAGGGCAACTACGGTGACTTGTGGTCTAGTTCGGCTCACCCAGACTACGTGGACTACGCTTTCTACGCGTACTTCTTCGCGGACGGCGTGGGCCCGGACGACTACGACGGTCGGGCGTACGGTGTTGGGATTCGCTGTCTCTTACAACCACTAATCCCTTAGTGGTTGTCTGGGGATCCCACAAAGCGAGGCTGGCGTGAGGGCGTGACCACGCCTGAGCCCGCCGAGTCGACTGGGTTCCCCAGCCCGATAGAAAAATTTTCAAATCTAGTATCAAGACTGGTAAAACTATGACCACGCGTACTGCAAACACCCGCCTCGATTGGCTTACCAAAGAACTCACCGAGGCCTACAAAGCAACTCGTGTTGGCAAAACCAGCAAGCCCGAGGTCATAGCCTTTGATAAGATTGCCAAGACCGAACTTGTCGCGCTTGCCCATGAGATTCACGCTCGCAGTTACACGCCCCGGCCATCAACGGCCTTTATAGTAAATAGGCCCGTCAAGCGGGAGATATTCGCAGCGGCTTTTCGGGATAGAGTGGTGCACCATTTTTTGTTTAATCAAGTGAGCGAATGGTGGGACGCCCGTTTCATCGAAGATAATTACAGCTGTAGGATTGGTAAAGGCACGCTCTACGGTATTCGCCGTCTTGATCACCACATCCGCTCAGTGAGCCGTAACTACACCCGACCAGCGTATATACTTAAACTCGATTTACAAGGGTACTTCATGAGCTTGGAACGCACAAAACTCTACAAACGGGCAATGTGGGGGTTGAACCGCCAGTTTCCGGACAAGGGGTATGCCTATCAGGTGTGCAAGTATTTATGGAAAGTAATCATTTTTAATGACCCGCTTGATGGCGTGCAGCTCAACTGTCCGCGCAGCGCTTGGCGCGGTTTGCCACCAAGCAAAAGTTTATTCCATCAACCAAAAGGACGTGGTATCGCTATTGGTAACCTGACTTCGCAGTTGCTCAGTAACATCTACCTCGACCAGCTGGATAGATTCGTCACGCTCGAGCTGGGATTTAAGCACTATGGGCGCTACGTTGACGATTTCTATATTGTCTCTCCTAGTAAGGCTGAGCTGATTGAAGCAACTAGCACGATTGAACAGTATGTAAACCAAACCTTAGGGCTAACGCTTCATCCGCACAAGCGGCATTTGCAAGAGTGTCACAGGGGCGTGGCATTCTTAGGCGCGGTGGTATATCCGCACCGTATGCATCCGGGCAAGCGATTTAAGCGCAATCTTCTGGCGGCGCTTTCGGCTCCAGACTGCTCGAAAGAAACCGAAGCCTCATACCGGGGGCTGGTAAAACACTACAAACACCACAAACTACTGAGTGCTATAGATATTGCTCAGGGGGGGTACAATAAAGAGGTGCTTTGCTTGGCTCAGGGGCGGGCTGCTCTTGGCGGCGAATACGCACTGGACTGATCCGGTGGGGCTAGCTACCCGGTGACGAATCAGGCAGATAGGCACATCTAAGAGACAGTACTCACTAGTTTTGATATTCATAACTAGTTCTTTTGGGGCAGCGCCGCCAAGACCTCCCTGTACCGGGCACGCTCGGTATAGTACAGTGAGTAGTATTGATGAGCGCGCGCCTGTCTGGGCCCCGTTTCTCCGGCAACTGGTGGGAGGGCTTCAACGATCAGGGCAACAACGGTAACTTGTGGTCTAGTTCGGCTCACCCAGACAACGTGGACAACGCTTTCAACGCGAACTTCAACGCGGACAACGTGAACCCGGACAACAACAACGATCGGGCGAACGGTATTGGGATTCGCTGACTCTTAGGCTTTACCGTTACACCTCTATCGGCTGATCTTGCTGAGTGTCTATGACTGGGGTATCTTCTACCTTACTGTTCCTAGGTTTCTTCTTTGGCTTTTCTGTATCTTCGTAGTTGTAGGCGTACCGTTTACGGGAAGATTGTATGGCTTGCTTGGCTACCGCTCCATCACCATTGTTATCAAGCAGTAAGGTTTCACCAGACAATGGTTCCTGAGACTTTATGGCGGAGAGTCGGGCGTAAAAATTGAAGCTCGGTAGATTGGCTATTTCACCCGGCTCAATATAGGGTTTGAATAATGGCAGCACTAGTTGTTCATCTACGGGGCTACCCGTTCTAAAGGTAATTACCGTGCCTACATTAGCGAGAATAATGTTCACTAATCGCTCTTCATCTTGCTGGGTGGTGGATTGTTCTGCCATGGTTAAAAATAGCTTGTACTTTCTCGCTTCACTTAGCATCTGAACAAACGGCATAGTAGCAAAGTTCTGAAACTCATCAACATAGAGGTAAAACGGTTTACGTTCACGCTGGTCTATCCGAGCTCGCCTAAGTGCGGCGGTTTGCAGCTTCGCAAGGACTGCTGTGCCAAACAAGGCTGAGGTATCTTCGCCAAGGTTTCCCTTAGAAAAGTTGCAGATCAGGATTTTGCCAGAATTGAGCAGGTCATCAAAGTCTAGAGTTGATTGAGGCCGCCCCATAACCCGCTTAGTGGCAGGAGAGAACTCAAACCGCCCAATTTTACTGGTAACGCCGTGACTCATTTTGACACGTTGCATAGCTCCGGCCTTGCCAAGCTCATTCTGCCAAAAGTTTTTAAGCGTTCCAGCGGGTAGGTTATTAGTTATCTTCTTGCGATACGTGTCGTTAGTCAGCAACTCAAAGATAGTAAAAATAGTTGGGTCTTCAGTTGTTAGTGCCGTTTGGATGGCGTTTCTCAGAACATATTCGATTCTATGACCGCCAGTATCATCATCGGAGAATATTTTGCGTAGTACGGATATAACAGATTCAGTAATGCGGTCTTTTTCTCGCTCTAAGGCACTGCCTTTCAGGTCTTTTGGCAGCTCTAATAAATTCATGGCTAGTGGATGGTCGATATCGTCAGGGCTGAAGTAGATGACATCTTTAATCCGATCTTTTGGAATGTAGCGCAGCAACGTGGTTGCAAGGTCGCCGTGCGGGTCAATAATTGCTACACCCTTACCACTCCGAATATCCTGCACAATACCATATTGCAGCATGGTGGTTTTGCCATTGCCGGTACCACCAATCATGAAGATGTGGCGTTCACGTTCGGCTTCAGTCAGACCAAATGGCGTTATCTGTCCTTGATGTTTATTCTCCCCAAGAATAATATCTAGTTTATTCTTTCTGTCTTTCAGCGAAGTTGGTGCTGGCAGCGTTTTGCTCAGCGACTTAGATACGTTGTCTGTTCGGGCAGCTCTGGTGTGCGGAAAGTGAAACAAGGCTCCCAGCTCATCAGTGCTGAATATGCTTGAGTTTGAGTGAATCAGCGATGGTAGACGGTTTCTAAATATAAAATGGCGAAATGGATAGCCAAATCCAAAGAGATAATTACGAGATTGCTTTAACATCTGCCAGTTCGGCGTGGCATAGGTTGCTAGCGAACCAGCAAAGGTTCGAGCGCGTTCTTTGAGATGCTGCTTGCTACTCACTAGCACTAATAGTCTGAGATCGGCATAGAACAAGTCTTGGCTCAATTTGACGTGCATCTCGTCAAGCAGCTCTTGTTCAGCTGGTGGAACGTACGATGCCCCTGATGCATTGTTACTATACTTTGATGAGTCATATAACTCATGGGTGAAAAAGGCGTAGAGTAAGCCCCAGACGATTACAAACGGCAATTTAAAGATTACCCAGATAATTCTGAGGATGTTTTTGCCGGAAAAAGACTTCTCGAGACTTGAACCAGACCAGTAGCCTCGACGTATTTTGTGGTCAATCTTAGTAGCCTCAGCAATCGCGGCTGGTGTGACTACTATCTGAAAACTCATCAGCTCGTCATCATCAAGCTTAGTCATGGCATTAGTCAGATAGGCTACGGGGTCGTGTTCGCTGATAGTCTTGGTGGTATCTATCGGGTGGGCAAAGTGGTTGGCCTGCTTAAAAACTTGAATTGAGCTGTAGGCTGCCTCATGGAGGTAATCATCAACCTCTGCTACTTTAGCGTCGGTAATGTAGGCCTGGATATTCTGGCGGATGATCTCGACGCTATCTTCATCGGTGCGGATAAGATAACGGATTCCTTTATCTTTAGAGGAGACAATCTCTAGAGAGAAACTCGGAGCGTATCTCAGTAGTATGTCTGTTAGCGAACGGTGCTTGAGCAGACCATGGAAGACTGAAAAGAGCTGGGCGGTGGCAGTCGGTACTTTATCTTGAAAGGCTGGCGGTGTTATCTCAAGCAACACACTCTTTTGTTTAAGCTTACGGCGATAGTTAACAACTCTAAGGATAGCGAAGACCAGGAAGAAGAATATAAAAACGCACACTACCACGACCCCTAGTATAGGCAGGGCTTTTTGGATAAACTCCACTATCTCCACTGTTTGCCCACCAGATTCATTTGTCATGGTGGCTCCCTTGTACAACGATCTGACTATTTATAGACTAACAGAGGTGGACTCGGCTGGCAATATCTGGTACAGTCTGGTGTAGAATTAGGATAGTAGATATGAATGAAGCAAAACTCAAGAAAACTATTGGCACAAACCTGCAAAAGGCTCGTAAAGCCACGCATTATACCCAGAAAGATGTTGCTGAAAAGGTCGGACTGACCACTAATTACTACGCTACGCTAGAACAAGGTGTGGCTATTGCTTCGGTTGAAACTCTGTACGAGATATTTGTCGTACTCGGAGTTACGGCTTCGGACATCTTCCCTGACAGAGCCTAGCCGTCGCCGTCTTTTTTGCGGGTGAAGTCACGAATAGCCTCGGCCAGCTTCTCATCTGTTCTAGCAATTTCATTACCCTCTACTTGCATAGCTTCGATGAATTCAATAGCGTATTCACGGCCTGCATTTTTAGGATCATGAAACTCAAGGTACTTTATAACCTTTTGGATATCATCTTCGTTAATCTCGTAGCTGTCATTCATGGTTGATCTTTAGTATATCACCAAAACCGATTGTGTATTTTGGTGAATATGGCCATTTGTCGAGCTAACTCAGCAGAGTTAGTACGGCGCATAATTTCCTTGCTGAGTACTTGGGATAAGATGTTGAGCGAACCCTCCCACAGTATTTGTTGATCAATGATGGCTAATTTGCGGTGGCGCATATCGCTAAAGAAGTAGACTTTAACCCCATTATCCCTGAGAATTCGGATGGATCTCCAAGCCTGTATCTCTAATGGTTTGTCGTGATGGCGTGGATTGCGAGTATTGACGCGGATTCTCACGCCTTTTCTGTCGAGCTTGTTGAACAGCCTTGCAAAATATAATGCTCTTTTTTCGGTCAAGAACGGGCTTTCGATAACTACTGTTGATTGTGCCCGCTTAACGTCTTTGATGAAGGCGCTATAGAAAGACCGCTCATTGTATAGTGCTGTGTTTGTCAGCGTAGCCTTTGGTGTTCTACGGAGTAATCTAAGCATTTTCATCCTCCGTAGCAGCTAGTTTGTCTGATAGTTCTTCTAACTCACGATAAAAGGTTTCGGAATTGACCCCCCTTAGGTTCACCAATTCAAGAGCCCTGCCGACCGGCAGGGTTTTTGAATTGGTTTGCTGATGTGTGTCGAACTCCTATTGCCGCAATAGGGTGAAAACTGCCTGATGGCAGTTTGCAAGGGAATAAACTCTTGAAAGCTCGCTTTCAAAGATGTTTTTCCGGGCTCGCCAAAGGCGAGTCGATTCCCCTTAAGGTCACCAATCTAAAGAGCTCACCGTGCGTTGGGCTTTTTGATGGATTCATCTCTGTGAATCAAACACATTTTGCACGTTCATGTTAGAATATGCATAAGTACAATAAATAGGATAACAAGATGCCTAAAACCAAAAAGAAACAAACATCCAAAATTGTAAAATCAAAACAGCAGAATAATCTGTTCACACGCCTCGCTTCATTGAGTCCCTTCAAAAAGATGGCACTTTTTTTGGTAGCGGCGTTACTGTTGAGTATTGCTATTACGCCGATCTATCTCAATCAGAAAAAAGAGAGCCTCAAAGCCAAAGCCTGGACGATCAGTGTGCCCGCACGTACCGGCGATACCGCAGTCAGGTATGGCTTTTGTTTCAAACAAGGCAATGGTGGCTCGGTTGTAGGGTATGTTGTGAAACCGTCAAGTTATTTGAACGGCGTTGTATATATAAAACGTTTTGCAGCTGGCAACTCTGGCAATCCTGGTAGTCTTAAACAGACTAAGGCATCATATGGTGTCTGGTGGGATAACCAAGTCAAGGCTACGAGTATTGAGCCTTTGGAGATAAGTAACTGGTACGAGCTTTCTTATTCGGGGAGTAATGGAGTAAAGGCGGTTAACTCTTCCTCTGGGCCGATCCTCGGTGCATTTATCCCGAGCTGCGTATAACATACTGCGAACGATCATTGATTTCTCTGCTGTATAAGCTTGTGGTTGGCTAATCAAATACATGGGGTTATAATTCTGTATATAACCGATAGGAGAGCTACTATGAGTGTAGAAGTACAGCCAAAAGATACGTTTGCTGAGGTTTGGTCGCCAGATATAGATCAGGAACGGCGCGAGCGTTACACCAAAGAGCTTGCTTACGCAGCCTTTCGTGGTCATTTGGGTTTTTTGGGTCGTGAGGCACGGCTAAAGCCTGACCTTGCGGCTGGTAAGACGCGTATAGGAATTGTCGGCTATTTTGGCTTGCCCAAGTTTGAACAAAACCCGCTGAATGCTGCCGCTCTGGCACTAGTGCCTCGATACATCTATGCTCCAGGGTACGCCGATTCAACACTCACAACAGTAAATGATAATGGCCTTAACATGGCGATTCGGGGGTTACTCAACGATCCAATTGATGCAGCACGCAAGGGTCATTGTATTGAGTATGTTGTTGCAAACGCTCTCGGACTTAATGATCGAGATCTCAAGGCTGTTCATGAAACAACGACTTTTACAGGATGGCATCATAGCAATTATGGCAGTAAAGAGCTATATCGTCTGGGTACCGTACGAACGTTAGCAGCGGAACTGGATGCTGACTTTAGGGAGGCAGCTATAGGTGAAGTGAGTGATGTAGCAGCGAGAGTTCGCGACCGTGGTTACGGTGACTTCTTTGACTATCTAACAGAGGTTCGCGCAGTAACTCAAGAACGCGCAGAAACGCTCATGCAACACGGCCAGAACGCTTAACGGCGTACCAATATCGCGCTTATAAAGTAATTAGCATGAGCAAAATAGCTGTTTGAGCTGTATATGTGTGCTACTATGGAGGCAAAATAAAACAGGATTCTCTATATGCCAAAAACAACAAAAACAAAAAGTACTGTTAAACAATCAACAAAAACGAACAAAAAGGTAAGCTCTAAGGGGGTAGTCGGTGGCGCGTCTGCAAATTCTCGTCTACAAAACATTGTAATCGGCTTGGTTGTGCTGTTGGCGATTGTTTCACTTGGAACATTTGCGTATGGTAAATACCGCGCCAGTAATCTTAAAGCGCAAGCTGCCGGCTGGACAACTATTGGTCAGATTGGCGCCCAACGGTATGGGTCATACGGTAGTTTGGACACATCAAAGGCTGCTTATTTCTTTGCCTGCCGAGAACAGACTGCTGGTGAAGTAACGAGTCAACAACTTAAAAAAACTACCCTCAAACTTATAATTGATAACAAATCAACATCTCGTCATTTCTGGTACACCAAACTGCAAAAGGGTAAAGTTGTTTCGACCTCTGGGATTGCTAATGCTTGGTGGGGTGGCAATGTTTACGCGGCTCGCCTCACCATAGACGCCTCAAAGGATGAAAACGTACGTCTCTACCTTGGTGGCGCCAACTACCGCAATGGTAAGCAGCCAGCAGGATATTATGCCTATGACGCGTCTGTAGGACTACGCCTCAAAGAAATAATGTATTGCTAAAGTAGGCAACGGCCACAACTAGCCATGCGCTTTTGGAGACTGCTAACGTACATTTGTATGGCCTGCAGTCTCTTTTTGTGGGTGCCTGATGTGCAACTGACGGTTGGCGTACGAGTAGGGTTCTTGTATGCGGCAGGGCTCTCTTCGCTTTGCTTTCTGGCAACAGGCGGCTTTAAGCATACTTTGAGCCAACGGCGTATAGTGTTGGTGGGTAGTTTTGTCCTCCTTTCAAGCATCGCCCTGCTTGTTCATCCGCCACTGCACGATGCTTTAGTGGGCCGCCCTTTGCTACATCCAAGCATACTTTCATTATGGGCAAGCGTGGCCTGTGGGTTATTTTGGTTACAAGAGCAGAACAAGAGACTGATTCTGGTGGTTGCATACGGCCTGATTACTTTGTGGGGCCTGCTTAACTTGTTGCTGCAGAGTTCAAGTGAGCGACTGGGCGCTTTGGGTGTTCAAGTGCACTATGCTTCGTTTTTGTGGCTGGTTGGTATCGTGATTGGCTGGTGGCTTTTTCATGAATTTAAGGCGCGTAAGCGGTTGATAGTTGGCTGTCAGATCTTCCTGACATGCTGCGTTATCCTGTCTGGTACGCGTCTGACAATCGTTCTCGCCTTACTTGCATCAGTGATCTATCTAGTGTTCGCCCACAGGAACAAACGCGCAATGCTGCTTGGCGTTGTAGTAGGCCTTGTAGTCTGCAGTATGCTGGCCGTACTCACTAGTAATCGTGTTATGAATAACGATTATCTGACAGAGAGTATTAGCTTCCGCAAAAGTTTAGTGGTTGCTGCAATGCCTTCGATTTTGCCAGCAGTACTGTTTGGCGGAGGAATGGGTGCAGTAGAGGCCGCTATAACGCATAACTCAGACTCCTCTCCGTTGCTGGCGGCATCTTTTGCGGAAGGTTGGAGATTTGAGAGTAGCCATAATTATCTCATTGATACGCTGGTGGAGCGCGGCATTATCGTTACGCTGTTGCTGTTGATAATACTACTGCTGGCTTTTCGCTCCGCGTATTTAGTGAAAAACCGTGAGTCAAACTTGCAGGTCAGTGTATTGCTTGTGAGTGTCATGTATGTGCTTGGAAACAATATAAACGTGCAAGTAGAAATGATACTGTGGCTGGCGATGTTGCCGTTACTGTGCGATCGCTCAGAGCGGGCCATACATATTCGTAACAGCTGATGTATAATGTAACCATAAACATTAACTAAGGTTGCCATGAACAAATACACAAAATTTTTCAAAGACATTGCTATTGAAGATATCCCTGAGGTTGGGGGAAAGAACGCCTCTTTGGGCGAAATGTACAAGCACCTTGCGCCAAAGGGTATTAATTTGCCAAATGGCTTTGCTACCACATCCCAAAGCTACTATTACTTTCTTGAACAAGCAGGAATACGCGCTGAGATCGAAAAAGTCTTACGAGACTTAGACATCCACAACCTTAAGGATCTAAAAAAGCGCGGTGCCAAAATCCGCAAAATTATCACCAAGGCCAAACTACCAGATGATTTTGCCGAGGAGATCAAGCAAGGCTATAGAGAACTTAGCCGACAGTGTGGACGTAAGAATGTAACTGTAGCTGTCCGTTCTTCTGCTACTGCCGAGGATCTACCAAACGCTTCTTTTGCCGGACAACAAGAAACGTACCTAAATATAAGTGGTGAGAGACAGGTACTTAAGGCAACCAAGTCCTGTATTGCGTCATTGTTCACTGATCGTGCGATCGTATATCGGGTTGAGAATAAGTTTGAGCATATGAAGGTAGCTTTGTCAGTTGGGATTCAGCAGATGGTGGCCGTCAAAAGCGAAGCTGCTGGCGTTATGTTTACGATTGACACCGAGACGGGCTTTCGTAATGCGGTTGTCATCACCTCGATTTATGGAATTGGCGAGAATATTGTACAAGGCCGCGTGAGTCCGGATGAGTTTGTGGTGTTCAAGCCGACACTAGCGATCCTCAAGAAACGCGTTGGTACCAAAAAAGAAAAGATGGTACCGCAGTCCCTAAGCCGAACGCGAAATGTATCGGTGTCGAAGGCTGACCAAGAGCGATATTCAATCACTGACGAGCAAGTAAAAACACTTGCTAAGTGGGCACTTGAAATCGAAAATCATTACGGCAAGCCAATGGACATTGAGTGGGCGCTGGACGAAGAAGACGGCAAACTATATATCGTACAAGCGCGTTCAGAGACTGTTCAGTCGCGTAAAGATCTAAATGTTGTTGAGGAATACAAACTAGAATCCAAGAGCAAGGTGCTGACGCAAGGCACCAGTGTAGGTAGTCGAATTGGCGTTGGTCGGGCTAGTAAGATCATGAGCCTTGATGATATTGCCACCTTCAAAACGGGTGACGTGCTGGTAACTACTATGACCGACCCTGATTGGGTGCCAATCATGAAGCAAGCGAGCGCGATTGTGACCGATAAAGGTGGTCGTACGTGCCATGCAGCGATTGTTTCTAGAGAGCTGGGGATTCCGTGTGTCGTAGGGGCGGGCGATGCAACTCGCAAAATTGCCAACAAACAAATGATAACTGTCAGCTGTGCTGAGGGTGATGACGGCTATGTTTACGAGGGTGAATTGGCCTACAAGGTTAATCGTACCGATGTAAAGAACTTACAGCGGCCAAAGACCAAGATGATGATGAATATTGGTTCGCCTGACCACGCCTTTGCGTACTCTATGATTCCTAACGATGGGGTTGGGTTGGCGCGTGAAGAATTTATCATTGATTCACATATCAAGGTCCACCCGCTGGCATTATTGCACTTTGACAAAGTTACTGACGCGGCGACTCGTCGGAAGATCGAAGAGATTACTAAGGGATACAAAGATAAATCTGAGTATTTTGTCGACAAGCTTGCCGAAGGTATATCGATTATCGCTGCAGCTTTTCACCCCAATGATGTGATTATTCGCTTTAGTGACTTTAAGACAAATGAATATGCTGGTCTGATTGGTGGCACACAATTTGAGCCAGTCGAGAATAACCCGATGATTGGATGGCGAGGCGCCAGTCGTTACTACTCACCAGAATACCGTGCTGCATTTGAGTTGGAATGTAAAGCGTTCAAAAAAGTTCGGGACGAAATGGGCCTGACTAATGTTAAAGCGATGGTGCCGTTTTGCCGTGATCTAACCGAAGCCAAGAATGTCCTATCGATCATGGAGAAGGCGGGCCTAAAGCGCGGGGTAAACGACTTTGAAGTCTATGTCATGATTGAAATTCCTTCTAATGTCATCTTGGCTGAGCAGTTTGCTGAGTTGTTTGACGGATTTTCGATCGGGTCAAATGATTTAACTCAGTTAACACTTGGAGTCGACAGGGATAATTCAACCGTCGCGCATGTTTACAACGAGAATAATGAAGCAGTAAAAGAACTAATAAGACATGTGGTAAAGGTTGCTAAGAAGACCAAGACTAAGATCGGCCTATGTGGACAGGCACCATCCGACTACCCAGAATTCGCCCGCTTTTTGGTTGAGATAGGCATTGATAGTATGTCGCTCGCCCCTGACACGGTAGTGAAGACAACGTTAGATATTGTGGCTACCGAAGCCAAGCTAGCCCGCAAGTAAGCATAAGTTCTTCTAGAAAAGTTTAACCCAGACAGGTACACTTATATTCGTATGACAGCACGCACACCACTTTCCGATCACCACAGCATGGACCATCATATACACACCAAGATAATCGTTACGATTGGTCCGGCTACAAATAGCTACGAAGGCATTTGTCAGCTTATTGAGTCGGGTGCCAGTGGTTTCCGGCTAAATTTTAGTCATGGGACGCATCAAGAACGAGTCGAGCAGATAGCCTGGATTCGTAAGGCAAGTAAAGAGCTGTATAAGCAGGTTGCCATTATTCAGGATTTGCAAGGGCCAAAAATTCGACTCGGTGACTTTGACGGTGTAATTAATGTTCAATTAGGCCAGCAGCTTCGGTTTGCTTACCAGGCGGACTATGAAAAAGACGGTATTATTCCCGTGCAATATGATCTGTCAAAAAAAATGAAACGTGGTGAGCAAATGTTCCTGTACGATGGCAGGGTTCGTGCCATGGTAACTTCAGTGACAGAGGGTGTTATACACGCTCGAGCCGAGAATGATGGAATCTTGATAAAGCGGAAGGGGCTTAATCTGCCCGATACGGACTTTGCTGGTGATATTTTGACCAAAAAAGATCGTGAGGACATTGCTTTTGGTAGTGTGAACGATATTGATTATGTTGCGTTAAGCTTTGTACAGCATGATCGCGATATTGTAAAACTCCGCACTATGCTCAAGAACCTCGGCAGCACCGCAAAGATTATTGCCAAGATTGAGACTAGGGCAGCGGTTGATAATTTGGAGCCAATTATGCAGGCGGCAGATGCTGTCATGGTGGCGCGGGGTGATCTAGCAATCGAAACGCAACCAGAATCAGTACCGATATTGCAACGGCGAATTGTCGGTCTTGGCATTCAGTATGGCAAGCCGAGTATTGTCGCAACCCAAATGCTGGCGAGTATGACAGAAGTTCCAGAACCAACACGTGCTGAGGTATCCGACGTGGCAACGGCTGTTATTATTGGTGCTGATTGCGTCATGTTGAGTGATGAAACTGCTAACGGTAGGTATCCGATTGAAGCGGCTAAGGTTATGCATCGCGTCGTTAAATATACTGAGGCTAATAACCCGTTAACGGTAACATTTGGCACAAGAAGTCAGTATTCTCGACAGGCTGCGATTAGCTCGGCAGTGATTGATTTAGCATCACGCATTGGTGCCAGAGCGGTAATCGCAGAAACGAAATCAGGTGCTACGGCCGTTGAAATATCTTCTCACAGACCGCGCATGCCGATAATTGCTGTTAGCCCTGACGAGCGTGTTGCACAACAGCTTGCGCTCGTATACGGCATCAAAACATACGTTCGCCCAGTTGATAAATTGGCTGCAACGAAGCTTACTAACTGGCTGCAATCGCAAAAAGTGCTAAAAAAGGGTGACATTGTTGTTACGGCTTCTGGACAATATCCTGGGGTTGTCGGTGCAACAGATACGATTAAGGTTCGGGTGTTATGAGCCGAACCAGCGAACGACCTTTTAGCAAAAAAACTGTTCGGGATATCAAACTCAAGGGTAAACGCGTGTTGCTACGTGCGGATTTTAATGTTCCTTTACTGGCGAATGGCAAGATCGCTGACGACTTCCGTATTCGTGCTTCATTACCGACAATATCGTATTTATTGGATCAACAATGCAAAATAATCATCATCTCTCATATGGGGCGGCCGGAAGGTAAGCGCGATAAACATTGTAGCTTAGAGCCCGTTGCTGAGCATTTATCAGAACTTTTAAAGCACAAGGTTGCTTTTGCTACTGACACAGTTGGGCCTGAGGTTGAACAGGCTGTGAAAAAACTGAAAAAAGGTAGCATTCTTCTGTTGGAAAACGTGCGCTTTAACCCGGGTGAAAAAACAAACGATGACGTATTTGCACAACAGTTAGCAGCGCTTGGCGACATCTTTGTTCAGGACGGTTTTGGCGTGGTACACCGTGCTGACGCCTCTACCTATGGTGTGGCAAAGTTGCTACCAAGCGTCGCAGGATTGTTATTGGCTAAAGAGGTTAGCACTATCATGCGCGCTGTCGAGAGTCCGGAACGACCACTGGCTGCTATTGTTGGGGGCGCAAAGATAAGTGACAAGATTGAAGTACTCAAACGGCTCATTAAGATTGCTGATTTTGTAGCGATTGGTGGAGCAATGTGTAATACCTTTTTGCTTGCAGAGGGTATAAGGACTGGTAAGAGTTTGGTAGAACCAGATGACATTCCGCTGGCCAAAGATATCATAGCGCTTGCACGTGCTAAGTCGGCCAAGCAGCAATTTTGTTTCTACATTCCGCAGGATGGTGTTGTTGCCAAGAAGATTGACCCGCACGCAACCACGCGGATCGTCGACTGGGACGCGCACATCATAGCCGACGTCGAGAATTACCCTAAGCGACCACCACGTCAGGCTAGCCAGATTGCCGCTGACGAGATAATATTGGACATTGGTCCGTTTTCTGGTGCGTTTATCGCTGGTGGTTTGCAGCTCGCCCAGACGGTTATATGGAATGGTAGTATGGGCGTGACAGAGGTAGAGCCAGTTAATGGTCAAGGTCCGGTTGGTCCATTTGCACACGGTACTGAGCTAATTGTTGATGCTATTACCGGTGCATATGGGCACAAGCCTTTTAGTTTGGTTGGTGGTGGTGACACTGTTTCATATGTGCAGCAGCGAGGTCTAACTGATCATTTTAATCACGTTTCTACGGGCGGGGGTGCGACGCTTGACCTGATGAGTGGCAAGAAGCTTCCAGGCGTCGAAATCCTCCAAGATCTCTAACCATTCTTTTCCAAAGAACCAAACTGGATTCCACTTTTGAATGGCAAAAGTGGAGCAAAACCCCCGGGCCGAAGCAGACATGGAGGAGTTTGAGTTTGGTTACTTTTGTAGGCGAATGTAGAAAAGTGCTGATATTTGTTGTTTTAGGAAGTAACGATACCGCTTGTGGTAAACTATTTGTAAAGATATGAACAAAAGAACATTAGTTGTTGCTAACTGGAAAATGCATCTGAATACAGCTCAGGCGAGTCTGTTACTGCATCGTTTACATGAACGGATCAGGATTCATCGTGATGTTGAAGTCGTACTTGCTCCGAGCATGCTTGTTTTGCAGCCGTTAAGCTTGCAAATAGATCGTCGCAAGTTTCGCCTAGCTGCTCAAAACGCTCACCCTGTAGATGAAGGTGCCTATACGGGTGAAGTTGCAATGACTATGTTGCGTGAATTGGTGCACTACGTAATTATTGGGCACTCAGAACGGCGTATTCATTTTCATGAGCCCAACACGTTGATTCGCGACAAAGTATCGGCTGCAGTAAGGAATGACATTACGCCAATTCTTTGTGTTGGCGAAACAAAGACCGAACGGCGCGCTGGCGAAACAAGACAAGTACTTCACGACCAAGTGGTAACAGCACTAAGTAATCTAACGAGCCGTGAAGTTCAAGATATCGTCATAGCATATGAGCCAGTATGGGCTATCAGTACGTTTGGCGGAGAGCTGGCCAAGCCACGTCAGGCTGAGGAAGCTATGGCATTCATTCGTGAACAGGTACGTGCGCTCTATGGTCCAAAAGCCGCCAAGAATGTAAGGATCCTCTATGGCGGAAGTGTTGATGAGCAGATTGTAGGTGGCTATTTGGAAGTTCCTGATTGCGATGGCGTGCTTGTCGGTAACGCCAGTCTGAATTATCACAAGTTTGCCGGTATTGTGAATACTGCCTACCGACTGCAAAGGACACCCGATGGCGACGAGTAAAAAAGCTGAAGATGACAAGAAAGTCATGGACGTCAACGCTCCTGGTAAGGCAGCACCCGATGCTAGTAGTCGTCCGGTGATTGTTTCGCACAAGCCAATGATGGACGACCCAATGATGGCTAAGCGCTCATCTACAACAACGCCTTCTGCACCACCATTGAACTCCAGAGGTAAAACTATTCAGCCACTTGGCTCTCGTTCACAAGAACCATCAAAATCTACAGCAAAACCAAAAGCAGATGAGCCGAGCAATCAAGCGGCTGAGGCTGAACCTTCAGTGGATGAGGCAAAAGCAGAGCCAACTACAATTAAAAATAAAGAAGCAGAACCAGAAGCTACTGATACCAAGACTGCTGAGCCAGCCAAAACCGCAGACCAAACTATTCCGGCCAAAGAAGCAGAAGAAAAGAAGCCTGCAGCGGATGAACCTGCAACAAACGACCCGGAAGCTGAACCGGTCGATAAACAAGACGAAAAGAAAAAACAACAAGAAGCCGAAGAAGCTGCCGAACGAGCAGCGGCTGAAAAATACGAGAAGTTGATAGCCGACAAGACTTACTTTGTGTCAGTCGATCATAGCGTCTCGTCAAGTGCCGGCGGTAAGGTGTTTATGGTGATCCTGTTTGTTGTCTTGCTTAGCTTACTAGCTGGTGTGCTTGCTATTGACGCGGGCCTTGTCGAAACGGATTTCCAACTACCCTTTGATCTTATACAAAACCAATAGCTCAGGAGTAACTATGCACGTCAAACTCAATCAAAAAGGCATGACCACTACAACAATCATTGGGTTCGTTCTGATCCTTATTATTGTTGGTTTCACCGGTTGGCGTGTCATGGAAGCAAACAAAGCGATTGATAATAACAAAGTCGTCTCAAACGAACCGGTAAAAAATGATACTACAAAAGATGAGGTCACAACGTCGTCAGTTCCCGACGGATACATTGAATATAGCAATAATGGCTTGACGTTTTATTACCCCAAAACACAACAGCCCGCAAAAGACGTTACAGCTGTCTATAAAAAAGCGTCTGCAAATGCGGTTTCTGCTGTTGAGCTTAACGACTATGATATCGTGATGTACACCGCTGCCGATCTTCAGCTGCAAATGGGCATCGGAGCCCCATGGGTGTGTAACTATGATGTAGAATCCAGTGCATTTACTCTTAATAAGGCAAAATCATTTAACGGCATAGCTAGTAATGCCTGTGAGAAGTTTAATAAGAAAGACGTTTTCAATACAATTGAGTTCAACAATCTTTCTACAGCATACGAAGCCCGCACTATTATGTCGTATGCCGCGCCTACAAAAGACAATAAATACTTTGTAAAAATTTCAAACATGCGAGATGATGGCAAATGCTATCAAGGTGAATCAACTCAGGAAGAGTGCTCCGAGCGCAGCACAGAGCAACTCAATACGCTTAAGAGCTTTGTAAGTGATTTCACTGAGGTTAACGAAAACATATTCAAGTAACCATGTTTTCCTTGCTACAATAGATGACACGTGTCTGAACATCTTTTAACCGGTTTAAACCCAGAACAACGGCGGGCAGTCGAAACGACAGAAGGCCCCCTGCTTATTCAGGCCGGGGCGGGAAGTGGCAAAACAAAAACCTTAACTCACCGCATCGCTTATATCATTGCGCAAAATAAGGCCACGCCATACAACATACTGGCCGTGACTTTTACTAATAAAGCTGCCGCAGAGATGCGTGAGCGTGTGGCACAGCTACTTGGTGAACATTCTGACAACCGTTCATTTATGCCGTACATGGGTACCTTCCACTCAATATGCGTGCGCATCTTGCGCCAAGATGGCGAACACATAGGGGTGCCACGCAACTTTGTCATCTTTGACGAGTCAGATCGTGTTAGCGCAATCAAGCAGGCTAGCAAACAATTACACATTGATGAAAAAACTTTCCCGGCCAAAGTGCTTTCTGGGCTGATTAGTAGCGCTAAGAATGAACTGATGGGTGCGAGTCATTATGAAGGGATAGCCAGCACGCCAGCGCAGCGTACTGCGGCACAGGTCTTTCCTCGTTACGAAAAGGCGCTCAAAGAAGCCGGCGGTCTCGACTTTGACGATCTAATTGCCAAAACCGTCCATATGCTCGAATCTCAGCCAGAAGTTCGCAAGAAATGGCAGCAGCAGTTCAAGTACGTCATGATTGACGAATATCAGGATACTAACACCGCCCAGTACAAATTAGTAAAGTTACTTACGAACGCAGACAACAACATTGCTGTGGTTGGCGATGACTGGCAGTCAATCTACTCATGGCGTGGGGCAGATTTTCGTAATATTCTGAAGTTTGAAAGCGATTATAAAAATTGTACCGTCATCAAACTCGAGCAAAACTACCGCAGCACAAAACGCATTCTTGATGCCGCGCACGCAGTTATCACTAAGAACAGTCAACGTTCAGAAAAAGAACTATGGACCGAAGCTGGTGACGGTGCACCGATACAGATAATTCCTGTGGGCAATGATCGTGCCGAAGGCGAGGCAATTATTCGCCGTATCCGCACTTCTATTGACGTTGGTTCGCGTGGTTTTCGTGATTTTGCGGTGCTGTATCGAACAAACGCGCAGAGTCGTTCTATAGAAGAGTCATTCATCCACTATGGTATTCCGTATCGAATCGTTGGTGGTCAACGGTTCTATGATCGCAAGGAGATCAAGGATATCATTGCGTACTTGCGGATGATATATCAACCAGATGATAGAGTGAGTTTTGAGCGTGTAGTGAATGTGCCGGCGCGTGGCATTGGTGCAAAATCTCTACAGAATTTTTTTGCGTGGCAGGTTCAATCTGGGTTAACTTTATCTGCTGCAGTCACGCAAGTTGACACCTGTAATGAGCTTACGTCAAAGGCACGGGCGGCTTTTTCTGAGCTTGCTGATATGCTGAACAGTCTGCGTAATTTGGTTGAAGAAACAAGTTTACCAGGATTACTCGACACCTTACTGCGCCGAATTGACTATTTGAATTATCTTGATGACGGAACAGCACAGGGCGAATCGCGCAAGGAAAACGTTCAGGAACTGGTTGGAGTCGCCAAAAACTATGAAGAGCAAGGTCTGAGCGGTTTCTTAGAAGAAGTCTCGCTCATTAGCGATATCGATAGCTGGGATCAAGATGGCAAGGCCGTGACACTAATGACCCTGCACGCAGCAAAAGGTCTGGAGTTTCCCGTTGTCTTTATGATTGGCATGGAAGAGACGATATTTCCACATTCTCGCGCGCTCTATGACCAGTCAGAGATGGAAGAAGAACGACGACTTTGTTATGTTGGCATGACTCGGGCGCGAGAAGAACTGTATCTAACGTACGCGAGTAGCCGCATGTTATACGGTGGCATGCAACACAACCCACCTTCGCGTTTTTTGAGTGAAATTGATGCTGAAACTGCTGGCCCAAGCTTTTTGCAGGACTTCCGTTCCAATGTTGGTTCGATGTTTGGCGATAACTCAAATGCAGCACCAGCGTCCCCTAGCAATGTTATGACTACTGAGCCACGCTATGTACCGGATATTAATGAAGGCGATGGCGTAAAGCATCAGTTATTTGGCATGGGTACCGTTCTAGAAATGGATGGTGACACGGCAACGATTTATTTCAAAGGCAAGGGTACTAAGAAGTTGAATGTAGCGTTCGCTCCTTTGGAGAAAATTGAGTGATGACACTTTTTCATAAGATCGGGACTGTTCTATTTTGGCTGGCATGGCCAATTATCCATATTAGCGTACGCTTGCAACCGCGCACACGCATATTGGTTGTGTGCAAAAAAGAAGTTCTGGTAGTCATGGATCTAATTGGGCCAGGGCGGTGGTCCTTGCCGGGTGGCGGCATACATCTACGAGAGTCAGCTGTTGATGGGGCAGTACGTGAACTCAGGGAAGAAACGGGCGTAATCGTTAAGCCGTCCGAACTTCATTACAAAGGCAGACTTAAGACAACTAATGATGAGAAACATCGTTATAGCTACGAATATTTTACGCTTGAGCTGAGAAGTAAACCTGCTATTACTCGTCAGAAATCAGAACTGCGGGACTTGCAATGGGTGCCATATCAGCAGTTGCTTGCAGACAAACGGACTGGGTCGGTGGCGCGGAAGCATGTGCTCGCTTGGTTCGACCACTAGGCTTTGTTATACTATTAGGTAGCTATTTTTGGAGTACGACCGTCACAAATCGTATACCCAATCGTAGCTTTCTTTCATGAAAAAACCACCAACTGATACTAAATCGTCTGGCAACCACCAGCCGGAAACTACCAAGCGCCCTTTGGCGAAGCATCCATTCGTAGTACCGGTCGTTACTTTTTTGGGTTTGTTTTTTGTTACCGCCGTCGCATTTGTTTTAATGGGTTCTCAGACAATTGGCCCCAGCGACAAACGCGTTGTACAGCTCTATGTAGATGGCGAGCTACAGACGGTGCCTACCCGCGCACAGAATGTTCAGGAACTTTTAGATGCCTCTGGGATTAAAACGAGCGAACAAGACATTATTGAACCCGCCGTGAGTACGCCCATCGACAGTGAGAACTTTACAGTTAATGTCTACAAAGCTCGTACGATAACCGTAGTCGACACAGAAAACAACGAAGAGCTTTCTACGGTAAGCGCCCATCAAGAACCAAAGGACGTTGCTAAACAAGCGGGCCTGGAACTTTATCCTGAAGACCGAGCAACGCTTACCCCGCCAGAGGATTTGTTTGAGGATGGGCTTGATGAGCGGGTTGTCGTGGACCGAGCAACACTAACCTATGTAAATTTGTACGGTACTAAAATACCCGTACGCACACATGTCAAAACCGTCGGTGCATTACTCAAAGAAAAGAATATTGTTGCCCAAACAGGCGATCAAGTTTCGCCTGCACCTGACACACCAATTACACCAAACGCTCAGGTATTTGTAATTCGTACCGGCAAAAAAATCGAAACCAAAAAAGAAAAGATTGCTGCCCCAGAAAAGATTATTAATGACAGCACCTTAGCCATCGGCACTGATCAAGTAAAGGAACCAGGCAAGCCTGGCGAGCGACTTGTTACCTACGAACTCGAGTTACGTAACGGCAAGGTATATAAAAAGAAGATTCTACAGAAAGTAGTTTCAGTTAAGCCAGAAACACGCGTAATCCTGCGCGGCACAAAAGTCCCGACAGTTGCGATAGGTGGGAATAAGGCTGAGATTCTGGCAGCAGCTGGCGTGCCCGCTTCGCAGCATTTTGCCGCGGACTTTATACTGGCGCACGAATCAGGTTGGAGGCTTAACGCCCAGAATGCCGGCGGTTGTCTGGGCCTTGGTCAGGCGTGCCCGGGTAGTAAACTTGTTGCGGCGTGTCCTGCTTGGCAGACAGATGCAATCTGTCAGATCCAATTCTTTACTGGCTATGCAAATGGACGCTATGGTAGCTGGTCAGGTGCTTATCAGGCTTGGCAAATTCAAGGGTGGTGGTAGCGTCCACCAACTTACTCTTTTCCAATCAACAACCAATAACTCAATATGTCTGCTCGGCCTTGCCGAGCGAGCCACCTACCTTTTTGTGTCAGCAAAAAGGTAGGCCAAAAACAGACACGCGGCTGAAGCCACACGGATGCTGAAAGCACTGGCTGGTCGCGCTGCAGCATCGCCCTTGCAGGGCGGTTTTGGTTAACTCTCTAGTTACGGAACCAAAACAGGGCTGCAGCTGGACTCGACCATCCAGCACTCTCAGCCACCGGTGTTTCAGAGCGTGATCTTACGCCCGGACGCCTGTAGCTGAAGAATAACACCAGTGCTGTTCGCGTCCGGGCGTGGAAGCCGGCATAGAGAACAATAACGCGATTGAGATGTTGTATTGTTTCACAACAAAATGGCACGGTCGTGTTTGAAGTCTGCTTCAGCGGACAAGTTGGCCGTGCCTTTGTGAGCAATATCAACAGATCAGGCCTGTTATTGTTCTGCCGGGAGCTTTTGGTTACTTTTGGCGGACCAAAAGTAACATGGCTGCCAGCTTTAGCTGGTAAGAAGATGGGACCAATAATTTGCTGTACAATGAGGCCATGAAATACCTCAAAGATGATACGCAGTACATTGTTCGATTAAAAAAAGGCGAGCTTTTGATGGAGCAGCTGAATGATCTGATTGATCATGAACAAATCACCGCAGCTTGGGTGGACGGTTTAGGTGGGGCAGCTTGGGCAGAACTGGGTTTCTATGATCTAGAAAAACAAGAATATCATTGGAAAAGGTTTGATGAAGTCATGGAAATAACCAGTCTGCAGGGCAATATTGCCATAGATGATGCAGGGGTGCCGGCCATACATTTACACGGTAGCTTTAGTAGATCTGATATGAGCGGTGTCGGTGGTCATGTTAAAGATCTTGCGGTTGGTGGCACCTGTGAACTTAGAATTAATACTGTATCTGCAAGTCTTGTGCGGCGCAGGGTTGCAGAAGTTGGTCTGAATCTACTAGACGTCTAAACATCGAGGGCGTACACTGCGTTTAGCTTATTAAGGGTGGTTTGTAGGAGTTAGTATGGAAACGTCACAAAAGATATTGTTTGCTGGTGCAGCGTTAGCGCCTTTTGGCGTGTATCAAGTCGGTCAAATGCTGGGCGAATGGAACTATGATAACAATACGCTTGCTCCTGCTGAGAATGCAGTGGAGTGTTTGGCGCAGGCCCCTGCTGAGGGCTCTTCAGCTGATGTCTCGACGACATGTGATCTTGAAAATCTACGAGCAGAATATGCAGATGATGAAAAAGAGGTAACACATGTCTTTGTTAACACTGATGGTGTGCTGACACAGCAGACTATTGAAGCCCAAGAACTTGCACCACTGGCCGAAATGCAGGCGGAAGCGCAGTTTGCACTAGAAGCAGTACAGGATGAAAAACAAGCTGATGTGCATGAGGCTGGTCTCGCGGCACTTGGTTCGTCAATATTCATAGCTATTGGTATCCTGGGTGTTTCTCTGGCGCGGCGGACAGTTAAGAATAAGCCAGTAATATTGCAGCCTGCTAACACTAATGGTTGTGTGGTTGATCAAATCGCTCGCGGCTTGCCCCCGCAACATGACGACGCAGCCTAGCTGATAGCGTACACTAACAGTATGGATTTACCCGCAACTAATAAGTCACTCGGACAACACTGGCTCACAGATGAATTTGCGCTGCAGGCTATGTGCAATGCCGCTAACGTGAAGTCAGAAGACACTGTGCTTGAGATTGGACCAGGGTTGGGCACCCTGACTAAACTGCTTGTTGAACAGGCTGAAAAGGTAGTGGCAGTTGAGTTTGATGAGAAGCTTGCACGGGGCCTGCCGAAGCGCGTCAAGGCAGAGAACTTAACCGTCACCTATTGTGATATATTGAAGTTTGATCTTACTTCGCTGCCGGCCAACTACAAGGTGGTGGCGAACATTCCATATTATCTCACCAGCAAATTACTGCGCGTACTGAGTGAATCTTCAAATCCACCGGCGGCTGTTGCGTTGTTGGTTCAAAAAGAGGTTGCGGAAAGGGTAGCGGCACAACCAGGTGATATGTCACTTCTCAGTGTGAGCGTTCAGTGGTATTTTGCAGCTACATTACAAGAGGTCGTGCCAGCAAGGTTGTTTACGCCTCCACCAAAAGTCGATTCTCAGATAATCCAGTTGGTTCGACGAGCGGAACCTCTGTTTCCTGAGGTCGACACGGCTGCATTCTTCCGCCTCGTGAAGGCCGGCTTTAGTGCGCGACGTAAGACTCTGCACAATAGCCTTTCAGCAGGGCTGCGTATGCCGAAGGCAGCGATTAGCGACCTCCTTGATCAAGCCAAAATCGATCCTCGTACTCGCCCGCAAGAGTTGTCACTTGCGGATTGGCATCGTCTCTATGTGGCGGTAGTGAGTAGTGGCGGATCCACCCTCAATTAATACTTGACGTGTTAAGTTTGCCTGCGATATTATGTCTTTGAAAGGACACGCATGCATCCTTCAGATAACATTGGGTTTTTGCTTCATCACCTTGCGTTTTCGCTGATGCGTCAATCGGATCAGCTGCTGCAAGACGTGCTTGGTATCGGCTTCTCACAGTTCAAGATACTGCGAGTAGTAGAGGCAACTCCCTATTTACGACAAAAGCAGATCGCTGCAATGCTGGGTCAAACAGAGGCCAGTGTTAGTCGCCAAGTAAAGCTTATGCATGAGCAAGGGTTGTTAACTACAACTGTTCGGCCAGAAAACAAGCGTGAACACATCACAACTCTGACACCAAAAGGCGAACGGTATTCAAGTCAGGCTATGACGGTCCTGAACGGACACTACCAACCGATGTTTGATCAACTCACCCAAAGCGAACAGCAAGCACTACAAGCAACCTTACAAAAAATGCACAACATTACATGCAACGATAGCAGCAGTACCTGTCATTAAGTATAGAAAGGTCTTAATTGAAATCGCGACAGAAACCCAAAACAAACCGAGCTTTACCAGCCGTATTCTTCACTATCTTCCTCGATGTGCTGGGCATAGGAATTCTTATACCTGTCATACCGCTTCTCCTAGCTGATCCACGCTCGACAGAGTATCTATTGCCAGCGGGCTGGAGCTATAATCAAGGCCTGATTCTGCTTGGGTGGCTCACCGCTATTTATCCGCTGATGCAATTCTTCGCTACGCCAATCTTAGGTCAGTTATCTGATAGATTTGGTCGCAAAAAGGTACTAGCTATCAGCTTGACCGGAACGGCCGTTGGCTACGCACTTTTTGCAATCGGTATTCTCACCAAGAACATCCCGCTATTGTTTGCCTCGCGTGCCTTGGACGGAATTACCGGTGGTAACATCAGCGTTGCGCAGGCAGTAGTTGCCGATATTACACCACTCAAAGATCGTACCAAACGCTTCGGTATGATTGGTGCAACATTTGGTATGGGGTTTGTGCTAGGTCCTTACATCGGCGCAAAGCTGGCGAGTCCTGGTATAGAATTTTTTGGGTTATTTACGACTCCATCATGGTTTAATGCGGCGACTCCATTCTGGTTTACGGCGATTTTAAGTACAATTAATGTCATTCTCATTCTCGCACTCTTGCCTGAAACTAATAAAAACATCCAAAAACATTTAAAGCTCAAATTAAACCAATCGGTTCATAATATCGTCAAGGCAGCTACGTATCCCGGGCTACGCGTTATTTTCCCATCCGTCTTCCTCTACTTTGCCGGATTCACGTTCTTCACCACGTTCTTCCAGGTCTTCCTGATTAACAAGCTCGGCTTCACGCAGAATAACGTCGGTGATTACTTTGCATATATTGGTATCTGGATAGCGATTGCGCAGGTTACCGTTACGCCATGGGCGGCAAAGCGATTCAAAAACTACCAAGTAGTTCGTATCAGTATGGCCATGACTGGTATAGCGCTTTTGACGATGCTTTTTGCGGATACGACGAAAGAACTCTTACTCTTCACCCCGCTGTTTGCAATATTCAACGGCCTGACAATAGCCAATAACACAGCGTTAGTTAGTAAGTCAGTCGGCGACGAAATACAAGGCGAGGTGCTTGGCATAAATGCATCAGTGCAAGCATTGGCCCAAGCCATACCCGCAATTATTAGCGGTTACCTGGCCACAATTGGAGTGAGTATGCCCGTCATTATCGGCGCAAGTGTCATGGTGAGTGCTGGAGTATTGTTCTGGATTCTATATAAACCCGCCAAACATCAATTGCACGAAAATCTCTAGTGTGTAGAAGGCTGCACGATATCAAACCCCGCCGCGCGGAGCTCAAGTTGCGCCTGGACGGCAATCTTAGCATGCGTTATATCGAAGCCATTAACGGGGACGAGTTCGCCCTCTGCACAGCGTCCAATAGTAACAGTGCTGCCCAATAACAAACTCACATAGCTTGCTGTTTCGTTAAGTTTACCGAGAATAATATCCGGGTTACGCCCAAGATTAGAACGGACGGGCACGAGTATGCCAGGAGCATGAGCGATAGCAAAAGCCCGTGTTTGTTCATCGGGTTCTATGCGGGCGCGAGAACGTTGATCAAAATATGCAAAATACAAGCTGTTTATCCTACTGGAACGAGCAATACTTTCCCAGGTTTTAAAGGCGTCTTGGAAAGGCTCAAACCCAAAGAGGCGTGCGTGATCTGCAGTATTGTCGAATCTTCGCCATGTAGGGAATTGTTTGACCTCTGCCAGTTGACCTTCAGCTGCCTCAAACTGGTACTTGTCTTCGCGGTCAGCAAAGTTAGGATGGGCTACGTTTTGATTAGGATACTGCTCGGCCATAGTAACTATCTTATACCACAAAGATAGATTAGTTTCAAAAGAAGGGGGCTTATGCAGGCGGACTATTTGTTAGAAAATCGCTTTGCTTATGGTATAATATGCTTACCACTTTTGTGGAAACAACGAGGGGCTGAATTTTAAGCTCGACGTAGGACTTTATCAGTTAGATCAGCAGGTCGCTTGTCAGCGTATAGACAATCACAATAGATGCAAAAACTTCTATTAGCGACGCGGTTGACCGAGTTCTCGGCAATCGTCTAGCACTCGCTGCCTAATTAGTTAGACAGCCGTATCTATAGCGATACCTTGGTAGCTATACGATGCGCTATTTTCCAGGGTTGCTGAACAGTGATGACTCGTAATTGTTCTTAAGATTTACGAGCTGCTGCGTGTGTTATTTTGTCTGCTTTCAGACATGCGCCTAAGACACTAAACAGACTATGCCTGTAGACGACTAACAAAGATAAACTTGCGGACCCGGAGGGCGGTTCTCCGGCAGCTCCACCAAAAAAACTTGAACTCAGTTCGAGTTTTTTTAGTTCCGCCGCTTTGTGTTTCTTTTAAATATACAATGCGTACTTTCTGGAGATTTATTTTAGTGATTGCTCGAGACTGGAGATTGGGTCGTACCAGCCTTGTTCGAGGACGAAGGTTTGGATGTCTTTGTCGATGCCAAAGAGTACCAGTAGGCCGACGAGGATAAACAGCACGCCGATTACTTTGCGGAAGGTGCCATGCGGGTTGGCCAGCCAGCCAAGCCGGCGTACCAGGCCCTGCCCAGCAAAAGCGATTAACAGCAGTGCAGCCGCCAAGCCAATTGCATATGCAAGCAAGTAGGTAAAGCCCTTTGCAAAAGAAGCTGGCAATACCGTGGCGACGATAAGCGCATACGTTGGACTGCAACTACTAAACACAGGGCCAAGCGCCGCACCCATTAAGATATCGCCAGATATCCCTTGCTTTTGGCTGCTGCGACCAAGGAGCTTGTTCGATCCAATATGTAGGCCTGTTTTGAGTGATATTTTGTCCCAAAATTCGGGGAACAAAAAATTGAGCCCAAGCAAGATAATTATGAAGGCTGACAAAAACTGCCAGATCATTTGTGGCACGTCAAGGAGGCTCGTCGTCGCTTTGAGCAGGAGTGTAAAGACGATAACCGATGCAGCCAGGCTGGCAGCAATGATAAACGGGCGATACCACTCGGCTTTTTTGCCACCGCTTACAATCCCTCCGCCCACTACAACTGGTAGAAGCGGCAAAATACAAGGAGCCGCAACCGTCAGCACGCCAGCAAGAAAAGCAACAAGCAACAGTGTCATTAGAGGATGTTTTCTTTTACTGATGCAAAAGTCGGTTCGTCATAGGCCACGTATTTGGCTACAAGGTTGCCATCGTCATCAACACGTACAAAGGTCGTTTGTAATGTGACGCCATACTTCTGGCGGAGTGTTTGGTTGCTGTCGTAGTCAACTTTAATAATTGTTGTATTGGCTGGGATGTTCTCTGGGATGATATCTGCCTCGATAGCCCTACACTGTGGGCACCACGGCGCATGAAAGAACAGTACTTTTGTGCCATCGGTATTGGCGATAACCGAACTGCTGTAGGTAACGTAGGCTCCATCTGGGCTATTAGAAGACGCTTGAGAGCTCGTCCGCTCTGTGATTTTGGTTTCTTTTGTGGCAACGCTGTCGGTTGTGGGTGCAGCGACGTCCTCTTTAAATACCAGCAGATAAGCAAATGCAAATACGATGATTATGAGCAGAAAGCTTATGACTATCATTTTCTTTGTCACGAACAAAGTATAGCACAAGGGGATATTGCTTAATAATCGTTTAGAGTGTATAATATACTTCATTATGGCATTTTGGCATCGCTCACCAAAGAATTCCTCCGAACCCATTTCGGCTGAAATAAGTGCCTTAAAAGGCAAGAATATATGGCTTGTTCGACACGCTGAGTCAGATGACATGCGTGGCGATCATCTGACAAACTTTGGTGAAGATAGCGCCTGGCTACGGGCGTCTGCCTTGCGACGCCAAGGCTTGAGCGTGCCTTCAATCGTAATCGCAAGTGCACGACTACGCGCTCAAGAAACGGCACGTATTATTGCCGGCAATGAACTACCGGTATTTGTAAGTGAAGACTACTTTCGTCTTAGCATGCGACCAGAACGCTATGCAGAAGCTGGTATTGATAAAGAGCTAGGGCGAATTACGCTTGAGGCATGCAGTAAACTCGGCACAACGCCTGACTATCAACGGTCAATTATTTTTGTAGGACATAGTGAAATCATGAAGCAAATCAGAAGTGCACAAATGCTCAGTCCCTACGTCGAATACGCTGGTGCAATTCCATACGAACCGGGCATGCTGACACCGACTGAATAGCGTATACTGCCCACATGGAGACCAAGCCACCCACTCAGCCTAAGCAAAATTTTGTGTTGTTTCAGACACCAAACTTG
Organism: uncultured Candidatus Saccharibacteria bacterium; assembly: GCA_964448075.1. Lineage (GTDB taxonomy): Bacteria > Patescibacteriota > Saccharimonadia > Saccharimonadales > CAYUUR01 > CAYUUR01. Next base: position 291,546 of record CAYUUR010000001.1, on the reverse strand, counting down.
CCTCTTGTTGTAGGGCTGCTTGCGAGCATACTGGCAAAGATATTGCCGTATGGTCAGCTTAACTTTATTGCTGCTTTGATTGCTTTCGGCGCGTTATTTACGTGGGGATGGCTTGAGTTGTTCTCTGGTGTGAACGTCTTTAGACGGGCGCTTGGGCTTGCCGTACTCATCTGGATCATAGTCTCTAAGCTGACATAAGCGTTGACAATCAGCCTTTGTTGTAGTAGAATCAACATATTGTTATTGATGAATCCGGGTCTTTTAGAGAAGTATATTACTCGATTTCATTAGCGACAGTCGCCACGAGTAAGTACTAACTAACAAGACAAAGGATTCTTTTTTTATGGCTTCATATTCTTACAAATCACATTCGACGCGGCAACGCGCCTATCACGCTAGTCCCGGCCGCAGCAGCGGTGGACGTTCTGGCGGACGTAGTAATCGCGGACCAAACAAACAGTATATTGACCCAACGCGCTTTGTAAAAGCAGCTCGCCCAGTTGAAGAAACTGTTTATGAATCAACGCACAGTTTCGCGGACTTTCAGGCTGACCAACGCATCAAGGATAACCTGGCTGCGAAAGGCTACGTTGACCCTTCACCTATTCAAGACCAGACAATCCCACTCGGCCTAGAAGGTCGCGATATTATTGGTATTGCCAACACAGGAACGGGTAAAACAGCAGCTTTTGCAGTGCCAATCTTACATAAGATTATGAATGGTATTGGCCAGAAGGCTTTAGTAATTGCACCTACGCGTGAACTTGCTCAGCAGATCGAACAAGAATGCCGCAGTATTGCACGCGGTAGTGGTATCACTGGCGCGCTTTTGATTGGTGGTTCACCAATGCCGCCACAGCTGCGTGACTTGCGCAACAAGCCGAGCATTGTTATCGGTACACCTGGACGCATCAAAGATCATATCGAACGCGGCAGCCTACGTCTGCAAGAATTTACCATGGTTGTTCTAGACGAAGTTGACCGCATGCTGGATATGGGTTTCATCAACGACGTACGTTTTATTCTTGATTCTCTCGCGCCAGTGCGTCAGTCATTTTTTTTCTCGGCGACACTCGAAGGTAATGTCCGTCCGCTTATTGAGACATTTGCAAATGACCCAGTTACTGTCTCAATCAAATCTGGTGCTACCAGTGAAAACGTTCACCAAGACGTTGTTCGGTATCGCTCACCAAATGAGAAGATCGAACGGCTTCACGAGATACTGAACAAAACTGAAGTCGACAAAGTCATAGTATTTGATGAGCGACAACGTGATGTAGAGAAACTTAGTAATGAGCTCATTGCGCGTGGTTTTCGAGCTGACGCTATTCATGGTGGAAAGAATCAGAGCCAAAGACAGCGTGCATTGAAGCGATTCAAGCAGAACGAAGTAAAGATTCTGGTTGCAACCGATGTCGCTGCGCGCGGTATTGATGTGGCTGACATCACACACGTTATCAACTACACAACGCCAAAGTCATATGACGATTACGTTCACCGTATCGGCCGTGCTGGCCGTGCTGGCCGAGTTGGCTACGCTCTGACGTTTGTTAATTAGTAAGAGCGACCAAGTTGCTTATGTATTCTGACCTTGACGCGACCACTGAGCTGGCATAGGCTGGGAGTACCATGTTACATCGTGCAAAACAGATAACCAGTAAAATCATCTTCGGTTCGAGCGGTCATTACTTGCGAAAAGATGATGTTGCTGATGCACGTCAGTATATTGCAAAGTACTGGCGTCATCTGGAGCGCTATCATCCTAAAGACGATCAAACGTTAATTGGTCTGCCACACAAGTACCTCGTACCCGCATACGAAGAAGGTCACAGTTTTGACTTTAATGAGATGTATTACTGGGATAGCTACTTTATGGTTCAGGGTATGTATGACAAAAAGCACAGGAAGTTGGTTGTCGGCATTTTGGACAATTTGGTCAGCATGCAAGAGCGCTTCAAAATTATCCCCAACGCTTCACGTACATATCTGATGGGTCGCTCGCAACCGCCTTTTTTGTCGAGCTTTATCTTTGAAATATATGAAGCATACAAAATGGATAAGAAATGGCTTGCCCAGAAGATCGCTGTGGCTCAAAAAGAGTATGAGCTTGTTTGGATGGGGACGGCTAAACCGAATGAACGGAAAGTTTACGAGGGGTTGAGCCGTTATTACGACATCAATTATTTGCATGATCTAGCAGAGGCAGAGAGCGGCTGGGATATGACACCGCGCTTTAGTCGCAAAGCTATGCATTATTTGCCAGTCGATTTGAATGCATTACTATACAAGTATGAAACAGATTTTGCTCGTGCGGCAGCAATCTTGGATGACGAGCTGGGTGCCCGCGAATGGCACCGTAAGGCAGCTAAGCGCAAGAAAACTATGAATGAACTGATGTGGAGCTCTTCGCGCAATTTCTTTTACGATTATAACTACACCAAGCAACGGCGCGGTAACGTTACATCTCTTGCTGGCTTTTATCCAATGTGGGCGGGGATGGTTGATGAATGGCAGGCCGCGCAGTTAGTAAAGGCGCTGAAGCGGTTTGAGCAAAAAGGCGGACTCACCACCACCGACCAGCAGTTCAATCAACGTTTGCCTGGAACACTACCAGGTAGCATGCCGACACAATGGGCTTACCCAAACGGCTGGGCGCCACTGCATTTAATTGTGATTGAAGGCCTGCGTCGCTACGGCTACTATGAAGACGCGGAGCGTATAGCCCAAAAGTGGCTCAGGACTAACCTTGATTGGTTCAATGCGCATGGCGTTTTCCTAGAAAAGTATAACGTTGTCTCGCCAGAAAAACCGCCGGTTAAGGGGGTGTATCCTTCGCAAACAGGCTTTGGCTGGACCAACGCAGTGTTTGAGCGTTTATGTCAGGAGTACATCGATAGAGCATGAGCGAGATAGAAGCCTTGCCCTGTGAAGATAAGCTACGCTTTGATAGCAAAGTAGAAGCGGACGCTATGTCAGTGAGTTTACGTCATCGTTACGACACAAAATACCGGAGTTATAAATGCCGACATTGTGGTTTGTGGCATTTGGCCACAAACTTTGATGATTAGTTTTCAGATTGGATACGGAAAGACATCGCTTGCGCACTGAGCAGTGTTTCTTCCATATTGAGCGCGTAATCAAGGCCCTGTTCTGTTATGCCAACCGTGGCTTCTTGCACGGCTGTTTCACTTGTAAGTGGTAAGTAGTTTCCAGCAAAGGCTTTGCCGTGGTCGATCCCTTCTTGTGCATGCGCTTGGACTACATCAACAACTTGTTCCCGTCGAAAGCCAAGACTGAGTTGTATGAGGAAAGACTCGCTGCCGTTTGTGGCGTCGCTGAAGATATCCTCAAGCAGCATTAGACGGGTTTGGGTTTCATGCAGTAAGACCGTTTCGCCAATTGATCGTGCAATTGCTAGGCCGCTGCCGTGAATAGGTTCTCGCAGCTCGGCGCGACGTTGCATGACACCGTCACAGACAACGCTGGCTAGGTGTGTCACAGAACGAATATAGCGGGTTCTTGTGTTGAGATTGACCGTATAACTACATGATTCCATACTACTGCTAACAAGCTGCTCTATGTAGGCCTGTCGACTCTGACTATATGTCGGTATGTGTTGAAAACCATCAGACACTAATTGATAGCTCTGACTGACTTCACTCTCGATAGATTGTGGCCGTGAAAGTCGCAAACGACGATTAAACATGGCGCATATTATACTATCGTTTTATGATTTACGCAACAGCGATGTATTACAGAGTGGACTGACCTTTAATAAAGTGCCGATAACAGGTAGACTGTATGAGTATGAATTATTTTGTCACTACCTCAATCCCTTACGTAAATGATGTCCCACACCTGGGGCATGCTTTAGAGTTTTTGTATGCTGACGTTTTGGCACGTGCTGCGCGCAAAGACGGAAAACCAGTTATATTTAGCACTGGTACAGATGAGCATGGCGGAAAGATTGCCGAGAAGGCAGCTGAGCTTAAGCTCGATCCTAAGGCCTTCACTGATCAAGTGAGTCAGTCATTTCGTGACCTGCAAAAGGCGCTTAACATCAGTAACGACCGATTTATACGTACGACTGACCAAGGGCATGAACAACGCGCTCAGCTTATTTGGTCTGCAATCGCCAAAGATATCTATAAAAAGAGCTACGAAGGATTGTACTGTACGGGTTGCGAGGCTTTTGTAACCGAGGCTGTTGCTAAACAAAACAACGGCACTTGCCCGCACCACAACAGGCCGTACGAAAAACTTCAAGAAGAAAACTACTTTTTTAAACTTTCAGCCTATGCACCTAAGATTAAGCAAGCAATTGAATCTGGAAAGTTTAGAATAATCCCCGAGACCAAGAAGCACGAGATTATGAATGTCATTAATGACGGGTTGGATGATATTAGTATTTCACGTCCAAAAGAAAAGATTGCCTGGGGGATTGCTGTACCTGGTGACGACACGCAGGTCATGTATGTGTGGTTTGAGGCGCTCATGAACTATATTACCGTTCTTGGTTATCCTGAGCACGACGATTTTAAGAAGTTTTGGCCAGCAAATGTGCAGGTTATCGGCAAAGACATTTTGCGCTTTCATGCGGCCATATGGCCGGGCATGCTACTGGCGCTTGGTCAGCCTTTGCCTGAGACGCTGTACGTCCACGGTTTTATTAGCGTCGATGGCAAAAAGATGAGCAAGTCACTTGGTAATTCAATCGCGCCACAAGAAATTATCGACAAGTACAATGTCGATACGTTCCGATACTACTTTTTGCGGCACATTCCATCATACGATGACGGTGACTTCAGCTGGGACCGCTTAGAACAGGCCTACAATAACGAACTGGCAAACGAACTCGGCAACGCTGTACAGCGAACCACGGCGATGATTAGCAAGTACTTGAATGGAATTGTTGGCGATATCCCAGCGGCTGAGCATGACACAGCCAAATACCGTGCTGCGCTTGAAGACTGCAAGTTTGACCGAGCACTCGACGAAGTCTGGGATCAAGTTCGCGGCCTCAACCAATATATTGAAGAACAGAAGCCATGGGCCATCGCCAAGTCAAATGATGCCGATCATTTGCGTGAGGTATTAGCATACCAAGCTAGCTGCCTGCTCGAGATTGCTGAGTTACTCGAGCCGTTTTTGCCAGATACCGCCGCCAAGATCCGCTACGTTTTTGAGGATGGGGTCGTTCGGCCAATAGAGGGTACATTATTCCCTCGTTTGGAATCAGCTCCGGTTACGAAGCAGTAAATCCGCTGCAGAAACTGCTGATGCCAACTGGTGAAAACGCACTGTTTCGTCACCAGGCGCACTCGGCAAAATACTCCGAGCTAACCAATACCCAATGATGAGTAAGGCGTAATCAGGGTCAAAGTGCTCAGCCATGTATGCCGTTACGTCATGGTCACTTTTATGTAAGTCTATTAGGAACATCGTGCGGTCGGCTCTGCGTGGTGCAGCCGAAGCCCAGCTCCAGTCAACCAAGCGAGCACCGTGATCTGGGTGCCACGTGATGTTTGTCTGACGGGCGTCCAGGTGAGCAAAAACAAAGTCAGGACGGGTCAGGTAGTTCCTTTGCAAATGGCAGGCGGACTCAATATGCTTACCAGTCGCAAGCATATCCAAGACATCACGCACGCCATCACTGACATGCTGGTGAAATGCTGGCCTTAGCAGTTCGATTTTAGCCATAATCTCAGGAATAGTTTCTGTATTAATTGCTTGCCAGCCTTTGTTCAAGAAAAGGTCAATAGTGTTCTCTCTTTCAAACAAGACAAGTTCGTCCAAACCACTTGTTTCCTCAAGTGATTCAAGTGCCGATAAGACGTCCTGGGCATATGCGTCTACTGACTCAGCAGGCGCTTCCCAGTGCCAGCCGTCCTCGGGGAGGTGCGCAGGCATAATGAGTGACTCCTCATGAAAATAAGCCGCCGGCACAAACAGATAACCATTACGCTGCACAATGTCATAGACGGCAGCTTCCTTAATGAGGTATTCCCATGTTCGTGCGGCTTCTGTTTCATCGCTAAAAAGTTGCCCATTGTTACTTTTAACAAACCAGTTAGCGTCGGCAGTCGTGACAATGCTTTTGTCGTACATCATGTGACCGGCGTTGATTGGCGTTTTGTTTTCGGCACTAGCCAGTGCCTCGGCTGATGGTATTTGCTTAGCTGGCATGTGTTCCATAGTAGTGCTCCAGGGCATGTTGAATGATTAAACCATGTGATCCGTGGAGCGTTTGGTCGCAGGCGTCAATGGGCAGCCAACGTGCGTCCACTGCATCATCATCTCCGCATGGCGTGCTTAGGTCAAGTCCGCTGACATCATACAAGTAGGCGTAGGTATGTGGCCAAGCATGTGCCGTAACGCGAACGTCGGCCAACGGACCTTGATAGACGAGCTTTCCTGCAGATGCTTCGGGCGGGATGCGGATGCCAGTTTCTTCTTCTGCTTCACGCCGAGCGGCAACTTCTGGCGGTTCTGCTTGTTCAAGGTCAATAAAGCCACCGGGTAGCGCCCAAGCGCCCGTATCGCCGCGTTGTATGAGCAGAATTTCCGGTGTGTCATTGTTCTGTCGAACAACCACAGCGTCAGCAGTGTAGTTTGGCCCCCAGTTCCAGTAAAAGCCTTTGCCAGTTACGACTCCGACGTCAGGGTCTTCATACATTTGCCAGAACCACGGGTGGAGCGGGCGACCATAGGCGTCAGTTTCCAGTCCAGCATCGATAAAGCAATCTTGCTCAGAGATGGACGGTACTGTGCCTTCAGACGTCTCCCAAGGGCCAAGCGGCAAGGCGACGGGCTTGATCGAGCCCCCTTGGGCATACAGGCGATCTTTTCGGTCGGGATAGCCAGGGTACGGTCGTGATACAAGTTGTTCTCGTAAGGCGTGTAGACTTTGTGTCTTGAAATTGTTTGTCTGTTCGGGTGCTTGTTCAACGTTGATCATATGTGAGCCTTTCGTGTTAGTAAGTGGTCAATAGCTTTAGTGGCGGCACTGATTCGTGTTTGCAAGTCGCCGCGCAGTTCGATATAGGGTGTTTCTCTGGCGTTTAATTGTTCAATGAAGTCTTTGTGCATATCGTGGCGCACCGCTTCTCCGTCCCGAATGCCGTCTTGCACAAAGGGAATTTCGTCGCCTGTCAGAATGTACAGATCCGGGCGGTCGGCTTGAGCGATTTCGTCTACTTCATCTGACCAGTCGTCCATGTAGCGCTTATGCCAGAGGCGGGTCGCGAAGGCGTTGGTGTCGCAGATAAGCAGTCCGCTGGAATGGCCAGCTAACTGGTTTTCCATTGCCTGCTGTATCTGTGCGATGTGCGTAAATTCTTGACTAAGCCACTGGTGATCACGGTCATTGAGCGCCTCCGTATAGTATCGTCCGTACTCAGGCACCCAAGCCGTGTGGTACTTCTGGGCTAATGCACGGCTGAGCGTAGTTGTACCGGTTGACTCGGCGCCGAGTATGCAAACGCGGGCAGACAGGTATTGTCGAACAATTGGATGCAAGTATTCCCAGCAGGCGAAAACATTTGACCTTATCTTTGTGGCTGCTATTGGAATAGTGACACGTTGCCGATCAACCATGTGGTGCGCCGCACCCATGAACCCCGCATAGGTGAGACCATAGTCTTCTGAGCTGAACACTACATCTGGCGCATATCCCAAGAAGTCTATTGTGTGTTCTGCCCAGGCTTGTGAATCATTGTCTTTGCCGATGTCACGTATGACCCTGACGTGAGCATGTGGATGTCGACGTCTGAGCCATGAGGCACGGAGCTGGGCGTCTATAGTGTATGCAGGGTTGTCGCAAACCAGTACGTCTACATGTTCGGCATGCTCCAGCGCTGTGTCGATTAAGAAGTGGTGTCCGTTATGTGGTGGGTAGAACTTCCCGACTACCAGTCCGCGTTTCATGACGTTCCCTCCTATATGTGTTAAGCCATGTAAAGAAGCCCATAGTGGCGATGACGAGGAACACAGCGTACAGTGCTGCCACCAGCGCCACGCCTTTGTACCAGTACAGTCCGACCGCGATGACGTCCACTATTATCCAGAGTATCCAGTTTTCGAGCCGTTTCTGGATGAGCATGATCTGAGCTGCAAAGCTCATGATGGTGGTTAGTACGTCAAGCATTGGGAGCGCGGCAGGCTCTGGGAACAGTGCGGGTAACCACACGTGCACGCGGGCCATTGCCCAAGCACCGAGGCCAGTGAAGATGGCGATGCCAATCAACCAGGCTGCGTTTACTGTGAATGTGTTGCGTGTAACTTCTATAGATTCTGTTTTGTCTTGAGGTTTCTTGGCTCGTGTCCACGCAATCCAGCCGATGATTCCGGTTACAAAGTAGAAACCTTGTTCCATGAGGTCGGCATAGAGGTTGAGCTGGTAGAACAATGCAGCAAAGACGGCTACACCAACAATGCCAATTGGCCAGTTCCAGATGTTTTTCTTTGCCACCAAGTAGACGCAGGCAAGGTTGAGTAAGGTTCCAAAGAACTCTACATAACTCATGTCGTAGCCAAAAATGGTGAAGAATGTGTTGTTAACGTTTAGTAAATTGAGTAAGTCGTTCATGACGGTCTCCTTGCTTAAGCAGGGACCGGTACTGCGAATATTTGCTTATAGTCGGCAATTGTATCTTCCGGTCCAGTATATTTGCCTGGGTTGTCGCTGAGTTTCACTTGGTCGGCCTCCTTTCCGTCAGGTAAGCGTACATGCGTTGCCTTCATGACGATATTCAACGCTTTCGGTCCGAGATCATTGGTTAAGGTTGTTCCCCAGCCGAACACGACATTCACTTTTCCGTTGAAGTATTCGTACAATTCAACAATGCGGTCTATGTCGAGCCCGTCACTAAACACGATGGTTTTGCTTGCTGGGTCGATGCCGTTGGCTTCGTAGAAGGCGATTGCCTTCTCGCCAAACTCGGTTGGGTCACCAGAATCATGTCGTAGGCCACGCCATGCTTCTGCTTGTTCTGGCGTGAAGTCGCTGAAGAAAAAGTCACTGCCAAAGGTGTCGGTCAAGGCGATCGATAGGTCATCGCCGTAGGTTTCGTACCAATCAGTTAACATCTGGTTGTGTGAACCGCGGACGTCTTGCCCTAAGGCCTCTGCCATTCCGGCGTAGGTCATAGGCATTTCGTGAGCAAAAGTACCGATTGGTTTGACGCCGTACTTTTGTGCAAGGGCAACATTGCTGGTGCCGATGATGTTGTCTGGGCAGCGGGTTAGCAGTTGGTTTACAACGTGATCTTGCCAGCGTAAGCTGAAGTGTCGTCGTGTGCCAAAGTCGGCAAACTTGATGCCTGGGTTGGCCTGTAGGGTAGCGATCTTTTCGTCCAGTCGTCGCTGGCCTTCGTCGTATATCTCCATAAGATCTAAACCTTCTTTTTGCACCAAGCCCTCAAAGTAGGCTTCGTTGACCTGACTCATCACTATCGTTTCCCAAAACGTCACCATATCCCATCGTCCAGTTGTTTCAAACGCTAAGTCATCATCTTCAACGCCGATGGTAACTCGTGGTAGTTCTGCTGTTTTAAGATAGGTCAGGTATTCGGCAGAAAAGACTGGCTCACCATTACTGTCAGATAGGCTACCAAGGTAATCACGTTCATATTCGCTGAAACCTTGGTCTGTGATGCGGTCAAACCGTGCCTGTAGTTCTGTTGCGTCAATGTAGTCAAGCAAGCGTTCTTGGCCGCGGTTTTTGAAGGTGAAGGTGACTTCTGCTTCTGGGTGCAAGTTGTAGGCTTGCTGACTCATGGTGGGTTTGTAGTAGTCAAGCCCAGCCGTCAGCATGGTCTCTTCGCGTAATGGTCCGTATGGAACAGGTGATTGGTTCATAGTTAGTCTCCGTAAACTTTAGCTACTTCTGCTAGTACTTGATTTGTAGTCATCAGCTTTACACCGATTTCTCCGAGATTCTTAAAACAGAGTTCGCGGTTTTCTGGCATGACTGCTTCTACAGCGTCGGTAGTGACCACGACTTCGTAACCCATGCGACGTAGGTCGATAGCAGTAGAGTCGACGCAGAGTGGGTTCTCTTTGCCGTCACCCAGCGCTAGACCGCCTAAGACGACAGTGGTTACCTTGTGAGCCTCGAGCCACTCAGGGAAGGTCTCTTTGGTCTTAAGGTCGTAGGCGAGTACGCCGGTGTAGCTGGTGTCGTCATCTGGGGTTACGGCTGCCTCCATGCCTTTTTTGAAGTGGGGCAGTAGGGAATTGATATGTGCGACATACAGTTCAGGGTGTAGTTCGGCGCCAGGGGTGTCTGCACGACAATGCTTTGGCCAGGTATTTACAAAGTTTGGTTCGGTTGCAAAGTGTGCGGTTTCCTCTGGGTGCCAGTCTTGTGTGGTGGCTATCGGCGCCATGTGGCTACGAAAAGCGTGGGTGAGATTGTTGAGGTTAGGGACGATAAGCTCGCCACCAGTAACTGGCAGTTCACCAAAGCCTGGAACTCCGAGCCTTTCGCCTTCTAGTGCCGGCATAAAGCCGCGTTGTGCATCGATGATGCCGAGTGCTATTTGGTTTTCCATAATTGGCCTCCTTAACTAGTTATTGTGTTTACTACACTAAGTAGTTACAAGTAGCTTACGCGTTAGTTAGTGTATTGTCAACACTTTTTATATATGATATGCTTCGAGCAGAACTTTGATTGGTATACAAAAAAAGGAGGTCGTATGAAAATACAAGCAGTAGGAGAAAATTTACTGGGTGCAATTGCTTACGGAGACGCGGCAGGCTTACCTTACGAGACCAAGCCACATCAAACCGAAGGTAGCGTGACTGAACTCCCTCCTCTGACGAGTAATCCTTTCCTCGATGTACCTGCGGAACTCAAAGATGCTCGTGGTGTATGGAGTGATGATACGCACTTGTCACTTGCTTCTGTACTGAGTTTGATACGCTATGGCGGTTTTGATCTTGAAGACCAAGCTCTGGCACATATCCAGGCTATTGAGCATGTTCGAGGTTCAGATGAATTAGCTGAGCTGGTGCCGCCAATCGTGACGGAATCCCGCCGAAATGGCTACGGCAGATCAACCATGCGCAGTGTTGAGCGGCTTCAAGAGGGCATGCACCCAACAGAATCTGGTGAAGCTGGCGGGGCAGGTAACGGAGTGCTTATGAAGCTGGCACCGTTGGTCTATTATCAGTATGCACGTGATACTGACCCGGATGCTGCGTTCCGGCAGGTTGAGCAATTTACCCGTATGACACACGATTCTGATGATGCGGTGGTGAGTAGTCAGATACATCGTGTCATGCTGACGCAGCTTATGAGTATTGATCCGAACGACCCAGATGCATTGAAATATCTGCTAGGATTCTACTATGACGCAACCTACCTAGCCGACGCATTTGAAGGATATCTCCCAAATGCCACAGCAACCTCGGAATGGTTAAGAAGATTAAGAGATAGCTTGAACCTTGGAGAACCGGCGGAGCTTGATCGCGCAACTATTCTTGACAGTGTCAGTGGCGAAAAAGGCGGAGGCTTTTTTGCGCCAGAAACACTGATGATGGCGTACGGGTCGTTCTTGCGTGAACCTCATTACCCAGAATGTGTCTATCGTGCGGTTGAGCTTGGTGGCGATACTGACAGCATTGCCAGTATCGTGGGCAGTATGGCTGTCTGTTTGTGGGGGGATGTACCGCGCCCTGCTGACGAGGAACATATCTTTGCTGGCGATCGCTTGCGTGAAGTTTCTACTGCTTTAACGCAAGTTGCACTCAAAGAAGGAACATAGCCATGGCAGCACCAGAAACATTGGTTTTTGTACGGCATGGTGAATCAGAGTGGAATATTATAAGCCGTACCTTTGAAGATGGCAGAACCATGGACGTACCAGAAGATTTTATGAAGGTTCATGACTGGCAATACCGGCTGTCTCCAAAAGGCGTTGCCCAAGCTGAGGCTGTAAACCGGTATCTCGTAAATGCCTACGGCGATCCAGCAGAATACTTTGACGAGCATCTTGTCTCTCCATACATCCGCCCACGCGAAACAGCAGCATACGTCGGGGGCTTGGCCTGTCAGTGGGTTATTGACGACCGACTCGCTGAGCGCGACTGGGGTATATATAACATGGTGCACCCTGGTGAGCGAGAAAAGCACTTCCCCCATACTGAGCGAATGCGTGAGGTTTCACGATTGCGCTGGACGCCTGATGGGGGTGAGTCGTTGACCAGTGGGGTGCTTCTACGGGTTCAAAATCTGCGGAACACGCTGAACCTCGAGCAAGCAGACAAGCGGGTTATTGCTGTAACGCACGGCGAATTCATGTGGATGGTTCGCTACGTGATTGAAGGGATGTTGCCAGAAGAATGGGAAGCCGCACACGCCGACAAAGCACAGAGACTTTATAACGCCTCACTACTGATGTATACGCGCGCCAACCCAGAAGATCCTACAGACATTGCGCCAAACATGCGCTGGCGTAAGATTGTCTGCCCGTGGGACGAATCACTCTCACCGTTTGGAGGCGAATGGGTTGAGCTGCCCGGAAAACGCAGGTTTAGTGGTCAGCAGCTGCTTGACACAGTGCATCAGGTTCCGCGGATTTTTGACCAGACGTTCTATGACACCATAGAAACACGCAACTAGTCAAAGCTTCGGGATAAACTCTCCAGCCTTTGACTATTAAAAGTATGCAAACGGGCTGGCCGGTGTGCGCCGTGACGGACGGTTTCGTTTGTTTCGTGGATCAGGTCAAGGCTCAGGAATTTTTTGCGGAAGTTACGTTTATCGAGTGGCCTCCCTAAGACAGCTTCGTAGGCAGATTGTAGTTCGGTGAGGGTGAATTTCTCTGGTAACAGCGCAAAGATAGCGTTGGTGTAGGTGAGTTTTGATCGCAAACGTTCTAGTGCATAGGCAATGATATCGGCGTGGTCATAGGCGAGGGGTGGCAGTTGTTTAAGCGGGAAGAACTGCGGTTCTTGGGTGGATTTGCTGGGCTGAGGAGTAACCGTTCTGCCAAGTCCAAGATAGGTCACCGACACAGCATGACCGCGGGGGTCCCGAGCCACGGTGTCAAATGTGTAGAGTTGCTCAACCAGCTGTAGAGAACTAGCTTTTAGGCCGGCTTTGTCATGCAAAATACGGCTCATGGCTTGGGTAGTTGTTTCGCCAGCGGCATTGTAGCCACCAGGCAAAGCCCAATGATCTTTAAAAGGTTCATTGCGTCGTTTAATCAGCAGTACCGACAGGACACCGTCAACCAGAGTCAACACGACGTTATCAACGGTCAGGATTGGTGGTGTATAGGTGTCGGATCTTTTCATTACTTAATAGTATACCGCTAATTGAACCAAGTTGGGCTGGTATTAGGTGCCATGCGCCAATCGCCACGCGGACTCAGGCTGACAGTACCAATCTTCGGGCCGTTTGGCACGGATTCGCGCTTCCACTGATTCTTCGTAAAGCGATTGTGGTAGGCATCGAGCCAGTAGGCGATATCTTCCTGACTGAACTCACGATCAAAGGCCAGAGTTGCCAGGTAGCCAATCTTTTGTGGGGTGCTGCCGCGGCGTATTTCTTCTGTGAGGAAGAAGTCATGGAGCTTGTAGGGCCCTATCAATGATTCAGTTTCTTGGCTGAGGTCGCCTTTGCCGACAAGTTCTGGAGAGACAGGCGTGTCGATGATATCAGCCAGAATCTCAGCAGATTCTGGTGTGCATCGATTCTCCGCATACCAGGCTACGAGGTCACGAACCATGGTTTTTGGAACACTGGCGTTAGGGTTAAACATGCTCATGTGGTCACCATTAAACGTGCACCAACCTTGGGCAATCTCGCTCATATCGCCGGTGCCCCCGACCATGCCATGTACCATGTTGGCGTAGTTCATGAGCAGCAATGTGCGCATACGGGCCTGAGTGTTTTCGTATGTTATGTCTTCTGTTACTGTATCGTGTCCAATAGTATCGAGTGCTTCATGCGCAAGGTCGGCAATCGGCATGATATGGTGTGTGGTGCCCATTGATTCGGCCAGTTTGCTGGCGTTGCTTTGGGTGCGTACGCTACTGGCTTCGCTAGGCATGGTAATGGTGTGGATGAAGCTGTTCGGCTTGCCCATTATCTGGCAGGCATACTGTGCTGTCAGGAGTGCTAGCGTAGAATCGAGCCCGCCAGACAGTCCGATTACAATGCCGTCTGACGCACCGTCGAGCAGTCTTTGTGCTAGTGGGTACGCCATGAGGTTAAACAGTGTTTCACAGCGTCGATCCAGCTCGGCTTGGTTTTGTGGTTTGAAGGCTTCGTTAGAAATAGTACGCTTAAGCGTATCGTCAGTTGGTGTTGGTACGTCAACACTAATGGTTCGGTATGCGTGGCTTTGCCGAAACTCAGCGGCTTGGTCGGCGTAGGTCTTATTTTTGAGGCGGTCGTGTTCGATATAGGTCGTGTCGATATCGACAATCGTTGTGTCAGTAGCAAACGGTGTGACTTCGTCCAGCATCTTGCCGAGCTCCGCCACCATTTGGTGACCACCATAGACGACGTCAGCATTTGATTCGCCCTTACCTGCAGAGGTATAGACATAGGCACAAACGAAGTTTGCGGCGTGACCGGTAATGAGGCGGCGACGGAAGTCTTCTTTGCCGATGAGTTCGTTGCTGGCAGAAGGGTTAATGATAACTTCCGCCTTTGCCAGGGCTAGCTCTGCACTGGGTGGGATTGGCGCAAAGGCGTCTTCGCAGACCTCTACGCCTACATTAGTACCGTTGACGTCAAAGAGAAGATCAGTCCCAAATGGCGCGTAATTCTGGCCAATTTTGATATGCGTGTCCTTGACGTTTCGGCCACTTGTAAACCAGCGTTTTTCATAGAACTCATTGTAGTTAGGGAGGAAGGTTTTTGGCACCACGCCGGCAATCTCGCCCTTTGCAAGCATGACTGCACAGTTGTATAGCAGGCCATCTTTTACGAGCGGTGCGCCCACGACCATTGCTGGGCCATCGAGTGTGGCTTCTGCAAGGCAGGTTAGTGCCTCCTCGGTACGGTTACGAACATGCTTGTTAAAGAACATGTCAGCGGTGGTGTACCCCGTAACGCACAGTTCGGGCAGGGCTAGTAGCTCAGCTTCGGCGACTTTTGCTTCAGCATAGTGGGTAAGGATTGTTGCGGTGTTAACGGCTGGGTCAGCAACGGCAACTTCTGGACTCGCCGTCATAACGCGAAAGTAGTCAGCGGTTGGTTTTTCGAATTGTGGTTCCATGAGTAGTTCTGTCATATGGTCTTCCCTTCTGTACTTAGTGTGCTATTGACATTAACTAACTACCAGCATATAGTGCCATGTACTAAGTGTCAATAGTACACTTTATACGAAAGGGGTAATCATGGCAGAAATCGCAGTATTTGGTGGAACATTTGACCCGCCAACAATCGCACATCAAGCAATCATCGAGGCGTGCAATGACCATCCTTTGATTGACGAAGTTTGGGTGATGCCCTCCCGTTGCAGAGTTGATAAAAGAGGCATGCTACCGGATCAAGTACGGATGGCAATGGTTAAGTTATTAATCAATACATACTTTAATGATGAACCTGTAATCCCGTCTGACTTTGAATTTGGCCTACCTGCACCAACTGAAACGTGGCGAACCGTTGCATCACTCCAAGAAATGTACAGCGGTAATAACTTTTGGTTTGTATGGGGAGCTGATGCCTACGGCAGTATGGACTCTTGGGAACGCGGTCAGTACCTCAAGGAAAACCTAAGGATGTTGGTGGTGGCTCGTGATGGTTCCGAATTGCCCGCCGAAAATGAGCGGATTCGGCAGATTAGAGCACCTTCAGGAGTTCAAGGTATTTCATCAACAATGATACGCCAGGCAATGGCGAAAGGAGATGACCTCCCAAAGGGCTTAATTGCACCGGAGATTCTGCAATACATGTGTGAGCATGCTTTGTACCGCGTATAATCATTGGTATGCAGTTTGTTGATACGCATTGTCATATTCATTTTGCCGATTACGCTCTTGACCCTCTGGAGGTACTTGCAGCAGCACGTGCAGACGGAGTAACGCAGCTCCTATGCGTTGGCTGTACCTTGGTTGATAGCCAAGCGGGGGTGGAGTTTGCCGAGCGTCACGAAGGTGTCTGGGCCAGTGTTGGTTTGCATCCGCACGAGGCTAAGGAGTACGTGAATGACGACCATGCCTTGCAGCAGTTCCGTGATCTTGCCGCGCAACCCAAGGTGGTGGCAATAGGCGAAATTGGCCTCGACTACTACTATAATCATTCCGAAAAAAGCGACCAGATTGAGCTCTTGCGGTTCCAATTGACTGTGGCTCAGGCGCAAAAACTACCAGTTATCTTCCATGTACGTGATGCCTTTGCTGATTTTTGGCCGATCTACGACGAGTTCAAGCTGCCGGGGGTGATTCATAGCTTCTCGGCGGGGACTGATGAACTACAGCAGATTTTGCGACGAGATTTGTACGTCGGACTAAACGGCATTATGACGTTTACCAAAGACCACGATCAGCTGGCAGCAGCTAAGGCAGTGCCACTCAACCGATTACTGCTAGAAACTGACGCCCCCTTCTTGACTCCATCCCCGTTTCGTGGTACAATCTGCCAGCCTAAACATGTATGTGTGACGGCGGAATTCTTGAGCAGTTTACGCGGGGAATCGCTCGGCCAACTGGCAGCAGCAACTACCGCAAACGCCCGCAATTTATTTACACTACGTTAACCAAAGAAAGAAGCAATGAACCCACAACAGCCCCTATTAGCACGCGCCGAAAGCCCAAACGTCCCTGAGCAAGCTCGGGTACGCTGGGAGGTTTTGCTTGCTGCAGGCCACGCTATTAACCGGGCTATTGTTGCAAAATCTGCTGAAGTAGGGTCACGCGTTGAAGAGACTATTGCCAACGTAGCGCTTGATCAAACGGTGCCATTTATACCAACTCAGCCTGTCGAAGAACGTCTTGTACCGTCGGCAGCAGAGATATCCGAGAAGAATCTTGATGTAGCAGCCAGTCGTCAGCTCGTAGAGGAGCTATATGCTCAAAAAGCTGACTAGCGCACTTCTCGGCCAGCGTCAACAGGCGCGTGACGCCGAGTTATATCGCAACTTGATGCGTCACGAGGCGCAAATTGGCGGTAAGCTGTTTGGTCCTATTCCAAAGGGTCATCGCCGCGAATTTTTCTGCCTTGATGAACACACCTGGATCTGGCACGAAGAATGGATCGACGCCACTGGCAAAAAACAGATCCGTACCACTCGTTATGATGTTCGTCCACAAGGTGTACTCAAAGCTCAAGACGGCCAGCCGTACCGTTACGTAAACGAGCAAGAAGCGCAGCACCTGCGTGACGCCGTTAATTTATATCTCGAGCGCGTGAAAAAAGAGATCTACACCTTTGCCTAAGCAGGCAGGTTGATTTGAGCAACGCTAGCATTCACAGTAAGCTGTAATTATGAAAAACACACGACAGGTTTACCTCGATCATGCTGCGGCTACTCCAGTAGACCGGCGTGTTTTGGCGGCAATGCAACCATATTGGACAGAACGTTTTTATAACCCTTCGGCGCTGTACCTTGCCTCTAAACAGGTGAAACAAGACGTGGACGATGCACGGGGTCGGGTTGCTCAGTTGTTGGGCGTGCGTCCGACAGAAATCACTTTTTGTGCTGGCGGAACCGAGGCAAACAACATAGCGATTCATGGTGTAATGGCGCAATATCCTACTGGCAATGTCGTGGTAAGTGCAATTGAGCACGATTCTGTGCTGCGCCCAGCTGCTGAGTACGCGAACCACACGGTGCTACCAAATGAGCATGGTGTTGTTCTGGCTGACGTACTATCTAAACAAATTGATGACCAAACTGTACTGGTGAGCATTATGCACGCCAATAACGAACTAGGGACCATCCAGCCCATCAAGGCGATCGCCGAGGTTATCGCACAGATTTTAGCCAAGCGACAGCAAGCCGGCAATGACACGCCGCTGTATCTGCATGTTGATGCTTCACAGAGCGCAAATTACTTGACGATTCAGCCACATAAACTTGGTGTTGATTTACTGACAATTAACGGCGGTAAGATCTATGGCCCAAAACAGAGCGCGGTATTGTTTGTGCGCCACGGCATACAGCTACAACCGCTTGTTGTTGGCGGCGGACAAGAGCGTGGCTTGCGGAGTGGCACGGAGAACGTCGCAGCAATTGTTGGCATTGCAGAGGCACTAGAGATGTCACAAGCAAAGAGTCGCCATGAAGTAAAACGTCTTAGCTCATTACAAAGGCACTTTATAGACGGCATTCAGCAGATTGATGCGCACGCCGTCATAAATGGGCGGGACTGCCTGGTGAACTTTATACATGTGACGTTCCCCGGCCAAGATAGCGAACGGCTTGTCATGGAACTTGATGAGCGGGGCATACAGTGTGCGGTTGGCTCAGCCTGTAGCGCCAGTAGTGATGAACCTTCCCATGTGCTGTCTGCCATCGGTCTTGACGATGCTTCAGCACAGGCTTCTGTGCGCTTCACGATGGGGCGCAGTACCACCGCAGATGACATTGACTATGCCTTGCAGGCTTTGACCGATGTTCTAGGTTGATATTTCCTGCTTTATTGTGCTTGTGTTTTACGGTATAGTTATATCTAATACAGACACTAAAGCAGGTGGGACAAGAAAAGACGTGGAAATTTGGCTATACGGATTGCTTCTCGGTACGCTACTAGCCGTTGGCTGTGCCTTTGTGTGGATTGGCTGGCGATTACGCGTTATGCAAGATCCTGGCGCTAACACCGCACTGCTCGATAATGTCGACAAAGACGTGGAGCATATCTTTGATGATAAGTTCAGGCAGGAACTTCGCAATAGAGGAAAACTACACTTTGAGAAGATTATTGGTGAAAATGCCATGTTTTTGCAGCAAGATTTGCGTCTGACAGCCTCGCAGCTGAATGATCACATGAAACAGGAGATTAGTCGATCGCTTCAACAGGAACTATCCAACTATGAACAGTCAATCTCTGATGCCAAACAGGATGCACTTAAGTCTATCAGTAAAACGCAAGAAGCAATTGAACACCAACGGCAGATATTAAGCGATGAACTCCAGAAGCAATTAGCTTTTGAAAAAGAACGCGTCATTGCACGTTTTGAGGAGCACATGGCTGACATAATTAATCACTATGTGATCGAAGCGATCGGTGACGAGATAGATCTGACGGATCAGCTTGAGTACATCCTGCAAGAACTGGAGCGCAACAAACAGGCGATTATTGAGGACGTTAACCATGGCGCGTAGCAGGAGTTTCGTTCTGCCAGAAAGCCTGTATACGCGGGCCGATGTTTCTCGGCTTGTGAGAGAAGTCGAAGATATGATCGCCAGTGAACGTGGAGATAAGCTCAGACCAGGAAAGACCGGTCAACAGATGAGCCGTTTGCTCCAGATGGTTTCTGACGCAAATGTTGGCGATGACGGTCCGCCAACATTACAAAGTCTCAAACAGGCTCTGACGAGCGTTTATCAAAAGGCGCCAGTGGTTCACTTGAGTTTTGCAGCAAATCCCTCGCCAGAATTCTTAGAGCGTATAGTTGGCTGGTTTCGGAAAGAGGTTAACTCCTATATCTTGTTGCAGATTGGCTTGCAGCCAAGTATTGCCGCTGGGTGTGTTATTCGTACTCCGAGCAAGTATTTTGATCTGACGATGCGCAAACGTTTTAGCGAAAAGCGTTCTGTGTTGGTAGAACAATTACGGGGTAGTCGTGAGCAAGCGTAGCAAACACTTTGATCAGTTGGTTGCCGCCGGACAGCCAGTTGGCGAAGTTATAGCTGTCGATAGGTTTTTTATAAAAGTTTCTGGCCTTCAACCAGTTAATCAGTGGGCGCTTGTTCTCTTTGATGACGGAAGCAAAGGGTTTGTACATCATACCTTTGAAGAGTACGTGACCATTATGCACATGGGTTCTTCTGACGTTCGGGTTGGTAGCGTTGTCGTTTTGCAGCATAACGAGCTGGTCTCTAAAGTTGGCAAAGACTTTCTTGGGAGAGTCGTTTCCGTCAGTGGCGAACCGCTAGACGGGAAAGGCCCAATTGCCGCCGATGAAGTCTGGCCAGTTTTTAACCAAGCTTCTGCCTTGCGCGATCGCGAACAGCTCGACACACAACTCGAAAGTGGCGTTATTTCAATTGACGCACTGTTTCCTTTAGTGCGCGGTCAGCGCATAGCGTTGTTAGGGGACAGTAAATCAGGTAAGTCAACGCTTGCAACACAACTCGCGATCAATCAGAAGAATACTGATCTTACGGTTGTCTATGTGCTCATTGCAAAACGTCGTAGTGATGTTGACACGCTTATATCGCGGCTAAAAGATAACGGTGCTCTTGAGCATACAGTGGTTGTCGTGGCAACAATGTTTGACTCGTTGGTCATGAACTATCTTGCGCCATATGTTGGGTGTTCTATTGCCGAATATTTGTGGCAAAAATGTGACCAAGACGTTTTGATAGTCTACGATGATTTGACAGCACATGCTCAAGCGTATCGTGAGATTTCTTTGCTTGCAGGCGTCAGTCCTGGCAGGGACTCATATCCAGGCGACATGTTTTACGCACACTCCAGTTTGTTGGAGCGAGCTGGTAAAATTAAGAGCAATCACAAAACACTTACCGCATTACCGATAGTCCTAGCAGCAGCAGGTGACATTACCGCCTATTTGCCGACGAACGTTATGTCAATAACTGACGGTCAGTGGGTGCTTGATATGGACGTATTCCGTAGTGGCTTGCGGCCGGCGCTTAACACTGGCTTGAGCGTGACACGCGTTGGTGGGCGAGGTCACAATGATCGGCAGAAACAGCTTAACAATCAGGTGATGAAAGCATTAGCAGATTTTCGCAAGGCAAAAGAGTTTGCTCAGTTTGGATCTGAGCTTGCCCTCGCCTCACGCAAGGAACTTATTGTTGGACAGCGTCTGATTGATTTGTTGAGTCAAATACCCGGCGAAACATACACGTTACTCGCCCAGCAGTTACTGATAGACACTTTATTGCTTGTGAGCGAGAATGAGGTGGTTGACATCCAAGGCATGAAGCGTATGGCTGTAGAAGCAAGTATGGCAATAGATTCCGATGAGTCGTATCTACAGGCACGTGACTTATTGAAGGCCAAAAGCATGATGGAGCTAAAGCGATGAAGCAGACTCACGAGCTGATACGCCAAACACAGGCTATGACGATGTTGGTTGGACTGACGGATGTCTTTGAGGGGATTGCCAGTCTGCACATTTCAAAAATAAAGAACCAAGTATTGCAGGCGGAAGATTTTTTTAACGAGCTATGGCATATGTACTCGCAATTGCGTGTTGATGAATCATTCCATTTTGGTCGCGGTCTCTCCAATAAAAACATCATCGAGAAAGAACTTATCATTATGATTACTGCTGAAGGTGGTTTCTCAGGTGATATCGACCAAAAGCTTGTAAAAGTGCTGCTTGATCAACATGATCCGCAAAAGCAAGACATCATTGCCATTGGTCATCACGGCGCAGTCCAATTAGCGCAACGGGGAGTGAGCTTTAAACGTTACCTGAAACTACCCGAAAAAGACAAGAACTTTAACGTCAGTCCTCTGGTAAAAGAAGTGCAACAGTATAAGACAACGACCGTGTATTACCAGACCTACGTCTCATTAATGGTTCAGGATGTAAAGCGAATTAACTTAAGTACTGCTGTTCAAGAGCAGGGTAAGTCGGCAGGAGCAAGCGACGAGTTTATTAATGAGCAGAACTATATTTTTGAGCCAAGCACTTTTGCTGTGGTTGATCACCTTGAGCGTTCCATGCTTAATATCGCCTTGAGTCAGGTTATCTTCGAATCTAAGCTTGCACAGTACGCGAGTCGTTTTCGCGCCATGACTGCAGCAAATGATCGAGCTGATACTGCACTTGCAGAATTGATAACCATTTGTAATCGCAGTCTTCGTGCCGTGAAAGACGAGCGACTTAAGGAAACTATAAATGGTAGGAAGCGTGCGAGGCAGTTGTCATGAGTATTGGATTTATCAGAACGACCAAAGATATTGTTGTCGGAGTTCAGTTCGATGAGTCGCCTCCGCAAGTAGGCGAAGTGTTAGTGGTGGAGAATGAACAAAAAACCGTATTGCTCGTTGATCATCTACAAACAGGCAACCTTGCCATTTGTCTGAATGTGCAGGCAGATAGAACGCTCCACAAAAATATGAAGGTACAAGCGACTGGCAAGGGCATTGAAATCCCTGTGGGCGACATGATTATTGGTCGTATGTTTAATGCCCTGGGGCAAGTCATTGATGATCAGCCAGCTTTGGCTGGGAATACAGAGGTTAGGAATATTATGCGTACTTCTAGTAGGCATATAACTGCTACGCCAAAGAAGCCAGAGGTTTTTGAAACGGGCATTAAAGTTATCGATTTCTTTACTCCTTTTGTGAAGGGTCGCAAGGTCGGTATTATTGGTGGTGCTGGTGTCGGAAAAACAGTGCTCACCATGGAGCTTATCAACAACGTCGCCAAGAATGGCTCAGGACTGAGTTTCTTTACTGGTATTGGTGAGAGAATTCGCGAAGGTCATGAATTGTATGAAACGCTCAAAGAACGTGAACTATTGCAGCAAACCTGCATGTTCTTTGGGCAGATGAACGAAAATCCAGTTATGCGAGCGCTCGTAGGCGTTTCGGCGGCCGCTGCTGCGGAGTATTTTCGTGATGAGCAAAAAAAAGACGTGTTGTTTTTTGCTGACAACATGTATCGATACGTGCAAGCCAAAAATGAACTCAGTACGATCCTCGACCAAATACCGTCAGAAGGTGGTTATGAGCCAACAATATTTAGTGACGTAAAGACGCTTCAGGATCGTTTGAGTTCGAATGAAAACGGTTCGATTACTGCCGTACAAACAATTTATGTACCTGCCGATGATCTGAGTGACCCAGCGGTTCAGATGATTCAAAATGAGCTGGATTCGGTTATTGTATTGTCTCGGCAGGTCGCAGAGCAAGGCGTACGACCAGCTGTTGACCTGATCCGAACAACATCTTCATTATTGTCGCCTGACATTGTCGGAGATAGACATTATCTGTTGAGTATTCGCGTGCAAGCTTTGCTGCAAAAGTATGAACAGCTCAAAAATATAATCGCGATTATCGGTGAAAGTGAGCTTTCACCTGCCGATAGATCAGACTATCAGAAAGCCAAAGATTTGATCGCATTCTTCTCGCAAGACATGTTTGTGACGGAAGTCCTGAGTGGTAAAAAAGGTGAATATGTATCGAGGGAAGACACGCTTAAAGGTGTCGAGGAGATTATTGTCTAATGGGGCAGCGTCAAGTTAAGGATGTAGGTAAAGGTCAGAGCATTGCCGCGCCGATTGATGCGCAACACATCAAAGTAAAGGTGTATTCTCCATACCGTGTCTACTTTAATGATAAGGCGCTCAGTATATCGGCAGTTAATGAGAGCGGGCCATTCGACATATTACGTGGGCATCACAATTTCCTGTGCTTGCTGAGTCCGTGTGAAATACTTATCAAGCAGGACGAGACCGATCAACGTATTCGAATTTTGCGAGGAATTATGCACGTAAAACAGGATGCGGTAACCGTGTTCCTAGATGTATAGGACTAGATTTACAGAGGTAGATTTGCTAAAATAAGCTTACTATGTCAAAAAAAGTTTATGTTGGTCTTTCTGGTGGTGTTGATAGCTCTGTAACAGCGGCGTTGCTCAAGGCGCAGGGCTACGACGTCACAGGGGTATATATGAAAAACTGGAGTAAGGACTTGCCTGGTTTTGATTGCCCTTGGAAAGAAGATTACCAGGATGCAAAACGTGTCGCGGTGCAGCTCGACATACCATTCAAAATGTATGATTTTGAAACTCAATACAAGCAAAAAGTTGTTGACTATATGCTTGCAGAATACAAAGCTGGGCACACGCCAAATCCAGACATTATGTGCAACCAAGAAGTTAAGTTTAAACTATTCTTGGAAACGGCTCTTGAAGACGGCGCAGATATGATCGCAACTGGTCACTACGCACGCACACAGGATGGTCAATTACTTATGGCAAAGGATGATAACAAAGACCAGACGTACTTTTTGTATAGAGTAACAAAGCAGGCGCTTCGCAAGACACTTTTCCCCCTCGGTGATTACACTAAGCCAGAAGTCCGTAAGCTTGCTGATAAGTTCGGCTTAGTCACAGCTACGAAAAAAGAGAGTATGGGAATTTGTTTTGTCGGCAAGGTTGGGATCAAGGAATTCCTCAGTCAGTACGTTACGACTCAACCCGGCGATATCAAGGAACAAAACGGCGTTACGGTTGGCCAGCACGACGGCGCTATCTATTACACCATTGGGCAGCGACAGGGATTAGGTGTTGGCGGCGGCTTGCCATACTACGTTGTTGGCAAAGATATGGTTAAGAACGAAGTGTACGTAACAACAGACCTCGCTGACCGACGACTTTGGAATGATAAGTTGCGATTAGTTGATGTTCATTGGATCGCCAATGCTCCAAAAAACGGCCAGAAGGTCATGGCGCGAACGCGACACCGTGCGCCACTTGTTCCGGCTAAGTACCACGATGAAGATGGGGTTGTTGTATTGCAACTCGACGACGAAGTCCGTGCCACAACTCCCGGCCAGTCAGCAGTAATTTACTCGGAAGACGTTTGTCTTGGCGGTGGGATACTTATTTAGTTCTTGTTGGGTGTGGCAATAGTAATGCGGTCGGTTTTCCATTGATTCCCAACCAGCGAGACGTTTACGGCATTCGCGTATTTAGTACCCAAGGCGTTTTTATCAAACAGGACAAAAAATGACACACCTTTACTGCTGTAAGCATTTTTGTCACGAACGATGGCAGGGATTGTTTTGCAGCTTTGCGGTCGGACTTTTCGCAGTGATGTGTCTACGCTTGCTGGATCTGTCACTTTGCTTTTCTCTGCCTTATTCCCGAGCCAGCTGGTGAGCTCTTTGCTCTTGGCGGCGAGTGCAGCATTAATGGATGCCTCAACTTGTTTGACCGCAGTTGGCGAAATATCTTTCATAGGAAATCGCGCGTCGGCAGTGCAGGTAACTTTTGCAATCGCAGTACTTTTTGCTTTTGCGGTACTCTTTTGCGGTGCACTTGAAGAGCTCTTCTTTGAATTAGTAGACGAGCTGTCTGAGCTCGATGGTTTGGAGCTGTTTGATGATCCATCTTCTGTGGCTGCATCTGAACTGTCAGAACTCGTCTCGTCAGCGTCTATTGAGGTCTCTGTTTGCTCCGTTTCTAGCACGGCTGAGTTAGCATCGCTAAATCCGTCAGCGTTGAATGCATACTCTGCTGCGCTCTCTGTAGGAGCATTTCGATTATATATAAAGAAACCCAGCCCTGCCGCCAGACCAACAGTAATAAATACAGATAAAGCGAGTAATACGTGGCGCTTTGGTTTTACTGGCAATGGTTCGCTAGGGGTTTCGTAGCCTGCGGGAGCGTCAGACTGGAAAAGACTTTGTGTATCAATAATTGGTAGCTGTGCAGATGGCGTCAGTGGTGACTGTGGGATTTGCGTAGGGTCGGCATTAAATTGCGGCACTGGCTCTGGCGGCAGAGGCTGCGCATATGCAGCGGCCGGCGCTACCGGTGCCACAGGCTGCACTTGCTGAATTGGTTGTGCGGGCTGCTGGTATGCCGTTGGTGCGGTTGGATACGGATTCTGCTGAACAGGCACTTGATCAATAGGCTGACTAACAGGTTGCTGTGGTTGTGGGAGAGGTGTGGGGTTTTGTGGGGGGATTTGGGGTTCCATTTTTGTATTTCCTACTTATGCTTAATAGTAGCATAGCAGTTTTACTCAGGCTACTTTAAAGATGCTGGTCGATAGTAGTTATGACACTACCCGGCAAAACCTTTGATTCTGGAGGCAGGTCCATGTCGTAGCCAAGTTCGGCCTGTTCTCCGACAATTGATCCTGCCCCGAGTCTGCCGTTGACGAGTACTATGCCGCCTCGTTCAACGCGGGATTCTCGACAGGCAGTACTACTATGATCCATGCGTGCATAGTCGTCGATTTCACAAAGTTCCTGCAAGCTAACGCGCGCGCCGATAATGCAATGATTACCGATTATTGCACCAGCACCGATTATGCTTTTATTGCGGATATGATGCACATTCCCTACGCGGGTGTTTTGCATGCTCCCGTCTGAAGCGGCCACCGTCTCAAGCGTAATTTCGACACCTTCTTCAATAGGCGCATATTCGGGTTGATACAGACTAACGTTGCGCTGTCGCGTAATGAGTTCGTCGTCAATACAAAAAGCTACGATCTGTTCGACCGTTTTGATTAGTGCGTTTGTGCCGCTGTATCTAGGCAATTGTTCGGACATAAAAAATCCTTTCTGCTGGCAGAAAGGACGAATAAACCGTGATATCTTTCCTGCGAGCAGGCTAGATGGAGCACCTTGCGTTCGCTTCGCTTATGAGACACCCCTTCAGGGTTTCTCATCGCGCCGGCAAAATCGTGTGAGATTTTGTCGGGCTGCTCTTCCCGAGCTCAAGAAGTATCAATATGCAGGTTGCTGACGGTTCACTGAGCTAGAACTCTCCCCGTCTCTTTATATTTTTGAATTGTTAATGAGTAAAAGCATAGCAAATGCATCGTTCTAGAGCAAATAGTTTGCTAGACTAATGCCATATGACGCATTGGTTACTGGTAAGTTCTGTTGATAATTTTGAAACATCACGGGGTCGTGGCTTTGACATTGCCGGCATGAAGTCGCGCTGGCGCAAGGCCGCAGGTGAGGTTCGCCCTGGCGACACGGTCTTCTTTTATCTGACTGGTGTTAAGGCGATCGGCGGTGAAGCGCGTGTGGTTGGTGATGCCTTCGAAGATGACACAGCGATATGGGAAAGCACCAAGCCTGGCGAGGTTTATCCGCACCGTTTTCCGATAGAACTTGTTAAGGCGCGGGAGAAAGGCCAATACTTGCCGGTAGCAGATTTTATTGAACAGTACGAATACGCCAAGCGCTGGCCGGCCAAAAACTGGACATTGGCTTTTCAGGGAAACGTCCACCGGCTCGGTGAAGAGGACTACCAACTCATTCACAATATGGTATAATTAACAGATATGACAGCACAAGAAATTCGCAAAGCCTACTTAGAGTTTTTTCAAAAACGGCAGCACGTTGTTATCCCGCGTGCACTCTTAGTGCCATACAACGACCCAACTACATTGTTCACGGGTTCTGGTATGCAGCCGTTGGTACCATATTTACTTGGCGAAGAACACCCGAAGGGCACACGCTTAGTTGATAGCCAAACTTGTTTGCGCGCTCAAGATATCGAAGAGGTGGGCGACAATCGTCATACGACTTTCTTTGAAATGCTCGGTAACTGGTCTCTCGGAGATTACTTTAAAGAAGAACAAATCCCATGGTTTTGGGAGTTTCTAACTGACGTTATTAAGCTTGACCCTAATCGAATCTTTGTGACTTGTTTTATTGGCGATAAGGAAGCAGGCGTACCAAAAGATAGCGAAGCTGCCGAGATATGGGATCGTCTATTCAAAGAAAAAGGTGTTGATGCAAAGCAAGTTGACATTGGTTCTGAAGCAGATGGCGGCGAGAAGGGCGAGCAAGACGGCCGGATTTTCTTCTATGACAATAAGAAAAACTGGTGGTCACGTGCTGGAACCCCAGCACAAATGCCTGCTGGAGAGCCAGGTGGCCCAACAACCGAGATGTTCTATCTTTTCCCGAGTGTTAAGCACGACACAGCATATGGAAAACATTGCCATCCTAACTGCGACTGTGGTCGTTATATTGAGCTTGGTAACTCCGTTTTCATGGCATATGTTAAGACCGATAAAGGAATCGAAAAACTCCCTAAACAGAATGTCGATTATGGCGGTGGTTTGGAGCGGATTGCAGCAGCTTCAATTGATAGCCCTGACGTGTTCAAAATCAGCGTGCTGTGGCCGATTGTTGAAAAGCTAGAACAAATATCTGGCAAAAAGTATGATAGCCACACCAATGCAATGCGGGTGATTGCCGATCACTTGCGTGGTGCGACCTTCCTGGCAGTTGATGGCGTTAAGCCGAGTAACAAAGAGCAAGGGTATGTGATGCGCCGATTGATGCGCCGGGCGGTTCGCTTTGCTTTTGAGCTTGGTGTAGAGCAAAACTTTATGCAAGAGATTGTGCCGGTCATTGCCGACCTTTACCATGATGACTTCCCAGATGTGGCTGAGAAGCGCGACGAAGTGATTGAAACTCTGGCGCGAGAAGAAAAAGTCTTCCGCCAAACTTTGCGCAAAGGCGTACGAGAACTAGAAAAAATGGCGGCCAGCGGCAAGTTAACTGGTGAGCATATCTTTACCTTGTATGACACCTATGGCTTCCCGGCTGAGCTGAGCGTGGAAGATGCCTTCATGAAAAATGTGGAAGTAAGCGAGCATTGGCAGAAAGAATTTGATGCCAAGATGAAAGAGCAGCGTGAGCGTTCGCAGACAGCAGCTAAGGGAACCTTCAAAGGTGGCCTAGGCGGTCAGACCTTGCAGCACAAGAAGTACCACACCGCCACCCACCTGATGTACCAGGCCTTGCGAGATGTACTGGGCGATCACGTCATTCAGCGAGGTAGTAACATTACCGAAGAGCGCCTGCGTTTTGACTTTAGCCACCCAGAAAAAGTCACCCGTGAACAGCTCGATGAAGTAGAAAAAATTGTGAATGAGCAGATTGGCCAAGACCTTAAAGTCTCCTGGGCAGAATACCCAACTACTGAAGCCACCGGCAAACTCGGTGCACTCGGCCAGTTCGGCGATCGATACGGAGATACAGTCAAGGTGTACAAGATGATTGCAGATAATGCGGAGAAGCCATTTAGCTTTGAAATCTGTGGTGGCCCGCATGTTGACCATACCCTGCAGCTGTTTGAAGAAGGCAAAAAGTTCAAAATCCTCAAAGAAGAAGCTTCAAGTGCTGGCATCCGCCGCATCAAGGCAGTCCTACAGTAAAAGCATCCAACACAACGATTCTATCAGTTTTCGAGTCTGCTGCATGATGACTGATTAGACTACAAACAGATTGGCGAACGTGTTAGAATAGATAGCGATTATGCTTGATAAAATAAAAAGCTTACGAGACAGAACGCCCACGCCAAAACAGCAGTATCTTGTGGGTGTTGATGTCGGTACGGAGTTTGTAAAAGTACTCATTGGCAAGATTACCGATCAACAGATAGAAATCGTCGGTGTGGGCCGCAAGCATCAGTCACTGAACGATATGCAGGCCGGGGCAATTGCCGACATCGCCAGTGTCGTAGCTAACTGTAATGAAGCATTGGAGCAAGCAGAGCAGCAAGCAGGCGTCAGTGTCCGTTCAGCAATCCTTGGAATTGCTGGGGAACTCGTCAAAGGCACCACAACCACTGTACGCTGTGCGCGTAAAGACGGCAGCAAGGCGTTAGACGTCCCAGAAGTCGAACAGATAATTGCCCTTGTGCAAGAGCGCGCCGAGGAAAAAGCCCGCCAACAGCTTGCCTGGGAACTTGGCGGCAAAGAGATTGATGTGCGGCTGGTTAACAGCGCACTTGTTGGCATTGAAATTGATGGCTACAAAGTCACCAACCCCGTTGGCTTTCAGGGCAAAGAAGTCGTTGTGCAGCTTTATACGGCCTTCGCGCCGCTTATCCACATTGGTGCTTTAGAGCGGACTGCCCAGCAGCTCGACCTTGATCTACTGGCCGTTGCAGCAGAACCATTCGCCGTAGCACGCTCGGTGGTTGGCGATGACCCTGATGCTAGTATGAGTGCCATACTGATGGACGTTGGCGGTGGTACGACTGATATTGCACTCGTTAATGATGGTGGCGTACAGGGGACCAAGATGTTCGGAATTGGTGGTCGCGCCTATACTCGTGCCATAGAAAAAGACTTTGCCGTTAGCTTCCCGCAGGCTGAAGAACTAAAGTTGTCACTTGATGGTAATAAGCTCAGCGATACACAGAAGACTAAGGTTGCACAGTCTTTACAAAAGACACTCGATGTCTGGATTAACGGTGTAGATCTGGCCTTGGACGAATTTGATACGATTGATCACTTGCCGCACAAAATCCTGCTCTGTGGTGGCGGCTCGAGCCTTGATATGCTCATGGATGCACTTCATGGCAGCGAATGGCACAAAAATCTGCCGTTCACCAAGAAGCCAATCGTGCAGCATATTCAGCCAGAGCAAGTCGTCGGCATTGTTGACAAAACAGGCGATGTTACCGATCATACATTCATTACCGCAATGGGCTTACTACGTGTTGGTATGGACACGCTTCAGCAAGAAACCGGCAGTTCAGGCAGTGGGTCATTTAAGGAAAAAATTGATAGAATGCTCAGAGTATAATTTATGGCAGACGCAACCAAAGACACCATCTACATAGACGTTGACGATGAAATAACCAACATCATCGAAAAGGTCAAAGCCAGCCCAGAAAAGATCGTGGCCTTGGTCTTGCCAAAACGTGCCACAGTGCTGCAGAGCATTGTAAATATGAAACTACTGCATCGTTCAGCAACAACTGCCAAGAAAAAAGTGGTGCTGATTACTTCTGAAACAGGCTTACTACCACTGGCAGGTGCCGTTGGCGTGTATGTGGCCAAGAACCTGCAATCTAAGCCCGAGATCCCAGATGGTCCTGACCTGGCAGTTGTTAACAGCGAGGCCATCATTGATGAAGGCGAACTTGATAACGGCGATAGTGTTGACCGGGCTAAGTCAGTTGGCGAACTCGCGGGCATAACAGCTGTCAGTGCAGCTGCAACGAAGCCCAATAAACCAGCCAAAGCTGCCAAGAAACCAAAGAGTGACAGCAAATTCAAAATACCGAACTTTGAGAAGTTTCGCGGCAGGTTATTCCTGGTAATTGCAGGGGTGGTCGGACTATTCATCTTCTTATATTGGGCGTTCTTTATGGCGCCGAGTGCCAAGATAACGGTTGTTACTGACACTGCCACAGTCAACACAGAAGTTGCCTTTACCGCTAACACTGAGGCAACCGCGCTGAACACGGAGGACAAAATTGTTCCAGCCAAAACAGCTGAAGTCAAAGACGTCGATAGTGAAAAGATAGCCGCAACCGGCACCAAGGATGTGGGTACCAAGGCGAGCGGGACAATGATTATTTATATCAAATGTGACAATGTCAGCGGTCCTCCCCCTTCTGTCCCTGCTGGAACCGAAGTAAGCGCTAATGGACTAACTTTTATTACTAATTCTACCGTGACTATGTCGGGTTATTTTGAAAATGGCGGTTGTTTTGGGGGTAGTACGCAAGTATCTGCCGAAAAAAATGGCGATCAGTATAATCTGGCCGCTACGTCCTATACAGTTTCAGGATATCCTGAGCTATCGGCAAGTGGAAGCACAATGACAGGCGGTACAAGCAAAACAATCAAAATTCTCAGTCAAGCGGATGTCGATGGTGCTGCCAAGAATCTTTCAGGTGAGGGCGAAGAAGCGGCCAAGACCAAGCTTAAAAAAGAACTTGAAGATGCCGGCTATATGGTCATTGATGAATCGTTCAAAAAAAGCAAGCCAGCTGTCAGTAGTAGCCCGACCGTCGGCAGCGAGGCCAGCGAGGCTACTGTCACCGCTACTACAACCTACACCATGACGGGCGTAAACAAAGACGACCTTGATAAGTTGGTTAGCGAAACCGCCCAGAAAGACATAGACACCAGCAAACAGCAGATTGTAGGCACGGGTCTTGATGAAGCAACCTTTGAAATAGAAGGCGACCAGATAACAATTACGACCATTGCAACTGCCGGGCCAAAGATCGACGTGGCTGCCACAACTGCAGAGATAGCTGGCAAAAAACGTAGTCAGGTTGAGGCTATTATCCAAGCAAATCCTGGTGTAAAAGAAGTCCGCGTTGACTACAGCCCATTCTGGGTCAGTAACACGCCAAAGAAAACTTCAAAAATTCAGATTGTATTTGAAGACGCAACAAATGAGTAACACAATAATTGCCCTAGACGTTGGTACGAAACGTATCGGTGTAGCGCGGGCAAACACGATTGCCCGTTTGCCAGAGCCGGTGAGTACCCTGCTGGTCAGCCCAACAATATACCAAGATATCGTCGACGTCATTCGTCAGCACGATGCCGCAGAGATTGTGGTGGGTTTGCCACGTGACGTTCATGGCGGCGAGACAGCCCAGACGGCTCAAGTCAGAGCGTTTGTTAATGAACTGCAGCAGATCTGTGACGTGCCAGTTCATTTCCAAGATGAGTCACTTACGTCTGTCAAAGCAGAAGAAATCCTCGACCAACGCAAAAAAGGGTATAATAAATCAGACGTCGACGCATTGGCTGCCACATTCATTTTAGAAGACTATCTGGCGACGTCAGGAGAAGTATAATGTCACGTATTTCACCCAAACTCACACGTATATTGCTGATTGTAGGCGCAGTCTTGCTAGTGCTCGGCATTGGCGGTATTTACCTTGCTCGCAACTATTATTATGAAAACCTTAAGCCTGTGAGCGCCAGCCAGCGCGAAGTAACCGTCACGATTGAGCAAGGCTCAACGGTGCAGCAAATTAGCGAGTTACTACAGGAACAAGGTGTTATCCGTAACGCACAGGTCTTTTCTCAGTACGTCCGTAATAAGGGCGCTCAAGAACAGCTCAAAGCCGGTACCTACGCTCTAAGGCCGAGTTATTCAGTGGAAGAGGTTGTGACAGTGCTAACGCACGGTGCAGTACGCAAAGACCTCTTTACTATCTTGCCCGGTCAGCGCATTGATCAGATTAAACAATCATTACTTGACGCTGGATATTCAAAGGAAGAGGTAGCCGAAGCGCTGAACCCCGCACAATACGTCGATCACCCCGCACTCGTCGACAAGCCCACCAAGGCAAATCTTGAGGGGTATTTGTATCCTGAATCATTCCAGAAAACGGCTGAAACCAGTGCGACCACGATAATTGGCCAGTCGCTGGATCAAATGCACAAAGTGCTTACTCCCGAGCTACGCGCCCAGATTACGAGGCAGGGTTTGACTGTCCACGAAGGTATTGTGTTGGCGTCTATGGTCGAACAGGAAGTATCACGCCCAGAAGATCGCCAGAAAGTTGCACAAGTGTTCTTGACGCGTCTTGATCGTGGCATGAAGCTACAATCTGACGTTACAGGTTTCTATGGAGCAATTATTGACAAACAGCCGCCATCTGTTGATTACAAGTCTCCGTATAACACATACTTTGTTGATGCTTTGCCTGTAGGCCCGATCAGTAATGTTAGCACGACGTCATTGCAAGCGGTGGCGCGCCCTGCCAATACTGACTATCTGTACTTTGTAGCCGGCGACAATGGCAACACGTACTTCTCAAAGACCCAAGCAGAACACGAAGCGCTTGTAGACAAATACTGCATCAAACTCTGCGGCCGTTAACCCTAAGCTTACTCACAAAAACACGCTAGATCATTGCTGATTGCTAGCGTGTTTGTTGAGAGGCACGGATTCCGGATACTATCTAGGTGACTGTCGTAATCCGCCGTTTGCTGGGCAATCGTTGAGGTCTTGGACTTTTCCGCTGCCAAGAGCCACGCCCGGCGCATTATCATACGGGTTGTTGTCTGCTCCAGCGCGTATCGCTGTTTCTCCCCCAATTGCTGCGCCGTCCATTGCTGATACGAATCCATACCAAGCTATCTGCTCTGCACGGTTATTATCGCCAACCATAACAGACGTTTTTGGTATGCCAGGGACGTCTTTCACGAATATAACCTTCCAGGTGTAAACACCAAAACCGCCGTTTTTGCAGCCCCACGCTGCAATACCATTCTGTTTTGGTCCTAATTGTGTCCAACCGTCTGCTTGTGCTATGAAGTCATTTTTCTGCTTCTGAAAATATATGAACGAACCAGCTACAATCACCACAAGGGCAATAGCTCCCACAATGAGTGCTTTTAGTGGCGTTGACAGACCATTAAATGAGTCGACTATACTCGGATTTTTCTTTGCTTGCTTGCTTCTTGTTTTACTCGATTTGTTAGCCATGTGTTACTCCTGTTGTTTGTTAATTAACGCCATTTGGGCACGCTTGTAATTTTTCTGGCGATTCGTAGTTATTGTTGAAATTTGTTTTGAAGCCTCCTTTGGGCGGAATATAGGCTGCCATCATTGATACGGTTTGGTACCAAGCAAGTTGTTCGCCAGTCGCCTTTTCGGCGCCAATATTGTTGCGGTCATCAATGATTTCCATCTTTGTAGTTGGCAACCAGGCTTGCTGTCTGCCGTTGGCGTCATTTTCGTAGAGCTTGTTGCGCACAAACAATAGCCGCAGATACATATAGTCACTGGTACGTTCTTTATTGCATGCATACACGGACACAGTGCTTGGATTGTTCTGTATCAGCGTCCACTGGCTTGCTGATGCGCGCAGCGTAGATTCCTTCTTTGACGTTTCCCATTTGGCGTAGCCGTAGGTTCCAATAGCAGTAATGAGCAACACGAGGCTCGCAAACAAAACCATTTTCACACCGAATGGAAGCTGTCCCAGGCGAGATGATGTCTTCTTGTTCACTGAACCGTTAACTTTTGTTTTCGAGCCGGATGATTTTCGCGGCATGACGATCCTTTTCTTTTGTAACTTACAAAGCTATAATATCGGTAATTGCTTATGATTGTCAAACAAACATTATTTACTTGCGGGAAATCACTCTTTTCTGTTCTGATAGTTTCGTTGATTATGGCTACTTTGCTCCATCGTAATGTGGGTGCACAGAGCATTGATCAATTCAGTACCGCGGCTTCTATTGTTGATCAGTGTGGCGGCAACACGGCTACGCTGTTTAGCGTGAGCCTAGAGGCTCTGCCAGATGGCGACATATATGTTAGAACAAATGCCGCGGGGCTGAGAACAAAGATATCTGTATTTATTGAATCGGTAAATGATGGCACATGTAAGAAGATAGGTACCGTGAATGCAACGGACAAGGCCTGGGCGCGAGTTGGTAGTGTGCCGAATGCCGAGCGTAGTGGACAACGTAACATTGTTCTTGCGAGTCCGTACCTAGGTGCTGACGCCTATGCAAGCGTGGCAACGGTACTTTTTGCACCAAAAGACCTTTGTCAGCCAAAAATAGCCTGTGACGTCCAGTACGAGGGCGTAGACGTGGCCATAGAGCCTGAGACAATTAGCGGCTCGGGAGAGCTTGTAACGGTCCAAACCGTCACTGATATTTCAGGTGAGAAAATCGAAAGGGTAGAGTATTTTGATGGCGGTGATTTTTTGTACACTAGCAACAAACTCTCTGCCGTAAACCAGAATTATCTGCGCGGTGGCGACAGAACTATCAAAAAGGTTGCCTATCTAGGGAATAATCGCAAGTTTACGGCTACTGAGCGGGTAGCCATGCCGTCAGACCCGCTCTATTCTCAGTACATCAAAAGCTCCTTTTATCGTTTGAGCGGCCAGACGAAAGTCATATTGGTTGCAGTTGGTGTAGGCTTGCTGGTAGCCCTTTTGGTATATGGAGTTCGACGTTTGCATGCCTGGCGAACGTATCGTAATGGGCACGGTATTGAGACATATCTACAAACCCATCACGACCAAAGGTAACGTCTGGTTATAAGAGGGTAATTTTGGTGACTGGGGTGATCCGTATGACAGCTTGACCAATGATTTCATCAGCAGGTATTTGCCCTAGACTTGAGCGGGAATCGATTGACCCGCCCGCCTCTCGATTATCACCGACAACAAACACATGACCTTCACGAATGACTGTGTCTACTGAACCTGAGGTTTCGGCAAGGTTAGTGCAGCAAGGAGGTGTGGTGACGTCTTCTCCACGAGGGTTGGTCTGGTTATAGACAGTTATCTTACCGTCTTTTAGGACGAGTCGTTCGCCTGGCAAGCCAATAATACGCTTAACGAACTTCTCGCTGGTATCTTGAGGATTATGCACCACAACGACATCGTAGCGCTTAGGGATGTATTTGCCATTTGTTAGCTGTGCCCAAGTCTGGGGTAGTTTGCTGACCAACAAAGTGTCTTTAGTACTGAGCGTCGGAGACATGCTTTCTCCGTCAACAAAGAATGGCTGCATGACCCATAGGTTCCAGGCGGCAACACAGGCTAGTACGCCACCCAAAATCGCTAGTTTACTTGTGACAGAAAGCGCTTTACGTTTAGTGGCGTTGGTATCAGGTGCAATCGGCACGTAGACGTCAGATCGAACAGTTTGAAGCGGCAAATTACTTGGTCGAATATCTTCAGTTTCATCGACTTCTTCCTCTTGCTTTGGTGGCTGTGGTTGTTGTACATCAGGCGGCATGGTTACTTGCTAGTGTAGTAGAAAACGCCAGTAAATGACAGATTTTCTTATGCTTGCAGTCGCAACAGGGGCCACCTCTGTTAAACCGCCTTGATTATTTATGCACTTTTGTTATACTGACACCTGCAATTTGTTGTATTTCAGTCCTATCACAACAGATTGCGGTTGAGTCTAACGTTCATACATAACGCAGCACGGTCGAACGCTGCAAAACATAATTAAGACCTGACTCAATCAATGCGGCGCAAGCGCCGGGAGAACTAGTATTCGTACTATTTCGCAAACTGTTTCCGAAGAATTTTCAACTAAGGTAGGTTCGCTTACCCCTAAAAAATCACTCCATCGAGCGTATGGTCGACTTTCTGGCCGTTCACGACGTAGGGTTGTTCGTTATGGCTTGGTTGCAGCAAATATCGCCGTGCTCATTGGAGTCACGGGCTTTTTGGTGTACTCAAACCGTGCTGAATCATCAAACTCAACTCAAGCAGCGGTGTTCTCTGTAAGCAATGAAGACGAAGTTAACCCGCTTGATCAGCTGTCTTCTGCGGATATTGCCGTGCAGATTGCGCAAGTCACCCGCATGGATCAGAGGACTGCAGTTGCAAACAAGGCAGATACGGTGAATGCTCAGTTGTCTGTCACGGGTTCAGACGCCAAGGTCATCTCTAAGCCACAAGTTGTCACTGAAGGTCTCAAGTCAAAATATGACATCATATTCTATACGACTGTTAAGGGCGATACAGTGACCAAAGTTGCCAAGAAGTTTGGTGTAACGTCAGACACTATACGTTGGTCGAATGATCTTGAAGGCAACGCTCTGCCAAAGGGCAAGCGTTTGGTTATTTCGCCAGTGAACGGCATCGTACATCGCGTAACGGCAAGTGACACGCCACAGAGTTTGGCGCTTAGATTTAACGCAAGCAAAGACAAGATAGTAGCTTTTAATGACGCAGAAATCGGTGGTTTGCGAGCAGGCGAACTGATTGTTATTCCTGGCGGCTCTCCGGTTGCCACCACAGCCACTGTCGTGGCTGCAGCACCGGCATCTAACACCGCCAGCTTTGCATGGGGCGGTCAATCGCCAGTGTATGGTGGTAGCGGTTACGATTATGGCTACTGTACGTGGTGGGCAGCTGTTCGTCGTTCTCAGATTGGTCGACCTATCCCAAGCAACCTTGGTAACGCGAGTACCTGGAAAGCCTTGGCGGCATCTGCTGGGCTTGGCGTCGGTAACCGACCGGCCACTGGTGCGGTCATCTGGACACCGCCGCGTGATTACTACGGGCACGTTGGTTTTGTAGAGAAAGTATACCCTGACGGTCGCGTAATGATCTCTGAAATGAACACGGCAGGTTGGGCGGTCAAGAGCACAAAAATCTTGAGTCCTTCGCAAGCGGCCGCTTACTCGTATATCTATTAATTTCTTTTCGCACTAGACCCTGACCCCTAAAACCTATACCCTATAGGCTAGAGATGTTTATAGATAAAGTAACAGTAGAATTCCAGGCAGGCGATGGCGGTAACGGTATTGTCAGTTTCCGTAAGGAAAAATTTGTTGATAAGGGTGGTCCAAATGGTGGTGATGGTGGTGATGGTGGTGATGTGATCTTGCGAGCATCACGTAACCAAAACACGCTTGCTAACTTTCGTTTTCAAAAGCTGCTTGAAGCCGAGTCCGGCCAGGCAGGGAGCAAACAGAACAAACACGGCAAGAGCGGTTCTGACCTTGTGGTAGCTGTGCCAGTAGGGACTGCTGTTCATGCTGAAAATGGCGATCTCCTTGCGGACTTGGCGAATGACGAACAAGAAGTCGTCATAGCCCGAGGTGGCAAGGGTGGTTTTGGTAATGCTCACTTTGTATCATCCAGGCGGCAAACACCGCGCGTTGCAGAAAAAGGCGAACCAGGCCAGCACCTCAAGGTCGAACTCGAACTCAAAATGATTGCTGACATAGGTTTGGTTGGACTGCCAAATGCCGGTAAGTCAACCTTCCTTGGCTCGGTGAGCAATGCCAAGCCGGAAATTGCCGATTATCCATTTACGACATTAACCCCCAACTTAGGAGTGGTCGATGTGTCAAAAACGCACAGCCTATTGATTGCAGACATCCCCGGTCTGATTGAAGGTGCCAGTGAAGGCAAAGGATTGGGCGATGACTTCTTACGTCACATTGAGCGCACCAGTGTGATTCTCCATCTGATTGATGCATATCAGACTGACATAGTTGACGCCTATCGTACTATTCAGCATGAATTAGCGTCATATCAGGTTGACTTAAGCAAGAAACCACAGATTGTTGCTCTGACAAAGATCGAAGGGCTTGATGACGAAATGGTACAAGACGGAATTTCAGAGCTGAAGAAAGTGGTGCCTCGCACGACATCGGTCTATGCGATCTCTGCATTGAGTAAGCAAGGCGTCCAAGAGCTGCTGTATGCTCTGAGTGCAAAGACAGAAAAGCAAGCCGCAAAGACTGCAAAGGCCGAGAAGGACAACAAAGAACTACCAGTCATTCGCCTCAGTGAAGATCCGCACTGGTTGATAGAAAAAGTTGGTGAGCACTGGCTGGTAAAAGGCCAAAAAATCGAGCGTTTTGCGCGGAGAACTGATTTTTCTGACGTGCACGGTGAGCAGCGCATCCGTGACATTATGCGCAAAATGGGCATAATGCGCGAGTTGCAAAAGAAAGGTCTCGAAGCAGGTCAAAAAATAATCATCGGCGAAGAAAAGTTTGGTGAGTTCAAGTACTGATCCATTGAACCCGCGTTTACGCGTGTATAACCAGTCGGTTGTAGCCGTCGAACCAAAGACGGTCTGCTATGTAATGAGCCGTGACCAGCGACTCAACTATAACCATGCACTGCTAGCCGCTCAGGCCGAAGCAAACCGTCTCAAGTTACCGCTGACAATTGTGTTCTTTCTACGGTCACGGAGCGGTTTTAGGTCTCGCCAGCAGTATGAATTTATGCTATTCGGACTAAGACAGCTTGCCGAGACGGCTCAGCAGCATAATATATCGTTTCGTCTGACATCGTCTGAAAATATGTCATCTTTCTTGAGTACGCTCAAGCCGGCGGCAGTCTTCACCGATCAGTCGCCGCTCCGTGGCGGAAAAGCAATGCTGAGCAGTATTGTGCGCTTGGCAATTTGCCCTGTGTATGAAGTTGATACGCACAATATCATACCCGTCTGGCTGGCCAGTGATCACCAAGAATACGCAGCGCGTACGTTGCGGCCAAAGATTCACCGTTTGTTGAGTGAGTATGCTGTCGCTCCAAAAAAAGTCACTCCCCATGCCTACGGCACATCAATAAAAGAGATAGATGATACATGTATTGAAAAAGTGCTGACAGAATTGCCGTCAAATGGACAAGCGTTGAGTATTAAATCAGGTGAGGTGGCGGCGCAAACAGTGCTGGCTGAATGTATTTCCCAACGCCTTGATGGGTATGCAGTTAAGCGCAACGATCCTACGGTCGATGGTCTGAGTGGCTTAAGTCCGTACTTGCACTTTGGACAGCTGAGTAGCTTGCAAGTTGTGCTAGCAGTTCAAGAAGCGCAGGCCACTAACACGCAACTTGAAGCAGATGCTGCAGCCTTGATAGAAGAAATTGTGGTACGCAAAGAACTGAGTGACAATTTTTGTTTCTATAATAGTACCTATGACCAGCTTGTTGGTGCACCCGACTGGGCGCAGCGTACACTTGCCAAGCATGCGAGTGACCAACGAGAGTTTGTATACACCAGGCAAGAGCTGGAGGATGCACAAACCCACGATGAAGCTTGGAACGCCGCTCAGCGACAACTGACAACCACCGGGAAAATGCACGGCTACATGCGCATGTATTGGGCTAAAAAAGTCCTTGAATGGACTGAGTCGCCCAAAGACGCCATCGAGTACCTTATCTATCTGAATGACTTTTATTCGCTTGATGGCGGCGACCCCAACGGCTATGTGGGCATTCTTTGGTCGGTAACAGGGTTGCATGATCGGCCATGGAACGAGCGCAGTATCTTCGGCACGGTTCGTTACATGAATTACGGCGGACTCAAGCGAAAATTCTCAATCGAAAACTACATAGCTCAATTCCCGCACAACTAATGCTACACTTGGGGCATGAACGAAACCTTCTTTTTTTATGACCTTGAAACGACCGGCGTTAATCCACGCGATGGGCGGATTATGCAGTTTGCTGGTCAACGGACTGACCTCGAGCTTAAACCAATGGGTGAGCCGTATAACATCTTCATTAAGCTGACCGAGGACACCTTGCCTGAGCCCGATGCCATAATGATTACTGGCATTACTCCTCAACAGACGCGGGCTGACGGTGTGACAGAAGCCGAATTCATGCAGATATTTACCAATGAAATAGCAACACCAGGAACGATCTTCGCCGGGTTTAATAGTGTGCGCTTTGATGATGAGTTTATGCGTTACCTCCATTATCGGAATTTCTACGATCCGTATGAATGGCAGTGGCAAGACAAGCGTAGCCGCTGGGACCTACTGGATGTCATGCGCATGACGCGTGCATTACGACCAGAAGGTATTCAGTGGCCCGTTGATAGTGAAGGAAAGCCAACTAATCGTCTAGAAATGTTTACCAGCATTAATAAACTTGATCATAAAGATGCGCATGATGCTTTGAGCGATGTTTGGGCAACGATAGCCGCTGCGCAGTTACTGCGCGACAAGCAAGCCAAATTGTTTGATTATTTGCTTT
This sequence comes from uncultured Candidatus Saccharibacteria bacterium, assembly GCA_964448075.1. Classification (GTDB taxonomy): domain Bacteria; phylum Patescibacteriota; class Saccharimonadia; order Saccharimonadales; family CAYUUR01; genus CAYUUR01. Next base: position 250,475 of record CAYUUR010000001.1, on the reverse strand, counting down.
CAATCCGTGGCAAAAAAGCCGTTCATGATGTTGTCTCAACCGGGCAGCCTTTTGTATACAGTTCCGGCAAGTATGCCAGCGAGTTTGAGAAGACAACAATTGCTTACGAATTGGGTGAAAACCCCAAAAAGCAAGGTGTTCTAGTGTATGATCTGCGGCATGATCCGACCCCATTCTTGAAAATGACCACTGAGCAACTCGTGGAAGCTTGGCGCTGGAAGAAAGACCGTACCGACCTACCCTTGCCCGTAAAGACGCTGCAGTTTAATCGTTGTCCGGCGGTCGCACCACTGGGCGTACTTGATGCAGCCAGTCAGAAACGCATAGGACTTGATCTAGGCATTATGCAAAAACACCTCGCAATCCTGCGTGGCGCTGAGCAGTTTTATCAGAAGCTCCTAGCAGCGTTAGAGATTATGAATAAGGAACAACAAACCCGACTGGTAAGCAGTGATATAGAAGTGGACGCGCAATTGTATGACAGGTTTATACCGGATGCAGACAAAACAACTATGCGCGCAGTTCGTGCCGCCGAACCCACACAGTTGAGTGAATTTGCCGATAAGCTGCAAGACAAGAGGCTGCAATCTTTACTGCCGCTATATAAGGCTCGTAATTTCCCATCAGCACTCACTGACGAGGAGCGTGCTGTTTGGGAAGAATTTAGAACTCGTCGACTTGTTGGCGGTGGCGGCAATAGTCGTTTGCAGCGCTACTTGCGTCGCTTGGCGGAGCTTGCACAGAGTCCTCGCCTCAGCGCAGAGAAGCGATTTTTACTAGAAGAACTTCAGCTCTACGCCGAGAGTATTATGCCTTTGCCCGAGTAGACTTTGTTCTCTTTGTAGCTTGCTTGCGCGTAGTTTTCTTTACCCTCGACTTTGTGTGAGCAGTGGCTTTGCTGGCCGTTTTTGTACGTGCGCGCGGTTTTGTTGGTGTGACGACTTGCGCGTTAACAGTTGCTGTCTGAACCTTCAGTGCATAATTTTTGTGATATCGAAGTTCTAGAACAATGAGAAATATGGCTGCTGCTGCGAGCACCCAAGATAGTGTAATGTTGATATGTGTGCCCGGAACAATACCCAGGACGATGAACTCTAGCATGACGCCAACCCGATTAATTAAGGCCAATTATATACCTTATTGCACACAAGTCAATAATATTGTAAACCTTAAGCTTTAATTGGCGTGTTTTGGGCGTTTTTATAACTACCCAGTAACTGTACTTCGCAGCCTTGTTGCTGAAGCTCATGTATTGCTGCAGTAAAAAGTTCATCGTTCTGCCCAGCGGCAATATCCAGATAAAACATGTAGTGCCAAGCCTTACCGATAATTGGCCGTGATTGCAGCATTAATAGGTTGAGAGATCGATCCGCAAATGCTCCAAGTGCCCGGTGAAGAGCACCTGGCTTAGTGTCTGCCGGTGTGGTTAATACGAGTGAAGTCTTGTTGGCCGCAGTAACGGCGTGTGGTTTGGTCTGAAGCACTACAAACCGTGTGTAATTTTGTCTGTTAGTTTCAATGTTTTCGTCAAGTACCGCCATGCCATGAAGTTCTGCTGCCGCGCGTGAAGCAATGGCTGCTCGGCTTGGATCACCCCATTGTTTGATGTCTGCCACACTGCCCGCGGTATCGTGGTGTTCAAAACGTTCCGAGTGCGCGAGCTTGGTATCAAGATAGGTTTCACACTGTGAAAGTGCCACAGGGTGGGAATGCACTTCCTTAACGTCGCTTATCTTGGTGTCAGGAAAACCAATCAGGCACTGAGAAATCTGCAAGTAGACTTCGCCTATGATTTGAGCGTTTGATTCAAGCAGCAGATCATATACCTCATTGATAGAACCGTAGAGCGAATTTTCTATAGCGACCACTACATAATCGGCTTCTTGACGCTGGAGTGCATCAAAGACCAGACGAAACGGCAGGTCGCAGTTAATTGTCTTTATCTCGCCTGCGAAGAATTGTCTGGCGGCAATATCGTGGAATGAGGCTTGCTGCCCTTGTATAGCTACTTTTATCACAACAACTATCCTAGCATATGTTTCTTTCTTCGCTAAAAAGGTGATATTATTTTATTAGAAGTAGGCATGGGAAGAAAAAACATTATCAGACGCACAAAACAACAGCGTGGACGAAGTCCAGATCAGGAAAAACGCGGCAAAGTGCTTAAGGCTTTCCGCATGGTTGAAGAGGATAGCTCTCTTGGCATTTCTGGGGTAGTAAGGAACGTTCCTTCTGATGATGAGAACTTTCCGCGATTTAGTGACGTACCAGGCAGGCACAAAATTTTTGTCCTTGACCCACGAATAGTACGACGAGAATTTAATAGCGGATTTCAAGCAGGATATGATTTTGGTCGCGCCAAACGGCGTATAGAAAGTCATACAGAAGAAGATCCAGACCAGATTTTCGGCAGAATTGGCAAAGTAGTATTATTGGGACCAAAGAATCATGGGCGAAAAATAGTAGCGGCTTATATTGAATCTAGTGAGCTAAGGAAGGAGCGAAAAGCTCTGTACCAGACGCTTGGCGATGCGGGGCTGAGAGGCTTTAATAAAAAAGAACATCGCACTCCACCTTCACCTGTAATTGTTTTGGCTCATCTTGAGCAACCGGTGTTTACGGAACAAGAACGAAAGTACGTTGCTGGCGCTGTTGAAGACGCCTTATTCATACATCATGCTCATGAGTTTACGATGGGCCCACTACAAGTAAGTGACGCCGAACGATAGCTTTTATCTCTGTTTTTTGGTAGAATATTTGGGCTTATGAGTGATGCGATTGTCGTAAAAGGAGCCCGAGAACATAATCTCAAAGACGTGGATGTAACGATTCCGCGTAATAAACTTGTGGTGATTACGGGCTTGAGCGGATCGGGTAAATCAAGCTTGGCGTTCGATACTATTTACGCAGAAGGCCAGCGTCGTTATGTCGAGAGTCTTAGTTCGTACGCTCGGCAATTCTTGGGCTTAATGGAGAAGCCTGATGTCGATCAGATTGATGGCTTAAGCCCCGCTATTTCAATCGATCAAAAATCAACCAGTCGAAATCCGCGCTCAACTGTAGCGACCGTTACAGAAATTTATGATTATTTGCGGTTGCTTTACGCACGCATTGGCGTGCCGCATTGTCCGGTATGTAGCAAGCCTGTCGAGAGGCAAACATCTGCAGCCATAGTTGACATGATTGCCAAAAAGAATACCGATGCACGACTGATGATTCTGGCACCGATCGTACTTGCCAAAAAAGGCGCCTTTGAGCACATCCCAGAACAGTACCAACGAGCCGGCTTTGCGCGTGCACGAGTTGATGGCGTAGTCTATGCTTTGGACGAATTCCCAGAACTCGACAAAAAGTACAAACACACCATTGAAGTGGTGGTTGATCGTCTTGTAAACAACGACGAAAGCCGTGGGCGTTTGGTACAATCTGTGGAACAGGCGATCGACATTGCTGATGGCAAGGTTGCCGTGCTCAATGCCGATACAGAGGTTGAGGATGTCTATAGCCTCAAGTACGGCTGTATTGATCATCCAGAAGTTGTGATACCGGAGCTCGAGCCGCGAACCTTTAGCTTTAACAGTCCGCAAGGCGCCTGTCCGGTGTGTACAGGTTTGGGTTCTCGGCTTGAAGTCGATCCTGAGTTAGTCATCCCGAACGGTAAACTCACCATAGCTGAAGGGGCGATCCGGCCGTTCAATCGGGTTAATGCCGACGCTTGGTATATGAAAAAAATGCAGGCAGTTGCTGACCAATTCAAATTTAGTCTTCACGTGCCAACAGCTGAATTAAAACAGGCAGATCTCGACAAAATTCTCTACGGAACAGGCAATGAGCGCTATAGTGTGTCACTTGGCTCAGGCCGTTCATTTGACACGACGTATGAAGGGGTTATCCCTAACTTAGAGCGGCGTCACAAAGAAACCGACAGTGATTTTATGCGTCGGGATATTGAACGTTTTATGCAAGAACGGCCGTGTCATGGTTGTCACGGTCTTCGCCTGAAACCTGAGGTGCTGGCAATTACTGTAGCTGATCGCTCGATTATGGATCTGTGTCAATTATCAATTGATGACGCACTGAAATTCTTCACAAATCTCAAGCTGAGCGACAAAGAACAAACTATTGCCATGATGATCCTCAAAGAGATCAGTGCGCGTTTGCAGTTCCTCCAAGACGTTGGATTAAACTATCTAAACCTGCTGCGTAGTGCAGCGACGCTCTCGGGCGGTGAAGCGCAGCGTATCCGTTTGGCTACACAGATCGGTTCTGGTTTGCAGGGCGTACTCTACGTACTCGATGAACCGTCAATTGGCCTTCATCAGCGCGACAACGAACGACTTATCAAAACCTTGAAGCACCTCAAAGAATTAGGTAACACAGTTCTTGTGGTGGAGCACGACGAAGAAACCATCCGAACAGCTGACTACTTGCTCGATATTGGTCCTGGCGCTGGCATTCACGGTGGCGAGGTTGTTGCCGCGGGCACCCCAGAAGAAGTTACAAACAATCCCGCCAGTATTACAGGGCAGTACCTACTTGGCAAATTATCAATCGCTGTGCCTAAGAAACGGCGTGCCGGTAATGGCAATGAGATTATCATTACGGGAGCACGTGAACACAATCTGCAGAACGTTGATGTAACCATTCCACTTGGCAAGATGGTGTTAATAACTGGTGTTTCAGGCTCTGGTAAATCGAGCCTTATTAACGATATCTTGGCCAAAGAACTTCAGGCTCGTTTGCATCGTGCCAATCTGGTTCCTGGTAGGCATGATGACATCCAGGGCATTAAGCATCTTGATAAAGCAATTGTCATCGATCAATCGCCAATCGGCCGCACCCCTCGCTCGAACCCGGCAACCTACACAGGTCTTTTTACGCCAATTCGGGAATTATACGCTAACACGCCAGAGGCAAAACTTCGTGGTTACAACCCGGGTCGGTTTAGTTTTAATGTTAAGGGTGGCCGTTGCGAGAACTGCGCCGGCGATGGCATTATCAAGATTGAGATGCATTTCCTTCCTGATGTATATGTACCGTGTGAGGTTTGTCACGGCAAGCGTTACAATCGCGAAGCGCTGGAGATTCATTACAAAGGCAAGACGATCAGTGACGTGCTGGAGATGACCTGTGAAGCAGCTCTAGAATTCTTCGCCAACATCCCGTCTATTGCCCGTAAACTACAGACGTTGGTTGACGTAGGTCTCGGTTATATCGCTCTTGGTCAACCAGCCACAACGCTCTCTGGCGGTGAAGCGCAACGTATTAAGCTTGCCAGTGAGCTATCGCGTCGTCCGACTGGCCGCACCTTGTATATTCTCGACGAGCCAACCACTGGCCTACATATGGCAGATGTCAAGAAATTACTGGAAGTGCTGCATGCTCTTGTTGATGCTGGCAATAGCATGCTGATCATCGAGCATAACCTTGATGTTATTAAGGCGGCTGACCATATCATCGATATGGGTCCAGAGGGAGGAGATGGTGGCGGATTGATTGTTGCGGAAGGTACTCCCGAACAAGTTGCTAAGGTAAAAGGTTCATACACCGGCCAGTTCCTCAAACACATGCTTAAGTCATGATGCAAAAAAAGAACAAAGAAAGAGCGACTGACTGGTCGCAGTGTCCATTAGCAGGAGAACTTGTCAACCGTCAGCAGGCTATTGAATCGGCAGTTGATGAGCTATTACGGGCGCCAGATGAGTCGATTGATGACATGCTCGTGACAGTGCGCGGTCTCTTGAGCGCGGTCTACCAACGACCTGTTGAAGACAGCGAACTAGCCCTCTATATTGATCAAACCGTGTGGGTAATGTGTGATCCTGGGGCTGCGGAAGCGCACTTCAGAACGCCGCGACACGATAGTAACGGTGTATACGAAGCGATCGTTCGGGCGGCGTAACTAGTCGACTTTTTTGTTGAGGGCAATTTTGCTCAGTATCGAGCGAATCTTGAGACCAAGCGCCTGCCGAGTATTTTTATCACGAAGTAAATGCACAAGAGCAGAAGCAATAGAGATAACGATGATTCCAATGATAACGGGGTCGATATAATCTTCTAGCCATGGCATGCGCTGCCCAAGCCAGTAGCCGGCAAGCGTAACGCCTCCACCCCAGAGTATTGCCCCAGCAACGTTAAACAACATGAAGCGCTCCCGCGGCATTTTACTCGCGCCCGCCACGACTGGCGCAAACGTACGCACGATAGGGACAAAACGAGCCAAGATGATGGTTTTACCGCCGTGCTTTTCATAGAAGGCCTCAGCCTTTTGTAATTGATCTTGATGGAACAGGATGCCGTCTTTGCGTTTAAACATGCGCGGACCGGCGCGCCGACCAATACTGTATCCAACGTTATCGCCCACTATAGCCGCAGCAATTACAACTGCAATCAGAACCCAAATGTTAAATGTGCCCTGTGACGCCAATAGTCCGGCGCCAAAAAGCAAGGTATCGCCTGGCAGGAAGAAGCCAATCAATAACCCTGATTCTGCAAACACTGTTGCGCCAATTGCTATAAGTCCGGTACCTAAAATCGCTTCATCAATACTAATCATTATCATAGTCTACCGCGTCTGTCTTATATCGCCAAAACCTGCTATACTTAACTCTACGCAATTGAATAAGGAGAATGCTACGTGAGTGATGAGAAGATTAGTTTGACGCTTGAAAAACGAGAAGTATTTGGCAAGGCGGTGAAAAGTCTTCGTAAGTCAGGGACTGTACCTGCGGTTGTTCATGACCACGGAAAAGAATCACTTCATGTACAAGCACCGTTTGTGCAGATGACCAAAGTTTTCCAGTCTGCAGGCAAGCACCACCCTGTTAACCTGACTCTAGACGGCAAAAACTACCTTGCACTTATCAAGGATGCCGATTTTGAACCAAAGAAGCACATGCTTCGTCATGTCGTGTTTAATGCGATTAACCAGAACCAGACTGTTCAAGCAGAAGTCCCTATTGTTTTGGATGGTGAAATTCCTGCCGAAAAGGCGAGTCTTATCGTTCTCAAGCATCTCGAAGTTGTTGAAGTAGAGGGCCTTCCAAAGGACCTAGTTGACGAGTTAATTGTTGACGCTACAAGCCTGGCAGAAGCTGGCGATAAACTATCTGTATCCGACATCAAGGCCCCTGCCGGTTTGACAATCACGACTGACCCAGAAGCCACTATTGCCACTGTAGAAGTGCCTCGTGATCAGATAGCTGATGCAAATGCTGCTGCAGAAGAGCAAGCTGAAGCTGACGGCAAAGTCGCCGAAGTCCCAGCGGACAACGGCGAAGCTGCTCCTGAAGCCGAAAAGGCCGACTAGTAAAGGGCTTTACTTGCCTGTTTTACTTGGGCAGGTGTTAACGTCTTTTTGGGTGATCTTGCCAATTTCTTTTGCTTGGCTGGCAGGGTTGGTTGGGTCGCTATTAACCAAGACGCGTATTGGAGTGTCGTCGCTGGAAGTATAGACTGGCATAGCTGATACATAGTTGTACCATTCGCGCTGAACGGCATTCGTACCGATGCTTACTCCGGTTGCTCTGTCTTTTGAACTAGTTTGAATCTGTGTTGCCGGGGTAATTCTCTTCCAATTATCATTTACAAAGATAACCTCGTTTTCACTATAGTCACCAATTTTTACGTTGCGACAAATCCATGCGGCAACACCGTCAGTTTTTCCAAGTAGATCGTAGTCTCTTTGAGCACTGTCGGCTTTTGCCGCTAATTCACCAGTTTTTTGGGCTTTTTGCCATTCAACATATCCAAAGCTACCAACGGTCGCAATAACGCTGACAATAAGTGCTATGACTAGTGCTTTTGAACCACCTGACATTTTCTTGAACCGAGCAAGAAAGCTGGCATTTTTACTTGTGACAACTGTTTTTTTCTTTGGGGCAGATTTTGTGCGAGCCATTTTTTATCCTGTTTGTTTAGTTTTATCTCTACTATTGTAATTATTTCAATACGCTTATGTCAAGTAGGTACACCATTCTAGTTAGTTCTGGCAGCCGTAATGCGATCAGTTTTCCATTGTGACCCGACAAGGGCAACGTTAATACTCGAGACGTAGTTCTTTTTACTCTTGTTGTCTGTAAAGCGAATAATTAACGTTGCTCCTTGCTGGCTAAAGCTGTTTTTCTTACGGATGACTACGGGGAAGGCAGTACAACTCACTGGTTGTAAACCCTTGTATGAGGCGTCGACTGTTCCGGCTTGGCTTTCCTTGTCGTTGTAACGATATTGTGCGGGAAGCCAGCTTGTGAGCGAACTTGATTTGCCAGCAACAGCTGCATTGACTGATGCAGCTGTTTGCTGCAGGATCGATGAACTAACGGCTTTCTGTGATACAGGATCCTTTGCACAACTAACGGCAGCAACTTTCGTGCTTGTCGGGGGCTTACTTGGCTTTTGACTGTCAGTCGTTTGTGAGCTGCTTGATGGTTTTTGGCTTGAGTCGTTATTTGTGGTTGACGATGAACTGTCTGAGGTTGAGTCAGATGCTGATTTTTTTGTATCAGAAGTTGCTGCCTCTCCAGTAGTACTGGCGCTGTCCAACGTGCTCAGTGCGTCTTCTGTAATGGTCGTTGCACCTGGATCGCTCTGACCGAGGTCTGTTGCGCTATTGTTTTCTTGGCCTTTTGTGATAATCAAGTAGCTCGCAAAGCCTGCACTGAATAGCACGAGAAATGTTGCACCAAGCAACATGAGCTTTTTACGTGCTGACGGTGGTGGCGTTGGCTGTGTCGGGGTCATGCTTGCAAAGGTAATTGGGCTTACCGCGGGCGGGGTAAGTGTATTCTCCGGTTGACTTGTTACTAAAGGGGAGGGAACTTGCTGCTCAATAATAGGTTCTTGGTAAGTAGGCGCTACTGTCTCTACTGGTTCAGGTGCTGGGGCCGCTGGGTACTCCTGCGGAACACTTTGAGCAGGCTGAACCGGTGTTTGTTGTGGCGTAGGCTGTTGCCATGCATTCGTTTCCGGAGTGACTACTGGGTCTTGCGGTGGCTGGTGTGGGGTGGACGGCTCTAATGGATTCATACTATTCCTCAACACATATCTTATCAGCAAGATGTTTGGATGGGAAAGCATAAAATGCTTATGATACGCACATTGCGACTACCGGTTACTTATAGCCTTCAGCTTGTTTGCTGAATAGTTCATGGTAGAGTCCTTTGCGTTTCAGGAGTTCTTCATGTGAGCCTTCTTCCAAGATCTTTCCTTTATCAACCACAACAATTCGATCAGCTCGACGGACGGTGCTGAAACGGTGACTCACGATAATGGCAGTCTTTTTTTGGTAGTGTTCGAAGATGCTGTTAAAGATATTATATTCCGCCGCAGCGTCAATTGCTGAGGTTGGTTCGTCGAGGATCATTAGGTTGGCATCACGGTAGAATGCACGAGCAAGCGCAATACGCTGCCACTGGCCCCCACTTGGCTCGGTGCCCTTTTCAAAGCTGGCGTCGAGTACGGTATCCCAACCGTGCGGATATTTGTCTATCAGCTTATCAACACCGGCAAACTCAGCCGCTTGGGCCAGATCCTTTTTGTTCATTTTTTTGTCTGAGCGACCGATTGAGATGTTTTCGTCAACAGGGAGGGGATATTGGTTGAAGTCTTGGAATAGTGTTGCAAGGTGGCCGTACCAAGATTCGATGGCAACATCTTGCAAGTCATGACCATTGATCAAGATGCGACCAGAGTCTGGGGTGTAGAATCGCATAAGCAGCTTGATGAGCGTACTTTTGCCTGCACCGTTTTCGCCGACTAAGGCCACGTGCTCGCCGTTGGTAATAGTGAGCTTGAGGTTTTCAAAGACTGCTTCCTCACTGCCAGGATAGGTGAAGCTTACATTATCAAACACTATCTCAAGTTCGCTCTCCTTGGTGAGGTCAATTGCGTCCGACTTGTCGATCGATTTTGCTTCGTTATCAACCAGCTGGAAATAACTGTCTGCAAACATCAGCATGTCCTGCATGCGGGCAAGTGTCCCAAAGATGCTACTCAGTGTCCCGCCAACGCGCAGGAGCGCACCAGACAGGAAGAAATAACGCTCGAGCGATATGGCGCTACTGAGAACTTGGCGGAGTAAAACAACCGCACCAAGTGCTGTACCACCAACTTCTAGTAGTTTGGTAGGGAAGATCAGCCGACTGGCGGCATTATATTTCTTCTCTTGTTCGCGATAGAAGATTCCCAGCATGTCGTTGATTTTGCCCAGTACAAAGCCGCGGGCTTGGGTACTACGCAGCTCCATCTGGCCTTTAGGCTGCCTAATAATCCAATCAAGTCCCCAGAAAACATGACGCTCGTCACCCTTTTCGTCCCACACAAACCACAGAATTTTGGAAACTTTTCCTTCGGCGATAAGTGACGGTATGAGGAATAACATAATGAGTGGGACAAGCCACCAGGTGATCTGGCTGACGACTGTAGTAATAGCCAGGAATCGTAGGACACCGTAGATCAGATCAAAGGTGGCTGTTGCCAGGTTAGCGATTTGCCAGGTGTAGCCACCAGCAACTTTGTTGATCTTGTTTCGCATGGCTTCATCGTAGAAGTCTGGCATGTCAATCCGACACAGTGTGGCTTGGAATTCGACCGTTGCCCACCGTGCAAACGCAAAGTACAAAATACGTTGAGCATATGACATGATGGCGAAGCCCAGCACGATACCGGCTGCTGCAACTATGTCTGCAAGCAGCCAGTACCAAATGTTGCCCGCATCACCGGATTGTACGAACCGTGCCAGCAGCCCAGCAATCTGAGCTGAGGCATAGATGGTCAGGATAGACGCCGAGATTTCTATAGCCGCGCCCAGCAAGTGCAGGGCGCTCATGCCAGGGCGGAGGCTAATCGATTGCCTAAGCATTCGCCAGCTAATGCTGCTGTGTCTTTTTAGGTTTTTGGATCGAAGCTTAAGCATAGTCTACCTTTTAGTCTACTCCTCTATGAAGCCACCGGTTTGGTGGTTCCAGAGTTCGGCGTAGGTGCCATTCTTGCGGATGAGTTCTTTGTGTGAACCTTCCTCCGCTATTTTGCCGTTTTCCATTACTAGTATACGATCCATTTTTTGAATCGTACTGAGTCGGTGAGCGATTACAATCGCCGTGCGGCCTTCCATGAGTTTCCAGAGTGCATCCTGGATTAGGACTTCACTTTCGGAATCCAGCGCGCTAGTTGCTTCATCTAATAGCAGGATTGGAGCATTCTTGAGCATGGCGCGAGCAATGGCCACGCGCTGGCGCTGACCACCCGATAGTTTGACGCCACGTTCACCGACCAACGTGTCGTAGCCATCAGGCAAATCTTTGATGAACTCATGCGCATGTGCCATTTTGGCGACCGCTTCAATTTCCTGCTGCGACGCGGTAAAGTTGCCGTAACGAATGTTGTCGCTGATTGAGCGATGGAACATGAGTGGTTCTTGCGGCACATACGCTATGCTGCGATGCAAATCGTCTTGTGTAATCGCGCTGATGCTCTGCCCATCAATATTGATCGAGCCACTTTGGATGTCACTGTAGCGAAGCAGCAACTTCGTCAATGTCGTTTTGCCTGAACCAGAGTGCCCTACCAGACCAATTTTTTCACCTTGTTTGATTTTGACGTTCAAGTTCTCAAACAGTGGATTGTTGTTGCCGTTGTGCGTGAATGTGACGTCATCAAACGTGATAACCCCTTTGTGGATGCGCGAAGGTTCTGGGCGGGTGGGGTCAGTAATTTCTGGCTGTAGCTGCAGAATCGCGGTCATTTCAGCAGCGTCACCAAACGAACGGTTGTAATTACGTAGTGAGTTGTTGCTGAATGTGAAAAGTTGATCGGCTATAGACGCGGTAAAACTCAGCACCAAGAATACCGTGCCAATCTCGGCCTTGTACACGACCACACTGATGACGGCTGTGACGAGGGCAACAATTTGCACCACGCGCGTCAAGCTCGAGAAGTACAACATTTGGACTTGAATGGTGCGCATCAAATCGAGTAAAAGGTTGTGGGTTCGCGTCGTTACCTTGGCAAAGCGCTGGCTTTCGTGTTTGCTGCCGGCGAAGCTTTTTACCGCCATGACGTTAGTAATCGCGTCTGCTAAGTAGCCGGTTTGTTTGCTCTCCGCACTGGCATGAATTTGTGACTTCAGCCGTGTTGGCTTGGTGACTTTGATCGTCACCAGCATGTAGATGATAGTCATAGTGATGAGCCCCGCAACAAACAACGGCGCACGACCCACCAGCAGTACAGACGCATAGATGAGCCCGAGCAGCAGCGGATAGACCTGATACGCGGTTGTGTCAACGATGCGCACGTATGAGCCCATAACTTTATTGGTCTGAGACACCAGCGATCCGCCGAAGCTGTTGGCGTGGAAATCAGCGCTTTGGTTCATCAAGTGCTGAAAGACTGTTCGCGCCAGATCACGCAGTACACGGGCTTCAAGCGTCCACAAAAAGTAGTCGACCACTCGCCACGACAAGGATCCTAGTAAGCCAACAGTGGCGTAGGCGAGCAAGAGAACGCCGAAACTCTGCCAAACCTGACCGTTAACATACTGGCCTTCAGATAGCCGGTTTAAAACTTCTGCGGCAATTAGAGGAGGCAAGTACTGATTGAGCAAAACAGTGATTGGGATTGAGATAATGGCGCCAACAACCAGACGCGGATAGCGCCAGGCATGTTGCCAGTACAGTTTGACTGTCTGGGTATAATTGGTTTTTTTGGATGAAGAATGTGACATAGGTACGGTCCTCCTATGGCCGCCTATTATTGTTATAAATGATTAGTTAGTATTGGTTAGTTTTGTGCGACTGCACGTCTTGTACAGTTTGGTGTAGGGAACGAGGTTAGGCTAGTGACGCCACAGAAAGGCGTGCAGAAGCCTGAAATTTTATTCGTCCGATATACATGTCGACATAATGCCTTTCCATTAGCGTTTAATAATCACGCTATTATAACAGCATTGTCAACAGATGCAAATACGTTGTATATATTACACTACTTACAACTTGGGAGAGCGTTGCCGTCTACGCCACTGAACAGTTTCGCGTTCTGGCTGCCGTCTCTCGAGTGGCCGCCGAACAGCTTTATGTCCTTCGAGAAGGTTGATTGGATAGTTGTCACATACCCCCACCAGGCACGAGAAGACGAGCCGCCGCCTTTGTTTATGCCGGCTGCACCGAGGTTTACGTACGGGTAGGGTTTTTTGCCGTCGATGACGTAGAGCACGGTTGCGGTGCCGTTGTCAGCACAACCCCAGGCAGCGATTTTACCGCCGTTTACAGGGGAAGTTCCAAGCAATTTCCAGCTGCTTGCCTTCGCTTTGAGTGAGTTGGCTTTGTAATTGTTGTATGCGTACGAACCGGCAAGAGCGAGGGCACCACCAACTACGAGGAGTACGATTACGCCGATTATAGTAGGTACCTTTCTTTGGCCTGCTGAGGCGACGACTTTTTTCTTTGTTAGCGTGGTGTTCTTGGGCATATGCGAGTCCTTTTTTAGTTACAGTTGGGCAACTGGGCGACACTGATTAATTTTTGGTTGAATGCTTTCAATGCATTTTTGTATTCCTTTTCAGTTTTATAGTCGCTTGGTTTTTTAATAAAAATCGTATGGTAGATGCGTTTTAGCTGCGGGTTTGATTGCGATTCATAGCTATCAAAGTCAGTATCTGATGGTCTTGCTACTGATTTATCTGATTCTGCTGTGACGTAGAGCTTGTCCCCTACTTGAATATTACCTAGTGAAACTGACGCAAGCTCATTATTCCACCAAATGTTAGAAGATATGCCGACTCCTTGATTGCGCTTAGCATTCAAGACGCCAAACCCTGCACTCGCTGGCTTACCTTTATTGCTCAGATCTTTTGGTTTTGAAGCAAGTATCGTTACCTTGACCAGCTTGCCTTGTTGGGCATCCGGACCGATGTCTTGATACTCTCGACAACCGACAAATTTCACGCCATCGCCACCATCTCTCTGAATAGAGTTGGGTGTTATGGTCTTCCATTTGGCTGCTTTGGCTTGGAGGTCACGTTCCTTGTATTGAGTGTATGCGAAGGTCCCAGCTATTGTGAGGAACAGGGCGCCGACGGCGATGAATAATAGCCCAACTGGAGTTGATATTTTGCGGCCACCTTTTGAGGTGACGACTTTTTTACTTGTGGTTTGCTTTGGCATGATCAGTACCTTTTTGTTTTAGTTTGATTAATTCAACAGTAACATACTAATGCTTATGGTTCAAGTATCGTGACAAAACAGGGGTGAGGTGATACAATCAACTCTCGATGAACAAAGTTATTTTGTATTACAAGTTTGTGCCCGTGCCTGATCCAGCTATGACCGTGCGTTGGCAGAAAGAATTGTGCAACCGGCTCAATCTGAAGGGTCGCATTATTGTGAGTAAGCATGGTATCAACGGCACACTTGGTGGTGATATCGAAAACCTGCGTGAATACAAACGCGAGATGAATCGCTCCGTTATCTTCAAGGGCATTATGTACAAATGGTCAGACGGAAGGGGAGATGAGTTTCCGCGTCTAAGCGTAAAAGAGCGTCCGGAGCTCGTCGCATTTAACGCGCCGGATGAGATTGAAGTGGATGAAAAAGGTGTCAAAGGTGGTGGCAAGCACCTCAAGCCCGAAGCGCTTCACAAACTAGTAGAAGAAAAGGGCGATGATGTGGTGTTCTTTGATGGCCGTAATGCGTACGAAGCAGCGGTCGGGAAGTTCAAAGGCGCCATTGTGCCTGATGTGAAGACGAGCCATGACTTCAAACAAGAGATTAAATCCGGCAAGTACGACGACATCAAAGGCAGGCCCGTCGTGACATACTGCACCGGTGGTGTCCGCTGCGAAATCCTGAGCGTGCTTATGAAAAAAGAAGGCTTTAAAGAGGTCTACCAGATTGACGGCGGCATCGTGAAGTATGGCGAAAAGTATAAGGATGACGGCCTCTGGGAAGGTACGCTGCATATCTTTGACGACCGTATGCAGCATCGATTTTCTGACAAATCCAAAGATATCGGTGAATGCGTCCATTGCCAGGGCAAAACCAGCCGCTATATCAATTGCGCCGATGTATCATGCAACCGTCTTGTCTTAGTTTGCAACAAGTGTGAGCAAAAAACCCACTGCGCTGACTGCATGTCGACCGTAAAGTAATTTGTAAGCATAAGTAACATTACGCTATACTAGACGGTACTATGGCAAGACTTCCGGTTCCTGGATCAGACGATGGCTCATGGGGTGATGTCCTCAACGAGTTCTTAGAGGTAGCTCATGATGCTGACGGTATGCCAAAGGATATTGGTGTTATTGCTGATAAGTATGTGAAGCCCGATGCTGGCATTCCAGAAGCTGACCTTACCAGTGGCGTACAGTCAAAACTAAACGGTGGTTTGGATAATGATGATGTTTTAGCGCTAACTGACCCAAGGTTTATCTATCACCAAGACCCCTCAATTACCTACGATTTGGTGTATGAGTTTGCAGACGTTGCCGAGATAGATGACACGATTGACGTTGAAGTTTCTGGCAGTGTATCGAAAGCTGTTGCTGCTCATGGATTGTCTATATCGGGCCAAGGGTTAGGGAGTCATCTAAACGCAGTAATGTGGCCGTACGCACTGGGGATTGGCCAGTGTGCAGAAACAGCAATTTCTGTAACGTGTCGTGCGATGAACTATTCATTAACTGGTATCCTGATGTCGGATGGAGTCACAGCTTCATCAAATATCGCAGGTATTGGTCTTACTGGTCAAAATTCTGGGGTGAGGGCTTTTGAGCCTTACGGAGGAACTTTTAACGCTCCCGATGCATCTCCGCCTGGATCTGACCCCGGAGCATTTTTTATGTCTTTTCAAGATCAAGCTAGAATGCGAATTACCCGAGTAAGCTCAACTTTGTTTCGCGCTGAAGTTGGCGACGGTGTTACCTGGTCCCAGCATGGCTTAGATTGGGAGTGGAACCCAGGTTTTACGCCGACGCATCTTGGATTTTATGTCTCTGACTTTAATGGGAATTTCCCCGTCTTTATGCGAGCTGAGTACTTACGAACCTACACGCCATAGTCACTTACTTCTCAATATCAGGCTATAATGTCCAGCATGACCAACAAAGCACTGGAAGCCAAACTTAAAGATCTGCCCAAAGAACCCGGTGTGTATTTTCACAAGGACGCCAAAGGGCAGATTATTTATGTGGGCAAAGCCGCGGTGCTGCGCAATCGCGTCCGGCAGTACTTTCAGGCTAGCCGCAATCGCGATCCAAAGACCGAGCTTTTGGTCGGTGAAATTGCTGATACTGATTGGCAAGTCGTTGATTCAGAAGTAGAAGCACTTTTCTTGGAAGCCGAGATGATCCGCCGCTATATGCCACGCTACAACATACTGCTGCGCGACGACAAGGCGATGACATACATGCGCATCAACTTCAAAGATGAATATCCGTCGATAACCTACACACGGCGGCCGCTGGATGATGGCGCTGATTATTATGGCCCGTTCTTGAGCGCTTTTGCGCTGCGCCGGGCGCTTAAGTATCTGCGCAAAGGTTTTCCGTTTTCTACGCATGCTGTGCTCCCAAAACGCGCCTGCCTGCAATATCATCTCGGGTTGTGCCCGGGCCCAGAAACGGGCGAGCTAGATAGCAAAACATACAAAGCCAATCTGAAGAAACTGGTTCGAGTAGTGATGGGGCAGCGCAAAGGTCTGATCGCTGAACTCGAGCGTGACATGAAGCGTCTTGCCAAAGACAAGAAGTTTGAAGAAGCTGCCGAGGCACGCAACCAGATGTTTACGCTCAAGCGGCTCGATCAGCAAGTGATTTTCTCGGATAAAGAATTCCAAGACATTGCCAAAGATCACGCGTTGGTGGACCTAACGAGCCTGCTTGGTCTCAATAAGCCGCCGCGTCGAATCGAAGGGTATGACATTAGCCATATGAGTGGCACCGACACGGTTGCGAGCATGGTGGTATTTACTAACGGTGTGTCAGACAAGGCAAATTATCGCAAGTTCAAATCTCGCGTGCCTGGCAACGATGACTTTGCGCATATGCGCGAGGCTATGACACGACGATTCTCTGACAAAAACATCAAGGCGTGGGGCAAACCAGATTTACTGTTGATTGACGGTGGCAAAGGTCAGTTAGAAGCGGCGCTTTCGGTGCTGCGCGAAAAAAACATAGAAATCCCGGCGATTGGTCTGGCCAAAAAGTTTGAGGAAATAGTAGTACGAAACGACTGGCCATATACCAAACTCAGCCAAGAAGTTTTGATGAAGCAGCGCGGTTTTGCACGGGTGAGCGAGGACTTCACGCTCGTGGACATCCCCAACAATTCCAACATTGTGAAGTTGCTGCAACGCATTCGTGATGAGTCACACCGTTTTGCGGTGAGCTATCATTCAGTGCTCAAAACCAATCGGCAGCGGGTGAGTGTACTTGACGAAATCCCCGGCGTCGGCCCGCTTACCAAGAAAAAACTGCTACGAACTTTTGGCTCTTTGCGTGGTGTTATGCAAGCTCGTGATATTGAGATTGCCAAGTTGGTTGGCGAAAAGCAAGCCGTGGTTATTCGGCAGTACTTGCGTGCAGAAAAGAAACTCCAGCAGCCATGAAGCAACCATCACGCGCTATACTAAAGCCTATGCTGATAATTTGTGTACTACTCCTCAGTTTGTTACTTGTATTTTTAGCCGTCCGTTTAGTGACTCTTCAGCGTTCAGTCGCAGGCTTCCGTAATGCTTGGCAATCACAAGCCAAACAAACGGCTGAGCCGGGAGTATTAACGTACATTGCACTTGGCGACTCTGGTGCACAAGGAATCGGTGCCTCTCAGCCGCAAAAAGGCTATGTTGGGTTGCTCAGAACTGCAATCGAAGAAAAATCGGGCACGCCAATACAGATGATAAATATAAGTGTGTCAGGTGCAAAGGTGGCAGACGTGACGGCAAGTCAGATCCCACAGCTCGCCGACCTCAAAATTGACGATAAAACGATTATCACACTGAGTATTGGCGGCAACGACGCGGTACATAGAAACCCAAACTTTACTAAAGACATCGACACATTGTTTTCGCAGTTACCAAAGCAAACAATCGTGGCTGATGTTGGCTACTTTGGCGGTGGCCGTTACCGCAGTCGTGAGTCATATGTTACTGAGGTTAATCCAATTCTCCATGATGCAGCACGAAAGTACGGGCTGACCGTCGTTCCTCTGTATCAGGTGACAAAAACGCGTAACAGCATGCGCAACAATGCAATCGACATTTTTCATCCAAGTGATCGCGGCTATCGCAATTGGTATGACGCCTTTTGGCCAGAAGTGCAAAAGCAGGTACAGTAGTTAGTAATGTATAAGCACTTTGATGTCTCATTTTTCGCCGGCAATCGCCAAAAACTACGAACTTCCTGTAGCGAAGACGCACCAATTATCATCGCTGCCAATGGCCGTATGCAAAAGAGCGCCGATATAGCTTTTCCCTTCCATCAAGACAGTAATTTTTGGTACCTTAGTGGCATAAATGAGCCTGAAGCAACCCTGGTCATTGATGGCGAGGAAACGTATCTCATTGCACCACAGTCGACCGATTATTTGAGTTATTTTTATGGGCAAATGCGGGGCGGCGATTCTGATCAGTCGTTCGGTATTGAGCGCGTCTACGCATCAGAAGAGGGCTGGCAAAAAATTGCCAAACGCATCAAAAAAACCAACAAAGCCTATTCATTAACGCCGCCGCCAGACTACATGGATATTTACGGGATGTTTACAAACCCAACACGAAAAGCGCTCGTCGAAAAGTTACAGAGCATCGTGCCAAAAATCGAGATCATTGATGTGCGGCAAGACCTCGCCCTTCAGCGCATGACCAAACAGTCCTGCGAGATTGCGGCACTCCAATCAGCTATCGATCTCACGGTAGCGGCGTTTGAACACGTCGGAAGCAATACGTACAAAACAGAGAAAGAGATTGAAGCGGCGTTCTCAATGTACTTCTTGCAACACGGCCAACATGACCACGCCTATGACCCAATTGTGGCAGCTGGCAAAAACGCCTGCCTGATGCACACCAGTTCAACTCGTCAAACCATGCAGCAAAACCAGCTTGTCCTGATGGATATTGGTGCCTCTGTCGACGGGTATGCAGCCGACATAACGCGCATAATTACCCTTGGCAAGCCATCGGCTCGGCATATAGAAGTTTATGAGGCTGTATTGGCGGCACAGAAATTTGCGATGGGCAATATTAAGCCGGGGATTTCGATTCGCGAAAATGAAAAGTTGGTTGAACAGTTCATGGGTGAGCAAATGCTCAAACTTGGCATTATCAAAAAACCAGAACGTGAGTTCATCCGTCACTACTTTCCGCACGCTACGTCGCACTTTTTGGGTCGAGATGTCCATGATCTAGGCGACTATGATGAGCCGCTCGCAGAGAACATGGTATTGACGGTGGAGCCGGGCATCTATATCCCTGAAGAAAACATCGGTATTCGAATCGAAGATGATATCATTGTGACCAAAGACGGGTATAGAATTATGAGCGACGCGTTGCCTCGAGCGTTGAAGTAAATTACAATAGTATCCAAGCGAAAGCATTATGAATAAACCTATCCAACGATTTTTGATCCGCTGGTTTGTCTGCGGCCTGGGCCTCTGGATTGCAGCATTACTACTTGGTGACGACGGTATATCCTACCAAAGCAAGCTTACCGTTATTGTTATATCGGGCTTACTGCTCGCTGTCATGAACGCCGTGATCAAGCCTATCGTGGTCATTCTGTCGCTCCCGGCAATTTTGTTTAGCCTAGGTCTGTTCATGATTGTGATTAACGGCTTCATGGTTTTGTTAGCCAGTAAGCTATATGCACCGTTACATGTCGAGAACTTTATTGCCGCAATGCTTGCCGGTATGATAATCGGACTGGTAAACTATCTAGTGACAACTATCTTGGAGGAAGAATGAGCGTTTTTAATTACATCACATTAGTTTCTATGGTCATCATGACGATTCTTATCTTGGTGCAGACGCGTGGTGCGTCTCTTGGTGCTGGTCTTGGTGGCGGTGGCGGTGAAGTAAACACAGAGCGTCGTGGTTCAGATAAGTCTATTCATCAGATGACGATTGTGTCTGCATTGGTGTTTTCACTGTCGTTGATTCTGAGCGTAATTGCGTAACAATTAAGGTGGGTTCATGATTGATCGCAAAACCAAACTGCGATGGCGAAGAAAGGTTCGGAGGAGCAAGCTCCAGGCGGTTGATACCGCGCAGGCTGCCGAGGAACACATTGAGCGTCACTTTATATATCGATTAGGGCGCTTGTGGTCTGTGCGTCGCTTTATTGCGAGTTGGTTTTCGCTGCTTATCATTCTAGGGTTCGGCGTTATATTACAGCTGCAAGCACTGAGCCCATACTACCAAACTGTTAAGGCAGTAGAGGGTGGCACGTATCAAGAAGGCATCATGGGCACATTCACTAATGCAAACCCGCTATATGCGTCTGGGCCTGTTGATAGCTCGGTTTCGCAGTTAGTTTTCTCTGGATTATTACGCAATAACAACAAGGGTGGGTTGCAGGCTGACCTGGCCAAAAGCTGGACCTCAAACAAAAGCGGCAGTGTATACACCGTGACCTTGCGCGACAATCTCCGCTGGCACGACGGTCAGCCGCTGACAGCTGATGACGTTATCTTTACGTACGACACTATCCAAAACCCTGATACACGTTCGGTTTTGAACTCAAGCTGGCAGGACATACAAGTAACCAAAAAGGACGACCGCACCATTGTCTTCACCTTGCCAGGTGCCTTCAGTGCGTTTCCATACTATTTGACCAACGGCATCGTGCCCGAGCACTCCCTCAAAGGCGTGCCGGCATCTCAGATGCGTTCCGTTCCATTCAACACCGTAAGCCCCGTTGGCTCCGGGCCCTTCAAATGGGAAGAGCTGGAAGTCGTAGGTAGCAGCCCAGAAACCCGTGAGGAGCGTATTGCGCTGACAGCCTTTGATGATTACGCGCTGGGACGCCCAAAGATCGACAGGTTCATTGTCCGTTCTTTCCGAGAAGAGTCATCAATGACTGCAAGTTTCAATCGCCGGGAACTTGATGGTATGGTTGGTCTGGAGACGAACGGCGACGAAAAGCGCACGACTGATTATTACAACTACAACTTCCCGTTGTCTGGTGCAACGATGACTTTTTTCCGAACGACACAAGAAGTATTGCAGGACAGGACTGTGAGACAAGCGCTTGTAAGGGCAGTTGATAAGCCTGCCATACTTGACACGCTTGGCTATCCAGTCAAGGCGCTTGACGGGCCATTGCTCCGTACGCATCCCGGCTACGATGCAAAATACGCGCAGAGAACTGGCCGACCAAAAGAAGCCATGCAATTACTTGACAAGGCTGGCTGGAAACCTGGCGCAGATGGCATACGCACTAAGGGCGATCAACGCCTGACGTTCAGATTGTTCTCTGAGAGCAACGCAGAATATGCTGCGGTCAGTCAGGAACTGCAAAAGCAATGGCGTGAGGTTGGTGCAGACGTAGAAGTGCTCCTGCAGTCAGACATTGACCTGCAGAGTACCATTGCTTTTCATACCTATGATGCTTTGCTGTACGGTGTTGAGATTGGCCCCGAACCTGACGTCTTCCCGTACTGGCATAGTTCTCAGGCCGATGTCCGTTCACCAAATCGTTTGAACTTTTCTGAATACGAATCGGCCGCAGCGGATGCCTCACTTATTGCGGGACGGACCCGTGCTGACGCCAAACTACAGGCTATTAAGTACGCGCCATTTGTAAAAGCTTGGCAGGCAGACGCGCCAGCCTTGGCACTGTACCAACCTCGTTTTCTATACGTAGTACAAAGCAAAATCCCAGCGCTCAATAGCCACACACTTACCAGTGGAACAGAACGCTACGCAAACGTCTACGACTGGCAAGTACGCCGCGCCCCTGTCGACAACCCATCCTTCAGATAGCTATAGGTTGAGTTTTTAGGGCAAAAGCCGTAGAATTACATCGTTACAGATTGAGAGTGACGGGTCTGCGTGAAGCGCAACCAGAAAATAATTGTAGATGCGTCGCGCGTCACGTCCGT
>CAYUUR010000001.1:0-228293 GCA_964448075.1 uncultured Candidatus Saccharibacteria bacterium | reverse complement strand
AAAGACGCTAAACTAGCTGTTATCACATGGTTTTAATAATATGGGGATGTGGCGGGTCTGCGTGAAACGCAGCCAGAAAACGATAGTAGACGTGCTGCGCGTCACGTCCGTAAAGACGCTAAACTAGCTGTTATCACATGGTTTTAATAATATGGGGATGTGGCGGAATTGGTAGACGCGCTACGTTCAGGACGTAGTGAGCTTACGCTCGTGAAGGTTCAAGTCCTTTCATCCCCACCAAATCAAGTGTCGGCCAGATGGCCGGCTTTTGATTTGCGGTTGAAAGAGATTTGAACCGATAGGCGAAAACAGCCCGATGGCTGTTTGAGGTGATAAAGCTTGGCCGTATTGCGATTGTTTCAACAATCGCCTGCGCATGAGTCAAGTCCTTTCATCCCCACCAAATCAAGTGTCGGCCAGATGGCCGGCTTTTGATTTGATCGGGTTATTGATAGCAAGAACGCCTCAGCTGTTTGTAGATTTGTGCTATGATAGAACGGATAAACGTAAACACTTAACGAGGGTAAAGGTATAAGGATTTATGAGTAAAGTAGCGCACTATCTACAGGAGCATGTAGTTGGTGAAGTTCTGACGTCGGCTGATGCACGAAAGTATTTTTCTACTGACGGTGGAGTCTTTACCGTCACGCCGTCGGTCATTTTGTATCCAAAGAACGAAACGGATGTTCGCAAAACAGCGCGGTTCACCTGGCAGTTGGCCGAACGTGGCCGTGTTATTCCAATGACGGCACGTGGGCTTGGGACAGACCAAGCCGGTGCAGCAGTTGGTAGTGGAATTATCATAACGTTCCCTGCGCACATGAACCGAATCCTAGAACTCGACAGCAAGTCTGGCACGGTTGTGATTGAGCCTGGTATCAACTATGGCAAGTTACAACAGACGCTCCATACCCATGGCCGTTACTTGCCACCATATCCATCATCTATTGAATTCAGCACTGTTGGTGGTGCTATTGCCAACAATGCCGGTGGCGAAAAGAGCGTCAAATACGGCAGTACGCGACAGTACGTAAAGGCACTCAAGGTCGTGCTCGCTAACGGAGAAGTCATAGAAACACGCCGCTACAACAAGCGCGAGGTAAATAAAAAGCTCGGTCTGGCTACGTTTGAGGGTGAAATATACCGCGCGCTAGACAAGCTATATGAAGAAAACGCCGAACTACTCAAACAACCAACACCAAATGTGACCAAAAACTCTGCTGGCTATGACATCTGGGATGTGCGCAACAAGGATGGTTCCATGGATCTCACGCCGTTGTTTGTTGGTTCGCAAGGCACACTCGGTATCGTTACTGAAGCTACTATTACTACAGAACCTTACAACCCAGAGACAGCACTGTTTGCGGCTTTCTTTGACGATTTACAGACCGCCGAACAGGCAGTGCTTGAGCTCCGCAAATTACCTGATGCACCGAGCGCTATTGAAGTGGTTGACGAAAACCTCCTGCAGTTCATTGACCAAACTAATCCCAACCAGCTTAAGGGGATTCTTGATAAACCATTTTCTAAATTGGTTGTGTTGATAGAGTTTGATTCTTCTTCTGACCGTACTCAGAAACGCATGGTCAAGAAAACGCAGAAGATACTTGATAAATACGAAGTGCCATTCCGTCTAGAACGTGAAGAAGCGGCCAAGGAACGACTATGGAAGATTCGCCGCAGCGCCGCTGCAGTTGTAGCACACAGCGAGGGCAGTATGAAGGCACTGCCAATCATCGAGGACGGCATTGTGCCGGTTGATCGATTCCAGGACTACATAAAGAGTGTCTACGAAATCTTTAACAAGCACAATCTCAAGATTGCTATTTGGGGTCACGCCGGTAATGCCAACCTACACATGCAACCGTTCATGGATCTGAGCCAGGTTGGCGATCGTCAAAAAGTCTTCAAAGTCATCGACGAATACTACTCTATGGTCATCGGTATGGGTGGCAGTACAAGCGGGGAACATAGCGATGGGCGCCTGCGCGCACCATATTTGCCCAAGCTCTACGGCCAAGAAATTTACCAGATGTTCCAGAAGGTCAAAGCCATCTTTGACCCGTACGGCACGCTTAATCCAGGTGTTAAGATTGACGTCACTATTGAAGACATCAAGCCGCTGCTGCGTCATGAATACTCAATGGAGCATCTCTACGACCATCTCCCACGATCCTGACCTCATAAATTACTTGATTTCTGCAGTCTCTATGCTTATGCTTGGTATATATAACCAAAAATAGAAAGCATTTATGCCAAATCCAAAAGTAATAAAGAAATCATCGCAAAAATCCAAAACATTCGTCAGCGGCAAGAAGAAACGTTTCTCTTTTACACCCCTTAACTTCGGAATCTTTTTGGTGGCTATCCTCGCGCTCAGTGCCGCCAGTGTCTTTGGGTATAACAATTATAAAGCAAATGACTACCAAGCGAAGGCAGGAGCTTACTACACAGTAGGTCCTGTGTCGGGTTCAACGAACAGTACTCTTCGATACTCCTTTTGTAAACGTACAAGCAGGAGTGATGTCTATCTTCGTGTATACATGGCGCGCCCAGCTCTTCTTTACTACAGCATGAGAGGTGTACACTATGCTCGATTAGGTACGAATACCTCTAAGGATGCTGCAATGAATCTGGATGCATATTCAACAACATGGTATACCGCTGGTAATGAATCCGTAACTGCAGTCGAAAAACGTTTGAGCCCAGCCGACAAATATGCATCATCACATTACTACTTCCAAATGGTTAAGGGTGATTACATAGGCCTAACGTATACCGATAGAATACCTATAAAAGACATCGGTCCTTGCTAGAACTAATCTTCTACTTGCGCCATGCAACTGGCATCCTTCCAATTCTGCCTCTGTTACGATATAATGAACCGGTTGTTTCTGCGGACGTGGCGGAATTGGTAGACGCGCCAGCTTGAGGGGCTGGTGGCCGCAAGGCTGTGGAGGTTCAAGTCCTCTCGTCCGCACCAAAATAAAAAGATTCCAAACGGGAGTCTTTTTATTTTGGTATGAAAGTCTTGAACCTCGCACCTGAAAGGTGGAGGGTCGTGGAGAGAGATTGCTCGCAGAAGCTTGCTTCGAGAACAAGCGAACGGAGGAGCGACCGAGCACAGCGAGGGAAAGCGATAGTCCTCGGTGGTTTTGTCTAGCGCACTAGTCAAGTCCTCTCCCTCTTGAATTTATACCTGTTTTACGCTATTATCTGACGGTTATGGGTGATTAGCTCAGTTGGCTAGAGCATCTCGTTTACACCGAGAGGGTCGGGGGTTCGAGTCCCTCATCACCCACCAACTAAAGAATCCGCCGATAGGCGGGTTTTTTAGTTGGTTGAAGGGCGCTCGAATTCCCGACCATAAGGGAAGGGGTGAGATATGCCTGATGGCATATCGCAAGGAAACCTACTCTTCAAAACTTGTTTTGAAAGACGTAGTTTCGGGCCTGCCAAAGGTAGGTCGAGTCCCTCATCACCCACCAACTCTGTTGAAGGTTGTAGAAACATCAACAGATGTACCGCGGTTAATCCGTTATTTGGGGTTTGAGATGTCCCTCATCCCTATGTGGATAACTTGCATTTCTGGATCTCCGCTTCATACCAGAAGACGGAGATTTTTGCGTTTTAGAGAACAGCCTACAGACACGCCGCCGGGCTACCACCGAAGCGCGCGAGACAGATGTACAATCCTAGACATTTCCTTAGATTTAACATATACTAGAACGTAAGCGTTTTGGATTCACAAGAGATATCAGAAGGGACTTCACTTTCATACCATGAAACGGCACATACAAACAGTTGTTACTCGGTCCAGTATTTCCATAACCGCCGCTCTTCTATTGTTGGTGCTTGCCATAGCACCGCTCACTCAACCTGCCGCTGCCGCACCAGACCCGACGGATGTGCCGGAGTTTGTAGCGACGTGGGGGAGTAGTGGCTCTGGCGAAAGTGAGTTTGTATCCCCAAGCAAAGTTGCAATAGACTCTGTGGGGAACGTTTACGTTACTGATTACGGCAATAATCGTATTCAGAAGTTCACTTCTGACGGCACCTATCTCACACAATGGGGCGAATTAGGTACCGGCAACGGCCAGTTCAACGGCCCAAGAGGCATAGCGACAGATTCAGATAACAACGTCTATGTAGTAGAAGAGTCGAACAATCGCATTCAGAAGTTCACTTCTGACGGCACTTATCTCACACAATGGGGCAGCGCTGGCACAGGCAACAGTCAGTTCAGCTTTCCATCAAACATCGCCATTGATGCACAAGGCAACAATTATGTTATCGACGGTGGTAACAGCCGCATCAAAAAATTCGACTCAAGCGGTACTTATCTCACACAATGGGGCAGCGCTGGCACAGGCAACAGTCAGTTCAGCTCGCCTATCGGTATCGCAGTTGATAGAACGGGCAACATCTACGTTGCCGATACCTATAATTCCCGCATTCAGAAGTTCACTTCTGACGGCACTTATCTCACGCAATGGGGCAGCGAAGGTTCTGCAGATGGTGAGCTGCAGTATCCATGGGCGATTGCTGTCGATCCGTTTGATAATGTCCATGTACTTGACACAAGTAACAATCGCATTCAGAAGTTCACTTCTGACGGCACTTATCTCACGCAATGGGGCAGCATCGGATCAGGGCAAGGAGAGTTCTTTTATGCAGTCGGACTAGCTATCGATAGAATGGGTGTTTTGTTTGTCGCTGACACAGACAACTCGCGTATCCAGAAGTTCTCCTACCCCCCTGAAGTCGCTGACCTTAGCAGTACCGCCAGCGGCGGTGCCCTCCTTCTGGAAGCAGGGGCCTTCTCCACCTTCACCTGCAGTACGTCCGTAACTGAAGACTCTCTTATTGCTGCAGACGCCAGCAAAGACTATCCCCTTGGCCTGATCGACTTTTGTCTGGACGTTGCAGAAGGTAGTACTGCTACCATCTCCATCACCTTCGAAACTTCACTCGCGCCGGACCAAGTCACTGCAAGGAAGTACATCCCTAACTCCCAAACCTACATGGACGTACCAGACGCACAAATAACTGAAACCACCCTAGAAGGCAACCCCGCCCTCCTCCTCACTTACGACATCACCGACGGTGGAGAACTTGATGATGATGGTCTTGCCAATGGCACAATCCTTGACCCCATAGGTCTCGCCGTTGACTCAGAAGTAGCAGCCGAGCTAGCAGACTCAGAAACAGCAGTGTTGGCCGACACCGGCTCAGACAATCGTCTCATCCAGCTGGCAGCTATCACCCTGCTCGCAACACCAGCACTCTTCTTAATCCGCCGTTTCAACCACAACGCCTAACTCACAGCTATCTCTTGCCACGTTGTGCCCGCACCGTCACAATGTGTGAAGAAGCCTTGGCGGCATGCCCTGACTACACTGTCACTGTTAACGGTTGAGAAAACCCCTGATATCTAGTAGAATAGCGTAGTTACCTTGTCCCTCGCGAGCGAAGGGAAAAGAGCAGCCCGAGCAAAAATCGCATTTTTTGCCCGGCGCGATGAGAAAAACCGCAGGTTTGTCTCGATTCCTGGCTCTTTAGCTCATCGTGTGCGAAGCAGCGTCATGAATAATTGTAGAGCAGAGGCCGGCCGTCGTACTTGCGGCGTAAAACAAGTGGTACAGCACATAGTCATTATGTGGCTCTTTAGCTCAGTTGGTAGAGCAGAGGCCTGAAGAGCCTTGTGTCCCCAGTTCGAGTCTGGGAGGAGCCACCAAATAAAATGCCTCATCGAAAGATGGGGCTTTTTATTTGGCCTCCCCAGACCGAACTGGAACTTTTGCTGAAGCAAAAGCAGTTCGCTCGCAAGCGCCGCCCGCAGATGCTTGCATCGAGGACGAGGTGAAGTTGTGCCGAAGGCAGTCTGGGAGGAGCCAGAACTAGTTTGTATCGCCAAGGGCGAATATTCTGGGAAATCTTGAGAGCGCCGCAATGCGAGGGCTTCAGCCCGAGGCCTGGGAGTAATCACTAAATTGACAATTCTATACGGTTATGCTAGTATTTGCTAAACCTAAGGAGTTTATTTACCAATGATAGATCTAATCAACCGCTAAAGATGTCACGCATGAATGCGTAGCTTTGCTATTGATTAGATTAGACTAACTAAACTTCGAAAACCGAGCGCATGTGTGGCAACCCCATTCCTCGCTCGGTTTTTATTTGGAGAAGATTATGTTTGCTCTACATCATGTAAGTAAAACGTTTGCCAACAAACCTGTCTTAGAAGACGTAAGTGTAAGTATTCATGCTGGTGAGGTTGTTGCCCTGATAGGTGCCAATGGAGCTGGCAAGACTACTTTGTTACAAATTCTTAAAGGGACGCTTAAGCCTGATACTGGCTCCGTAATAACCAACGGCAGTATAGGTTACGTACCACAACAGTTGCCGTTGGGCAGAACGATAGAAGATAGTTTCCCGGCTAAGCTTGAATCTTGGCAGATTAAGTACGCCATGACACTAGTTGGTCTTGATCATCAAGATCCACATGCATTGGTTCAGACTCTAAGTGGCGGTCAGAAGACCAGATTAAGCTTTGCAGTGGTACTCGCCGATAATACCGAGCCGGCACTGTTGCTCATGGATGAGCCAACCTACAACCTTGACCACGATGGTTTACAATGGCTGACTCGATTTGTCCAGTCATTTAAAGGCGCCGTGCTGCTAGTGAGCCATGATAGGGCTTTCATCAATAGAGTAGCTTGTCGAACTATGGAGCTAGATAATTGTCAGCTCAAACAGTACGGAGGAAATTACGACTTCTATAGTGAGCAGAAAGCTCTTGAGCAAGCCAGTCAGTTAGCAAAGTACCAGGAGAGTGTAGATGAGCGAAACCGGCTCGAGAAAGCTTTGGTTGCTCAGCGCGAAAAAGGTAAGCATGCCCATGACCATATGAAGCGGCGACCTGATCACGATACGTCTCAACGAAATTTCTTTAGGAACCGCGTTACTAACAAGTTTGGTCAACAAGCCAACCAGCTAGAGAAGCGGTTGGATCAGATGGATAATGTTGAGCGACCCGAGTTTGCTAAAAACTACATGGTTAAACTAGGTGGTAAAATCGCTAGTGATAAGTTGGTACTGAGGGCAGAAGATGTTGCGAAGCAGTTTTCGGACGGTGGCCTCCAGCCAACTAGCATGGAATTGCGCGGAAATGAACGTGTCCATCTGCACGGAGTGAACGGATCGGGAAAATCTACTTTTTTACGTATTCTAGCGGGCATAAATGATGCTGACAGCGGGCAAATAGAGTATGGTGTTGGTATAAGTATTGGCTACTTTTCGCAAGATGTTGACGGTCTAGATCACAAACAGACTGGCCTACACAACTTGCAAGAAACTGATGCCGATATGACTGACATTTTTCGAGAAGCACGTAGCCTAGGTCTTACCCAAGATGATCTGGCAAAACCGGTTCAAGATTTGTCGCGCGGGCAACAAGCAAAGCTTGGATTTGCTAAGTTGTTATTAGCAGCGCACAATCTGTTGTTGCTAGATGAACCGACAAACCACTTGGATTTACAAACTAGAGAACAAATTGAACTTGCGCTTCAAGACTACAAAGGTGCAATACTATTAGCATCGCACGATGAATATTTTGTAGACCAACTAAAGATTAATCGAATAGTAAAAATGGAGAAGAAACGATGAGAAGTAATAAACCGACACTCATTTTATTTTGCGGGCTACCTGGCGCCGGAAAGACTACACTAGGCAAGAAGCTTGCTCAAGAAACTGGCCTACTCAGGCTGTGTACAGATGATTGGATGGCAGATCAAGGGCTAGACTTGCTGGATGAACACCAGCATGCAAGGTCATGGAGGACGTTATGGCAACACGCTTGGGAGTTGCTTGAACGTGGTCAATCTCTGATATTTGAAGATGGTCTTTGGACCCAGGAAGAAAGAAACGTAATCCGAGAAAGAACAAAGCAGCTTGGCATAAGAACAGAGATGCATTATTTTGATGTGCCAATGGAGGAGCTGGTGCGTAGGCTAAAGAAACGTAACAAAGAAGCACCTCATGGATCTGCACCAATTACTGAAGATATGATTCATAGATACGCCAATCTATTTGAAAAACCAAGCACAGAAGAGCTTAAGCTATTTGACAAGTACCACGTACATAACTAATTGTTTCTACATATTGACGCGTTACAGATAAACTGAACACTTAGCTAAGCTCCAGTAAGCACTGCTCTACGAGAGCTTTAGCCCGAGGCCTGCGAGGAGCCCCTTAGTTACGCAGCCCGCAGCAAAACACGCGCCGCATTAGAAACATCAAGCAAAGGGGGTTCAACCAGGGTGTGAGGCTTGTCTAGTTCCTGTGAATCTTTTGGAGTCAGTTCGTTCATCACAGCGGAAAGCTCTTGCCGCGTAACCTGCCTGCCTCCAAAGGTTGACTCTAGCTTTAGTGCAGCATATTTCTCAACAATATCTACGCTATTCATGCCCGCACGCATAAAACCTGATAATGCAGAAGCGCCAAGCATACCCATTGCTGCAGATACCGCAACTTCGAGCGCTTCGGCTTGGGTTAGGGAATACTGGCTCAAATCTGTTGCGAGTAAAGTGTCGGCGTTCACTATGCATGCCAAAGAAGTTATGTCGCGACCATCGTTGTCTCGGTATTCAATAAAGCGCCACTTTCTGCCGTCTGGTTCTAAATAGGTGTCGCCCACAAACCATACATGAACCGCCCAACGATCTTGGTAATCAGCGTCAAGGGGCATTTCTGGGGTGATGTATGGTGTTAGTTCGGGACGTTCCATGGGTCTTGCTCAATCTCTTTTATTCGTAGAAATTACTCATAGCATCACCGAAGTCTACGCCGGGGTTCTTGTTTGCCCAGTCGACCATATTTGCAAAGTCTTCACTCAGCAAGGCTTTAGTTGTAGCTATAGATTCAATGGTATAGCTTGTCACTGCGTTTTTATCTGATTCTGGAGTGTATTCTTCGTTGCTGCCAATAAACATACTGCCAACCAGTGCGCTTACAGCCAGAACGCCAGCCGCCACTGCCTTAGCAAACCTAGAGAACCGCGGTTTCTTTTCTCTTGCAGTAACTTTTGGTGTCTGTTCGACCGGCTGAATAGGTGTGATTGATTCAGCAGGCTTCTCCTCTGCTGCCGGTTCTTTATTCTCTTGATCCTCTTCATGCGGATTTTCTTGTGCGGACTGTTCTGATTGCTCTGGCATGATACCGCCAGGGATAAACCGGTCATATATTCGTGATCTTGTCTCTTCTGGAAGTGCAGTTACGTTTGGCAATGGTTTACGGAGTGCTGACTTAGGCACGCTAACCAATGCTTCTTCTCGTTTCAGCCAGGTTGAGTCTGTGGGGTCGCCTTGATCGATACTATTGCGGGGGACAAGTGCATAGACCATGCTTCCGTCCTCTGCAGTGCGTTCGACCTCAATCAGCTCGGGTATTTCAGACTCTAAGGTGTGATCGAGATCAAGCAATGCCGCCTCGTCACGTAATGAGTGCTTGAGTTCTTGCATCGGGTCTAGGGCAACTTCTATAGCTTCGATCTGTGTTGCTTCCCGGAATGCTTGGCGCGCTGCTCGAATAACACGATGCTCACAGATACGGTTAAACTGGGCATAAGGGTCTACCTCTGGTATGTGGTTGGGCTTGTCCATCTGGTACATATATTGCATTATGGCACGCCGCGCCACTACCGTAAAGCACGGTGTCTGTCTCTGTGGAATGTAGGGCACAAAATACTGTTGTTTGAGGAGCGCGCCTCGCGTATGATAACCATAACTCCTATGAACAATACTGATAGCCAAGGTCTCGAACAGCAGCTACTGCAGAAGTACGACGGAGATGTCGTAAAAATACTTGAAGTCCTTGAGCGCCTGAAGTCAGAGGGCAACCGCAAAGAGCGCAAGACTGCCACTGGTAAAGTTGTCGTATCGCTCGCAGAAGCAGAGAAATCCTACAAGGTCGGCCGCAAAAATATTGCTGCCTTGCATGGGGTTTCACTCGATGTGAGAGAAGGTGAATATGTGGCGCTCACCGGGCCAAGCGGGTCAGGTAAGAGTACTCTGCTGCAGCTGATTGGTGCGCTCGACAAGCCGACCACTGGTGTCGTGAAGGTCAATGATCAAGACATTGCCAAGCTATCAGACAAGCAGCTATCAGTCTTTCGTAACAAAACTATCGGCTTTGTGTTCCAGTTCTTTTATTTGCAGCCGTTTTTGGATCTCAAGACTAACCTTGAGGTACCTGCTATGTTTGCCCGAACACCTCGATCAAAGCGCCGCGAGCACGCCGAACTGCTAGCAGACCGTGTGGACATCACTGACAGGCTCAGGCATCTACCCAACGAGCTATCAGGTGGCCAAATGCAGCGTGCCGCAATTGCCCGGGCACTTATGAACAACCCCAAGATATTGCTGGCTGATGAACCTACCGGCAACCTTGACCGCAAAAACGCCTTTGCCATCATGGAGCTCTTTGACGCCATTCGTGAACAGTTTGGTACGACGGTTATCGTCGTGACCCATGACGCTGCCCTGGCAGCGCGTGCTGACCGAGAGATTCGCTTGCAAGATGGGAGGATCATCGGATGATACGCCTCAAAGACGCACTCAAGTTATCACTTACAAAGCTCAAGACACGACGTATCCGTCTTGCTGTTATGATTGTCGTTTCTGGACTGTTCTTTGTCTTGCTGGTGTTTGCATCATTAGTATTCAACGGAGCGACTGATAGTATTGATAAGTTTAGTCAGGATGGCCTCGGTGGTCGTTATATCGTCAAAGTTGAACCAATTGATGACCCAGAATTTGCCATGTATGAGGACAAAGCACTCCAAGAAAAGGCCAAGGCGGCCGATAAGCAGCTGATTGCGGCCAAAAAGGCGGAGGCCAAGCGCCTCGGTATCGAGTACGACCCAGCCACAGAACAGCAATCAGTTATAGATGACGGATCAGGCAGTGGTCTGCGCGTACAGGAAACGCCGCAAAGCAAAGCACTCTTACAAGGTTTTCGTGAAGATTTCTCTAAGCCATTCTTTACAGCACTAGACAAGGTCAAACAAGCCTATGCTGCAACTGGCCGGTTCTTTGGCATTACTTTGTATTCTGGTGGTGGCAGTGGTGACCTCCCAGCAATCGTGCCAATCAAAAACAACAAAGAGATCACCATTAATGAAGACAGTCCAGGCACGGCTGGCTTTGCATCAATTACAAGCGGTTTGACGGCGCTGGATGACGAAGTCCTCAATTCATTTGTGATAGAAGGCCAAGACCTAAAGACAGACAAATCTGGAGTCGTACCGGTGGTTGCTCCGTATACAGCAGTTGAGGAAGCAGTTGGATTTGTGCCGCTCGGCGCCAAGGCTTCATCGGCTCAGCGCCTGGAACGTCTAAAGGAAGTCCGCGCCAAGGCAGCGGGTACGACCTTTACGGTGTGTATTCGTAACAGTAGTTCACAGGAACGCCAGGCCATGGCAACTGATCAGCTGAGAGAAATACAGCAGAACAAAAGCAACAAGCAGTACGTACAGCCAGATGTTATCTATGGTCTGGCCAGCAAGCCGTGTCAGGACGTTGTAGTAACTAAAGACGTGCGTACTGCAGACACAAAGGCCCTCGACGCAAAGCAACTGGCGTTTGATCAGAAGTTTGGTATGGCCAGGCCGCAGCAGAGAACGGTTACCTTCAAGATTGTTGGTGTGGCGCCAGACATGAATACCTTTGAAGATGGCTTCAAGGTCAGTTCTATCCTTAGTGGCCTAGTTGCATCTAACCTCGGCACTGGCTGGTTTGTGCCATTGTCTGCTCGTACAGCGATGCCAGAGTATGATGCCGCCTGGGCAACAATAGGCAAGACAGCGTCGTATCAAGACCAAGTCCTCTTAGAGTTTGCCTCTGCAGACGAAGCCAAAAAGTTTGTTGACGAACAAACCTGCGAACCGTCGTATACCTCATTTGAGGATCCATTTATTGAATGTAGAAAAGAAGATAAGCTGTTTTTGATAGGCAGCTACGGCAGTAACAGTGTTGCACTGGAACAAGCACGT
The DNA here is from genome assembly GCA_964448075.1 of uncultured Candidatus Saccharibacteria bacterium. GTDB lineage: Bacteria > Patescibacteriota > Saccharimonadia > Saccharimonadales > CAYUUR01 > CAYUUR01. Next base: position 216,241 of record CAYUUR010000001.1, on the reverse strand, counting down.
ACGTGGTTTGAATCTGCCTTTGTGCAGGCTGCCCTGGTAATTGCCGGTATCTCAGCCATAATTATGATGGGCACCGTCGGTAAAGTTATATCTGATAGCCGCCGCGAGACAGCCGTATTCCGCGCAATTGGCGCTAAGCGCAGCGACATTGCCATCGTCTATGTGCTGTATACGCTCTTGCTTGGTGTTATTATTGCCAGCTTTGCGCTGGTACTCGGGTTTGGCTTAGCATACTTGGTGAACGCGCGTTACACGGCTGAGCTGAGTGTAGAGGCACTAACAATATTTAACTCGCAAGATCTCGACAGGCAGTTTATCCTTCTCGGAGTCAATACTTTGCAACTGCTGCAGCTGGTGGCAATCATTCTGGGGGCAGCATTATTGAGCGCCGTTCTGCCGTTGATTAACAACCTCAAACGTAATCCAATCAAGGACATGCGCGACGAGCGCTAACAGCCGCTTGCAGCAAACGCCATCCTCAGGTATAATTTCCCCCTGTTAGCTCTGTCTTTAGGGAGTCCTAGGGAAAAGAGCAGCCGGAGCAAAAATCACATTTTTTGCTCCGCGCGATGACAAACGAACGATAAGTGAGTTTGTATGCAGAACCCAAGAGAACAAAGTAACTAATGTAAAATGTTCTCATGGCGTGAAGCTATATAAACAACCGTTAGGTTTGTCTCCATACAGGCGGGCATAGCTCAGTTGATAGAGCGCTTCCTTGCCAAGGAAGAGGCCAGGAGTTTGAGTCTCCTTGCCCGCACCAAGAAAAGAGTCGGTCGTTTGACCGGCTTTTTTCTTGGCTTCGGCCAGCCAGACTCAAACTCCTGGCCGACCCGAAAACTATAGCCAGGACAACTCTTGTCCATTTATGGTCAAGAGTTTTGAGTCTCCTTGCCCTATACCAACTCGCTCCGAGCATGGCTACAGTCGTGCGCCGCCTCCTTGCCCGCAGAGGAGAATTACATGAGAGAGGTCATCCGGTCACTCTTTGCTATAATCACGGTATGTCACTTACGCTATCTTCGGTTGCTGATAATCCTGGCTTGGCAACCTATCCATTCGCTCTTGCCAATGGTGAACAGGAAGTTCTCAGGCCGCTTTTACCAGATGATATCAACAAGCTTGGTAACTTTTTACTTGGACTGTCTGACGAAACAAAAAGACTGATAATATCTGCCGACAGTCATCTACCTACGGCAGTTGAGCTTTGTAAAGCCATTAATAACTATGACAAGCTGAGGTTTGTTGTTGAGACGGTTCCAGAGCCAGAAGCCGACAGGCGAATCGTTGGTTTGATGGAGTTTAGTTTTGATATACCCGAGGGAGATATTGAGCGATATAGAAGTGCGGGTTACGACTTGGACCAGAAGACGGACTGCAGGTTTGGCCCCACAATCGCGGACGACTACCAGAACAAAGGTCTTGGTAGTGAGCTTTTTCCGTACGTGAAAAAAATTGCCCAAGAATTTGGCAAGAAACGAATTATCCTGTGGGGTGGGGTGCTCAAAGATAATGAAAGAGCAATTCACTATTACGAAAAGCATGGGTTTAAAAAGGTCGGTGAATTTAGTGATGATGACGCAGAAATGGTAGATATGATACTTGACCTGGACGATTTTGAAACACCATAGTTTCTAGCATTTAAGCCTTTTCAAAGGCTCTTTTTGTTATAGTGTATCTATGGCTGATGAAACAATCATGCAGAGATGCATAGACCTGTCTAGAGATGCTGCAAGCAGAGGTGAAAAACCTTTCGCTAGTGTTCTAGTTAAAGACGGCAAGATTGTTGCCGAATCTATCAATCGTACTGAATCCGAGAACGATGTGACTGCACATGCTGAGATTTTGGTATTGAGGAAAGCACAAAAGATCCTAGGGGATAATTTACAGGACTGCGTTTTGTATACAAACTGTGAACCTTGTGCGATGTGTTCATTTGCTTCAAGGGAATTGTACGTAGGTGAAGTGATTTTTGCAGTAAGGTCGCCGTTAATGGGCGGGTTCAGTCGTTGGGACATATTAGAAGATGAACATCCTACGACCAGCAACCTACTGCATGATAGACCCACAAAAGTACGAGCTGGTTTTATGGAAGATAAAGCGGCTGAAGTCTTTAAAGAGCAGCCAAGAGCACTGTTTGGCCTTCCTGCAAAAGACGGTGGCCTTGGTGTAACTTCATGGCATGAGTCGGGCGAATAAATTCAAACTCTTATCATCCAGGTACCGATACATAAGTTCTGTTGTATCCAGAGTTTTTTTGAGTCTTGCGCAAAAACTTTGTTATTATTACGGTTATGACTGAACAAAACATCACCCATCCGACATACGAGCACCTTCCAGTCCAAGAGGATCTAGAGCTAAGAGCAGCCTCAGCTGAAGAAGCTCAGACTATGTTTGATCTAACTGCAGAGAATAGAGAATATCTCGCAAAGTATCTGCCATGGGTAAACGCGACCGAAACTGTCGATGATTCCTTGGCATTTATCCAGGAAACTATGAGAAAAAGAGCCGCAGGAGAAGAATACGGTTTTGGCATTGTTGTATCTGGACAGTTAGCTGGCCACATAAGTCTCATGCATCTCAAAGACGGCAAAATGCCCGAGATAGGCTATTGGATAGCTGAATCAGCCTCAGGCAGTGGCATAACCACAAAAGCTGCCCAAGCAGTCAGTGACTTTGGTTTTGATACGCTTGGTTTGGATAGTATTCTCATTCAAGCAGCGCCCGACAATATCGGAAGTAACAAGATAGCAGAGAACTTAGGTTACAAGCTTGAAGGAACCGAGCTAGATGACCAAGGTCTACCGCACAACCGTTGGGTAAAGAGAAAGACCAAGAGTTCAGAGTAGGCCTGGTTGGGTCCTACCTGCCTCCTTGCCTGCACCAGTAGTGAATCTCAAACGTTAGCGGCCGCCATCGTCTTTCTTGCTACAATTGTAAAGTGAAGAACATAAACAAGCTGTCCGTCAGAATAGCAATAGCAGTTATAATTGGTTTTTTGTTTGCTAGCCGTACTACTATGACCTATGACTGTCCACTTATTGATGGCGCAAAAGGTTGTGTATCATTTGAGGATGCAATAGCGCACCCCGGTGACCTCCTAAATAATCGTCAAAATAGTCTTGCCAGATTTTCTAAAACTTTTGTAATTTCATCGTTCGTTAGTTTTGCTCTTGTTAGTGCTGTAAGCGTAATTTATAAAGAGAAAACCTAAACTCGCAGATTTGCTGCTAAATCGAAAACCCGAACCAGGCACTGTAACTTTAAGTCAGTCACTCTTCTATGTACTTTTTACCTCAGAGTTAGCTATTTTCTGAGTAGACGGTATAATAAACAGGTTATTAAAAATCACAATCAATCCAAGAGGAGATAGACATGGTCACAGGATATTGCGTTAAGTGTAAAGAAAAAGGTGTTGAATTGTCATCGCCAGAAGTTGTACAGACTGCAAAGGGTGGCTACATGGCCAAAGGCAAGCACGCTGCTTGCGGAACAACTGTTTGTGCCATGATGTCTAAAGAGAATGCTGAAAAAGCAGTAGAAGGTGGCGCTACAAAAGCTTACTAAGCCCAAAGTAGCTTCTAACTTCAGACACGTCAAAAAGAGAGTCCCGTCATCAGGCGGGGCTTTTTTGTTGGTCTTTGTCTGTGAGGTTTGCCTATGTGATGATATTGACCCGTTGTAGCCAGCGACGATTGTTGGGGTTGTTTAACATCCTAAACTTCCCTCTAGCATGAACAACATGCTTGTTAGGGAGTACCAATACCTCACCTGGCTGCAGGGTATGAGGTGTAGCAATACGCGCGACCAACTTGCGCAAACTATGCAGGGCGATCTGTGCTGCATCTGTCTGTGGTGTCATATCAACACCGAGCGTAATTTCGCCACTGGGCAAAAGGACGGCGCTCTGTCTTTGGCTCGTTGTCTCGCCAGTTTTACCCCGATGGTAGGTGTGGCGCACATCATATTGCGGTTTCTGTAACTCAGATATATCGCTGGCGCTAAGTCCTGACATAATATCTGTTACATGTGCCACCATCGTTTCGGCACCTTCATCATTCCGGATACATCCCAGGTTCACATAGTCCGGGACGTCGGCTTCATCCAAAAAAGACAGGTCATTATGAAAGGCAAACTCAGCTTCAGACCCGTAACTAGAACTAACAGCGCTGCGGCTCGATTCCTTTGGAAAGATATCCTGCACAACAGCACCATCGCGGACGCTGGGAATGCTCAACACTGTGCCTATCGAAGCACCCAATGCTAACTGTAATACGCCGAATCGATTAACGCTCTGTGCATCAGGACTTACAACTTCCACTGGCGTCGGTTCGGCAAAACTCGGTCTCAGTGCATAATACTGTTCGTCAGATAACTTCATAACAACAGGGACATCACTGATGTAATGAGGCTTAGGAAGTTCAAGTGATTGTAAATGGCCCGTTATGTCACGATATGTGCTGGTGTGTAGCTGTTCAGCCGGAATAGCCGTTGCCACTGCAAACATACTGTCTGGGAAATGATGAACATCTAAACTCATAACGAAGCCTTTCTGTGTAGTTAGTTGTACTGGTTTTTGTTTTAAAGAGATTGTGGCCCGAGGACCGCACTTAGTAATACAATAGCATACTATAAGTAATTTGTAAAGTATTCTGATGTGCCGTTGCTGGTTGGTCGTCCTGGTTGTTGTAAGGAAGAGTATAATGAAGGTATGAAGTGGCTAGCTGGCATAATTGTTGTTCTTCTCGTTGTTGCGGGAGTGTTCTTAGGTATTAGTATTGGCAAGGACGAATCCAGCAACATACCTGCAGGCACGGCATCAACAAGTGGCACGCGTGTCGTTGACCTGAGCGGCCAAGGCCTAACGGAAGTTACCGCTGCAGTATATGAGAAAACTGACACCACCGACTTGATCCTCTCTGACAACAGTATTAAATCTTTGCCGTCTCAGATGGGAAAGATGACAAAAGTGGTCGTGTTTAAAATTGATAACAATGTGCTTGAGGGTAGTTTGATTGGCGAAATCCGGCAGATGACCAAGCTCGAAGTCCTTGATGTCAGTGACAATAATATGACTGGCATACCAGGAGAGATTGGCGATCTGACGAGACTAAAGACTCTCGACTACAGCCAGAACAAGATAACTAACTTACCGAATCAACTTACTAAGCTCAAGAATAATCTTAAGGAACTGAATCTGACCGGCAACCCAATTGATCAGGCGACAATAAACAATCTCAAGGCATCGCTGCCAAACACGACAATCATCTTCTAGGGAGGGTTGAAGCACTGGACGATGCGAGGTGGCGTGCCGGTATCTAGTGATAAATGAGGTCGATGCTACAAATTACCGGTGATTCTTGTATAATACGTCTGTTATGGCGCCGTGGCCGAGTGGTTAGGCAGCGGTCTGCAAAACCGCGTACACCGGTTCAAATCCGGTCGGTGCCTCCAATAACCTTTTATGAATACACAACGTCATTCTTATCTACGAAACGACGGTCGGGAAATGATACCAGGTGGGTATCTAGACTTCAGTCAAGATAGGCGATTTTCGCGTTTTAATACCACCGACAGAGATCTTCTATTGCCCGGGTTTTTGGTGTCATGGCGTTCTGCGTTAGTGTGGAAGACGCCGCAAGAACTGAAAGAAAAACCAGTCTATGTACAGGCGGTGTATACAGGACAGAAACAAGAGAGTCTTACGCCTGTAGCAACAGAAAGGAGTAAAACGGATCTCGCCAGTCAGGAACTCCCCGTGTTCGAGGTTACGGTAGATAGTTGGCATCACCGAGGTATTAAGCTAGGCAAAGCTTGCATCGCAGCATTGTATCCAGGTGAAGCGCCGATAATACATACGCTGCAGCCAGCAGGCTTCCACCCGGTACTCGACCGAGAGCTTGAGCCAGTAGTATCGGCTGGCCCTCAACTTGGCGCAGTAGACGGCGCGACTTTGTACTACTCAATGGGTCTGTCACAAGTAGTCAGCGAGTGATATATGATTTGAGCTGCGAGCTGGTATAATCAAACTGTTATTTTGGTGCGTCCGTGGGCGAGTGGCGGAATTGGTATACGCGTTTGACTTAAAATCAAATGGCTGAATAAGCCTTGAGGGTTCGAGTCCCTCCTCGCCCACCAAATGAAGCAATATTTATTGCCGACTAAGTGCTACAATATAAGAGCTATATAACGAGGGGAAATTCATGATTATTGGAATAATTATTGCTGCAGTCATCCTAGTGGTACTAGTTGCAATCTATAACGGTCTTGTAAAATCACGCGTCCGTGTTGAAGAAGCCTGGAGTGATATTACCGTTCAGCTTAAACGTCGAAACGACCTTATTCCAAACTTAGTAAACACCGTAAAAGGTTATGCCAAACACGAAAAGCAAGTCTTTGAGGATGTCACCAAAGCTCGTACAGCCGTTATGGATGCCAAAGGTCCTGCCGATACTGCTAAGGCAGACAACATGTTTGAAGGTGCATTGAAGAGTTTGTTTGCGGTCGCTGAAGCGTATCCGGATCTCAAGGCCAACGAAAACTTCAAACAGTTGCAAGATGAGTTGGTAGACACAGAGGACAAAATCCAAGCTTCACGACGTTTCTATAACGGTTCCGTCCGTGATCTCAACACCAAGATTCAGACATTCCCAACCAGTATTTTGGCCGGCATGTTTGGTTTCAAGCAGCGTGAATTTTACGAAGTCGGTGAAGCCGAGTCAAAGAAGATTGCCGAACCTACAGAAGTGTCATTCTAAACGTAGAGCGGATAACCTGGCCCTATGTATTCAGAAATCTCTGCCAATAAACGAAAATCAGCATTTATCATGCTGGTTTTCTTCATGCTCGTAGGCTTGTTGGCGTGGGGCATCGGCGCAATCTATGACGACTTTGGTCTGACAATTATGATTGCCGTCATCGCGTTCTTCTATATTATCTGGAGCTACTTTGCTGCCGGTAAAGCAGTACTCGCACTCAACGGTGCCAAACAAATCGAAAAACGTGACAACCCACGCCTCTATAGAATTGTTGAGAACCTGGCAATAACAGATGGCATGCCAACGCCCAAAGTCTATATCATTGACGACCCGGCTATGAACGCCTTTGCTACCGGACGAGACCCTAATCATGCAGTTGTTTGTGCGACGACCGGTTTGCTTGACGCAATGACCGACCAAGAACTTCAGGGGGTTATGGCGCATGAGCTTGGCCATGTAAAAAACTATGATATCCGTGTGTCCGTCATCGCCTTTGCGTTGGTAGGTGTGGTGGCAATCATTGCCGACCTGTTCTGGCGGATATCGTTCTTTAATTCACTTGATGATGATAATCCTGGCAGTGGAGTGGTAGGACTTATTGTGTTTGTGGTCGTAGTCATACTTGCGCCGATCGCAGCCACGATGTTGCAGCTGGCAATATCGCGCAAGCGTGAGTATCTCGCCGATGCCACCGGTGCATTAACCACTCGTTACCCAGAAGGCTTGGCCAGCGCGCTTGAGAAAATTCAGGCTAACAGTAGCGTCGTAAAGCGCCAGAACAAGTCCACTGCACACTTCTTTTTTGCAAATCCGCTCAAAAAGCAGGCCGGCGCAAGTTTATTTAGCACGCACCCGCCAATTGATGAGAGAATCAAGCGATTACGCAGCATGGGAACACACCAATAACATGGCAAAGAAAGCAGAAAAGGTTGTACCTGCTCGGCCGATAACATCTGACAATAGAAAGTTACAGCCTCAATCCTACAAGACACTACGCCTTAGTAAGCGGATAAAACACACCGGACCGGCATTGCCGCCCGCCTGGCAACTATTCCGTGAAACGCTCGTGCAGATTCGCAATAATAAGCGATTATTTGCAGCAATCCTGGGTGTCTTTGCTGTTTTGTATGCCATATTCGTTCGTGGATTTGCCGGTTCTGATCTCAGCGTAATCAAAGAAGCATTTACGGGTGAAGCAGCTACATCGACCAATCAGGTTGCAACCGGTTTTGGCTTATTTGTCTATTTGATCGGCAATGCCTCGTCGGCGCAGTCAGAGGTTGCGAGCCTGTACCAGTTTGCATTTATTTGTATTGGTAGCTTGGCGCTTATATGGACTTTCCGACAGCTTCAAAGTAACGCCAAGACAAAAATAACCATGCGCCGCGCCTACTACCTTGGTACAGCGCCGTTAGTACCATATGTACTAGTTATTGTGGTTATTTTGGCGCAGTTATTGCCAGCGCTTATTGGCACGACGCTGTATCAGCAGGTGAGCAGTACCGGATTGGCGGCAAGTAGTATTGAAATGTTCGCGTGGCTGATTCTGCTCCTTGCCACATTACTACTAAGTCTATATATGCTGTGTTCGTCAGTATTTGCACTGTATATTGTGACTTTGCCCGACATGACACCGCTGGTGGCGCTCCGTTCAGCACGTGAACTGGTGAAGCACCGACGGTTAGTAGTGGCGAGCAAGATATTGTTTGCGCCTTTTGTGCTGGCGTTAGTTGCCGCGGTCTTGTTTATCCCGTTACTGGTGTTTGCAACGGGGTTGGCAGAATTGTTTTTCTTTGTATACGGCGTCTTATGTCTAGCGGTGGTTAACGGATATATGTACCGATTGTATCGGAGTTTAATATGAGCAAACCTCTGTCTGATGCTGAGCGAGCCGAGCAACTCAAACAAAGTCTAGCCCAGTACGCCTACGAGTACTATGTGCTTGATAAGCCGACCGTGACTGATGCGGTTTACGACAGTCTGATCCAAGAGCTCAAGGCAATTGAGCATTCCCACCCTGAACTTGTCACCTCGGATAGTCCGACGCAACGAGTGCATAGTGTTGCGCTCGATAAATTCCGCAAGGTAGCGCATTCCAAGCCGATGATTTCACTGAACGATGTCTTTTCGCGCGAGGACGTCGAGGCCTGGGTGAAGCGCATGGATAAATTACTGCCGGGGACAAAACATGAATTCTTCTGCGACACCAAAAAAGACGGTTTGGCCTGTGCGCTGATATATCAGGATGGTTTGCTCGTGCAGGCAATTACTCGCGGTGATACCAAAGTTGGCGAAGAGGTTACGCAGAATGTGCGAACGATCAAAAACGTCCCACTTCGTTTACGCAAAACAGAAAAAACGAAACATTTACTTAATGGACGGACAGAAATTCGTGGCGAGATAGTCATGCTCAAGAAGGACTTTGCGGCTCTTAACAAAAAGCGTGAAGCCGCAAACCTGCCAATATTTGCCAACCCCCGTAACCTGAGCGCAGGCACTATCAGGCAACTTGACCCAAAGCTGGTTGCTGAGCGTCCGCTCTTCTTTGTTGGCTATGATCTTCTAAGAGATAATTCAGCAGAAGTGCCAACAAATATGTTTGCCTACGAAGCTATGACAGCGCTGGGTGTTACACGTAGTATGGAGGCCTCTGTTTTTGAAACGCTCGATGCAGTTATGAAATTTGTTGAGCATTGGGACGATGCCCGTGACGAACTGCCATACATAACCGATGGTTTGGTTATCAAAGTTAACGACCGTTCACAATACGAAAAACTTGGGGTAGTGGGCAAGAATCCGCGTGCTGCAGTCGCCTATAAGTATGCCGCCGAGCAAGCCACGACTATCGTGAAAGACATCGTGATTAGCATTGGTCGTACCGGCGCGGCCACACCTGTAGCAGTGTTTGACCCAGTTGTCGTGGCCGGCACAACCGTGCAGCACGCCAGCCTGCATAACGCTGATGAGATTGCTCGCAAAGATGTGCGGATAGGCGACACGGTCGTGATCTTCAAGGCTGGCGATATTATCCCGCAGGTAGAATCTGTCATAACAGAACTCAGGCCTAAGAATGCACGTAAGATTGATTACGAAAAAGAGCTGAAGCGACAATATCCAGAGCTAGAGTTTTACCGCCCAGACGGCGAGGTGGTGTATAGAGTGAGGGGCGAGACAGGGCCGGTTATCCTCAAGCGATCTCTGCAGCACTTTGCCAGCAAGGGCGCGCTTGATATCGACACGCTTGGTGAAAAAAACGTCGTCGCACTTGTTGATGCTGGTTTGGTTCATGATATTGCAGACATATTTGACCTTAAACTCGAGCAACTTTTGGCACTGGACAGGTTTGCAGATATTTCTGCGCGCAAACTTATTGTAGCAATTGATGAGAAACGCACGCCTGAGTTACCGAGATTTATCTTTAGTCTTGGCATACGTCACGTAGGCGCACAGACCGCAATTGATCTGGCAAATGCATTTGAAAGCATTGATTCACTTGCCAGTGCAACGCTTGATCAGCTTAACGCTGTAGAGGGGGTTGGCGAGGTCGTAGCTGAGTCAATCCTGGCATGGTTTGCTGACGAGGATAATCAAAAAGTATTGAGCAAATGCCGTGAGTTTAAAGTATGGCCAGCGCCATACCATAAGGTTCAGGGTCCGTTGCAGGGGATGAGCTTTGTGGTGACGGGCACGCTCGAGAGCATGGGGCGCGAGGTCGCCGCCGAGCGAATCAGAGGTTTGGGCGGCACTTTTCAGTCGAGCGTTGGCAAAGACACAACTTACCTGGTGACAGGTGCTAACACGGGTAAGAGCAAACTCGATAAAGCAGCAAAACTCGGAGTAAAAACGCTCGATGAAGCGGCCTTCCTCAAACTTATAAACGCATAGGTAGCTACAAAAGCAGTAGCGTTATTACTCAGAGTGGGCTAGGATGGTAATAAGCGCTAAATATGAAAAAAACAAACAACATCTTTTACTGTTTTTCTCCACCAGTTATGCTGGCTACGTTTTTGATTGAGATAAGTTTGTTTGTCTATGCAGTTTATCGGTACCGGATGGATACGACCGGACGATTAGCAGTCTCGCTCCTTGGCTTGCTGGCTGTGTTTCAGTTATCTGAGTTTTTATCATGCGGGACAGATAATTATGTTCTTTGGTCCAAGATTGGTTTTGTGGCAATCACCTTGTTGCCGGCATTGTGCATGCACATGATTATACGGATAGCACGCCTACATAAACCGACGATACTATGGGGGTCGTATTTGGCGGCAGCGGCATTCTCTCTTCTGTTTCTGCTGCCGGAGGCTTTTGATAGTCACGCATGTACCGGCAACTATGTCATTTTTAGATTAACCCCTGGTCTTGGCGGTGCATACTTTACCTACTACTATGGCTTGCTGCTGTCTGGGATGGCTATGTGTCTGCATTATGCTATTGATGCAAAGCCGGCAGTTCGTAAAGCGTTGGTCTATCAGGTGTTCGGCTATCTAACGTTTCTAATACCGACAGGCATTGTGAACGCCGTGAACCCAGCAAGCGTGGAAGCTATCCCAAGCGTCATGTGTGGGTTTGCAGTTATGTATGCGCTGACTATTGTGTTTGGTATCTTGCCAGCAATGGAGCAGCCCGTTCGTGCAAAAAAATAACAACCGAGTTATTGGTTGTTTAGTTATATGGTGGAGCATAAGGGATTCGACCTACATTCTGCAGGCCCGAAACTTCACGATTGAAAACAAGTTTTCATCGGAAGGTTTCCTTGCGAACTGCCACAGGCAGTTCTCACCTTGACCTTATGCGGGATTTAATTCGATGTTTCACCATAGAAAAAACCCGCCAGTATGACGGGTCCTTTCTATGGTGGAGATACGGGGATTCAAACCCCGGACCTCTTCGCTGCCAGCGAAGCGCTCTAATCAGCTGAGCTATATCCCCTCATCCTCACGAAAGATGATAGAATGATTGCATATGAATGTAAAGAAAAACACCCTAAAAGATAGTGTTAGTGCGCTCCCCCAAAAGTTTACAAAAAGTGTACCAGCTCAGTTGACTGCGCTCGGAATTGTGATCTTCGTGCTCTGCGGTTTCCTATGGCTGAACTACCTGCACAAGGATACGACCAACGTGTTTAACGGTATGCTACGGGGCAGCCTTTCTACGTCCGGAGTGACCAAGAGCGTCACAGAAAAGTCCACAGGATCTGATTTTTCACAGATTACTCAGTTGCAGCTCGGAGCCAAGAACTTTAGCCGCGGACGTACCCGTCTGACGCAAGAAGTAAACGGCCAAGCAAACATAGTTGTCACCGAGACTATTGGAACTCCCAACACGGACTTTGTTCGCTATGCAGACATACAGGTACCCAATGACCCGCAGCTACAAGAACAGTATAAAGCTGCTAAAGGGATTTGGGGTAAATCGGTCACGACAGACGATGGCAGTTTCAGAGCTCGATACTTTTCTGAATCATTACTGATTCTCGGGATTGTGCCGATCGGTAATGTGTCTGCATCACAAAGAGAAGAACTCCTGAACTACCTTAAAGACAACAAGGTGTACACTATTGATCCGCTTAAGTCGATTAAGAAAGAATCAATTGATGGGCGACAAATGTATGTATACCCTGTAAAACTAAAACTCCAAACGTACGTCACATATCTGCAGAAGTTTGCAGCTGCCATTGGCTTGGGCGAAGTGCCTGGGCTTGATCCTGCCGCCTACCAGAATGCTCCAGATACATCTCTGGAAATGGCCATTGACCCAATTTCTCGACAACTCGTCAGGGTGACATATACAGATAACCCCAACAGGACGGAAACGTACAGTGCATATGGGGTAGTCACGGACGAGAATCTGCCCAATGAGACCGTATCGCTCAGTGAACTACAGTCAAAAGTGCAGCTAACACAGTAGGATTAAGTAAACATGAAAAACGCACTCAAAAATATCGTGGTGGCACTACTTGGTTGGCAGGTTCGACGACTGCGGGCAAGGCATAATTTTAAGGTAGTTGGGGTTGTTGGTAGTATCGGCAAAACGAGTACCAAGACGGCGATTGCCGCAACGCTCTCCAGCCAATATAAAGTCCGTTACCAAGAGGGCAATTATAACGATATCGTTACGGTGCCGTTGATATTCTTTGGTCAAGCAGAGCCGAGTTTGTTTAATCCATTTGCGTGGATCCGTGTGTTTGTAAGTAACGAATTACAGATCCACCGCGCCTTCCCGTATGACGTGGTGATAGCAGAGATTGGCACTGATGCCCCAGGTCAGATAGCTGCGTTCAAACGCTATCTACGCTGTGACATTGCGGTAGTGACGGCGCTGACTATGGAACATATGGAGAACTTCCGTGACCTTGATCATGTTGCACAAGAAGAGTTATCGGTATCAAAATACAGTGACCTTGTAGTTGCTAACTATGACCTTGCATCTGAGCATCATCTGCGACAGGTAAAGCCGCCACTCATGGGCTACGGCAAGAGCAAGTCTGATTACCAGATGAAGGATATCCACTTTGATACAACCGCTAGTCACTTTACGTTGACCATGAACGGTCATATTGATTTGTCGTTTCAGATTGACGCAGTGTCGCTTGGTGAGTTTTATTCGGCAGCCGCTGCAGCGGCCGTGGCAGACATCTTGCATGTACCAGGTGAAAAGATTGCCTTGGCAGTGTCTCAGCTTCGTCCTGTTAGCGGACGTATGCAACGACTGGCCGGGATAGAAGATAGTCTGATTCTTGACGAGTCATATAACGCCAGCCCTGCCGCAGTAAAGTCGGCACTTGATGGCTTATATATGTTAAAGGCTCAACAAAAGATAGCCTTGCTTGGCAACATGAATGAACTGGGCAAGTTTAGCGAGGATGCCCATCGTGAGGTGGGTGAGTACTGTGACCCAAAGCAGCTTGATCTCGTCGTAACGCTCGGGCCAGACGCTAATACATTTCTTGCTGACGCGGCAGAACATAGAGGCTGTCAGGTGGCACGTTTTACTGATCCGTACGCAGCAGGTGACTATATTAAAGATCAGCTGAAGCCCGGAGCAATTGTCCTCGTAAAAGGTTCACAGAACAAGGTGTATGCCGAAGAAGCAATAAAGCCGCTGTTAGCAAACAAAAGTGACGAAGCCAAGCTTGTTCGACAATCAAGCCAGTGGCTTGCAAAGAAACGAAGGAATTTTGATGCCTAAACTCAATGTTGCGCTCGTTCGGGGCGGGCCATCAAATGAGCATGAGGTTTCTCTAGACTCAGCTCGGTCAATAATCGAGCATATTGATGGCAAAAAATACACCATAACGGATGTGTTTATTTCAAAAGACAATTGGTGGGCAATTGATGGTGGTCCTGAACAAACTGACGTTGAGGCGTTGACCGAACTAAAACACAAAGAAATTGATGTGGTTTTTCTCGCAGTGCACGGTACGTACGGGGAAGACGGAACGCTGCAGGGTAAACTCGAAGCCACTGGACTCCTGTTTACCGGTTCTGACGCAGAATCAAGCAGGCAGACGTTTGATAAGTCAACCGCTGAGGCTGTTTTTAAGAAGCACCATTTGCCGGTTCCTGAATCGCAAGTAATCACGAATGCAGATCAAAAAGTACTCATTAACGTTCCTTTTGTGGTTAAGCCTGTTGCTGATGGGTCAAGCGTTGGAGTTACGATTGTTCATAAGCTCGAAGAAGTCCAGGACGCGCTACAGACTGCTTTTTTGTCAGGTAAGCGCGTGCTTGTGCAAGAATACATAGCTGGTCGTGAATTGTCGTGCGGAGTACTTGAACAAAACGGCAACCAAACTGCCTTACCGCCAACCGAGCTTATTCCGAAACAGGCGGAGTTTTATGATTATGATGCCAAATATGTCCCTGGAGCTACGGACGAGATAACACCACCCGACATGCCTCAGGAAGTAATCCGGAAAGTACAAGACCTGGCACTGGCCGCTCATCAAGCGCTTGGCTGCAGCAGTTACTCGCGCACGGACATGTTCTTGAAGCCGGACGGAAGTTTGCAATTAATAGAAACAAATACACTACCCGGCTTTACGCATACCAGTATCGTCCCGCAACAAGCAGCGGCTGCGCACATCACATTTACTGAACTTATCGATATCATCATCGAGAACGCCAGAACTGCAGTATAATGGCTGGTATGTCAGATTTTAATTACCAAGAAGCAGAAGTGTTCTTCTGTGATCAGTTTGTGCCGTTCAGTCAAGCTAACGTAAGTATCTCTTCATCTTCGGTTCTATATGGGCTCAGCATCTACACTGTTTTTAATGCTATTTGGGATGAAGACAACCAGCAGCTTAATCTCTTCCGGCTGGAAGACCACTACAAGCGCTTGATTAATTCTGCCAAGATTATGGACTTTCATTCGTTTGCAGAAACCTGGACTTATGAGAAGTTTGAACAAACAATGCGCGAGCTACTCACTCGCAATCAGATTCAAGAAGACGTTCTGGTTCGTGTAACCGTATTTATTGATGAGTTAATTGCCGGCACAAAGATTCATGGCCTCAAGAACAGTGTCAGCGCCTATGTGTATCCGATGGGCGAGATCTTGCCACGCGATGGCATCCACACGTGCGTATCAAGCTGGCAGCGCAACTCTGATAATGCTATCCCGTCCCGAGCCAAAGTAAATGGTAGTTACGTAAATGCTAGCCTTATGAAGAACGAAGCATTGTTGAATGGCTATGACGACGCCATTGCACTTGATGAACACGACCATGTTGCCGAGGGTACGGTGGCAAACCTTTTCATCGTTCGTGGTGGTCGATTAATTACGCCTGACCCGTCAACGGATATCTTAGAGGGTATAACCCGTAGTACAATTTTTGACTTGGCCGAACACCTAAATATTCCAACAGACCAACGAGCAATTGATCGCAGCGAACTCTATCTGTCTGATGAAATATTTATGTGTGGTAGTTCAGCCCATATCACGCCAGTGCTTTCTGTCGATAAACGGTCCGTTGGCGATGGCGCTATTGGCCCGGTGACTCAGCAGCTGACTGCGTTGTACAAACAAGTTCAGCAAAACAAAACGCCTGAATTCAAGCAATGGATAACAACAATTTAGTCGCAGTATTCTCAGTATAACCTCGCCTCTGTTATAATAGCTCAGATGAAACGCTACAACCCTAAAGATATTGAACCCAAATGGCAAAAAAAATGGGAAGCTGACGGGATTTACCAAGTTAACTTTGATTCTGAAAAGCCCAAGTTTGTTGGTTTTGGTATGTTCAATTACCCAAGTGGTGCTGGTATTCATGTCGGACACGTCCGAAACTTCACGATTCCAGACGTCGTGACGCGCATAAAGCGTCAGCAAGGCTTTGAGAGTTATCAGCCGGTTGGCTGGGACAGTTTTGGTCTGCCAGCAGAAAACTTTGCTATCAAGACTGGTGTTGCGCCTCAAGAATCAACCAAAACCGCAATCAAGAAGTATCACGATCAGTACCGGGCCATGGGATGGGCGGTTGACTGGACCAAAGAAATCAACACCACAGACCCTGAGTACTACAAATGGACACAATGGTGCTTCACTAAATTATTTGAGCACAAATTAGCGTATCAACAGGAAAGTGCGCAATGGTGGTGTGATCAGTGTATGACCGTTCTGGCAGATGAGCAGGTGATTGGTGGTAAGTGTTGGAGACATGATGGTGCTGACGATCCCTTTATCTCCAAGCGCAATCTTAAACAATGGTTCTTTAAGATTACAGAATACGCTGACGAGATGCTTGAACATACCGACGACCTTGATTGGACGCAATCGGTCCGTTCATCGCAGAAGAGCTGGATTGGTCGCTCGGTTGGTGCAGAAGTTGACTTTAAACTTGATAGCCACACAGAAAGTATCAAGGTTTTCACCACGCGTCCCGACACCTTGTTTGGTGCAACCTTCCTCGTGGTCGCACCAGAACACGCCATTGTAGAGCAGATTACCACCAAAGAGCAGCAAAAAGCCGTCAAAGATTATGTGGCTGAAACCTTGCGTAAGACAGAAGTCCAACGCCAACAAGATGCCGATAAGCAAAAGACAGGCGTGTTTACTGGTGCGTATGCCATCAACCCCGCAAATGACCAGAAAATACCTATCTGGATTGCCGACTACGTGCTGACTGGTTATGGCACAGGCGCAATTATGGCCGTCCCAGGCCACGATGAACGCGATAACGACTTTGCCAAGAAGTTCGACCTGCCAATCGTACGCGTTGTGCAAAATGACGAAACTGACAATGACGCCACGCACCAAGAAGGCGTAATGATAAACTCTGGCCGATACAACGGGGCGTCATCTCAAGAGGTTCGAGAAAAGATAGTAGCCGACCTGGCCAAGAAGGGCGTTGCACAAGAAAAGGTTAACTACAAGATGCGTGACTGGCTGATTAGTCGTCAGCGTTACTGGGGTGCGCCAATTCCGATTATTCACTGTGAAAAGTGTGGCCCTGTGGCTGTGCCAGAAGCAGACTTGCCAGTCGTCTTGCCAGAGATAGAAAACTACAAGCCAACTGGCGGCAATGCCTCAGTGTTAGCTGGCGTTGAAGAGTGGGTAAACACAACTTGTCCAAAATGCGATGGCCCCGGCAAGCGCGAAACTGACACTATGGATGGTTACGTCTGTAGTAGCTGGTACTTCTTACGCTACCTAGACCCAAACAATAGTACGGTTGCATGGAACCCAAAACGAGCTGCTAAGTGGATGCCGATTGATTTTTATAACGGCGGCGATCACGCCACGGCTCATTTATTGTATGCACGGTTCTTTACACGGTTCTTCCATAGCTTAGGCTTAGTTGATACGCCAGAGCCATTCAAAAAGATGGTCTTTAACGGCAAGATACGGGCACACGATGGCTCGCCGTTTAGTAAGAGCAAAGGCAACGGCATTGACCCGCTAGAAGTTATCGAACAGGGCTACGGCGCAGACGCCATACGTTTGTATGAAATGTTTGCTGCACCGGTTGAGCTTGATGTCTTATGGGACGAACAAGGTATCCCCGGTGCCTACCGATTCATTAACCGCATCTGGACTATTACGCAGGACTACTTGGCTGCAGACAAGAAAGAATCCACCAAAGAAAACGCACAGCAACTCCTAGCTGCTACACACAAAACTATCAAGAAGGCCACTGAAGACTTAGCAGGTGATCGTTACAACACCGCGATTGCTGCCTGCATGGAGCTGGTTAACGTACTGTATAAACAAAAGGAAACGAGTGGTGTACTGCAGAATGATAGCTGGCGGTTTGCTATAGAAAGCGTTCAACAGTTGGTAGCACCATTTGCTCCGCATGCTATGGAAGAGTTATGGCACGACTTAGGTCACAAAGATACCATTCACGTTGATCATTGGCCTACATGGGACGAAGCAATGCTCGTGAGTGACACTATGACCATTGTAGTTCAGGTTAACGGCAAAGTCCGCGCAAACATTTCAGTGGCGAGCGATGCTGACGAAGAGACAATTGTGAAGGCTGCACAGACAGACGAGAACGCCCAGCAACACCTTGAAGGCAAAACCATCAAGAAGACTATTTACGTGCCAAACAAGCTTGTTAACTTTGTTGTTTAGTCGTTGTTATGCGACACAGGAATATTCGTGGCAGCGTCATTGCAGATTGGGCCTTGCAGTCCTGCAAGCGTTTCATCCATGCTGTTAGCACCTGAGCGTTCCGAGTAATCGCTCCCACCGTATAGCGCGCTGTCTTCGATAGGGACGCAGTGCTCTTGTGGGTCAACAGGAGCATGCTCTTCAGTTATAACGCTGAATGCTTGCGATGCACCCCATAATAAACCAAAGGCTGCTGCGCCAATGCCGAATCGAACACCCCATTTTTGCAAGTTGGTGCGTGGGTCTTGTAGACTCTCAGCTGAAAGAGTCTTTATCGTTGCACTGGTCTGGACGGGTCGCTCTAGGCTTGCTGCCAAGGCATCTGCACGCTGTGCGTCTGATTCTCGCATTGCTTTACCAATGTCGAGACTAATCTCGGGTGTCATACGTACCTTGGGTTGAAATTCGCCACTTGTCATAATCGGCCAATTATACCACTTCAGTCAATAAATGTCAATATAACGACACTTTTTTGAGTTGTTTGTCAAACATGTGATTGAAAAATAAGCGTTTCTACGCTAGAATAGAGCTAAGTTTATCACTAATACATAAGGAGTTGTTTTTTCTATGGGTAAGCCAAAAAAACGTACCAGTCCCCGCCGTACCGGCACTCGTCGCAGTCACTTGGTTGTCAAGTTAGCACGTGCCGTCAACGGTAAGTCACCAGTAAAAGCCTTTACTACACGCAAAGAGTCTGGCAAAAAAGCCGCCTAAAAGCGCTAGGTAAAACCAAAGCAAAAACGGTATACTAGAAATACCATTAAGCGGACAGAATATTAACAATGAGTGCAAATCGTCATCTGGGTAGAATCATTGCATTGCAAACGCTCTACGAACAAGAGTTCAGATTAGCTTGTGGTGACAAAAACCTCGATGTTCAAGAAGTTCTAAGCCGCAACATCAACCGCTACAAAGATACTATCGAAGATCGTGAGTTCATCAAGACTTTGGTAGAGGGTGTTATTGCTCAGCAAGACGCGCTTGACGCCATCTTACAGCCAGTCGCACCTGACTGGCCGATTGACCAGATAGCGCGCATGGATCGAATAGTGCTACGGATGGGAGTGTACGAACTCCTGCACGAACCTTCGACGCCGCACAAGGTGGCAATCAACGAAGCCGTTGAACTCGCCAAGGCATTTGGGAGCGACAATTCGTCAAAGTTTGTGAACGGCGTGCTCGGTACTGTGCAGCGCCAACAGCATCCTGACGAAGAACCTAGCGAGCCTAAGAGCAAACCTGCAACAACTGACAAGAAAGACAAGAAGTAATTTATGAAAAGACCTAAGCCCATCCACGGCTTCCGAAAGTTCGTCACTCAGCATCGACCGACGATCAAAGAAGTTGTGCGCGAACCAACCGCCGGTGGCATTGTGTATCGTCGCAACGCCAAAGGTGGGATTGAGATCTTGCTGATTCAGGATGCCAAAGACCGCTGGACTATCCCTAAGGGCCACATAGAAGAAGGCGAATCTGCCAAGCAGACTGCAGAACGTGAGATCGGCGAAGAGACCGGCCTGCAAGAAATGAAAGTGCTGAACTGGCTGGGCAAGATTAACTTCCGCTACCGTCGCCAGCAGAGCCTGGTGCTCATGACGACAGAGATCTTCCTCGTAAAGGCGCTCGGCGACACTGACGCCTTGCAACCAGAAGACTGGATGAACGGTATCAAGTGGTTTTCTGCAAACGAAGCACTTGATAAAATAGAGTACGAAGACATTGGTAAGATAATACTGCTGGGACTCAAGAAGATTAGAAATGGACTATAACGCATATTCAGACTTTGCTCGGGATAAATTAGGGGTTGAGTTTAAAGACCTCGAACTATTGGTTACTGCCTTTACGCACCGTTCATACGTAAATGAGCACAAAAAGACCGCCAAGCATCACAACGAACGCCTCGAATTTCTGGGCGATGCTGTGCTGGAGCTTGTTGTTACTGAATTTTTGTTTAACGCACATGATGACCCAGAAGGCATTCTGACCAACTGGCGTTCGGCATTGGTGCGCACTGAAAGCATTGGTGCAGCTGCAAAACGCTGTGAATTTGAGCCGTTGTTGCGCTTGAGCCGTGGCGAAAAGCGCGGCACTGAACGTGCCCGAGACCAGATCCTCGCCAACAGTTACGAGGCTGTCATCGGGGCAATCTACCTAGACCAGGGCTATGATGTCGCAAAAGAATTTATTACTCGCACACTTATCATCACGTTTGAAGAGATTTTGGCATCTGGTTCATGGATGGACCCAAAGTCTCACCTGCAAGAAGTTGCTCAGAGTCAGGAAGGCCAAACGCCGCTGTATAAAGTGTTGGATGAGACAGGACCTGACCACGACAAGATCTTTACCGTTGGTGTGTTTGTAAACGGCAAGCTCAAGGGCCAAGGTACTGGTCCGAGTAAACAAGCCGGGCAGGTTGCCGCAGCTGAAGCCGCACTAGCGACGTACGAAACTGCTTAAGATTGCACTAACACCTCTCGTTAACTATACTGCCAGCAAGTTAATCTAAGGAACTAGATGTCTCGTTTGAAAATCCATTCCAATACCAAGGAAGGGCATGACCTAAGGAAGCGCATTCCCACAGGCGATTATTATGCTACGGGCTCCAGCAAGGTGCATTATCCGCGTTTTGAGACCACCGATGGCGAGCGTCTTATTGAACGCGGTAAACTTGGCTCGTGGTTTGACTCAGAGATAGGACCTAATCTCATGGCTGCAAGCCGCCAAGTTGAGGTACCACTCTTGCATACACACGAGAGTCGCGGCGCGTGGTATGGGGTGTATGACGAGATAACCATATATCAAGGGGCGTTACGTCATATCGCGCGTCGCGGCATGCCACCGGCCGCACGAGTTTCACTACTGTTTCATAGGTTTCTGTGGGACGAGCAGGCGATTGAAGGCAATGATGTTGAGATTGTACTCCAGGACCACAATAACACTGAACTTGCCGCTGCTTTGACCAGTGCTCGTCGATCCGAAACGCTGCAAAGGATGGTTGGTGGAAGGCCACGCCTTATCGATAAGCTGTTTGTATATGCTGATGTGCTCTATGACCGAGGACCAAGAACGCTTGACGACCCATATGCAGACTACATGCGTGACGTTTTAGCGCCGGAAAATGTCCACCAGTTCTTTGAAGAAGCTGCATCTCTTGACAACAGAGGTGCTAATCTGTAGAATAATGTGGTTAACAAATAAATCTACCTGGCTTTTGTGAATAGCACATTAGCCGTAAAGAAGGGAAGTATAATAGGATGCTAGTAATCCGCATGCAGCGAACTGGCCGTAAAGGTCACGCTCAATTCCGCGTTGTCGTTCAAGACTCACGCCGGACCCCAACCAGTGGACGTATTGTTGCCAGTTTAGGTAGCCTTAATCCACATACCAAAGAAGCAATTCTCGACAAAGAGAAAGCAGCTTTTTACCTCAGTAACGGCGCGCAGCCATCTGCTCGCGTAATCCGTTTACTGAAGAGCGAAGGCGTAAAACTACCTGAATGGGTTGTTGAAGCCGACAACAAAGATCGCAAGATCCGTAATGCAGAAAAGCTCCGCAAGAACCAGCCAGCTAAACCTGTCGAAGAAGCTCCAGCAGAAGAGCCAGCAGCCGCTGAGCCACCTGTAGAGGAAACCGCAGAAGCTCCTGTAGTCGAAGAATCAGCAGTTGCCACAAGCGAAGCACCAGCTGAAGAAGCTCCTACTACTGAAGAAACTGAAACTCCAGAAAAAGCTTAGTCAGCCCCGTTAGCAGCAATTTAGAAATCAATTGTCCGCTTTTGCTTTGTTATGGCGTATAATATGACTATACAGATAACGGAGGATATACCATCATGAGCAGTATTGACCAACAATTCATTGAATACATCGTAAAGTCACTTGTAGGTAAACCAGACGAAGTCGTCATCGACCGCACCATTGATGAAAAAGGCGTTTTACTTGAATTGACCGTTGACCCTGAAGATCTCGGTCGTGTTATTGGTAAGCGTGGTGCAACTGCCCAGAGTTTGCGAACACTACTGCGTGCACTCGGCACCAAGAACGACGCTCGTTATAACCTGAAGATTGTTGACAACGGTGTGCCCCGCCCAGAAGGTCCTGCTCCGCAAACCCAAGCGCAATCGTCTGATGACTCGGCTTCTGACAGTGACGACGTTGCAAGTACAGATGACACTGCGCCAGTTGACGTTCCCGAAGTGGAAGAAGAAGTTGATGAGCCAGAAGAGAGCGATCGCCTCAAGAACACCCGCAAAGAACTCGCTGACCTCGACGACCTCGACATCTAAGTAATCTAGTAGCGTTCTAAGCCAAAAAGCAGTATAATACTTCTAACTATGAGTGAATGTATTGATGAGTTTGGTGTAATCCCATTTTCACATGTTGATCAGCTAGCCTACGAGGTGTTTGAAGACACGGAGCCTCAGCCCCGATCTATTTATGACGAGCATCAAGAAGCCATTTTTCAGGCAGGACTTGCAAGTTACGACGAAGCCATTGCAACACAGGACGAAATATTTCGTGACTATTCGCAGGAGCGGCGTTCTGACGCAGCACTAACAAAAGCTGCCGAAGACAGAGATGCTAAGATAGCTGACATTGAACAATCACGTAACAGATTGCTTGCAAGCAAAGTTATCTACGAGATGAAACGTGGCAATGATCAGCGCGTAGGGGAGCTGACCCCAGAAATTACAGACTATCACCAGCGTTTGCGCATACTTGATGCAGCCCTGCAATTAGATGACGACGATAGCGCACTCGGTGCCTTGATTGTTCTGGGTGATCTGCGTAGAGAGGCCGAAGATTCTGGTGACCCAAGCATGCTTGCAGCTTATCTGATGGTCGAACTGCGAAACGGTATGAACATACATGCAAATAGTATTGATATGTGTGTTGCTATCAATGGCGTGTCGCACGCTGGTGTGCGAACTGAGTTAATAAACAGCTTCAACCAATTTATGAACGATTATTTGTTTTCGCTTATCGAAAACGGTCAAGACGAATACGCTGCCCTGATGTCGCGATACGCTGATTATTGGTCGCCTGACACTGTGGTGCAACTCGTAACAGCTAGAGATTATCGTCAGGAACTCATGGAGCGCTACCCTGGGCGTAAACTAACCCGCAAGATTGAAAAACTCTACCAGAAAGCTAATCTTTTTGAAAAAGGTAAACTTATGTTTGCCTTCCCTGAAAAGTTCCTTTCAGACCATTTCGATCTAATGGCAAGTTGTAGCAAAGAGCTCGAAAAAGCTACCGGTTCACAAGCAATAGTGCTGGGTGACTGGATGGTTGCGCAAAGAAAGGCGTGGCATCTAACTGAAATATCTAATCCTCAACAAGCTGAAACTGACGAATTTGACGTAGAAATCGCAAAGAGGGCGTATCACAAGATAATTTCTCTGCCTTCGAATACTTTTGATCATAATGAAGCCTTCGATAAAGCCGTCGAGCTCAGCGAACATGCAGAACATGATGAAGATGGCGACCAGATGAAGGCGCTTCAACTAAGTTCAGAGACTGAGATTTGTCGGGCTGAACTTGCAGCCATGAGCAAACTAATAATGGACGATATGATTGATCGTATGCGGTTCGAGCAAGAGGCTGTCGATACGATTAACAGCCTTCTTACACGTTCACATAACCTTACAGAAATACATCTCAAATTTAGAGTGGCTGTAGAAGTCTTAGAAGTCGCACAGCAATATGCCCCAGAAATACTAAACACACAAGCCAAAGAATACGTCAAACGTATTGCTCAACAGTGCATGACCAACCCGATAGCTGCGTTGAGTATCTCCCACGAAGAGCTAGAAGAATCCTGCGCAAAACTTGGTGTATCATTAGAATCAAAGTAGGCTAGTAGGTGATGAAGGTTCAAATAATCACACTATTCCCGGAGGCGATTGAGCCGTATTTGAATGCTAGTATGCTTTGGAAGGCGCAACAGCAAAAGGCAGTTGAGTTTGAACTGATTAATCTTCGTGACTTTGGTATTGGCCCACGTAAGCAGGTTGATGACACGCCGTATGGGGGTGGAGATGGTATGGTGCTGCGACCAGAACCTATAGTTGCCGCTATTGAGCTTGCTAAGAAGACTTCTCCTAAGGCTCTCGTTTTACTACCTACACCTCGCGGTGAAGTGTACAAGCAATCAATTGCTAAAAAGTGGGCTGCCACACAACGGGACCTGATCATCGTCTGTCCACGATACGAGGGCTACGACGAACGCGTTACTACATTCATAGATGAGCAAGTTTGCATTGGTAATTATGTACTAACTGGCGGTGAACTGCCAGCGCTACTAATTGCTGACAGTGTAGTGCGTCTTTTGCCGGGGGTTCTTGGTGGAGAAACCAGTGCCGAGAAAGAATCATTCCAAGATGATGACCAAAACATAGAGCATGCCCATTACACTCGCCCAGAGGAATTCCGCGGCGAGACAGTACCAAACGTACTGTTAAGTGGTCATCACGCTGAAATCCAAAAATGGCGTTCAGGTAAATCATGAGTGTTGAGCAACCTCACGAAGGACTTTATGCGGCGTTTCCCGATCTTTTGAACGATTTTTGCAGCATTAATCAATTAGATGTCCATAAGTTAAGAGAGACGACAACGTTGTATGTGACTAACAGTGATGAGCGAACATACTTTCCATATCCGCAGTTACGCCAAGATCGTGATGGTAGGCATATTACTCTTGTATGTAACACGCGAGGTTATAACGAAGGCTGGAAGGAAGTTTATGAGGATGTAGATGGGGTAGACGATGAAACGATGAGGCGACTATACCTTGCGACCGGCATGGCTTGGGTTGGAATTGTGCATGCAGCACATGATGCTCAACAGGCGCGTCCAGGAGAGTCGGAATTTGCCCTTCGCCGCCTCAATGCTCTAATGCGACAATTACATGACAAGCGTACTATAAAAAATACGATCTCCCAATTAGAAGTATCTGAAAAAATTGATGCGACACTATTCCCACTAATGCCAGAGGCGAAGGAGATAGAGGAGATAAACCGAGTGCGATATGCACTTGGGCTTGGCTACGTTGTTCTTAACCTGCCTGAAGATGTTCGCGAACGAGCCAACGATGTTTTTATAGATCGTTTTGCTGACTATACGCGGCGTCTTGGAGAAAATCTGATTACCATGTCTAAGGCCTTTGGGCTTGGAACGACTATTGAACCAGAAGTGCACAAACAACACGGCATCGTAAAAGCATTTCACGGATTCTATTTTGGCGGTATCATACCTATGGATATGTCGTATATAATGGATATGTAGTACAAGGAGTAAAGATGTTTCGAATTAAACCAGTGTATGCGCATTGCGATTTGCCGTGTGGCGTGTATGACCCAGCACAGGCGCGGATAGAAGCCGAAAGTGTGCTGATGATGATGAAAAAATACCCTGACCTTGACGAACATAACAAGCTCCGCGCGGTAATCTTAAAGGAACAGCGTGCTGAACTCGTAAAGCATCACCTGTGGGTGTTGTGGACTGATTACTTTAAGCCGGAGCACTTAGAGAAGTATCCGGATCTGCACAACAAGTTCTGGAAGGCAACCAAACAAGCAGGCGAATGTAAACACCACCTTGAACCTGCCGAGGGTGAAAAACTTCTAGAAATGATAGATGAAATTGCCAAGATCTTCTGGGAAACCAAAAAGGCGTAAGCTACTGGTTGTCCGGCGCGTCCGTGGCCGTAGTATGTTGCCGTACCTAAATCCTGGGCAAGTGGTGATTGGCTATGGTTGGTTCAGGTCAGTCAAGCCGCAAGACATTGTAATCTTTGAGCATCAAGGCAAAGAGAAGATAAAACGCGTCTTTGTTGTCGGGGCCGACGGCTTGATAGTGGTCGGTGACAATAAGCCAGAAAGCACCGACAGTCGTCACTTTGGCCCTGTTGCAATGAATAAAGTACGAGCAAAAGTTATTTCCTAGACGTCGATGTCGCGTTTCAGGAAGCCCAACCATCCAAAAACGCTTAACACCACAATAAATCCAACAATGATCAACAAGTGTGACCAATCAATGCCATATACCACCGGCGCAGGATTATTGTAGTAATAGAATACCGATAGTTTTTCAAATGGCCGAAGTACTTTGACTGATGGAGCAAGGGACGTAATAAAGAAACTCAAAAAGGCGTAGGTGCTCGCGACGCCTATGGCTAGCGCCTTCTTGCCCGTTCCCATACCGATTGCGTAGGCTACAACACCGTAGGCGACATTGAGCAGGCTAAGCAGGAGCGTGGCTTGAAAAAGTCTAACAATTGAAAGCTCTTCTCCTAGTCCGATAACACCGCCAAGTACACCAACTCCCACAGCAACACTAACTATTGTGAGGATAATTGCACCAGCGTATAGCTTGTGTAAATACAATTGTGTGCGAGTGATTGGCTGAGCCATCAATGTCTGTAGCACGCCTCGATCTTCTTCGCCGACGCCAATACCAATGTAGAGAACGATCGCCAGAACAATGGTCATAATCGGTATCTGTGGCCCGTAGATTTGCTGGGCAACGTAGCCCGGGATGGATTTGAAACTTTCGACAGAACCAATCAATGACTTGAGCGAATCAGGCACAGAGTTAACGAATTCATCTGCCCCAAGTTGACTAAATGATGGATAGAGCGCCATGGTAATCGCCGCCGTTATGATCATGCCGAGACTCCAAGCCACGATCATCCAGCGTTTTTCGTAGACGGTCTTACTGAGGATATTCTTAAGCATTGTCTGTCTCCTTGTCCTCGTAGAGTGTCATGAATATGTCTTCTAAATTTGCATCCTCGATGGTCAAGTCTTTGACCTTCTGAGAACCGAGTGCCTTTAATAGAGGCATGACATTACCATGCAGTTGCAAATGAACAGTTTTGCCATCAATAGTAACGTTGGATACAAACTGAATCTTTTCAAACGTTTGTTTGTTTGGCTTGGTAGTCAGGGTGAGACTTACTTTTTTTAGGGCTTGTCTGGTGAGTTCTTTGAGTGGCTGTACTGCGATGAGCTTACCTTCGCGAATAAAACCAATTCGGTCACAGATTTGCTGGACTTCGCTGAGGTCATGCGATGATATGAAGGCTGTTTTGCCCTTGGCTCGGTGTTCACGGATAATTGTGTTAAATTCGGACTGCATAATTGGGTCAAGCCCGCTCGTTGGCTCGTCAAGGATGAGCAAGTCCGGCTCGTCCATTAACGCGCTAACAAGGGCAATCTTTTGTTTGTTGCCGCGGGAAAGTTTCCGGATCTTGCGGTCTGGTTCGCACTGTAAGCGGTCAATCAAGAGTTGAATTTTGCTCCATGGTACGCCACCACGCAAGTTTGATACGTATTCAAGGTATTGCCGGCCTGTCAGGCGCGGATCCATTTCCATGTCTCCTGCTAAGAAGCCAACGCGCCGATGGATGTGCGTTGGATCTCCTTGGCAATCGAGCCCGAGGATTTTGGCTGAGCCACTACTTGGACGAATGAAGTCCATCAACATTCTGATAGTTGTCGTTTTGCCAGCGCCGTTTGGACCTAAGAAGCCAAAAACCTCACCCTTTTCTACCTTTAGGGAGATATCGTCAACACCACGACTACTACCGTAGCGCTTGGTAAGCTTTTGAAGTGAGATTGCTGGCACTGCCATGATGCTTATATTATAGCAAGCTTGTCACTCACTTGGGTAGGGCAGGTGTGGTTATTTGCTTAAGCGTTTGCGCTTGTTCGGGTCAAGTTCGCGTTTGCGTAGGCGCAAGTTCTTTGGGGTGACTTCAAGTAGCTCATCGTTTTCAATAAAGTCGAGGCACTCTTCGAGGCTGAAGATGATTGGTGGCGTCAACTGCACAACGCCGTCTGAACTTGATGAGCGCATGTTGGTCAGGTGTTTTGCCTTACAGACGTTTATTTCCATGTCGTCTTGACGACCGTTTAGGCCAACGATCTGTCCGGCATAAACCTTAACAGCTCCGCCAACAAAACAGACTCCGCGAGCCTCAGCATTCTGAAGGGCGTACGGTGTAGTAGTGCCTGTCTCAAAGGCGATAAGGACGCCGTTCCGTAGTTGTTGTAGTGGTGCGCCGAGTGGCTGGTATCCGACAACAAGACTGTTCATGACAATCGTGCCTTTTGTTTTGGTCATGAGAATGTTACGTAGACCAAGTAGGGCACGAGTTGGCATTTCGTAGATAAGTTTGGTTACACCTTTAGGGCTGGCAAATTGTTCTTTAAGGTTGGCACGTCGTGCGCCGAGCTCCATCTGTACGGTGCCGACTTGCTCAGCAGGAACCTCAATAATGACTTCTTCCAGAGGCTCTTCTGTCTGGCCGTCTTTTTCGCGTGTCACCACTTGTGGGCGACCTACTTCAAATTCGTAGCCTTCACGGCGCATAGTTTCGATAAGTACGCTCAAGTGAAGTTCGCCACGGCCACTAACCAAAAAGCCAATGCCATCTTGCTCGACACGCAAGCCCACATTTGTCTCAAGCTCTTTCTCCAGGCGTTCGCCAATCTGACGCGAGGTACTAAATTCGCCCTCAGTGCCTTTGAACGGACTAGTGTTTGGGCCAAGGTAGATCTTAAGCGTTGGCGCTTCAACCTCAAGGACTGGTAATGCCTCAGGGTTTTCTGCGTCAGCAATAGTTTCGCCAATTTGCGCGTCACCAACACCTGTAAGCTGAACGATGTCACCGGCTACACCGCCAGGCACTTCAAATTTACTTACACCGTGGCTCATATAGACAGTGTCGACTTTTGCTTTGCTCATGGTGCCGTCTTTTTTGCACAGTGTCACTTGGTCGCCTGCTGTGACTTGTCCTCGGGTTATTCGGCCAATGGCGTATTTGCCTTTGAATGTGTCCCATGCGAGGGCAGTGATTAGCATCTGGAATGGCTTATCGCGCTCGATAGCAGGTGCAGGCACGTGTTCGATAATGGCATCAAATATGCAGTCCAGATTTGCGTCAGCTTCAGCGTCAGTAGGGACTTCCGTCCAAGCTTTGCCCGCACGACCAACTGCGTAATAGACAGGGTAGTGGAGTTGGTCTTCGTGCACAGCTAGCTCTAAGAACAGATCAGCGAGTTCGTCCTCGACCTCTTTGATGCGGCTGCCTGTTTTGTCTATCTTGTTGATAATAACGATTGGTTTGAGTTCTTGGGCGAGGGCTTTACCCAGCACAAACTTAGTCTGTGGCATCGGGCCTTCCTGGGCGTCAACAATGAGGATGCAGCCATCAGCCATATTAAGCGTGCGTTCTACCTCGCCACTAAAGTCAGCATGACCAGGAGTGTCAATGATGTTGATGCGGTAGTCGTCGTGCTGCACAGCGGTGACTTTAGCGGTGATGGTGATACCACGCTCACGCTCTTGGTCGCCACTATCCATGATAAGATCTTGGTTCATTTCTGCTTGGTTGTCGCGGAATGTTTTTGACTGTTTGAGTAGGCCATCAACAAGCGTGGTCTTGCCGTGGTCAACGTGTGCAATAATTGCAATATTTCTGATCTTGGTTGGGTCTTGTAATTGTGCCATATGTCTTAACTAAAAAAACGCCCTGTTTTTAACTTATTTCAGGCGCTTACCTTAGTGATATTATAGCATATCTACAGTGGTAAGCACAATCAGAATATTACTTTTTTGCGCTACGAAGGTTTTGTGGGTTCTGGCAGCACTTCTATGGGCGAGATACAGATGCCTTCGCCTGTTGATGACAACTGGTAACGTGTACATTCACCAGATGCAATCCTGTCTGCGCATTCGTTGACAATGGCACTTCTAGCGACGTCAACGCCTAACGCTGCGATGAGCGTGCTCGGTAGTTCTGCCTGATCTGATCCTGGCAAAATAAATCGGCAGGCGTTTTTAGCAATGCTGGCACGGAGGACTGAGCGTTTGAAGTCTTCCTCCTCAATAGGGTGGGTCTCGCACGGGTTTGGTTGTTCGGGCATAAAAATATCCTTTCTGGATAACCCGAGAAAGGATTGATCGTATCAATATCTTTCCCTGTAATCCGGGCTAGATGGAGCACCTTGCGTTCGCTTCGCTTATGAGACACCCCTTCAGGGTTTCTCATCGCGCCGGCAAAATCGTGTGAGATTTTGTCGGGCTGCTCTTCCCGAGCTCGGAAGTATCAATACGTAGGTTGCTGGCAGGTCGACGAGCTAGATCTCTCGCTGCACTCTGTATACGCTTACGTTGTTAAAGTACTTTTAATGTAGCATGACATCATCACTCTCGCAATGTCTACTCCGCTATAGGCTGATAAATGCCCTCTTGTTTGCCCCACTCCACAATGTAGGCAACGCCTTCTCCCGCGCTCCAGCGTGACGCTTCATCAGGAAAGGCGAGTTCAAGCCCCGCCGATTGTGCGATTTCAGCAACGAGTTCACAGCGCGAAACCCAGAAAGCACCCGCATCAAGTTCTGCAATGAGTTGTGGCAAGGCTGCAGTTCCAGCGTCTACAATCGCTTGGTAATGTGCAGAGTTTTCGAATCCGCCAGACCACACAAGCGTTTCGTGGTCCATAGCTTCTGTAAGTTGTGACACGTCTGTTGCTGGTTCGTGTTCCATAGTATTAGTGTATACCATGCACACAACATATAATATGAACATGCAGCCATTAGCGGAGCGGATGAGACCAGAACGGTTAAAGGATGTGGTCGGACAGGAGCACTTGCTACAGTCTGGTCAGATTATCCGTGAGATTATTGCCAAACAGCAACCTGTTAGTCTGATCTTGTGGGGGCCACCGGGCAGTGGCAAAACAACCTTGGCGCGGATTATTGCAAATGAAGTAGAAGCGGAGTTTATAGAACTGAGTGCTGTCACGAGCGGCAAGGCCGATGTCACAAAGGTTATTGAACACGCCAAGGGCAATAAGCGCCTGGGTATGCAGACGATTCTGTTTGTCGATGAGATTCATCGTTTCAACAAAGCCCAGCAAGACGCCTTTTTGCCACATGTAGAAAATGGCACGATTGTGCTCATTGGCGCCACTACAGAAAACCCCAGCTTTGAAGTCATTACACCATTGCTTTCGCGCAGTCGTGTGTTGGTACTTGAGCCTCTGGGTAAAAAAGACATCGTCAAGATTCTCAAGAAAACTGCTAAGGCAGAAAAACTCAGTGCAGAACGATTGCCCGCTAAGAGTATTGAACTATTGGCTGAGCTATCTGGTGGTGATGCACGGGTAGCGTTGGGCAACCTAGAGCTGGCGTTGCAGCTCACCAAGAAAACCGTTACTACGCAAGTTGTGGAGACAGCTGCCCAGAAGCGCGTGCCAGGCTATGACAAAAATGGTGAGACCCACTACAACATCATAAGTGCGTTTATTAAATCAATGCGGGGCAGTGACGCCAATGCTACGCTGTATTACCTCGCAAGGATGTTGCAGGCTGGTGAAGACCCCAAGTTTCTCGCTCGGCGCATGGTGATCTTTGCATCAGAAGACGTTGGTATTGCTGCGTCGCCGGCTCTGAACTTAGCGGTTGCAACCTTTCAAGCAGTTGAGCGAATCGGCATGCCAGAGTGTCAGTATAATCTGTTCCACTGTGCAACGGTGCTGGCCAAATGCGAAAAGTCGCGCGTGGTGTCCGATGCTATGTACGGCGCGCAACGTGCTGCCAAAGAACATCCTGATTTGCCGGTGCCACTGCACTTGCGTAACGCGCCAACCCAGCTCATGAAGGATCTTGGCTATCAGAAAGGAACCAAATGGGAAGCCGGCTTTGAGCACCCAGAGGGCTTTCTACCCCCAGAACTCGCAGACCTTGATGTGTTTTAGCTGGTTTTTTGCAGTTCACTCGCTCGTTTTAGTACTTGTGTGCCAGAGGAGTGCTTAATAATAACCGCCGGGTTCTCGGCCGTGCCGTTCCTTACGATACGCTTGCCTTTGCTCTCAATCTCCGTCCGTTCTGAGTTAACCGAGATAACTGTACCCTCTGCAACCCCATTTGCCCATCGCCACGCCACCGAATCTCCTGGTTGAAAGTTTTCCATTAACAGATTATAGCACGAGCGTAATTGGCACTCTTGACACGAGAGTGCCAATTTTTGTACAATCATTGTAGAGGGGTCTCCCTCATAACACTTCAACTAATTAGATAGGAGGTGATATGAACCACTTAACTCGTTTTGATCCATTTGATGAGATCAGAAATCTACAAAAACAATTCTTTGGCGATGACTGGTTTACGCCTTCGTCAATGAAGCTGCTCACGCCAACTACAGATGTGTACACAGAAGACAACACCATGAAGATTGAGGCGCACCTGCCCAATTTTGACCAAAAAGATATAAACATAAGTGTTGATAAGGGTGCACTGGTTATCCAGGCAGAAAAGTACGAAAAAGAAGAAGACAAAAAACGTAAGTATGTAGTGCGTGAAAGCAGCAGCAGCTTTTACCGCCGTATTCGTTTGCCAGAGCAAGCTGATGAAGACAGCATCTCTGCGCAGATGAAAGATGGTGTGCTGGCTGTTACGGTACCATTTAAAGCGCTGCCGGAACCAAAGAAGATAGCCATTAGCTCCAAGAGTAAATAACGGAGTACTGTGGACTAAGAGAGGATTGTTTGGTACAATCCTCTCTGTTATTTTGCATCATTGGGATGTGGCCAAGTGGTAAGGCACCGGGTTCTGGTCCCGTGATCGGGGTGAGAAATGCCAGTGGCATTTCGCAAGGCCATCTTCTCTAGCGAACTTGTTTGCTAAGATGAAGTGGCGGGGTCGCGGAACGTGACTCGAATCGAACCCCGTCGTTCTTTTATAATCAGGTTAAATTATTGGGATGTGGCCAAGTGGTAAGGCACCGGGTTCTGGTCCCGTGATCGGGGGTTCGAATCCCTCCATCCCAGCCAAAGAAAATGACTCACATATGTGGGTCATTTTCTTTGGCTCTGAGTGGTTTCAAACCTCCAAAAGATCGGGGTGAAGACTATTGCTGCTCGCCTGTGTTTGGTTGTTACACAGGCGTATAATATAAGTATAGGAGGACGTATGAATGTACCACTCACATACACTGACAAAAACGAAACTGGCTGCTGTGCAGTACCCAATGTATCGGCTTGGGATGAGCAAGAAGTAACGTTTGAGGATAAGCCGTTTATACGGATGTACACCCGAAGTTTATTCCATGTGCCGCTCAATATGTCTATGGTGATGACGGCACTGCAATCCGCAGCAGAAACAGCCGGGGTTGAAATGCCGCCGCAAGAAGCCATGATCCTGAGCCGGGAACTCTCGCCATGGAAAGCCGAACAGCTCTACGCTGTGAGCA
The DNA here is from genome assembly GCA_964448075.1 of uncultured Candidatus Saccharibacteria bacterium. GTDB lineage: Bacteria > Patescibacteriota > Saccharimonadia > Saccharimonadales > CAYUUR01 > CAYUUR01. The sequence continues at coordinate 182,607 of CAYUUR010000001.1, read as the reverse complement.
AAGAGATCCCGGACGCCGATAATGTCACTCTCGACGGCACGTTTATGACAAAGGTCTACGAAGGACCATTCCAGAATGCCAAGCAATGGCATGAGGATCTGACGAGCTATGTCAAAAAGTCCGGACGCGAACCAAAAGAAACCTACTTTTTCTACACAGCCTGCCCTAAGTGTGCCAAGCACTACGGCAAAAACTATGTGATAGGTTTAGCTGAAGTATAGGGCGGTAAGTCAGCATCGGGGCGTGCTCAGTTGCGTATAGACAGTAATAGCTGAACGACGTTTATGCTTATTGGCAGGGTATAGAAAAACAGCTATACTCATGCTCATAGCAACAGTAAAGAAAGTAGCGTAATGCAACCACAAGATCCCCTTCAGCCAGCTCAACCAACTGACCCAAATATTATCCAGCCAACACAGCCAACACCGCCAATGCCAGCACAAGAAGTTACGCAGCCGCCTGCACCCCAACCTGTTCAGCCACCCGCACCACAAACAATACCGCAGCCCATGGCACAACCTGTAGTGCCTGTACAAGAGCCTGTTCAAACGGTCGCACCACCCCAGCCCACGGTCAACGCGTATACGCCGCCAACTGATCCAATGCCAGCAGCTCAGGCAAAGAATTCACGCAAAGGGCTAGCAATCTCTCTGGCTGTTCTTTTGGTCGTTTTGGTCTTTTCTATGAGTGGGGGATTCTTCTTATTTGATCGATCAGACAAAAAAGCTGCCGATCAATCAACGGCTAGTGATGCGGCACTCTCAACAACTGACGAGCTAGCAACTGAAACGACGCCAAGTGCTACTGCGAGCGACGCAGCAACGACAGAGTTAAGCGAAAAGGCCATCAACGAAACGATTACGGACGAAGCGCTCGGCACAACAATCAAGGTAAACAAAGTACGCCGCAACGTTCCGTTTAACGCAGACCTGAGCGCACTAGACAAATCACAAACTAGTTTTGCGGTTGAAGTAACAGTGACAGCGGGTGACAAATATGGCTCTACTGTTTCTAGCAGTAACTTCAAACTCATTACGGGCAGCAAAACAACATCAGAGAGTGACATTCCATTCCAAGATTATGTAGCCAAAGAAAAACTCGCAGTGTTTGAAACGCCTGCTCGAGGCAAGTCTGCAACTGGCTGGCTCTTCTTCTATGTCACGAACGACCAAGCCAAAACTGCATCATTGCGATACACGCGTGGTGAGGCAAAAGTTATCGGTGGCACAGGCGGTAGTATCCCTGCCAAACAAGCTGACGTAACGCTCTAACTAGGCGCTCAGAACAGAAAAGGCGAAGTGTCTGCGCGGTTAACCCTTGCGACGCGATACAAAGTAGACTATTACAGCCAGAATTACCGGGAGTATAAACACTGATAAGCCAAGAGAACTCAAATCAAAGACACGTAAGCCATACCCAGCAAGTATCCAGCCAAAGAAGAGGATTGCTATAATCTTGCCAATAATTGCGTGTGATAGGTAGAACTCTCGAACTTGTTTGTTTGTTGCATAGAATGCTCCAAGTAGTAGGATGCCGGCGCCAAATAAGCTCGACCCAGTCAGCATGACATTCACAAGGCTGTCCATAGCGTTTTCTGTTGCCGTCTTTTCAGTGTAACCAGTCATATATAAGCCGTTACTCGAGCACTCAGCTTTTGGGTCGATGTACACACGCAAATTATCACCGGGTTTGGGTCGGGAGGCTTCGTCTGGATATACTTTCAGCGGCGTTTGTACCACTATGTTTTCGCAGAGCACACCCGCTGGTACGGCGGTATAGATAAGCAGGTTTGTTGACGAACGAAAGCCACTATCAACTCGGGCACTCTTCACTTGGAGGCTGTATGCCTTTTTATTAGAAAGATTCTCGATATCTTTAATGCCAGTGTAGAATAGAAGGCTCATTAAGAGCAGTATCGGTATGCCTACAATCGCCATGGCGATGGCGCGACCCTTTTTTTCTGGTGAAAATAACATACCAAAAATAGACACGTCTATTCCTGTATCTTTGTAAATCGACCCAGGATTTGCTTTGTCGGGCGTTAAATCCTCGGGTTTGATTTTCATGACTCCTGCAACAGATCCGACAGGGTCTTGATTAAACCCCTCTACAAAACTAAAGAATACTAGACCGGCCTCGCATACTGCAGAGAACTGGTATTCGGGGTGTTTTTCGGCGAGTATTTTTTTTGCATCCTTTGCGCTGCGCATGAACGCATCGTTCACAAACACCCTTGGCTGGCCATCAACGGTTAATTTGTTACCAGCGACTTGTAACAGTCCTTTGTTTTCAGCCATCGCTACCGAACTTGCCTTAAACTCTTCTGTGACTTCACCGTGACCATTAATGGCGATAATTTTACCAGAAGCGAAGAGTACGAGAGCTACAGGTTTATCAGTGAGTTTATTTGCAAAGGCACCTTTGCCGAAGAATCCAAACTCGGATATTGCTATAACATAGGTGTCGTTGCCGGCAGTATCAGTAGGTGGAGTCGCCGGTGGATTATTTTGAGGCTGATTGTTTTGTGGTGGAGTGATTGCTGGTTCCATAGTTGTTACAGCCAGTATAGCATGTGCGCAATGGCAAGAACCACGAGTTATCAACGACTATTTACAACGGATAAGAGCGTTCTATAATTGAAAACATGAGAAACAAAGAGTATTGGGAGCAGCATATTGCACAAGAGCCGACAGAAGAGATGGAGCGGCATATGCGTCGCAATGAATGGGCCATACCAGCAGGTTTGTTGGTCAGTTCCGGGCTCGGGCTTACTGCCGTGTGGAGCGCCTTGAACGAACACCAAGCTGCAACTTTAATAACGGCAGCTGCCTCAACATACGTTGCATTAAGGGCAGGCCTGGCGGTTGAAGTAAACAGTATGCGTAGAAACGAGTTGAGTCAGCGCCGAGAGATCGAAGGCTAGTCTAAGTGTGTTTGCGTAATGTGAATGTGTTGCTATACTAGGCAAGTTAACAATGTAACTATCCAGAGTGTGGCGAGGGAACTGACCCGTCGACCCACCTGCAACCTACAGCCCAGCTGCAAGGTGCAACATTCAGCCCGTACGCGGGGAAGATAGCCGAGCAGCACGCTCCTTTCTGACCTGCCACGGGGTCGATAGAAAGGAGTTTTTTCATGTCGACGAAATCAAATCAAACCAATTACCGCACTGCGGAGAGTGTTTCACCCCAGCACCCAGACAAACTGTGTGACCAAATATCAGACGCCATACTGGATGCCTATCTAGCGCAAGATCCTGCGTCCCGCGTAGCGGTTGAGACGGTCGGCGGCCACGGGAAGATATTTGTAGTTGGAGAAGTGACCTCGCATGGCAATATCAAAGTAGAGCCAATTGTTCAGCGGCTAGCACCGGGCAATGAAGTGGAAGTTCGTATAGTAGCGCAGAGTCCAGAAATCGCCCGGGGTGTCGACACTGGTGGCGCGGGTGACCAAGGAATTATGGTTGGCTACGCTTGCGATGAAACGCCAGAACTGTTGCCACTAGAAGTTGTTCTGAGTCGTCAACTCAATCAGTATTTGTATGCCAAGTGGCCATATGATGGCAAAACACAAGTGACATTACACGACGGCAGGATAGTTAGTTTGGTGGCGAGCTTCCAGCATGCCAAGCAATCCGAACTCAAAAAAGCTGTTCTCACCTGGGCTTCTAGTCTCCAATCCTCAGTCTTCAGTCTCCAATCTACGCAACTCCATATCAACCCAACCGGAGACTGGGATCAGGGAGGCTTTGATGCCGACACGGGTCTAACAGGCCGTAAACTTGTGGTAGATAACTACGGCCCTCGTATCCCCATTGGCGGTGGCTGTTTCAGTGGCAAAGACCCCAGTAAAGTCGACCGTTCTGCAGCATATGCGGCACGCCGAATCGCCGTGGAATACCTAAAAAAGCGCAAGGCTAAGGAAGTGTTCTGTCACCTAGCATACGCAATCGGCTATGATCAGCCGCTCGAAGCAACAGTAACGATTGATGGCGTCCAAGAAGCAGTCACCGGCTACGACTTATCGCCAAACGGTATTATTAAGTGGCTGGATCTCCGCAAGCCACAGTACGAGCAAACCGCTCGTTACGGGCACTTTGGACACGATTTTGCCTGGGAGGTTAACGACTAGTCGAGGAATTCAAGCTTAACAAGTGGTTGGCCATTTGGACCTACCATTCTAACTGCAAGCGATGTCAGACGTTTGATGCCCACGCGCTTGGGTTTGTGCGGCACAAGATCAAGGTTGTTGCCGTCTACTGCTGGGTGTGCAACTTTGCCAACTGCTTCACGCAGGTCGTCGATAATGACGGGTCCGGTATAGTCATAACGGGTCCGAGCAAGCGCACCGATTGGTTGACGGCTATCTTCTGGAAGAAGAGATACGACATGTAGTTTACGTCCACGGAATTCTTGAGCAGTCCTAATCATGTTACGACGGGCTTCCGATGTTGTTTCGTCCGTTTCGCTCCGCGCCTTTTTTAGCGTGTATATTGTATCCATAACTCCACCAAGCTCATACAAATACTGCTGCCGATTTTGATGCTTTAGTGCGGGTTCATGCGCATGAAATTCTTCTGATAAATTCTCGGCTCGAATGCTCAAGTTTGTAACTCGTGCACGCGTTTCTTCCTCCGCAGTATTAGCAATCGCAAAGCTACTAAAAGCAGCCATGAGCCGCTCCTCATCCGTTAGTACTACTTCTGCTGCTGGGAACTGTTCTATACCTGGCATGTGATTCCTCCGTTTGGTACATTATTTAACACAGTACCATTAAATGCAACAACATTGCCCAGCTTGTCTAATTTGCCAGAGGGAACAGATGTAAGCACAAGTAGCATTAAAGTCTGCGTAGTTCTATGATGTAGGGTATGTCTACATCTGGAGAAAGCTGGGAGTTTGGTTATGAGTATAAACAGGGCTTTTTCCCTGAAGAAATGGTAGAACCAGACCAAGATGACTATATGCGACTTGAAGCAGCCGCTGAATCGCTGATGAGTGGTAGCCCATGCGAGCTAACTAAGTCTTATGGGTTTAACCTTAATGGTGATATATGCATAGAGTTTGGCAATCGGTACCACACAGGCGAGGATAAAATACGCCCATACATTTGTATGATTGATGCAGAAGAAGAGCTCATATGTGAGCTTGAACTCGTTGCAAACAGTGAGATTCTTATCAAGGCAGATGCAGCAACAGTCTTCGCATGCCTTGATACAGCTTTAGATTCAGGGTTACTCAACAGCGCAGAAAGAACCGCCACGAGGTATCTGCAAAGCGTTTTGCTATACAAGCACGCAGAGATTTCGTTTGATCAATTTGTAGATCGTCACGGCATGTCGCCTGATGAGGCTCGGCAGTTGGCTCAGAATCTGGTTGATGTTGCAGTTGATGAAAAAGATGTGAAGGCTTTTGCTGTTCGCGATGTGTCGATAGTGCACCAGCACTGGGTGGGTAATGTACTTGTCCGCTTGAACGATGAGGATATGAATGCGCAAGACGAACCATGGCTTGAGATTGATATCGAAAGCGTAAAAGAACGCAACCAGTATGAGTTCTTGATCTATCCAGATGGTACTGTGAGGTTAGAGGTTGCGAGGATTGATGATGACCTCAATTATATCGACGTTGAGCATTTTGACAGCGAAGGCAAGCTGAACCCTGATGCCGATATCGCCGATGAAATGATCATGTTCCTGGAACTGTTCACTGCGCCGTTCAAACAAGACATCCAGTTCCTCGCAGAAGTTTTAGAACAAGCCGAGATTGCGACTATCTACGGCCCGCCCAATCCAAACCTGTAACGGATTATTGGCTAAGTTTTGACTTGCGGAGTAGAATAGTTTGCATTAGGAGGAAGATATGGCAGAGGGACTATTTGTAGCTACTAATTTTCTGGAGACTTGTCAGGGGTGGCAAGAGGTTATTGATGCAGAGGCGGACCCACAGGCGCGGTTAGTTGCTGCGCAGCTGGCATGTGATGCATTGGCTGGCCAGCATGACTTTCGGGGTGCCACAAAGGTGATTGTTGGCTCAGAAGCAGCACTGATGATGCGCGACGGCATGTCGACAGACGAGGCAATCTGGCCATATCTACAGTTTGGCGCCCTGCGTTTGCGGGGCAACCTTGGCCGCGCACAGTATGTTGCCTTTGGCCAAAACGGCTCATTATCATGGATGCTTACCGGAGCAGATGTGCTTGACCCACCCGCAGAAGTTGAGCTGTCTGCAGAAGACGGCATGTCAGAAATGTCATTTGACTACTACCTGCCGCATGACAGACCCGTCCGCCGCCCGCTCTACCTACCAGTAAACCTGATCGACTACGCCCTCTGCGCTAACTAGACGCGTCTGCAAAGTACCAAAATTCTTCTGCGCCGTTAGAAACTGCGAGATTGCCACCGTCTTCTCTGACTTGCTGTAAGCCAATGCGTAGTTCGATAGCGCGTTGCATAAAGGTATGTAACGGTATATCAAGCGCTTCAATCAACGGCTGAATCTGGGGCATAAAATGATTCAAAAGATAAAAATGTGGCTCGTCAGTAGCAAAAGGATCAACGACATCAAACATATGTGCGGTTTCGGGTGCTGACTGTTCAGTGTGCTGTTCAAAGTCCAAAAATTCTTGATTGTACTGCCTGTCTGCGCTGTACCACACCAGTGCTGTAGGGTAGCCTTCTGTGAGGTTGGCGAGGTATTGCTTGGCGCACAGGATGCCAACCTCAATACATTCACCAAAAAAGTAATCAATGCTTTTATCGCCTTGTTCACAAAACTCATCAATGATAATTGCCGCTTCTGACGGCACCATAATACCTGTCGCACAATAACTTTCCATAAATCAGACTATAACACATGATACTAGCCTGACCTGCTATTTTGTTGTATGCAAACTTTGAAAAGTCCGGAAGGTACTCATACCGATGAGAGAAAGATGAGGAATAGATGGCTAGTTTGTTTTAGCAACAAGAACAGGTGTGGGGTTGACGGTAAAACGGCCTTGCTCATCGGTAATTGGGCGGTAGCTTTCAATAATTGAGCGCTGGATCAGACCAAGTGCTGCATGTATGGCGACAGATCGCGCCCCAATATCTTCGTCTTTAAGTTCTTCTTCTAGTTCTTCAGAAAGCTCAACCATGCCGTCAATAAGTGCCGGGCCATGGGGCTTGCGTTCCACGACAACATCGCCAACTAACAAATAGCGAGCAGTACGCGAGTTATCGGTTACGATAGTTTCAGTCTGGGGAATGTATATGCGCTGTACGAACCATATGCCATTATCGTTAAATCGTTCCTCTGCACGGACCATTCTGTCGAATGTAACTTGATGCAAAGAATTACCGTTTTCGTCATGTGCAATACTAAGTTCAGTAACAGGGTGAACTGCAACGGGAACGAGATTTTGACCGTCTCGATCGACTTGTATTTCTCCGAGGGAGACAAATTCCGGCGTATTCATTACAATATAATAGCATAAAATAAAACAAAATGCAAAGTCACATTCATCAGCGCTGTTTGTACGCAATGGTGACGATTAGGCATTGCACCAGGTGTGTTACGGTGGCCACATTATCCTTTGTAATTAAGCTTCAGGTACAATAAGCTTATGGCAAATTACAAAGGGCATGTGGTGGGTGGTTTGGTGGCTGGTACAGCAGTGTCGGCGGGCTACTATTTGCTGCCTGGGCGTGGCATGCCTGATAGCGCAGTGTTGGCAGGCGACTGGCAGCTGTTAGTTGCAGTCTACGTGGTGGCGGTGCTGTTTGCGCTGTGGCCTGATGTTGATACCAACTCTAAAGCACAGGATATATTCTTTGGCATAGCATTTGTTGCTGACGTATTACTTATAATATTTGGCTACTTTGCCGCAGCCGCAATATTGGGGCTGTTGGCGATGACGCCGATAGTTGGCACGCACCGTGGCTGGACGCATAGCCGGATAGCTATGTTTTTGGTGCCGTTGCCGATCGTATTGGTGTCATACCTGGCCTCAGCACAAGTCGGCGAGACGAGTCTGCTGATATACGGCGCAGCGGTAGCCGGGTACTTTAGCCATCTACTTTTGGATGGATTGATTATTAAAAGCATCCGTGTCAAAGGCGGTTGGAAGTAACGCTTCCACTTCCGAAAGCTGTGCAGTATCCAAAGTTCTGGTCGGCAATACTTTCTCTGTTTTGAAAGAAAGCTAACAGTATTATCCACAATCAAGCTTGTGCTTACTGCTGTTTTTTGTTGCAACAGGGGCGTATAATATATGTATAAGATTAATGGAGGAAAAAGCTATGGCTACAAAAAATAACAACAGCGTAACAGGCTGGACTGGCTGGGTGGCATTTGCAGCAACATTGATGTTGCTAGCAGGGTTCTTTCACATTATTACAGGCCTGGTTGGTCTGTTTAACGATGACGTTTATGTGTTTGGTGCACAAAACGTTTGGCTGGTCAGCTATACCACATGGGGCTGGGCGCATATCTTCTGGGGACTTTTGGCAATATGGGCTGGGTCTTCACTCGCCAAGGGTAACTTCTTTGGGCGACTGGCAGCTATCGTTGTAGCTGTGAGCAGCGCAATGGTTTCGTTGGCGTTTATCCCAGTCTACCCAATTTGGTCTGTGCTCATCCTGGCGATTGACGTGTGCGTGCTCTACGCAGTGATCGTACATGGTGCCGAAATGAAAGAAATCAAGTAGCGACTCAACCTGTATTAGATAACAGTAATCAGAAAGGGGACGTATGCGCGGACCAATCGATTATATTATTGTCGGATTTGAGGGCAATAAGTTTGATGGAAGTATCTTAAAGGCGCTGGCTGAAGCGATCGATAGTGGCGCTGTTGGGCTGGTGGCATTGTCGGTGGTGAGCAAAGATGCAGAAGGCACTGTTATGACGCTTGATGTAGCAGATGTTGGCGATGCGTATATTTCTGAGTTCACACAGAAATACAAGACGGATGACAGCGTTGTTACGAAGGATGACGTAGATGAAATGGCCGATCTACTAGAAAACAACACGACGGCAGGTTTGCTGGCAGTTGAACACCTATGGGCTAAGCCTCTCAAGAAGGCATTGCTTGATGCAAACGGTGTCTTGGTCGCAGAAGGGCGTATTCACCCAGACGCAGCCGCTGAACTTAACTAAGAAAGGAAACGATTATGCCAGGATTACTACGTGGAATGGCTCGAACAGCAGTGGTCGCAGGAACAGCGACCGCTGCCTCAAACCGTGTGAGCCGTAGACAGGCGGAACGATGGGGCGCCCAAGAAGCGCAGCAGCAAGAGGTTCAACAGGCGGCTCCGAGCGCACCCGCTCCTGCAGTAGATGACGATATGGCTCAGCTACAGCAACTCGCACAACTCAAAGATCAGGGTATCCTGACGCAAGAGGAGTTTGATGCGAAGAAGAAACAGATCCTCGGGCTTTAGAGGATTTAATAATCGCACGCAACGTGAACCGTCATGTTGCTTATGATTGCAGTCTAATGACACAGTCATTAGACTGTTTTGTATGAACGGGGAGCAACTTTTTGAACACTCGCAGTACTATGTGCCGCGCCCAGAGTCAGACCATTCAGCACTGCTGGAACAGTACAGAGACTGGGAGTCAGAAATAACAGCTTGGCCTGAGCCAAAATTGCCGATAGAAGTACACCCCGAGCGCGTCGACAAAGTGCTCGATAAGCTCTTGGCTACGCTTGAAGCAGGCGAGTTCCCGTATAATCTGCCAGAAGCTCGTTCTCCGCATATCCTAGAAAACATGCCAAAAACGCTGGAACGTGGTGGTCGCGAACACGCCATGTTTCATTTTGCCTGCTGCTACTACATGCGTGGGGGAATAAAGTCGTTTACTGCCTATACCCGTCTGGGGCGGATGTATGATACCCGCCCAGATTTATTTGACTGCAATAAGATTGTGGCAAATCTTGGCAGTGATGTGCAGTCATCACCGGTTGACGTTGAACGGCTGGCTGAAGAGCTTGAGCATGACACGCTGACAGAAGACGTGGTGGAGCCGTTGAACCCAGAGACGCCGCGCGCCATAGTGGAGCAAGACATCGCAGACGCACTGCAAGCATTTGGGCTGGGGCTGCACAATACGACAGCGCGCATCTGGGTAGAGAATGCGATCAGGATGGTCGATAGATATGATGGTGATCCGCTGGAGATATTTGATGGTGTCACAGATTACGCTGAGGCTTGCCGACGGATAGAGAATGACAAAAAGGGCGGCGGGTTTAAAGGCTTCAAAGAAAAGATGGTCAGTATGATTACCTACTTTTTGATGGATGATGGGTTGATAGACAGCTTTAAGTTCCCCATACCGGTTGATGTGCACGTAATGCGGGTTAGTATATTGAATGGTCTAATTAGCTTCCCGGGCGTGCCGTCAAACACTGATCTTATGCGTCCAGAAACAACCGATGCATTGCGTAAAGTATACCTGGACTATGTGGTGCGCAAGGACGCTGACCCGCTTAGGTTATGTGACGCGGTGTGGTTACTTTCTGGTTTGCTTTGTAGCAAGGCGCCTGGAAACTGGACGATTGAACCATTGCCGCGGAAGTTTCGCGACGGCAAGCGTACGCCGCTGATCGTCGTGGACGAAAACCCTGACGACCCCAAGCAAATGGCAGCGTATGAAAAGTCTTGCAGGTGTTGCCCAGCGGAAACTACCTGTGAATCGCGCATGAGTGCAACAACTTGGTATATTGCTGACATGCTGGCGGTACGAGGACCGCGATTACGTTTTCCGCTGCCGCCACAAGGACGGTTAGACGTAGATAGCCCTGACTAGTCGGTCTGAGTTTGCTTTTTCTTCACGAGCTGCAGGTCGTAGTGCCGGGTAACGCTATTCACTATAGGCTCTTCTGTGTCAGCATTGAAATAACTAAGGTGGAGCGCCCAGCGTACTGCTGCTGCTTGCTTCCATTGCCGTCGCACGCCTTTTGGTGGCTTGGTAAGAATGTTGTTATCTCGTTCTGAGAATATACGTGGGGACTTGGGGTGGAACCCGGCTAGCGTTTGCGTTTGTGGTGCAACGCGTAGCGGATGATCTGCAAAGTCTGCCGGAATGCCACTGACTGCGATGGCTTCGGCAGGGTCACAGATTTCATCTACTGCGAATAAGTCGCGCAGGAGCCATGGTGCCTTGTCGGCTAGCTGTAAGTAAACACGACTGACCTCGCGGAAGTCTTCACGGACACGGAGCGCCGGCGCAATGATTCTGCCAGGAACGTATTCTGAGTCATAGCCATCATTTATTGCGTATAGCTTGTTCTGCATAGCAGCAGACAGCTCTACACTGCAGCCGGTCGCAACGTCGCCGAGTGCCAGCAGGCGACCTGCGTTTACAGGGTCAATCAGCTCTTTATTGACGCCGGTTTCTATAAACTCAGTCATGTCCATTTGGAGCTCATTTGAGAATGTACGGAAAGGAAAAGCGAGTTCGTCTGTCGGATTCATAGCAGCATTATACAACTATTTGGCGCAGAAGTCGTTTTTATGCAACGGTGTAATTCGTTGTGTAATTGACAGAAGAGTTTTCTTCAAAAACGCTACATATAGCGCTACACTGTTTGGAAAGGAAGGGAATAATGGCAGTACCAGCAGAGGCTATGAGAGTTGAAGGCGACGGCGAGCAGATAGAGCAGGTTACTCCTGGTTTTATACGCGCAGAAGATTATGGCGTTGCTCGTAAACACGTTGAAGTCCCTGATGAGGTTGACACTCCTGACACATCAGACCAGCCAGAAGATAAACTCTTCGAAGACCGTAAGTTTACAAAAGTAATCAGGGTAGGGTTTGATACGCAAGAGGCGCTCATGCCGGACCCGACCAAACAGTCTCGAGAAGAAGCTATCGAGTTTGCTTTTACACCACGTAAACGTACAACAGGACGACTGGTGCACGAATCAATCTCGAAGGTCGGTCGCTCAAGGTTTGTAACTTTGCGTCCATCATCGGCATTTATTGCTCCGCAAACCAGAGAGACGTACGACCAGACATACTACACTCGACTTGGCAGAAGCATGCGCGATGATTACGGTGGTCAGCTTGAGCATGGGGCAGTAGGCATACATGATGAAGATCATATTGAGGCATACCTCGCTGACTTGAATGACTACTGGGAGACCAATATTAGTGTTGATGAGGTTCCTTACCACCGGCGGTTCGGTAGATGGATAATTATGATGTCTGGTCATAACCGATTGCTCGGGGCAGCGTCAGCAAACGTAGAAACAAATGGGCATCCAGACAGAGGTATTGGTTTTGAAGCTCGCGTATTTGATAATCCGCCGTTTTATCAGGCATTGAAGGTGCAAGCCAACGAAAACAGTAATCGTCCGATAGAACCGTGGGAATGGGCACGCATGCTGGGACGGATCGTCACATTGCGTGAACGAGATGGGGACCCTGTGACAAACAAAGAGTTGGCTGACTTGGCTAAAAAAGACATGGGCACAGTGTGGCGTATGCTGCGCTTTAACGACCTACCAGGCGCCATGAAGCGTGAACATATGGAAAACGGCTTGTCTTTTGAGGGGGTGAGTGAGTGTGCAAGGCTACTAAAGATATACAGTGAAAAAGATGCTATCGGTCTGGTGCAGATGTACAGTGAACAGGCCATGTCAGCAGTCCAGATCAGAAGTGACATCGCGACCCGCGAAAGACTGAGTGAACTTCCTGATAACATCAGACTCTTAATTCATACTGAGGGTATTTCTTATACACAAGCCGAAGAATTAGCCCGCATGAAGCGTGCTGGGCTTGGCGATGATTTGATCTACGAAAAGGCCATCTGGATCCGTGACTTTGACCCAGAGCTTCCAAAACTAGTACTCAGTGTAGATAAAGCAATAACAGACTACGCGAACGGGATGCGCAGCGCCTTCCATTTTGATACGAGCGTAGAAGGTTCGGAACGAGAAGCCAAAGCATCCGAATACGCGCGTCGTGCATCAAAGGCGGCCAGAACGAAAGCTCTCAATACAGCAGCAAATACGGTTGTTGCTGCAAAATCCGGGCTGTTAAACGGCGATGCAGCTGAGGTGGTAGGGGATCAAGCGCTTGCGAAGACTATAAATAACACCATGCACGAACTGCTTGCACGCATTGGGGAGGGTGTAGATGTCGAGCTCGCGCAGCAATTATTAGAGCACCTGTCGCAGCTTGAACACGATGATGACCCTGCACTGGTGCAGCTTATCGCACAAATGAACGAGGTAATTGAGCTTGAGTCGACTGAAAGTGTCGAAAGTCAATTGCGTCGCCAAAAAGAACTGATCGAACGGGTGTTGCCACCGAAACAGGTAGAACAAACTGTCCTGGCGTTATAGCTGTTTTTTTTGATTCGGAGGGGGTATTATAGACATATGAAGAAATGGTTTCCAGTCATTCTACTGGCGATGGCACAGTTTATCATGGTGCTCGACAGCACGGTTATGAATGTGTCTATCAGTCAAGTCGTGGTTGATTTGAACACTACAGTGGCAGGCCTGCAGGCTGCAATTACGTTCTATACGCTAACTATGGCGGCTTTCATGCTGACTGGTGGCAAGATCGGCGATATCTTTGGGAGTGTCAAGGTATTTCGTGTCGGCGCGGTTATATACGGGCTTGGTTCATTCATGACCGCAATTAGTCCAAACCTCGGAGTCTTGTTGTTCGGTTGGTCAATCGTTGAGGGTCTGGGTGCAGTGTTGGTTATGCCAGCAATTGCAGCATTGACCGCTGCAGCCTATAAAGGCAAAGATCGCGTGCTGGCGTTTGCAGTTATTGGCGCAATTGCTGGTGCTGCCGCAGCGCTCGGTCCGCTGATTGGTGGTTTTGTCACGACGTACTTCTCATGGCGTTATGTATTTGCCGCTGAGTCAGTGGTTATTGTTCTCATCCTGCTTGGAAGTCGCGTACTTAATAGCCCAGCTGCGGCGCGCACCGTTAAGAGCAAGATTGATTTCCCAAGCGTAGTGCTTTCTGCGTCTGGTTTGGCACTTGTAGTGTTTGGTATGTTGCAGAGCAAAGTTTGGGGTTGGGTACAACCGATGGCAAAGCCGGTAATTGGTGGTCAAGAAATCGCTCCATTTGGTATATCGATCGTCGCTTACTTGATTGTACTTGGTGTAGCGGTGCTGTGGTTGTTTGGTCGGCGACAACAACGGCTCGAAGATAGCGGTCAGGAACCTTTGCTTCGTATGTCGCTATTGAAGATTCCTCAGCTCAAAGCCGGGCTTGGTGTATTGTTAGCGCAATACGTAATTATCGCTGCCGTGTTCTTTACTTTGCCGGTGTATCTACAGATGGTTCTTGGGCTTGACGCGCTCGAAACGGGCCTAAAGATTGCACCGCTTTCTGTGGCGCTTATAATTTTCTCTCTTGCAGGTTCAAAACTCATTACTCGTTATTCTCCTAAGCAAATCGTCCGCGGCGGGCAACTAGCGCTCGTAGCTGGCTGTGCCATTATTACGGCGGCCATAGACCCTGATCTACGCGATCCGCTATTCCTGATGGGAATGTTTGTGGTTGGTGCTGGGTTGGGTTTGTTGGCTTCTCAACTTGGAAATATCAACATGTCGGCCGTATCAGAAAAACAAAGTAGTGAGGTCGGTGGTTTGCAGGGTACTTTCCAGAATCTTGGTTCGTCGTTTGGAACAGCGCTCATTGGTTCGCTTATGATCGCGGCACTTACCAGCGGCTTTGTATCAAACATCTCTGCTAGTGGTTTGCCGACAAACGTCAAGACATACGTGCAACAAAATAGTACGGCGGGTGTCGCAATTGTACCCGCAAGTCAGGTGCAGCAATATGCTGAGAGTGTAGGCTTGTCAGAGGCTGAAGCAGTTGAAGTAAGCGATTCTTATAAGAGTGCTCAAGTAAGCAGTCTTAAGTCGTCGATGTTCTTTGTGACGGTTATTGCACTTGGTGCTCTGACGTTGTCGCGTCACATCCCCGACAAACGCATGGTTCGCTAAATACTTGTAATCGTTATATAAAAGCATATAATGCTGAAAATGAGTGAGCACGGTCAATTAGGTTCTTTTCAGGTGGTGCAGCAGCTTGATGCGCTGATGTCGCCGGCAGGTGCTGAGCAACTCGAGCTTGAAGTCATGAAGCGTGGCGGTGTTAGTAGCCTGGCGCTCATTTATAATGATTACATTCCCAAACAGACACCAGCAGATGCTTTGGTTGCATCGGGTGCATTGATGATGCACGCCGACATGCGTGTTGTCACAGACAGAGGTTTAATCGCACCGAGTCATAATGCCTTTAAGAATGGTTATCTGCTTGCAAATATCGCAGGGGCATTGATGCTTAGTGACGATACTGTGCAGGAAATTGCAGAACACGGTATCGGCGTTGTTTATAATGGTGACGCGAATCAAGTGCAAGGTAAAGCCTCAAGGGATCGGGCCAAAGAAAGCGTAAAAAAGCTTGGCGAGACCGGCTATTATACATTCTCAAAGCCGTATCATGGTTTGATCGAAAGCGATCGGACGCTCAATGAAGCAACTGCGACACGTGATCACGATATATTTGTTAGGTATGGGTTTGGCTTTTTTATGAGTTTGGCAGATGCAGTGCGTACGGTTCACCGTTTGCGCGATCAGTCAGAGCTTGAGGCTAGTATTGGTTCTGTTGATTGGGATGCTGTCTTCAGGGATAGCGCCTAGCTACTTGTTGTTCGGCGTATAATATAACGTATGGTTGCGCAGGAGTTGTCGTTGAGTGGACCGCCTGACTTTATGGATCAGGCTGAACGCATGCGTTTGGCGGAAACAACGCGAATGTTCCATAGATTTGCAGCCATAGCGCTGCCTGTTGACCTCAGAGAAAACCAAGATCCGTACCAAATGCTTGCGTTGTCGGTAGAACCAGCCGCCCTACCTACAGGATTTCCAATGTACGTGCTTTCGCCACGGTTCATAAGAGACAAGCAACATGCGGTTGATTTGCCTGTGGTGCGAGCGACGCCAGTCTATGGTGGCGAGCATGCTTTCGGTGAGGTTGATGTCCAGACGTATGCTCGCCGTGAACGATTAATATGTACCTCACGTGAACGATTAATGCTGGTGTGCCTAGGCTTTACAATTCTGCGTAGACTTGATTAGGTTATTGGCGGTAAAATAGACGAATGAACAGAGTTTTTGTAGACGTACGTGAGCCTGACGAATATCGCGAGGGACATGTAACTGGTGCGCTCAATATTCCTATGAGTGACTTATCAGAGGCAGCTGCAACGTTGAGCGGGCTTGATCGCAACACTGAAATCGTCGTGTACTGTGTGAGTGGTCGTCGAGCACAGGCAGCGATACCAGTATTCCAGCAGCTTGGTTTTATGCATGTTACGAATGGCATTAATGCAGATACCATCGCCAGCCAATAGAAAGCACGCATACATAACGTAATAGCAAAATACACAACAGTGTGAAATAATCTGATTATTCTATGTCATCGCACGAACAAGAACCCATTTATCTAAACGGCGAACCAGCCAGCCAAATTGACCTACACACGTTAACTGTCCTTGCTGAGGCTACTCTCAATGGTGAGCCACGCACGGTAACGCGTGAATATACCGTTCGCTCACCTAAAGGTTCTGAGCTCAAGATTGGCAGTCACCGGGTTACAGACCTGACTGACGAGTATGGCCAGCAGCAGCGCGATCGGACGCATGTTGTCTGCTCCATCAATGACCCAGAGAATGAAGGGTTGTTTGTGTTTGAATATAGCGACACGACGCCGCTGGTGCGTCCGGCTTGGGCGGAAACAGTATACGGCCAAACCATCTTGGCAGTCATCGAGGACCTAGGTGAACATACGCTTCTGTCAACCGATGAAAAAGATGTTCTTGGTGTCGCTAAAGACATTATTGAGTTCGATAACTCAATAGCAAGAGGATTACATGCCGATAATTTTGAACGTAGAATCGCTGCTTTTTGCTGGCGCCTCCCGACTATACAGTCGTTAGTCTCCGCTATCGATCGCCGCTCCCAGGAAGAGACGCACTTAAAGTACGACTACGACTATGTAAACGTAAATGGGAATACCAGTGTCTATACTTCTGAACAGCAAACGTATTTAAGAGGAGCCAAGGATGAAGTGGTAAATAAACTTGACCCAGTACTTAAAGTTGAACTGGTTGATATGGCATCAGGCGATGCCGAAGTCGTAATGAGGGATGTCTTTGGAGCATTTACATCGTTTCTTCGACAAAAACACGAGCGTGATGATCAAGCGCTAGAGCGCCAGCTCATCTTTGAAAAAGCACAGTTCAGAAGTCGACAGCCCGGCAAACAGATAGTCAATGACATGATAGAGAATCTCACCGATGCCGTCATCAAAAAAAACGTGCCTCTGCTTTAATCGCGCAGAACGCCATGATATAATCGCTGTACAATTCAAGTGTTATGGATGGATGGTTGGGTTCTTGGTAAAATGTACGAGCTTTAATAAGTTCGTGCTTTTTTATTGAAAGGAGAATTCACGATGACACTACAACAACTGCAAAATTGGGTGGCACATGACTGGGAACAGCACTCAAAGGAAATGCCTTCCGTTGAACTACAACTACTCTATATGATGGAAGAGCTTGGTGAGGTTGCTGAGGCTATCCGCAAGACAAACGGTGCTAAAGCGCGCAAGGATGTCAAAGTAGACCTAGGGTCAGAGATGGCAGACCTCATCATCGCCATTATGACACTCGCCAATCACTATGACATTGACCTTACTCGTGAAATCGTACGTTTTCAAGAACGTCTTGCCGAACGTCACGCTCAAGGCTTCTAGTAGCTACAAGCTTCTGGCTCCACGGCCACTCAACACTTTCCATAAGCCTATGACAATCAGTGCACCAACTAGTGCGACTAATAACTGGCCGACCAGACTATCGGCACTGTCGCCCGTCAGCGCTTTCCATAAGAAACCACCGACAACGGCGCCGAGTATGCCGACAATTATATTTGCGAGCGCACCTTGCTGTGCGTCTGTCTTCATGATGATTGAAGCAATCCAGCCAACAATCGCACCAAATATTATCCACATGAGTACATCTATCATATTATCTCCAATTATTGATTAGTTCATCTACCGGTTTATTAAGGTCTGGATATTCGCGCTGCTTGCGCAACATAAATGTGTCGATTTTTTGTTGAAGCTTTTGACTCATAACCCCTCCTTATTTACTGGTGACTCCAGTGTACAAAAAGGTTAAGATCCTGACTGTGAAAAATTCCACATAGTTGTTATGATTTTAGTCTTCTTCGTGCTCTGCAATGTAGTCGAAGGCATCTTTAAGACCTTGTTCACGGTGGGTTAGTATGCCAGGCCTATCTGCGTAGGGAATGTCGTGAATTTCGTATAGCATTTTCTCATACTGCGGCAGATAAAAGAGTGAGCGATACGGGAAGCCTGGCATGTCGGCAGCATCATGAGATGGTTCTTTAAGTAATTCACCCTCAATTCCAAAAGATATATGATAGGGCTTAGTCCGAGGTCTGCCAACGGCAAGAATACCCGTGAATCTGGCACGACGGTCCTCGACGCCTTCTAGCTGGGAAAGGCAATAGTCAACAATCTCTTGATCAGTCATCTCGTGTCCCGCCCAGCGACGGCTATAAACGCCGGGTTTATTGTCAAGGGCTGGAATTTCTATTCCGCTATCGTCGGCCATAATCCACATATTTGGGTTAGTAACGTGTTCCATAAAGCCATAGTATTTTTTGTCGGCGTTCTCTGTGAACGTAGTGCCATCCTCCAGCGCTTCAATCGCGATATCGAGATCGTGCGGAGTGAGTAGTCTGTAGTCATGCTCACGAGCAAATCGCCGGGCATCGGCTAGCTTGCCAGGATTGTTGGTTGCAAACAGTACCTCTGTCATGAGCCTATTGTAGTCTGGAAATCGGATTGTGCAATAGTGATATGCATTGAGAACAGTTTGTGTATTTGCAAGCAGGCGTATACTAGAAACCAGAGAAACTAAGCAGGAGAAAAGCTATGTCAAAGCAAAAAACCACCAAAGTCATTAACGATCACGGACCAATGGGTTTTGTGCTATTTATGGCGTGGATCGGCGCGCTTGTGTACTTTGTTAACCAAGCAAATGGCTTCTGGGAAGTTGTCGTAGCCTTCTTTCAAGCCTGTGTCTGGCCAGCCTATGTCCTGTACTACGCGCTTGGCCTCCTCGGTGCCTAGGTAATTGACGGTAAAAAAGACAACAAGAACTATTCTGTTACTCGTGTAAAATAAGTGACAGAATAGGAGTTTTTATGACAAACCAGGCTTATCTGCTCGAGGGCATTAACCCGAGCGCTCATCAGCTTCTCGAAGAAGCAAAGTTTACGGTGCACACGTTCGAAAAAAGCAGTAGTCAAGCAGAACTGGCAGAACTAGCAACGCGGGCAACGGCGCTCGGCGTTCGGTCTGGGCCGGCACTTGAAAGGTCTGTCATAGAAGCCGGCGCTAACCACTCACTCGAAGCGATTGGTTGTTTTTGTGCTGGCACCAACCATGTTGATTCTGAATATGCAGCCGAGTACGGCATTCCGGTGTTTAATGCCGCGGGCGAAAACACGACTGCTGTAGCAGAGCATGTAATCGGAAGTGTTTTTGCCTTGCTCAGAAGAACAGCAGAACATAATGAGAGCATGCATGATGGGTACTGGACAAAGACTGACGAGAGAAGTTATGAAGTCAATGGCAAAACACTCGGCGTGGTTGGTTACGGGGCCATTGGTCGTGAGGTTGCTCGTTTGGCAAAAGCAGTAGGGATGAAAGTAAGTTATTACGACATGTTTCCCGCAGCACAAGACGAGATTGCTGAGTACGTGCCTCGTCTCGACTTGTTATTACATGCCTCTGATGTCGTGACGCTGCATGTACCTGGCGGTGACAAAACGCATAATTTGATTGATAAAAATGCAATAGGAGCGATGAAGCAAGGTGCTTTTTTGATTAATGCGGCACGAGGTGATGTTGTTGACTACTACGAAGTTGCGATGGCGCTTGAAAATGGCAAACTTGGAGGCGTTGCTGCTGACGTTTTTGCTGAAGAGCCTTCTAAACGAGGTGATGATTTCTCGCACATTCTACAGATGTATCCGAACGCAATATTGACTCCTCACATTGCAGGGTCAACAGTTGAGGCACAGTATCAAATTGGCAAAACCGTGGCTGGCAGGTTAGCAAACTTTGTAAGACTTGGTAGTACCGTCGGTGCTGTTAATCTCCCCGAGCTTGCACTCGACACAATTAAGGGCGATGCACGCATTACAAGTGTGCACCATAACGTACCAACGGTAATGGCACACATTAATGATGTTATTGCGGACGTTGGTCACAATGTAGTCAGGCAAAGCCTCGAGACGAACGGTCCGCTCGGTTACCTAGCTCTTGATGTTGAAGGTCAAGTATCCGGAGATTTAGTCGAATCACTCGACCAAGTCGAAGATACGCTCCAAAATCGTATCTTACGTCCATAGTTGGCATTTAGAGCCGATCACTCGGTTTGAGGTTATATTGTAGCTCATCAAATAATTGCATGAGCGTATGTAGTTCGCGCAAATAGCTTTAGCTGTTCCATGAGCTTAAAGCAAATTACAAAGGGTACGTCGCGGGGTTGATAGTATGTATCAGAGACTAGTTGGTTTTACCAACGAGGACGGGTTTTGGATTAACCGTAAAATGACCATGTTTGTCAACGATTGGGCGATAGCTCTCTATTACTGAACGCTGAATATGGCCAAGCGCTGCTTTTATGGCAATCGCGCGTGCTTCAATATCGGAATCATCAAGTGCGTCTTCTAGCTCTTCGGATAACTCAACCATGCCGTCAATGAGTGCAGAGCCGCGAGCTTTGCGTTCTACTACAACGTCGCCAACTAACATATAGCGAGCAGTAAGTGAGTTATCTGTAACGATAGTTTCTGATTGCGGTACGTATGCATATTGTCTGTACCATGTGCGTTCGTGCAGGAAGCGTTCCTCGACTCGCACCATTCTGTCAAAAGTAACTTGATGCATTGAATTACCATCTTCGTCATGAACAATACCTAGTTCTGTAACAGGGTGAACTGCGACGGGAACAAGGTTTTGGCCTTCTGGCTGAACTTGTATTTCTCCAAGGGATCTAAACTCTGGTGTACTCATCAACATATAATAGCACAAAAATACATAAAAAGCAATACCGACTTGTTCAAATATATTTGGCGCCTGTGAGTAGTGTTGTATGCTAGAAAGCATAAGCAGGATACTATATGCTATGCGCATCAAAGAAAATCAAAAAGGGTTCCATCTATCATTTGTAGTAATTGTAATTGTCGTTCTTGGGCTGATTGTTGCCTCTGGCTGGTTAGTTATGAAGCGACAAGAAGGATCTGATAAGAAGACAACTTCAAGCTCGGAAAGAAACGGGCAGCAGCAGAGCGGCGAGCAGCCTGATGGCGCGGTTGGATGGTCATGGACAGGATCGGAATGGAAGTCTTCTGGCAGCGTGCCGGCGTGTCCGGACCCGCTTGTTGTATCGTCACCAGTGGATGTCAACAAAGTAGAGTCCATACTGTATCCAGGCCAGCAACGCAGTACGGGGTATAAGCCACATGGTGGTTTTCGTCTGAGCAGTGCAAGCAACAATGTTACCGTTACTGCGCCTATGGACGCTAAAGTCACTGCTGGTTCGCGTTATATTGAGATGGGCGAGGTGCAACATCTGTTTGAGTTTACCAATGATTGCGGCGTAATCTATCGGCTTGATCACTTGCTCGTTCTTTCCCCAGAAATGCAGAAAATTGCCGACTCGCTTCCCGCACCAAA
Source organism: uncultured Candidatus Saccharibacteria bacterium (assembly GCA_964448075.1). GTDB lineage: Bacteria > Patescibacteriota > Saccharimonadia > Saccharimonadales > CAYUUR01 > CAYUUR01. The sequence goes on along the minus strand of CAYUUR010000001.1, from coordinate 160,808 downwards.
AGAGAACCAGTCGCAGACAACAACCTTCACGCAAAACTATCCAGTAAAATCTGGCGACAAAATTGCAACGGCTGTGGGCTTCAAAAACACAAAAAACGTTGGCTTTGATTTTGGCTTGTATGATCTGAGACAAAAGAACGCCGCAAGCAAGCAGCCAGGTTACGAAGCGAAACATCAAATGGAATTGAGTCAAGCAGCATATGGCTTATGCTGGCTAGATAACCTTCCTCCAGAAGATGAGGCTATCGTGCGGGCGCTACCTGGCGGCGACCAAGCTGCTGGCAAAACCAGTGATTATTGTCAGTAATTAAGCGGCTTCTGCGAGCCGTAGGGCACGCTGTTCGATCGAATAGTCAAGCGTTTCTTGCATACCTGCTCGGAGTACAGGTTCAAAATCAGCTGGTTGCTCGAACGGCCCAAGAATGATGTTGCCAAGTGTTACATCTGGGTCATGTTCATGCCAAATTCGTTCGACTGTTCTGAGCAGTGGAATACTTCCAAAGCGTCGTTTCCTTTCGTTTCCGTAGTGAACGCCTATCGGAATAATCGCAATTTCAACTGAAGGATCGAGCTGGCAGATCATCTTGCCGAGGCCAAAGCCGATCTGGCTAATTCTGTCTCGTTCATCGCCCTGACGTTCGCCCTCAGGATAGATTCCCATGTTCTGTCGTTGCTGTTCAAGTTTGTTGCGTGCCATCGAGAACGATCTTTCACGAGCGGCATTACGTAACTGCTTGACCTTGTTAGGCAGTGGCTCTCCGTTTCTGCCGACATCTTTGGTACGGAACTGTGGCGTTGCGCCGAGATCATCAATCAACCAGCGAACAACACGGTGTTTAAACAACACGCTTTTACTGGGTATGAAGGTATTGCCCTCTAGGTGTGAGAGGGGTGGATAATGGCGCGTCAGGCTGGCCATGATAACCGGATCGACATCGCTTACGTGATTGCCGGCAATTACAAATTGGGTGCCACGTTCTCGCAGCTCCTTAATTTGCTGATCAAGGTCGGGGTTGAGGGTGTGTATGGTAGGCTTGAACAGTTTTGCCAGAACCGAATGACGACGCCGTGCGGCGCGGGGGTGTTGGCGTTTCTTTTCGTAGTAGTCATAGACGTCAGCACAATTCTCTAATTTTACGGGTGGTTTACTCATGCGCAACAGTATTACACAGTTGTTTTACAATTGCACAAGCAGTATCAGTAGACAAGAAATATACTTGAGGAATAAACAACAAACTGGTATAATGAGACTCATATGAATGATGTTAATCCACACGAACACTCAGCAAATTTCGGTGCTGCTGCTGTCTCAATCGAAAGAGCATTAAGAATTTCGGAAATTGTGTTTTCCGAAAACTACGATGATACCCCTGAAGGTCAGGCAGCAGTTGCCGCTGCCTATGCTATAGCCGACGGCACTTTAGAAGCCGTGTCAGAAGATGAGGCACTTACCGTTCTGAGTAAGGTTGCAGATCGTGCCAATGAGGAGTCCAAACTGAAGGCATTACGAAACAGTATGCTCGAGCTTAACCTTTCAGTAGTTGATGTTGACCAGCGTTTACACGAACTAGACAAAAAGGTGCCAACTTCGACAAACCTTGTTGCTGCTCGGCTGGTTGTGCGCGCGCTTAGTAATATGACCAACACGATGGGAGTATCCTCTAATAGTATCGATGTCACTGGTTTTATCGGTGAGGACGACGAGAGTGAGGCGCTCGAAACTGATAGACAGCGACGGACAATCCCTATTGGCTTTGATATTGATGAGAAGTCTGGAATGCCCGCTATTTACATTGGTAACAGACGTATAAAGTTGGCAACAAAAGAGTCAAGCTTACGTCATGCAGCACCTAAATTTGCGGCACTATCGGTTATGACGGAATTGATGGACGGCGAGCAGATTAGCGTGAACGAACTGTGGACGCGGATGTTTACTTCTGTACTGGGCGAAGAGCGTGCTCCAGCCTTTGATCGTGACGTCATGCGCAACGTACGCGAATTTTTAACCAACCTGACCTATCGTCAACAACAAATGTTTGTACACAACAACAAGCGTGGGCTTTCGTCTGCTTATGAAGTAAACCCAGAATTACAGTACGACATTGTGATTGGTGCGGAGAGTGATGATGACGTTAAGCAATTCGCCCATGAGCTGATTGAACTCGGTAGTATGACTGAGGTTGAGGAGGCCACGACGCACACTACGTTCGTTTCTCTCGAGAAAACTCCAAAACCAACAGAAGAAGTTGCCGATGCGACAAGATCAGTTAGCGAGGATGTCGCTAGAGATGAAAGCGAAGCTATAGAAGGAGTTGCGGATACTACATTAGATACCGTAGATGAAGGAATCGACGATGCTGTGATTGCGCGGTTTGCAGAAGTCATGCCGAGTCAGATGGAATTATATGCGTTCCTCAGCAAGATTTATTCAGCGATGCCAAACTTTGCTGAGCTCGAGGCTATCCCCGAGTCTTCAATGCTCCATTTTGTCTTCGAGATCGTTGATAGCATGCTGGAATGTATCGAAGAGAACTTTGACAAAGAAGACGCAGGCCGACTTGAATCAAGTGTTTCACTCGATGCGCTCCGCAGTGAAGTTGCCGAGAAGCTCATAAGCCTCACGGAGAACGATGCACTCTTGAACGATCTTGTAGAGAATAATATTGCTGACATCTTTGGTCACTTGTATGGTGAAAACTTAGGCGATCTCGGTGAAATGTTGATTGATACAATCCTCGATATGGATGATACCGAAACGGCGCAGTTGCGCGAACTCATTGCCTTTAATCCTGCGACACGCATTATTGTCGACAATGGAAGCTTTTCTAGTGGTGTGACAATTGTCGGTGTGGAGTACGATACTGGTGAAGAGCCAGAAATGCCAACTTCAATAATTGAGGATGAGATCGTCCCAGAAGCGCCGGTCGCTGAACCTATAGAAGAGTCTGCAGTTGTCTCTGAAACAGACGTCGCTGTGAGCGACCCAGATGTTATTGCTCGTGATGACGTTATTCGCGATGAGCGGATTGAGCATACTCCTGTTACCTCAGATGAGGTTAAAAAACCCGAACCAAAAGTTAAATCAAAAGCAGAGCAGGAAGAGCAGATTGTTCGTACCGTCGTGGGCGGCATTGCGAATAGACTGCTTGCATCAGGCTTTGGCCCTGACGACCGGTATACTTCACGTCAGCTTGAGAGTGAATTTGACTTAAGGGTAAGAGATATTGTAAACGCCCGCGAAAATAACATGATCTCTGAAGATACTAAAAAAGACATATCCTTCCGTGACGCAATTATTCTCTTGGTTGCCCAGGAGTCTGACTCTGAGATTAAACGCTTGTTGACGGTGCCGCGCATGCGGAAGCTGTTCCGTTCGCTAGCCAAAAGTACCGAAGCGGCTATTGGCGAGGCAATGGAAAACAAAGAACAAAAGTAGAGCAAACGTACTATGTCGGCACGCGAGTATGATATAAACAACTTTCCGTCTCCTGAGATTCCGTTACGCCAAGAGGTGCAGATTATTGAGGCTAAGCTAATTGCAGGCGGTCACAATGCTCTCGATGAGATTCTTCGGGGTGTGCGTAATCAAAAATTGGATCGTTTTGGAGATGCAGTAGTGTCTCTCTTGCCCGAGAATGGCGATCGTCATAATGACATGCGTCGACGTCTGGGGTTGCAAGCAGGTTCAGATGTGGTAATGGCTGCAGCTAGTCAACTGGCTCTTTTTGGCAATCTGCCGGGCTTCAAGGAAGTTGTTTACGATTTGCCGATCCCTACGGTGCTTGAGAAGACAGCGCAATCGGAAAGATGGGCGGCTGTCGGAACGTTTACGGTGCATAGTTGGCGCCGCTGCGAATATTTGCTTCCAACAGCTGAGTTACTAAGTATGGATCAGCTGCCAGCTTATGCTGACGGTGTTAGTCAGGGTATTGGCTTGGCCTATGGCAGTTTGGAAGAAGCCTGGTTAGAATGGCGTGACCCAGGTGTACAGAGTCTAGCTGACGATGTGCTCAGTTCAGTTGACTGGGATGCGCTGCGTCCGAGTGATATTACTGGCCAACAGTAGGGTGGTATACTACTGCCATAAATAATCTGTCAGCTTGACGAGGAGGGTTCTATGGCTAAGAAACAAACAACATCAGAGGTACCAACATATCTTAACGTGGGTAAAGTTCTGACATATGCGATGTATGCCTACGTCATCTTCGCTGAGATTGTGCTTGGATTCCGTGTATTTCTGCTGGCATTTTCCGCAAACGATAGCTCACCATTTGTGAAGTTTATTTATACGACTTCGACCGACTTTCTGCAGCCGTTTCGTGGTATCTTTCCGCCCAAAGCAGTCGGCGAAACAGGTTACTTAGATGTCTCAGCACTATTTGCAATAATTGTGTATGGATTAATTGCTTGGGGTTTCTCGGCACTCATTGGTTATATCAACAGCAAGATCAGCGAGTATGACGAGCAATCGTAATTCTTTGTGTAGATTATGGTAGTTCAGCGCCCAAAAACGGCGTATAGTGGAGTATGATGAAACGCTTAAGGCTGTTATTGTTTTTGCCGGTATTGGTACTTTCCCTGGTATTTAGTCTAGCGTCTATGCGTTCGGCGCGCGCTCAAAACGTTCAAGACTTTGATATTAAGTCATTCACAGCTGATTATTACCTGGGCAGGAATGCTGACAACGAGGCAGAGTTACGTGTAGAAGAGCGTATAACAGCGGTGTTCCCTAAGTACGATCAAAACCACGGCATCTTGCGCGCAATACCAAAAAAGTACGAGGACAATAGCCTTAAACTAAAGGTCATCGGTGTGACTGACCAGCTCGGCAATGAGTACCCCTATTCAAGCAGTACACAGAACGATAACCTTGTGCTAAAGATTGGCGATGCTAACAAATACGTCCACGGTGAAACCACATATGTGATTAGTTACACCATGCGGGATGTTATTACATACTACGATGAACATGATGAGTGGTTCTGGGATGTGAACGGCACCGAGTGGATGCAGCCGTTTGGCTCGGTTGCCGCACGCGTACATATACCTAATGGATTGGCAGAATCTATCAGTAAGTCTCCAAAGTGCTTTACTGGCGCTATGGGTTCGACGGCAAGCAACTGTGAGATTACTCAATCGGTAGAAAATGACAACACGATTGTTAACGTACGTGCAGCCAACTTGCTGCCGGGTCAAAACCTTTCCTTTGTCATGGGCTTTGAGAAAAACACATTCAGCCCATATCAGCCGTCGTTATGGGAAGTTATCAGTCCACTGCTGTTCCTGTCTCCTATAGTTATTGCGCCGCTAGTTACGGTAATTTGGCTAGTAAATCGGTGGCGTAAGTCTGGTAAGGATCCAAAAGGTAGTGGCGTCATCGTTCCGCAATACACCCCTCCAAAAGGTCTGAATGCCATCACGAGCGAAGGTATCATGCAGGAGAAAGTGCGGACAACGGCAATAACGGCAGCGATTATCGAACTTGCCATTGCAAAGTATCTGATAATTCACGAGATTGCGTCAGACAAGAAACATGGTAAGCCCGAGTATAGTGTTGAGTTAGTAAAACCCCTAGAAGGCCTGACGCCGGAGCAGTTACTGCTGGTCCAGGGTTTGTTTGGCAAGGCGCCAACGCAAGGTCAGAAAGTGGACATGAAGTCTCTAAAAAACAAACTTTACGGTGATGTTGCTAAAATACATAAGCAAACCATGCAGTCGTTGTACGCGGACGGCTACTTTGCCAATGATCCAATTAAGACGCCGAAGGTTTTTTTGATTGGTGGTGTGCTTGCGGCTCTGATCGGCTTTATGCTTGCCTTTACTGTTGTCTTGACGCCTTTTGGGATTGGTTTGATTGCATCTGGACTGATTATGATGTTTGCGGCACGAACGATGCCCGCTCGCTCAGTGAAAGGAGTTGAAACCAAGGAGTACCTTCTTGGACTTAAAGCCTATATTAAACTTGCCGAGAAAGATCGTATTGCTTTCCTGCAGTCACCACAGGGAGTCAAACAATATGGGCAGACCGGGAAGCACTCCACACAGGTTAAGCTGTTCGAGACGCTACTCCCATATGCTATGCTCTTTGGTTTAGAAAAACAGTGGGTAGAACAGTTTAAGGATCTTTATAGTGAACCTCCTGAATGGTATCAGGGTAATACATCTGCATTCAGAACGGGTTATATCGTTGGCTCGTTGCACAGTTTCAATGCGGCTGCCGCGAGTACTTTTACGGCGCCGAGTAGTTCTGGCTCAAGTGGTTTTTCGGGCGGTGGCGGTTCCTCTGGTGGTGGAGGCGGCGGCGGTGGAGGCGGCGGCTGGTAGGCTGGTGTTACAATATGAACATGAGACGTCACAGCAGGCACGCAGAAACAGAAAGCAGCAAAAAAGAATACGCTAAACTGGCCGTTATTTTTGTCCTGTTAGCCGCGGCTGCAACCGTTATGAGTACTACCGTGGAATTCCACTGGACGGACTGGATGCGTTGGTTTATGGCTGGATTTTTCTTAGTATTCGGTAGCTTTAAACTGATTGGTTATGAGCACTTTGTGCAGATGTTTCCGCGCTATGACATCATTGGTAAAAGATACAAACTGTACACATACCTATATCCATTTATTGAACTCAGTCTTGGCGTCGCTTTCGTACTGGATATTGCACCGCTGTTACGTGATGTTATTACACTCGTTATCATGCTTGTCGGCGCTTATGGAGTGGCCAAAGGCCTTATGCAGCGCGGTCCAACGTTTCATTGTGCGTGTCTCGGTGGCATTATCAAGCTACCGCTGTCTACAGTAACCCTATTAGAGGATTTGATCATGGCTGTCATGGCGGCACTTATGATAATTGCCATGCTGTCTGGCCAAGTACTTTCACCTTGACGAGAGGCGTTATACGAATAGTTTAATTGCTTGTAGCAACAAGTAATTATCGGACAGTTTGCAGACCGCCTGCGGCCGATTCAATGATAACTTGTGATCCGCCAGGGATGGTTTGCACTTCTCCGTCCAGATGTACTAATGTCGTTTTTGGTAAGGCACAGGTGAAGGCTTGTTGCTGCACGGGCTTCCTGACACCGAGTATGGTTGTCCTTAGTAGATTAATAATGAACTTAAGCCGTGTTTGGTGTGGGAAGAAAACCATTTTGAACTGGCCGTTGTGGAGGTTGGTTTTTTTGCCGATCCGCACCATTTTGGCCATTTGATGAATGTTGGCAAAGACTAAGCTGTCGACCTTACGAATACGGCCCTCAGGCATGGCGATCAGAGTTGGTTCAAAGTTAAAGAATGCTCGCAGTACGATACCAATTTCTTTGAGCCGGGTAAGACGCGCCTGGTTGAGTTCATCTGCAACGTGACTGGTGAATCCAAAGCCGATGTATGAATGAGCATAACGAACGATAGTCGTGGAACCATAGCGCACCGTCATTTTTAAAATGTCGACAGCTTCTGGCTCGGCTTTGACAATTGCTCGACTGAGCGGTTGTTTTTTGACGCTACGGCGATGATCATTGGCGTTGCCCGCGGCCAGAATACAGCAGGTTGGCTGATGGCCGGTTTGTTCTTGCGCCAGCAACGCGCCGTTGACTACTTCGTTGTAGCCTCCGTCACCGCTCACCGAAACGAGGAGCGGGCGAGGGTATTTGCGTGTCTGCTGGTAGGCGATAGCTTCAGCGTGACCTGCGTACTCAGTTTTGATAAGTTTGACATGCTCTATGCCGCGTTTTGTCAGGCGCGTCTTGAGCCGCCCGGCCTTAGTCTCTGCAAGCCCACTCGTGCTGTTGGGGTTGTATATGATAATAACTGCTGAATACTTGATGGCGCCAGGACTCCTTTCCTATGTGTATACTAGCATGCCGTGAGTATGATTAATGACAGGAATCTTTATGGATAAGCATAAGGTATACTGTAGACGATGCGGCAAAGAATTAGTAAAAAAATGCCAATAATTGCGGTTGCCTTATTGTTTGTGTCCGCCTTGCTTTCTATCCCGGCCATGAGTTCAGTTGAACAAAGCTTGTTCACGACGCTGTATGACTTGATGAACCCCTTCAGTCAGCTGTTTTTACTGCTTACGCAACTTGGAACAATTGCGATGTGGTTGGTTAGCATTGTGGTGGCGTTTGCGGCTAGGTTTCGCAGGCTTTCCTGGCAACTGCTGATTGGTGGTGGGTTGAGCATATTTGCTACCGCTGTACTGAAGCTAGCGATCGGCCGGCCGCGGCCCTTCGACCTTTTTGAGGCAGTCAGCAATTCAGAGGTTTTAGTGCATGGCTCTGGTTTTCCATCTGGACACACAGCACTCGCTACCGTTATGGGGCTCCTGTTACTACCTTATGTTCCTAAGCAGTTTCGTTGGATGATAGGACTTGTTATTGTGGCTGTGGGCTTATCGCGGATTGCTCTTGGCGTCCATGCGCCGCTTGATTTAGTCGGTGGTTTTGCTATCGGTTATTTGGCAGTATTTGCCGTCAAAAAAGTCTACCCTGACACTAAAAAATAGACTTGCACGGCCGTCCTAATAGGCTTATGCTAAGTGTGGAAGTGAGAGACTTCCCAATCGAGCTGGGCATCACCGCCCAGCTCATTTTTTGTGTGAACATTCCTGACATCGCCCTGTTAACTCGAGCTGATGACTCGTCAGACTATATCCTGCTCTGCGGGCTATCTTCTTGATCATTTCTTCTAATTGAGTCTCTTCAGGCAAGGCACTAAGCTTGCCGCAGTCTATGCAATGAATGTGATGATGATGAGGATTGTAGTTGTCGCTTAGTTCAAGTTGGTATTTCCACCCGATTTGCACTCGCTGTACGATTCCTAGCTGTTCAAAGAGTGCCACTGATCGGTAAACACTCGCGCGGTCAGCACTATTATCGAGAGACTTGACGAGCTGCTGCATACTTACTGTCTCCTGTTTGCACAGAGCGCGAAACACCGCCAACCTGGCAGATGTGATGCTTTGCTGGTTGGCACGGAGTTTAGCCCGAAAGGTTGCTTCTTGAGGTGACATAGGCAATATTATAACAAATTGCGACAAAGTTGCAAATTTTATCGTGAGCGACTATGATCTTAAGCAAGGAGATAACAAATGGCTACATACTTAGATGTTCTGATTTTTTCACTGCTCGGTGGAGTGATTTCTTTGATAGGCGGTATCTTATTGTTGCAGAGGAAGTCGACGGCTAATGCTTTAGCAAAGTATGCTACACCTTTTGCAGCAGGCGCGCTGCTTGCGGCAGTATTCCTGGATCTGCTTCACGAAGGTATCGAAACAACCGAACCATACACGGTACTTATGGCTGCACTCGTTGGAATCGTGATATTTTTCTTTGCTGAGCGGTTCTTGCATTGGTTTCACCATCATCATGTGCACGAAGATAGTAAAACTGATCCCTCAACTAGTTTGGTGATTATCGGAGATACGCTACACAATGTTCTCGATGGTGTGGCTATCGCGGCCTCGTTTTTAGTCAGCGTTCCAACGGGCATTGTTACCACAATTGCTGTGGCAGCGCATGAAATTCCGCAAGAAATTGGTGACTTCGGGCTACTGCTAAATAAAGGACTGTCTCGCAAAAAAGTTCTGATGGTCAATATCTTTAGTGCGCTTGCCACAACTGCTGCTGCACTGGTTACTTTTGCGCTCGGTTCAGGAGAAAGATTACCACTTGGATTATTGCTTGGTTTGAGTGCAGGGTTCTTGCTCTATATCGCCATGAGTGACATCATCCCAGGTATTCACGAAAGCACACCGAAAAAACGACTCCTAGATTGGCAACCAATACTACTACTTCTTGGCGTAATTGTAGTTGCGTTGAGTATACAGGTGGCACACAAGTATATTGACGCGCAACACACAGATGCCAGTAGCGACCAATGTGTGACGTACTATAACAAAGACGGAACTGAAGTTGTGTTGCAAGATTGCGACGATGATCACGCAGACGAATAGCATAAGTGTTATAATTAGCATACGATGGATATGACAGGGGTAGTACTACTAGTTGCAGTTATTTGCGGTTTTGCCGCTGTTATCATGGTATTGAATCAAAAACTCGGTGGCCTCAAGAATGATCAAGCCACACAGCTACTCAAAACGGACCTCGACAACCTAAACAAAGGTGTCGGTGAGCTCAAAGATTCACTCCATGAAAACATTAACGAGAAACTGCAGCAGTCGCAATCCCAGCTCAATACCAGTATCCAGAAACAGTTTGACCAAACTGCCAAAATAATTGCCGACGTAACCGGACGACTCACTAAGTTGGACGAGACAAACAAACGGGTCGTAGATGTGGCCGACGAGCTTAAAATGTTACAGAACGTGCTCCAAAACCCAAAGCAGCGTGGTGTGGTTGGTGAGTATTATTTGCAGAGTGTTCTTGAAAATGTCATGCCACCAGGTGGATTCCAGATGCAATATAAGTTTGCGGATGGTGAGGTTGTCGATGCAGCACTTTTCCTAGACAAAGATAAGATTCTGCCTGTCGACAGTAAGTTTAGCCTAGAGAATTATAATCGATTGATAGAAGAAAAAGATAAAGATGCCAAAGAGGCAGTGGTTAAACGTTTTAAGATTGATCTGAAAAACCGTATTGATGAAACCGCTAAGTATATTCGACCAAACGAGAATACCATGGATTTTGCTTTCATGTTTATCCCAAGTGAATCACTCTACTATGATTTGCTGATAAATAAGGTTGGCACAACGGCGACTAATTCGCGCGATCTTATTGAGTATGCTTTTGCGGAGAAGCACGTGATTATTGTTAGTCCAACGAGCTTCATGGCATATCTACAAACGGTCTTGCAAGGACTTAGAAGCTTGCAAATAGAAGAGCAGGCCAAAGAAATTCAGAAGCGCGTTGGCGAGCTTGGCCGACATATCGGAGCGTATGAGCTGCTTATGCAGAAGCTCGGTGGTAGCCTTGGAACGACGGTTAATCACTACAATAATGCTCATAAGGAACTGAAAAAGATCGACAAAGATGTGGTCAAGATCGCCGACTCTGCGCCATCGGTTGAGCCACTCATTTTAGATCGCCCAACAACTGACGAATAGTTTGCTATACTAGTATTAAGCATGAGCAAGAAAGAGCAAATACACGTTGTAGTCGTTGGTGGTGGCTTTGGTGGCGTTAAGACCGCTCTGGAGTTGGCGAATAAGCGTAATGTTCTGGTGACACTGATTTCCCAGGGTATGAACTTTGAGTATCATGGTGCGCTCTATCGTACTGCAACTGGCCGCTCGCCTATGGAAGTTGTGATTCCGCTGCGCGAGATTTTCCGTAAGGCCCGTAATGTGAGTGTTGTACTTGATTCGGTAACCAAGATTGACCCTGGTATGAAACGACTTGAAAGTGAGATGGGCAGTATTTATTCGTATGACAAAGTCGTCTTCGCGATGGGTAATATTACGAACTACTTTGGTATCGAAGGAATGGAACAAAATACCGTTGCTATGACCACAGTCAGCAATACTATGGTATTACGACACAAGTTGATTGCGCTCCTCAGAAGCAAAAAAGAAACGGTGCGGATTGCTGTTATTGGTGGCGGTGCGTCTGGCGTAGAGTTGGTTGCTGAGCTGCCGTATTTTGCCGAACTCGTAGCCAAAAAAGACAAACGACCGCTGAAGAGACTTGAACTTACACTTATAGAAGGGTCTGGTCGCGTCCTGCCATTACTTAACGAGAAGGCCTCTGCAATCGCACAGAAGCATCTGACAAAGCAAGGTGTTGCCCTACGGTTGAATACACGCGTCAATGCCTGCGAACCCGGAAAGGTATGCGTCAGTGGACGAGACGTACATGCTGACTTGATTGTATGGACGGCTGGAAGTCGCGTAGTCGATTTTTATGCTAACCACCCAGAAGTCTTTACTTTAGAACACGGCAAGGTAAAGGTTGATAGCTTCTTGCGACCAATCGGCCACAAAGACATCTTTGTTATTGGTGACAATGCACTGACAAAATATAGTGGCATGGCTCAGACTGCTATTCATGATGCCAAGTTTGTGGCGCGGAACTTTATTGCTCTAACCAAGGGGCAACCACACAAATTGTACCGTTCGCGCAAGCCAATATACGTGGTGACAATTGGTCCAAACTGGGCAGTAGTTCAGTCGGGTGATAAAGTAGTAAGCGGTAAGGCTGGTTGGCGGGTCAGGCGCAAAGCCGATCTGTGGATATTCCAGAACTTTGAACCATATAAAAAAGCCGTTAAAACATGGCGCAAGGGCGGAAAGGTTGCTAAATTCTGATGAGTAAACGAAACATTAACTTTGCAAAGATTTATCCGTGGCTGTTGGTAATTGTTGGCGTTATTGGCTTGATAGCTGCCTTTGTATTAAGCCTTGAGAAGATTGAACTACTTAAAAACCCTGACTATCAGGCGTCCTGCAATATTAATCCGATCTTTAGCTGCACCAGTATCATGAAGACTGAACAAGCATCAGCCTTTGGCTTCCCAAACGCCTTTATAGGCCTTATTTCTTTCACGCTGGTGCTTGGTACGGGAGTTGCTATGCTGGCTGGCGCAACGTTTAAGAAATGGTATTGGATGCTATTTAATCTGGGCACGCTAGGTGGGGTTATCTTCGTACACTGGCTTATACATGAGAGTTTGTATGAGATTGGCGCACTCTGCTTATACTGTATGGTCGTCTGGTCAATCACCATGCCTGCGTTTGTGTATACCACGCTCTGGAACTTACGAAGTAAAAATATTGTCCCGCCTAAAGCGTTGCGTCCTCTCGCAGCGTTCTTTGATCGTCACCACTTTGATATGTTAGTTGTTTGGTACGTGGTGGTTATTGGTCTGATTTTGAAGCGTTTTTGGTACTTTTTTGGTGGCTAGCCTGCTGCTGCAGTAGGTCAATTGTTAGTGCTGCTGTCCATGAAAAATGGTCTGTCCCAGCGGCTTGCCCTGTTTTTGCAGAGAAATATTCATAGAAGCCAGCTTCTTTTACTAGGTCGAGCGACCGTTCACGAATCTGATCTGCGAGATCGTGGTAGCCGTAACGCTCTAGTCCGTCAATAATCAGCCAGTTGGTATTAATCCAAGTTGGCCCTTGCCAATAGCCCATTTCTCTATACCACTCTGAATTCATGGGTGTTGATGGCACCGGGAAGTGAGCGGCGTACTGTTTTTTATCAGTCAGTAGTCGAACGAGCTGCTCGGCACGTTCTTTGGTTATGCAGCCTGCATACAGGGGCATCAACGTGGCAATGCTTGGTATTTTGATGAGTTTGTTTGATGCGTAGTTACGACTGTAGTACTGACCTGCGTATGGATCCCATAATTCTTCAAGAGCGGACTCGGCTTTTCGCATGGCAGTTGTGAGCTCTTCTGGCAGGGGTTGCTTGATTGTTTTGGCAATCTTTTGCAGGTGGCTGTTGTTGCGTATCAGGATGCTATTAAACGTGAGGTCTTCAATGCTTAGCAACGAGTGCGATAGGATTCGCTCCGTGTCATATGTCTTGCGTCTGAGTCGGCGGAGAATACTGTATAGAGCCAAAATATCTATCGTTGATAGGCGCTGTTCAGCTGGTACGAACTGTACATCACGTCTGAAGAAATTAACGACTTTATCCAGATGTAACGTACCGACTGCGCCGACCCACCAGGGCAGACTATGCTGATGGAGCTCGTACATCCACGGCGGAGTGTTGTCGAGGCCGGATTCCCACGGGTGAACGAGCAGAACCAGGCCGGTTTGACGTGGGTCACGCTCAGCATAGAGCCAGCTGTGATAACGGACCAATGCCTTGAATACTGTTTGATACCACATGCGACGTTCGGGCAGCGAGAGCTTGTCGCCAATTTTGGTGACTGCTTCAGCAAGCACTGGTGGTTGTGTGATGCCACTTGTTGCGACGTCATCAGGTGCATAAGGACTTTGCCAGCTACGCCATAAGTTACTATCGCGCCGATGTTTGTCGGTTTTAGTAAACACCATGTTTGGGATCATGCCGTTTGACCACTGGCCACGCAAGAGGCTCAGGATTTCTTGTTGGGCGCGCTTCACATCATAATGACGCTGACCGATAGCAATAAAACAGCTATCCCATAGCCATTGGTGTGGATATAGACCAATCGCTGGAACGGTGTACTGGTCATAGCGATTGTTATCCTCGAGCACTTTTTGGGCTTGGCTGGCCAAGTCATCAGAAATCATAGAACTAGTATAGCGCTTTTGCTAATTCTATGTCGGCAAAACGCATTGTCCACGCGGCTGCAGCACTGAAAGGAAACACCCCAATGGCCTCTCCAGTGTGAGGGTTGTAGTACTCTGCAGCGCCCCTTTGTTGTTTTCTGACCGTATGCGCAAACATTCTGAGAGATTTTTGACGCAGTGTGCCGGCAATTTCTGGCTCATTGTTGCGCTCCAAGCCATCGGTTAATAGCCCGTTCATCCAAAGCCAAGAAGCACCGCTCCAATATCTGTTTGGGTCGTGAAGTGGACGCGCTTTGGCATCAAAGGCAGGTTTGCACGGTACGCTGGGTACGGGGTAACGTGTCCAGAATTGTCGGGGGTCGATTAGGTCGTCAACGAGGTGGTCTCGTCGCTCTGGCTCAAGCGTAGTTGCATAAAGCGGCATAAGTGAACCGATAGTTTTGATCTTAATGAGTTCTTTGGTACGGGCGTTACGGCTAAAGTATGTTTTTTGAGCTGGATCCCAAAGATTATCTAGCGCTGTACGTTGCCGTGCAATATTCTCTTTGAGCTGCGCAGGGAGTTCTTGGCTGGACATACTCGCAAGCTCTACCAAGCGCGTGTTCGCGCGCATAAAGATACTGTTGAATGTTATATCCTCTACGAGTGGAATTGATTGGTCGGCAATAATGCTGTCGATGTCGTATCTGTGACGAGCGAGTTTGCGGATGAGCAGTTGATATTGCGCAACTGAGGCGTTGTGCATGCGGTGGTCTGGATCAGCATGTTTGAAGTCGCGACGCAGCGCACCAAGGGCCGGGCCAAAGACGCTCATCATAACCCGGCCTGTGAGTAAGCGTTCGGATCTTGACCTGCTATCCATCACTAAATATTCGTATGGCGGGGTGTTGTCCATACCTGTTTCGTACGGATGTATTTGGGTGACTAAACCGTCGCCGTTGATATCTCGCTCATCAAATAGCCACTGATGGTACGAGATAATCCCTGGCAGCATGACGTCCAAGAAGCGCTGTCTCTCTGGCGCGGGCAGCGCTTGTGCTACGGTCCAGGTTGCCTCTGCAATCATAGGTGGTTGAGAAAAGCCGCTGGTAGGTTGCTTCTCAGGTGCTTCAGGGCTTTTGTCTGTTCGGAAGTTTAGGCGTTCAATAATTGTGCCGCTCCGTTCTGTGTCAACGTTCTGGTTGGCGATCATGCCATTTGGCCACTGGTAGCGCATTAACTGAACCATTTGCGTTGCTGCTATCATTGGCTCATCTTCAGCCAGCCCCATAGCCACAAAGCAGGTATCCCACAGGAAGTTGTCAGGGAATGCGCCGTCAAGGTGCGGCGCGTAGTACTCGCCCGTCCAGTTCTGTTCTAACTGGTGACGTGCTTGAGCTTTAATCCTCTCGTAGTTCAGAGCCTGTTGGTGCATAGCAGAAAGTATACCAGACCATATTTTATTAGCTACACTAGCGGAAGTTGGTGAAGCTGAGAGGGAAGTCGAAGTCCTTACTGCGGAGCAGTTGCATGACGGTCTGGAGGTCGTCCTTGCTGCCACTGGTCACGCGGACTTCGGTGCCTTGGATCTGAGTCTTGACCTTGGGTAGTTCGTCACGGATCAGCTTGGTGATTTTCTTGGCTTTTTCTTGATCGAGCCCTTGCAGGAACGGTACTTCTTTGGTGGTTTGCATGTTACTGGTGGAAGCTTCTTTGGTGGTGTCGAGGACTTTTTGGCTCTGTTCACGCGTGGCAAGTTTTTTGCGTACGATGTCGAGAATTGCGTCTATCTGGTAATCGCTATTGCCTGTTATCTTGAAGCCTGTTTTCTCGGCGTTAAGCCAATCAATCGCTGCAGGTGTGCCTTTAAAGTCGTAGCGCGCTGTTATCTCGCGCTGCGTTTGGTCAAAGACGTTGTTCATCTCTGATTTGTCATAGTCGCTTACTATATCAAAACTAAACTGTGCCATATATAACTCCTGTTATTTACTTAGTGACTCTATAATTGCGCCAACAACATCCGCAAGGCTTGTATGAACCGGCAATGCAAACTCCTCGATACATAAACGGTCATAGCGCAAGCGCTCATTAAATCCGGGCTCGATGCCGACTACTAAGTTGATGCCTGCGTCATAATCCTTCCAGCCAACGGCGCGGTGCAGTTCTTTGATGGTTGTTTTGGCGTATTGGCGGTCAGGGCGGTTTGGTGCCGGTGCTTCAGTAGACTCTGCAGCAAACCAAAAGAGGACGGCGCCGAGTCGTGCGGCGCGTTTGATGCTTGTCTTTTCCCAGCCGACCTGTTCTTTATATGCATCGTAATCAAAGCCTTCTTGTCTAAACACGCCGCGACGGGGGTTTGCTATATGAATTGTTGCGTCTTCGTGTTTAAGCCGATCTGCCAGCATTTCAGTCGCCTGCTGTTGCCAATCAGGGGCACCTTGTATCGGGCCTGCAAGAAAAATCTGTAGTTCATTATCTGGAATATCTACGGCGACAGGCGGTTTGTGAATCTCTATGCTTAAAGCCATACCACCAGAGTAGCATAGCTGGTATAATGAGCTAAATATGAGCTATACAAACAAGAAGATTGCTGATGTTGCCGAAAAGCTAAAGGCGGAGATTAAAAAAGCTGACGAGCCACAGAGTGTGTTGCGTTCGCCGCTACTAAAAAGTTTGTATGCTGAGATCCCAACACTTGACGCTAAGGAACGCGGTGCATTTGGCAAAGAAATCAATGCCCTAAAAACAGAGCTTGAGGGCCTCGTCTCCAATCTCCAGTCCTCTGTCTCCAGTCTTGCGCCTATTGATGTAACGGCACCTTTTGACGTTAACGTAAGAACTGACACTCAACCTGGGTTACTTCCGGCTCAAAACGGCTCCGTTCATCCGTTAATGCGCGAACTCGACAAGGTAGTAGGTATCTTTCAGCGCATGGGTTTTGCCCCAGTAGAATCACGTCAGATAGACGACGCCTACCATATGTTTGATTCTTTGAACTTTCCGGAAGGCCATCCAGCACGTGATGATTACGATACCTTTATGACCGAAGAAGGTCTGATTGCTCCGGCGCATGTCAGCACCATGCAAAACCGCGTGCTGAAAGCTGGCAAGCCACTACTTGAAGCGGGCAAACCAATCGCCAATGTTTATGTAGGTCGAACCTTTCGGAACGAAGACGTTGACGCTCGTCACGAACACACTTTCTATCAGGTAGAGCTTATGTACGTTGGCAAAGGTATTAACGTTGGCAATTTGGTAGCAACATTTCGCACCTTCTTGTCTGAGTACTACGAAAAAGACATTGAAGTCAAAAGCCAGCCATTCTACTTTCCATTTACCGAGCCAAGCTTTGAGCTGGCCATATCATGCCCATTCTGCGATAAAGCAGGCTGTAAGGTTTGCGGCGAAGGCTGGATTGAGCTACTGGGCATGGGCATGGTTAACCCGAATGTACTTAAGATGGCCGGCATCGACCCAGAAATCTACACCGGCTTTGCGGGAGGTCTCGGGCTGGACCGTTTGGTTATGATGAAGTACGACATAGACGATGTGCGTTATTTCCACAGCGGAAACCTAAAATTCCTAAGGCAGTTCAAATGAAAGTAAGTATTAATTGGATTAAGCAGTTTACTGATATCAAGTGCTCGACTGATGAGCTGGTGACAAAGATTGGTGCACAGCTTGGTGCCGTTGAAGAAGTTGTGGCACTAGGCGAACGATACGAAGGCATTGTAGTTGCCAAGATTGTGAGCATCAAGAAGCATGCCAATGCCGACAAACTTAATGTGTGTAAGATCGATGATGCTGGAGTACGCAAAGATATCGAACGTGACGCAGACGGGCATGTACAGGTAGTCTGTGGTGCACCAAATGTTCGTGAGGGTATGTTGGTTGCGTGGATTCCACCGGGCAACGTGGTGCCGAGCACCTGGGAAACAGATCAGTTCCGCCTGGAAGCCCGGGAGATTCGCGGGGTTGTGAGCAACGGTATGTTAGCCAGTGGTAAAGAACTAGCCATCAATGATGACCACGAAGGCATTATGGAAGTTGACGTTGATTGCTTGCCGGGCAAAAGCTTGAGTCAGGTCTACCAGCTTGATGACGTGATTATTGATATAGAAAACAAGATGTTTACGCATCGCCCTGATTGCTTTGGCATCCTTGGCGTGGCACGCGAGATTGCCGGGATTCAAGATATTGAGTTCCGCTCACCAGACTGGTACTTGCATGCGCTCAAGCTCGGCGCCCCGGCCAAGAAACTGCCGTTGACAGTTGTTAACAAAGCTACCGACCTCGTACCACGATTTATGATGGTGCCGATTGCTGATGTGCAAGTTGCGCCATCGTCTATTGCTGTGCAGAGTTTCCTCACTCGTGTTGGCCTTAAACCAATCAACAACATTGTCGACGTTACTAATCTGAGCATGGTTCTCACCGCGCAGCCACTACACGCCTATGATTATGACAAGGTTAAGAAACTCAGCTCAGGACAGCCAGTTATTGTAGTGCGTGAAGCCGAGAAGGGTGATGAGCTAGAGCTACTTAATGGCAAGACAGCTAAGTTTGAAGCGCCTGCAGTCATGATTGCCACTGATCAATATCCGATTGCAGTCGGTGGCGTAATGGGCGGTGCCGAGACAGAAGTTGACGCATCAACCAAGAATGTCATATTGGAATGCGCGAGCTTTGACATGTACAACATACGACGCACAAGCATGCACTACGGGTTATTTACAGACGCCGTAACGCGCTTTAATAAAGGCCAGAGTCCGCTCCAGAATGAATATGTCTTAAACTATGCAGCCCAGATGATTTCCGATGTAGCTAAGGGCGTTATAGCGGGCGAAACGTACGACAAGTCTGCCAAGTTGCCCGTGCCAAGCACAGTAAAAGTTGGGCCAAGATTTATAGAAGAACGTCTAGGTATTGCCCTACCAAAGAACCGCATCGCTACACTCCTATCAAATGTTGAGTTTGAAGTTTCAGGCAAGGACGAGATGTTGGCCATCACTGCGCCGTTCTGGCGGACCGATATTGCTATCCCAGAAGACATTGTTGAAGAGGTTGGTCGTTTGATCGGCTACGATAATTTGCCGCAGGCCTTGCCGCTGCGCGACCTAACACCAGCTCCGAACAACGCGCGGTTTAGCTATAAGCAGAACCTGAGAAGTATCATGGCTCGGGCTGGCGCGAATGAGTTGCTGACCTACAGCTTTGTTCACAGTAACTTGCTCACAAAAGCAGGGCAAAACCCTAAAGAAGCCTTCCGTTTAAGCAACGCGCTGAGTCCTGACTTGCAGTACTACCGGCTCAGTCTGACGCCGAGCCTGCTTGATAAGGTCCATCAAAATCATAAGACTGGCATTGACGCCATGGCTGTGTATGAGATGAATAAAGTCCACCAGAAGGCCCACAGCAGTGACGGCAAGGAACCTGTGCCAAAAGAGTTTGAAGTACTAAGCATGGTGCTGTCGGTTACCGATAAGGCTGCAAAAACCTTGCCTGGTGCGGCTTTCTATCAGGCCAAGCAATACTTAGATTTTTTGAGCGATCAGCTCGGCGTGACCTTCACGTACCAACCAATTACAAAAGATCTTGATTATCCTGTAACGCAACCGTTTGACCTGACGCGATCAGCGCTGGTTGGTGTAGCGGGCAGCAAAGAAATCATTGGTGTGGTTGGCGAGTTTAAAGCAGAAACGCGCCAAGGTTTCAAATTACCGGTTCATAGCGCTGGCTTTGAACTTGGACTAGATGAGTTGCAGCAGGCAACACCGCAGAGTCGCGGTTTTGTGCAGTTGTCACGCTTTCCATCAACCGAGCAAGACATGACGTTTACTTCCGAACTCAGCTATGCTGATTTGACGAAAGTACTGACTGCAACTATTGAGCCACTTGCCGTAGAGCGTGGCTATGAATGGAGTCTTGAACCACGCAACATTTACCGCAAGGAAGAACAAGCAAAAACACATACTACCTATCGAATTCGCCTAACCCATTTTGAGCGCACGCTCACAACAGAAGAAGTCAACGGCATTCTTGATACTGTCTGCAAGAATCTTGCCGAGCAAGGTGTCGAGCGAAGCTAACCATGCTATGCTAATACCTACATGAACACATTATTACAGACCAAGAAACTATCGAAAACCTACGGTAAAGGCGAAGCTGCGTTTACCGCGCTGAAAGGCATTGACCTCACAATTAACGAAGGTGAAACTATCGCGGTAATTGGCAAAAGCGGCTCCGGTAAATCCACCCTCATGCATCTTCTCGCGTTATTAGATTCACCAACAAAAGGTTCAATTACGATAAACGGCATAGATGCGAGCACCCTCAAGCGTAAGCAAGTGGATGCACTTCGTAACAGTGAATTTGGCTTTGTATTCCAGCAGTTCTTCCTAAATAGTGACGAATCTGTCCTCAATAATGTGCTATTGCCTCTCAAAATTGCCGGCGTGTCACCGCGCAAGCGTAAAGCTCAGGCACTTGAGGTGCTGAAGTCGGTAGATCTTGCTGATAAGGTGAAGAACAAGGCCTCGGATTTAAGCGGCGGCCAGAAGCAGCGCGTCGTTATCGCTCGTGCTTTGGTCAACAATCCTAAAGTTATCTTTGCGGATGAGCCGACGGGTAACTTAGATAGCTCAACCGGACAAAAGATCGAGGACTTGCTTTTTAAACTCAACAAACAAAAAGGCATTACGCTCATATTTGTGACACATGACGAAGACCTTGCCAAACGTTGCGATCGACAAGTCCACATCAAAGATGGCAAGATTGTCGCGAAAGGTGGTAAGTCATGAACTATCGCGATGTCATCCGTACTGCTAACTCCAACTTACGTAAAAGCAAGCTCCGCACGATTCTGACTGTTGGCGCAGTTTTCATGGGAGCACTCACTCTCATGCTCACCACTGGTGTTGGCCAGGGTCTTAAAACGTACGTTGACGAACAAGTTTCTGCAGTAGGGGCAAAAGATGCCTTAATCATTAGTGTAAAAACTGAGGGCGGAGGGCCAGTTAGTAACGACGACCCTAAAGAATATGACCCAAGCAAGAAACAGGCCAGCGCAGACTTTACTAATCCACCAACACTGAGTTCTGTAGATGTTGCAAAGATTGAGGCAACAGAAGGAATCAAGAGCGTGCAGTTATTTTATCCTGTCGTGCCTGACTATCTTACCCGTGATGGTGCAAAGAAGTTTCAGGTTACCGTGGGTCAGGCCGTTGATGGCTTGAACCAACCTCTTCGTGCGGGGCGACTCGTTCAGAACAATTCTGACAAACACGAAGTTACACTCCCGCCATCATTTGTGTCGATCCTTAACTTTAGTGATGACCAAGATGCGGTTGGCGAGACCATAGAAATGGGCTTCAAAGATAGTCAGGGCAGCCCATTCACTGTGCCTGTTACGATTGTTGGTGTTCAGGAAAAAACACTCATACAAGGCAACGCTGCGAATGTAAACGACGCGTTCATGAAGACAGCTTTTGACAAAGCAACAGTTGGTGTACCTGATTTTCAACGTGAGCAGTACCCGTATGTCGTTGGAAAGTTTGACGCATCGAAGCCAGAAGCAGAGCTACAGTCCCTTAAGGATCGATTAGCCGAACAGGGATATAGTGCTTCGACTTTGGACGACCAGCTGGGAATTATCACGAGCGTTATTGACGGCATTACAACCTTTTTGAATATCTTCGCCGGTATTGCGCTCGCTGCTGCGAGCTTTGGTATCGTCAATACTTTACTCATGGCAGTACAAGAACGGACCAGAGAGATCGGCCTCATGAAAGCACTCGGTATGGGACGAGGCAAGATCTTTCTGCTGTTCAGTCTTGAGGCGATTCTGATTGGTTTCTGGGGAGCAATTATTGCACTTGGCGCTGCAAACATTATAGGTCGCATTGGGAGTAGTATTGCTGCCGACACATTGTTCAAGGATTTTGACGGTCTTGAGCTCTTTTCATTCCCATTCATGTCGATGCTTCCGATTATTCTGCTCATTATGGCTATTGCTTTCTTAGCGGCAACGCTGCCAGCGCGTCGTGCGGCGCGGCTTGATCCAATTGAAGCGCTTCGTTACGAGTAATGACTGCCGTTTCTGCCAAGTCTTTCAAGTACTATGACGTAATCGTCGCCATGTTTGTGACGGTATTGATTGTCTCAAACATTGTATCTACAAAGCTCATTGGATCAGGTCCGTTGTTGTTCGATGCCGGTACGATCTTGTTCCCGTTCGCATATATTATTGGTGACGTCCTGACAGAAGTGTACGGCTATAAGCGAGCACGTCGGACTATTTGGTTGGGTTTTTATAGCCTGCTCGTCCTCAGTGTAACGTTGCTACTGGTTCAAGCATTGCCGGCGGCATCTGGGTGGGAGAATCAAGCAGCATACGAATCAATCCTTGGCTTTGTGCCGCGCATAGCGCTCGCCAGTCTTTGTGGCTATATTGTGGGTGAGTTTGCGAACTCTTTTGTCCTGGCAAAGCTAAAAGTGCGTACTGCTGGCAAACTTCTATGGCTACGAACGATTACTTCAACGGTCGTTGGTTCGGCGTTAGATACGATCGTCTTTAGTGTAATTGCATTTGGTGGCATGCTGACAAGTAGCGAGTTAGTACAGCTGATTGCCACGGTGTACGGTATTAAGCTTGCAGTAGAAATAGTATGTACGCCAGTTACGTACGTCGTTGTTGGGTATCTCAAAAAAGCCGAAGGCGCCGACGTCTATGACCGCAATACGAACTTTTCGCCCTTCGCTCGCGACTAATTGAATCTTATTCGGCAGTGGCGTAGGATAGGGTTATAACGAGGAGAGATGAGATGAAGAAATCAATCATAATAGCACTGGCGGTTATTGCTGTGGTCGTACTAGGCGGCGGAGCATATCTTGCCATGAACAAAGATAGCAATAACAAGTCAGCAGCACCAGCTGTATCACAGGATACACAAACACAGTCTCAAACAGCCGCTGCATTTAATCCTGTTGCAATGACTGGTGTAAGTTATGAGGCAGCCTTGACCAGTCAAAAGGACGGTAAGACGTTTACGGCATCGCTAAAGTATGACGGCAAAGGAAACAGTGAGTTTTCGTCTCAACAAAGCGGAAAAGAAATCAGAATTATCATGACCAAGGATGCATACTATTCCTGCCAAGGCTCAACCTGCTATAAAATGGATACCACTAACGCGAGCGGCTTTGACCCGAACACATACCAATATTCAGCTGATGAGATTAATAGCCTCAAACAAAATGCAAAATATGTTGGCACAGAAGCGTGTGGTGCTCAGACATGTGAAGTCTGGGAGGTTACGCAAGATACAACGAACGGCAAAGTCTATATTGACCAATCAACCAAGCGAATCATGAAAGCAACCGGTAACTACGGCGGCGACAGTGGTGAGCTTGTCTTTACTTACAAGCCAGTTACTATTGAAATTCCAACCAACGCACAGACGATAAGCCTGTAGTCATTTGTTGCGTTTTGGTTGCTATCACATAGCGCTTATGGTTGAATACAACGTGAAGTAATGAAAAAACTTGCTACGTTGCCACTACAGTCTAGTCTGCTCTCAATCGCACGCATTCACTTTGCTTTTGTGGGGTTATTTGTCGTTACAATTATTCTGTCAGATGCATGGAATCTCATTCCGCCGAGCGTTGTCCTGCAGCGCTGGACACTCGCATCATTACTGCTTGCCGCAACAGCTGGCATTTGGTATGCGGCACGCGCTACTAAAAGCCAAACGCTATTGCAGGCCTACGCGTGGATACTTGCAGCTGTGGACCTGGCTATAGCGACGATTATTGTGTTTGCACAACGTGGCATGGCTAGTAAGGCGGTGTTCTTATATATATTGCCCCTACTTGTCATAGCGATACTGCGATCCAGAATTGCCTTGCTAACCACGGCAATTATTTCATTGGCAGCATATTCGTTAGCAGTGGTCCGCTACTTTGTAACCTCCCCAGGAGAAGGCTACAAAGCTGAACTCTATGTGGAGTTATTCTTTTACGGTGGTTTGTTTTTTATAATCGCGGCGTTACTGTATTCGCTTGTTTCTTCTAAAAACGGTCGCTGATATCAATGTAATGCGATAAGCTATACATAATGAAGTATGTGATGAGAATTTTGGGCTATGCGCGCGAACTGCGTCCGTATTATGTAGCAATCGGTATTTTGACGATAATCTCAAGCTTGACCATGCTTCTAGTGCCAATCATAAGTGGTCGAGCAATCGATGAGATTGGACAAGGTACGTCGGCGCGCTTGAGCTATGTTATTTGGCTGGCTGTAGGCCTTTTTGTTCTGGATGTGTCGGCAACTTTCTTAAATAACATATCTGGATACTTAGGCGATCAAATGGCCGCCAAGCTCAACAAGGTACTGTCAGAACGCTACTATAAGCATCTCTTGACTCTGCCTCAGAGCTATTTTGACAAAGAGTTATCCGGCGCGCTGATCAACCGCCTTAGTCGTTCTGTCCAGCAGTTGTCTAACTTCATGAACATGTTCAGTAATAACTTCTTGCAGTTCATCTTCTCGACGATATTTGCTTTGATTGCAGTAACGTACTATAGCTGGCAGGTTGCAGTCCTGCTCTTTGCGCTGTATCCAATCTACATTTGGATGACTGTTCGTACCAGTAACACGTGGCAAGAGTATCAGAAGGACAAGAATCAGAACTATGACATAGCGAGTGGGCGCTTTGCAGAGGCAATAACACAGATAAAAGTAATCAAGAGTTTCGTGCAAGAACGTCGCGAACTGAAGTTTTTCCAGAAATACATACAAAAAGCCGTTGCAATAAATATGCCTCAGTCTCGCTTCTGGCATGAACGAGACGTTCGGCGTCGCTTGGCTTTGAACGTGATATTTTTTGGAGTATATATATTCATCTTCACACAGGCCGTGAACGGTCAACTAACCGCCGGGGATGCCGTGGCGTTGATTCTGTTGGCTCAACAGATAAGGATCCCAATATTTACTATCAGCTTCTTGGTTGAAAGCGTGCAACGTGCGGTGGCTGATAGTCGTGATTATTTTGAAGTCATGAATGTAACCCCTGATATTCTGGACAAGCCAGGCGCTCGCCAGTTGAGGGTAACTCGGGGAGCCATTACCTTTCAGGATGTGGCCTTCGGGTATGACGACAAACATACTATCCTCCGAGAAATTTCACTTGAAATAATGCCTGATACAAAGATCGCACTCGTTGGTGAGAGTGGCGAAGGAAAGACAACACTAACCAATCTGCTGCTTCGTCTGTATGAGCCTCAAACGGGATCGATTATGATTGACGGTCAAAATATCAGCGAGGTTACGCAAAAAAGTTTGCGACACAATATCGGCGTCGTTTTTCAGGACCCTGCTTTATTTAGTGGAACGATTAAGGAAAACATTGGATATGCCCAAGAAAAAACCGATGACGCTGCGATTATTGCTGCTGCCAAGGCTGCGAACGCCCATGAGTTCATCAGTAAACTTGAGCACGGCTATGATACAGAGATAGGTGAGCGTGGTTTAAAACTGAGTGGCGGGCAGAAACAGCGTATTGCTATCGCTCGCGCCCTGCTTAAGGACGCGCCAATTCTTATTCTGGACGAAGCAACCAGCAGTTTAGATAGTAAAAGTGAACAGATGGTTCAAGAAGCCCTCGAACGTCTCATGAAAGGCCGAACGACGTTGATTATTGCTCATCGGCTCAGTACCATCCAGAACGTCGACATGATTGTTACGCTACGTGGCGGTACTATTGACGAGGTCGGTTCTCCTGGGGTACTTGCCAAGTCAGACGGTATCTATGCTCAGTTGCTTGCGCTGCAACACGGCAAAAAGACTGAACAAGTCAAAAAGAAACTACAGTCATTCGATATCGCAGACTAGCCTTCGATACGACAGAGTGATGCTAAACCTGTGACTGCAAGGATGAGGCCGCCGGATAGCTGAAGCGCAATACCTGAGTCTACATCGGGTACTGAGCTTGATATCTGTAGGGTTTCTCCATGATTAGCTAGTTCCGTTTGCAGTAAATCTGCCGCGCCGTCGATGTAAAGCCCGCAACCAAGCGCAAAGGTCGCTAAACAGCTAGCACCGAATAAGTAGTTGGCGGTTGTTCTTTTGTGAGTTTCTGGCATGTGATTATCATGAACCAAATTCGTAAATTGTCAATGGTTCCTCGCGTGTCGTTTTGCGGTATACTACAACGGCAAATGGAGGAAATATGGCTACGAGAAGTCAACGTGCATTTACTTTGGTTATCGCTGTTATCTTTTTATTGACTTCTGTAGGGACCAGTGGGGCGATCTTATACAGTATTCTTACGAAGGATGACAGTCAGCAGTCAGTAGCGACTGAGGATAAACCAGTAGAAGAACAAACAACACCAAAGGAGGGTTCATTGGAAGGTACAAAACTAGAAGGCTTTACGCCGGTAGAGCAAGTCGACAAGCTTGTAATTACTGACATCACTGTTGGAACGGGTACAGAAGTCAAAAAAGGCGATACCGTTACGGCGCATTACACCGGAGCACTCGCTAAAGATGGAACGATCTTCCAGAGTTCGCTCGACAGTGGTCAGCCCGCTACATTTCCGCTATCAGGGGTTATCGTAGGCTGGCAAGAAGGTGTCCCGGGTATGAAGGCGGGCGGTACGCGTCGTTTACTCATTCCTGCAGCACAGGCCTTCGGTGAGCAGTCGCCCGCAGCAAACATTCCACCAAACTCTGACCTGGTGTTTGATATCCAGCTCATCAGTGTTGGCGAACCAGCGCAATAATTGCCAAAAACACAACATATGGGGTATTGAATTAAGCGTGAGCGCTATATATACTAAAAGCAGCATAAATAAAAGCTAAACAAAAAGCAAAGCATGAGGGGAAAATTATGCCTAAAAACGTTACTATCTACACTACTAACACCTGCGCATACTGCGTAATGGTCAAAAAGTGGCTTGCCAGCAAGGGTCAGACCTACGAAGAGGTTAACCTTGACCAGAACCCAGAGCGTCAAGCAGAAGCTATGCAGATAAGTGGTGCCATGACTGTACCGGTCACGGTCGTGACAAAGCAAGACGACAGTCAAGAAGTAGTCGTTGGTTTTAACCTCTCTCGTCTTGCTCCAGCTGTAGCCTGAACGCACGTGAGGATATAGAATAGAGACTATAGCAGTGAGGCAGACAAGGGTGTGTGGCCTCGTAATGGGAGAATAAGCATGAGTGAGGCAGACAAAAAAATCCACCAAGTTGTAATGGTTGGTGCTGGACCAGCGGCACTGGCTGCGGCTGTCTATACAACGCGTGAAGACCTAGAGACACTTCTGTATGAAAAGGGTGTTGTCGGAGGCTTAGCGGCTATTACTGACTGGGTTGATAACTATCCTGGATTTCCAAAAGGAATAGCCGGCCTTGATCTTGCCGAAGGCTTGCGTAAGCAAGCAGAGCGCTTTGGCGCGGTAATTGAACTCGGTGAGGTTACTAAGATTACTGACAAAGGCAAGTACAAAATACTTGATACAACTGACGGAGAAATTTTGGCAGAGTCAGTCTTGATCGCTACCGGTAGTGATTATAAAAAGCTTGGTATTCCAGGTGAGCAAGAGTTTTACGGACGTGGCGTGCACTTCTGTGCGACGTGTGACGGAGCATTCTATCGTGACAAACGTCTCGTAGTTGTCGGTGGTGGCAACTCTGCCGTTCAAGAAGCAATGTTTCTGACCAAGTTTGCCTCTAAGACTGATCTACTAGTGCGTGGCGAAAAGATGCGCGCCAGCGAAGTACTACAAGAAGAGCTCAAAAAACACGCCGACAAAATAACCATTCACTACAATACAACGACCGATGAAATTGTTGGGGAAGAAGGCAAGGTTGTTAAAGTCGTCGGCACTGATGTGACAACTGGAAAGAAAGTCGATTTTCCGACTGATGGTGTGTTTGTATTCATCGGACTATTACCAAATACGCAGTTCTTGGAGGGTACCAAGATTGAACTTGATGAACTTGGTCTTATCAAGACAAACACAGAGCTCATGACGACCATGCCGGGAGTCTTTGCGGCTGGCGATGTCCGTTCAGGTGCAACCATGCAGATTGCCAGTGCCGTAGGCGAAGGTGCCACTGCAGCACTTATGATTCGTAAATATCTTGAAGACGCGCACAAAACCCACGAAGTCCACTCTGTTCCGGCTACAACAAAACATACTGCTTAACCTTGCAGCCAGCCTGAGTTTACCGTAGGGTGTTTGTATATGAATCAACCAGAAGTTCGTCCTCAAGTGACGTATGAAGCGCAGGGTAACCTCGTCTTTAATCTCGATTCAGTCGCTGCATTTGACGAAGAAGATGCTGGTGCAGATCCAAGTCGGAGGCATGAGCTATACGACGAGGCAATTGATGGCATTGCGTCTTTCTCTGGCGTTGAGGTGTCTACTGAGGGCGAAAGACTCACGGTGCTTACTGACATAAAAGCACTACTCGGTGATACGTACAGCAAACCAGTTTGGGGTGATTCACCACTCGGCAAATATCTCGATGCGGCCAACCGAATCATGAACTATACCCTTGATAATCCAACAGATCGAGTAATGAGTATTCAGTCTCTGAATGGACGCGTCGGTTGCTATGCCTGGGTGAATAAGTCGATGCAAGAGTGGTTAAACCTGAGCAGTGCCAACACAGACATATGGCGTGAGACGGTGCAAGCGATGGCAGAACCGCATGGTGCAGAGGTACGGAGCCAGGCTGAAGATGGTTATTCATATGTAGAATTTGATGACGGATTCCGGGCTGGGTCAACCTCGTTGGCTGTACAAGTGAATGAACGCCGATTCAACGTTTCGAGTCGAATAACGTCTATTGAGGGAGAACAAGATTGGGATGAAAGATCTGTTCGCTGGAAGGCACTTCGGTTGGAAACGATCGGTAGTTGTGCATGTCTTGAAACTTCCGGTGCTGCTCGCGACGTCGTGGTGAGACCTGAAACCGCCAAGCTATATCGCCTCATCCCGCATAATGTCGACACGCCGCGTGCGACACTCAGTCATTTGCTGGGCATTGGTGTACTCTCGCGCCATGTCGAAGCACATGCGAAAACTCACTAATAATTATGTCAGCTAGTTAGCGAGGGTGCCAATCTTGAGCGATTCGAGTTGGGAGGCAGAGCCGTCATCATGAGGTGTGCCTGAACCAACTGTCTTGCCATCTACTGTTTTACGCTGAGTGAATAGGGTTGTTCCGTCTACGCCACAAGCCAATTCAATGTCATCACCACCAGGGTGACGAGACACATAGCTTGTAAGGTCGTAGACATTGCCATTGATGATTGTCCAGCAGTCAGATGCGGTCTTGTGTTTGGCGACCTCTGCTGCTGTGTAGCTGGAAGCCTTTGTTGTTCCGTCAGTGGTATTTGTGCTGATTGTAGGCGTATCTGACGTTGATGGTTCATCTTTTTGATACAAGTAGATACCGCCGAGTATACCGACTGATAAGATGGCGATGATAATGGCGAGGGTTGATTTTTTCATGTAGTACTCCTTTAGATATTGTTATAACCCGGGAAGAAATCTGTCTTGATGTGCCTGGAGGCAATGCCTGCTGATTTTAGTTCTGCGTCAAGCTTTTCTACCATCGGTTCTGGCCCCGATAAGTAGATGAGGAAGTTATCAGTGTTTTGGGTTGCGGAAACTATCTGCTCTGCGGTGACACGTCCGCTCGTGCCCTCCCAGTTATCTGGCGGGTTGGTTACCACTAGTTCGACGTCTGCTTGGTAGGTGTCAAATACATTGGTGAACAGTGCGTCGTCCAGCGTATTAACACCGTATATGACGCGGACATCGCGTTGTTCTTGGGCGTTGAGTAGGTGTTTTACCATGCTATGAACCGGGGTAATGCCGATCCCTCCCGCGACAAATACAAGTTTGGTGTCGGTGTCTTTTGGTAAACAAAAGTCACCCTCTGGCGGACTAAAGGACAGTTCAGTACCGGGTTTAAGTGCGGTAAAAGCACGCTTGAAGCTGCTGCTATTTTTGCCTGCATATCGAGTTGTTATGCTGAGTAATTCATCCTCGGGCGCAGATGAGAGCGTAAACCAGCGGCGAATGCCGCGAGAATCGGGTTTGTCATGCCGTAGATTGATCTCAATAAACTGACCAGCCATGTGTTGGTAGCGTTCCAATGGTTCAAAATACAGATTAACAATACCGTTTGCCTCTTCATGTTTGTGGTCAAATCTTACGCGCATGTATAATAAGCATTATAACAATGAATAGCAGAGTTGACTGGTTTTATTTACTACATGCTTCGCGGGCCCGGGTGTATTTGCTGTGGGCAGTGCTTGGTACGATTGGTTATATAGCGACGCATTTCTGGCAAGTGCGTCAGATCAATGCAGTATGGTTTCTTATTTCGGTGATTGGTATGGGGTATATGTGGAGGGTTATGCCTCTCAAGGTCGGCAAGATGAAGCAGATTTTCGTTTCTTGGCTGGTGCCGATTGCCTTTGGCATGGCCGTCTCAGGACTAGCTTTCTATATTGACCAGTTAGCGCGAATTATCCCATATTTGGGTGTCTTTTGGTTGGTGGTTATGGCAATTGCGTACATTTGGAACGGTGTTGTTGATCGTCCAGCTCAGTGGTACTACTTTGCTGCTGCGCTCAACCTCGCAGCCGCAGCGCTGTGTTACTTTTCGCCAGCCTATCTGGAATATCAGTATATTGTCGCTGCTATTGTGACCGCATGGTCTATGTTGTACTTGTGGCTATTTCGTACGTAACGATTGAAATAGGTCGGGACGATTGGTACAGATGCTTACTCTAGGATAGAGCTTACTGATGAGTACAGCGACCCATCGTACATTGACAGTATAGACGTACAGGTTAAGTTTGTAGCGACTCGCAAGCCAATAGATGAATGGATTAAGGAACAGATAGTACACACCGATACCTTGCAGCTTCATTCTCTTTGCCTGATGGGCGCGCCAGCATGGGAAGAGGAATGATAAAAGGCTCCGTGGCGTATCAGGAAACTCGCCGTCTAGTCTATCGATGGCTTCTGGCTTGAATGAGGCAAATGCGTATTGCTGGGTGGGGGTGTCTGCAAGCAACTTTTTGAGTTCGGCGGAAGAGATGGGCTCTTTCAACTCAATCACCATGTTTGTTCGACCGCACGCCTTAATGATTTCACTGAATGTGGCAAGTTCTGGGCAGGCCTGTTGGAGCTCTTTCAAACTATGCTCAGAGATGTTCATATCAATACCAAACACACGCAGCAACGACTTATCGTGATTAACGACAATCTGCTGGTCTTTTGTGCGGCGCAGGTCAAACTCTAGTACGTCTACGCCTGCTGCCTGTGCGGCAACAAAGCTGGCAATCGTGTTTTCTGTGGCAAGGCCGGCTGCACCTCTGTGGCCAATAATCTGTGTCATTTGTAATTGTGTTCCTGTCTCCAGTATACTAGGGCAATAGCAAAAGGAGAAAACATGACAGATGTAAGTTACGGTGAAAACGCGCCGAAAGTAGTAAATGTTGTTATTGAGATTCAAAAGGGTAATGTAAACAAATACGAACTCGATAAAAAGACCGGTCGTATATTTCTTGATCGCGTGAACGGTACTGCAAGTCTCGGCTACCCGGCAGATTACGGATACATACCAGATACACTATGTGATGATGGTGATCCACTCGACGCTTTGTTAATAATTGATGAACCAGTGCCGCATGGTGTAGTAGTTCGATGTCGTCCAATAGGTGTACTTTATATGGTTGATGACGGCGAGGGTGATGAAAAGTTAGTCTGTGTTGCCAATGATGATGTTACAAAAGCACATATTAAGCATGTTGATGATCTGGGAGAGAACTTTAAGCCGATGATGGAACATTTCTATAAGCAGTACAAAGCTTGGAAAAAGAACTGGCAGGGTACCCCGGTTGAGTTTAACGGTTGGGGCGGTCCAGAGGACGCAATCAAAGTCATTGAAACCTCGATCAATAACGCTAAGTAGTTGATACAAGCACAAGCGTTTATGCTACAATACCCCAAGAAATAGAGGGGGAATCAAAAATGAAAACACGCGTGGCAATAAACGGCTTTGGTCGCATTGGTAGAAATGCTTTCAAGATAGCTTTTGCACGAACTGATATTGAAATTGTAGCAATCAATGATCTCACCAATACTGAGTCACTGGCATACTTGCTCAAACACGATAGTACTTACGGCCTATACGACCAAGAAGTTACTTTTGATGAATCACATTTGATAGTTGCTGGTAAAAAGATACCAGTTACTGCAGAGAAAGACCCAAGTCTGTTGCCATGGGTGACGCTCAAAGTAGACGTTGTGATTGAATCTACTGGTCGCTTCACTAAGAAAGAAGACGCCGAGCTACATATCAAGGCTGGCGCTAAGAAAGTGGTCATTTCTGGCCCAACCAAGAGTGAAGACATCGACACGCTGGTGATGGGTGCCAATGACGACAAGCTCGAAAAGGCAACTGACATTATTAGTAATGCGAGTTGTACGACGAATTCATTGGCGGCAGTAATGTCTATCATGGACGCAGCATTTGGCGTGCAAAAAGCCATGCTAACTACCGTTCATAGCTACACAGCCAGTCAAGTGCTGCAAGATGGCCCAGCTAAAGATATGCGGGAGTCACGTGCTGCGGCAGAAAACATCGTTCCAACCACAACTGGCGCGGCTGTTGCGGTAGCGCTTACAGTCCCGCAACTCAAAGGTAAATTTGATGGTATGAGCGTGCGCGTGCCGACGCCAGTGGTTTCACTGAGTGACGTTACCATGCTTCTCAAAAAAGACGTTACGATTGAGGAAGTAAACAAACTATTCAAAAAGTCCGTCAAAGAGCCATATTACCAAGGGATACTTGATGTTAGTGAAGAGCCGCTGGTGAGCAGTGACTACATCGGCAACAGTCACTCTGGGATTGTTGATCTGTTACTTACAAATGTCGTCGCAGGCAACCTCGTTAAGGTAGTGGTTTGGTACGATAATGAATGGGGATACAGTAATCGACTGGTGGAGGTCGTCGCCGACACGGGTCGTTTACTGCACAAGTAGATTGGAGTATTATGAAGAAAAGCGGCAAGCATATTACAGTTAAAAAGTGGGCAGTAATCTTTACTTCGCTCTTTACTATCTGGTTTACGCTTTTTATGCTGGTTACAACTAATTTCTTTCCGTTTTCTCGCTGTGGTTCGTGGGAAGGTGAACCCTTCGTAAGCCACTGTGATGCACCGTATTGGGAAGGCTGGGATGCACTTCCTATATGGATTGGTGTGATTGCTTTCATAGGCGCAGCGATTAGCTTTGTGGGTTTAATCCGTGCGCATAACGCTCGGAATCTGGAGAAGAAAAGGTGAAGATATTTATTGGTGCGGATCATAACGGGTTTGCGCTCAAAGAGCATATAGAAACTTACCTGACGCACCTCGGGCATGAGGTTATTGATGAGGGCGGTCAGACGCCGCAACCTGGTGATGACTTCCCGATATTTGCGGCAAAAGTCGTGACCGCTATGCTAGGCAGTGACGAGTCAGAGCCACGCGGTATTTTGATATGTGGGAGTGGACAAGGTATGGTGATGGCGGCTAATCGTTTCCGTGGTATTCGGGCGAGCCTTGTCTGGAACGAATCTGAGGCTCGCGCCTCACGTAACGATGACGATAGTAACGTACTATGTCTGCCATCGCATGAATTGAAGGATAAGAGACTGGTTCAGGATATTGTGGATATTTGGCTAAAAACACCTTTCGCACGGTCAGAACGGTTTGTTCGTAGAGTCAAGCAACTGGATGAGTTACACTAAGCTTATGGCAGTTATTTGTCCTACTGTACTGGCGAGAGAGCCGCACGAATATCGTGAACAAATGGAGCGAATCGGTTCCTTTGCGCAACGTATCCAAATTGATATCGCAGATGGTGAGTTTGCTCCAGTTGTTACCGTCCAACCAGCACAGCTCTGGTGGCCCCGCAATGTCGGCGTGGACATTCATGTCATGTTCCAGAAGCCCGCAGAACATCTCGATGCGCTTATTAAGAGTAATCCGAGTATGGTAATTCTTCATGCTGAAGCAGAGGGTAACTTTATCGAATTAGCCACAGCGTTACACGAAGCGCATATCAAGGTGGGTATTGCTTTACTACCCAAGACGCCGCCCGAAATGATTGCGCCGTCGATTGATGTGATTGATCATGTACTTTTATTCAGTGGTGATTTGGGCAACTTTGGCGGTCGCGCTAATCTGACGTTGCTCGAGAAAGTACCACACCTGAAAAAAATGAAACCATCGCTTGAAATTGGCTGGGACGGCGGAGTAAACAAGGACAACGCTGCAGAATTGGCACGTGGTGGCGTGGACGTTCTCAATGTGGGAGGGTTCATTCAGCACGCTAGTGATCCAGCTGCCGCGTTTGGGCTATTACTTGGCGAGGTTCAGTCATGAGCGCGCCGGTGAAGAAACGATCAATAGAGGCATTAGAGCTACTCGCCTACGACATTCGCGAAGATATTATAAAGATGCTTGAACATGCTAAAAGCGGTCACAGTGCTGGTCCACTTGGCTTAGCAGATATATTCACAGCACTATATTTTGATGTATTGAGACATGACCCCAAAAACCCCGACTGGGATGAGCGTGATATCCTGCTGCTTAGCAATGGTCATTGTGTACCTGTGCAATATGCAACCATGGCCCATGCAGGATATTTTGATGTTAAAGAACTCATGACCCTTAGAAAACTTGGCTCACGCCTGCAGGGTCATCCAGAACGCGTTAAATTACCGGGGTTAGAAAACACCAGCGGTCCACTAGGCTGTGGCTTGAGTCAGGCCTGCGGTATGGCGCTGGCTATGCGTATGGATGAGCAGCAACATCGCTGGGTGTACGTAGTAATGGGTGATGGCGAGCTGGACGAGGGCAATGTCTGGGAGGCTGCTATGCTTGGCTCAAAATATAAGCTCAATAATGTTATTGGGATTATTGACCGCAATAACATTCAAATTGATGGACCCACTGAATCAGTTATGCCACTTGAGGATCTACGCGCCAAGTGGGAGTCGTTTGGCTGGCATGTCATTGAGATTGATGGAAATAATATGGAGGCGGTTATTGATGCCTGCTCAATGGCAAAGGCCATAGTAGAAAAACCCGTCATAATAATCGCTCACACCATTCCGGGTAAAGGTGTGAGCTTTATGGAATCAGACTTTCATTGGCACGGGGCCCCGCCAGATCATGATCAAGCCAAGAAAGCCCTTCATGACCTCCGTACACTTGAAGGCAAGATTAGGAGTGAACACCAATAATGAATCTGCATTTAGTTGATAAAAATTTTGCAAAAGACGACTTTGAGTCTGAGCCGATTCGTAAGGGTTTTGGCCGCGGTTTACTGCAGGCTGGCAAGCTACATAAAAACGTTGTGGCTGCCTGTGCTGACCTGACTGAATCGACGCAAATGCACTTATTCAAGCAGGAGTTTCCAGATCGCTTTGTTGAGATTGGTGTTGCAGAGCAGAACCTTGTAACAGTTGGTTCAGGTATGGCTGCCATGGGTAAAATACCGTTTGTGAGTAGCTATGCTGCTTTTAGCCCTGGTCGCAACTGGGAACAGATTAGAACGACGATATGTCTCAATGACCGTCCAGTGCGAATCGTTGGCTCACATGCTGGTGTGTCAGTTGGTCCAGATGGCGCGACTCATCAGATGCTCGAGGATATTGCACTTATGCGGGCGCTTCCAAATATGGTAGTGATTGCGCCGGGTGACAGCATCGAGGCCGAGAAAGCCACGTTGGCACTCGCCGAGCATGCGCGACCGGCTTATTTGCGGTTAGCACGTGAAGCCACTCCGATATTCACAACTGACAAAACACCCTTTGAGATCGGCGAAGCGTATGTGCTCACAACTGGAAACGACATCACAATCCTCTCAACAGGTTCGATGACCTTCCAGGCACTCAAGGCTGCAGAAATGCTGTTTGCGCAGGGAATCGAAGCAGAAGTTGTGCACGTACCGACCATAAAACCGCTCGACGAGGATACCATTCTGCACAGTGTGCGCAAAACCAAAGCAGTTATTACGGTTGAGGAAGCCCAGATCAATGCAGGTTTTGGTGGGGCAATTGCTGAACTACTGGGCGAGCATTGTCCACGGCCGATGAAGCGTATTGGTATGCGTGATAGATTTGGCGAATCAGGCACGCCAGATGAGTTACTGGAGCATTTTGGTCTGACAGCTAAGCATATCGTGCTTGCTGCTCACCATCTAGCTGGTTGAGATCTACTCAAAGTCGGCAGGAGTAAGTTTTCTGTCTGCGCAGGCGGCGTGGTCTTCTGTTCGCGATACAAAAGCTTCAGATGATGCACCCCTAAAATCACGCTCTACCAAATCTGCACCATCGCAGTACGCGACAATAGGGTCGATACTGTACAAATCACCGGTTGAGTCATACTCGGTTATTCGTTTACCTGATTCTGTATAGGTATGATGTACGGCAAAATCGTCGCTAGAACCGGCTTCAATTGCGCTACTGACGCTGTCTTGAGGCTTTGCTTCGCTGCTACAGGCTGCCACGCCCAGGCCAAGTGTAAGTGATAAGGCGATTGCTCTCGGGGTGTTTAGTAATTCTTTCATGGTTCAACCTTTCGTTCTGGTGCATAATAATGCCATAAGAGTGGAAATAGCAAGCACAAGCAGTTACAATACTGGAATGGCTTTATCACTAAAACAAATGCGTGCTAACTCTGCTCAGGCGCGCGAGCTCATGAAGCGGGCACGTAAACAGAAATTTGCGGTCGGTGCCTTCAACTTAGATAATCAAGAAACACTTAAGGCGGTAGTCCAGGCTGCGAAGGCAAAAAATGCCCCGGTACTGGTAGAAGTGAGCCAAGGCGAAGTAGAAGCGCTTGGCCATGAGAACGTGCGTGACATGGTGGATAACTACAAACAAGAGTTTGGGGTTGAGATGTACATCAACCTTGATCATTCGCCAAGTGTTGAGGATGCAATTGCTGGCATCGAGGCCGGTTACGAGTTTATCCACATTGATATTAGTCAGGCGAATCATAACGCCACTGACGCTGAAATTGTAGATGCAACACGACGGGTTGTGACATGCGCACGACTTACGGGCGCCTTGGTTGAAAGTGAAATGCACTACTTTGCCGGTAGTTCAAATTTGCATACGGAGAAGATCGACTATCAAGAAATCAAAAAAACGTTTAGCACCCCAGAGACTGCTCAGCAGTTTGTTCAAGATACTGGTATAGATACCTTTGCTGCAGCAATTGGTAACTTACACGGTAAATATCCGGTGCCAAAACATCTTGATATTGACCTTCTCAAACAGATTCGTAAAGCAATCAGTTGTAACATTAGCCTGCACGGCGGCAGCGGTACGCCAGGACCCTATTACAAAGAAGCCGTCGAAGCTGGCGTTACCAAAATCAACATCAACTCTGACATGCGTATAGCATATCGATTGACGCTTGAAAAAGTACTGAAGGATAACCCAACTGAATACGCAGTGGTTAAGCTGATGGATGACGTGGTTGATGCTGTACAGCAGGTTGTCGAGCAAAAGATATCGTTGTTTAATAGCGAAGGCAAGGCGCAGCTGGATGGCTAGGAACGCCGCGGTGCCGCGGATCGTGTCTATTGGTGCAGCAGTACAGGATGTTTTTTTACTAGGTAAGATATTTCGTCCAGAGCGTGAAGATGATGGTCTGAAAGCCGAGTTTACACTCGGGAGTAAGAATGAAGTTGAAGAAGTGGTGTTTTCTACTGGCGGTGGCGCTACGAATGCGAGTGTCACATTTGCACGTCAAGGCCTTCATAGTATGTATATGGGTCGTATTGGTCAGGATATTGCTGGTCGTGCAGTACTTGATGCACTGCATGCTGACCAAGTGGATACAACACTAGTCCTCGAATCAAAGCAGTACAACACTGGGTATTCAGTACTCATGCTGGCGCCAAATGGCGAGCGGACTATTCTGACTTATCGTGGTGCTTCTAATCACTACGATCTTAAGGATAGTCATTTCCATGGTGTCGAAGCCGACTGGTTCTATGTGAGTTCACTTTCCGGGGACTTTGACGCCCTAAAGCGTATCATTAGCTACGCAAAAACGCATGGTATTCGGGTGGCGGTTAATCCTGGCAAAGGTGAACTTGCTCGCCGCAAAGAATTTCTGGAGCTGATGAAGTCGTGCCACATATTGAGCGTGAACAAAGAAGAAATGCAGCAGCTGATCCCAGAAAACGACACCAAGACACTGCTACAAAAAGCCACACGGATTGTACCCCTCGTGCTGGTTACTGACGGTCCTAAAGGCTCAATTGCCTGTGACGGACAGAACATCTATCGGGCGGGATTGTATAAGGACGTCAAGGTTATCGATCGGAGTGGAGCCGGCGACGCGTTTACGAGTGGTTTTGTGGCAAAGATTGCGAGTGGCAGTTCAATTGAGACGGCTATGACCTTTGCGAGTGCTAATTCAACCAGCGTCGTTACTCAGCTTGGTGCCAAGCCAGGTATTCTGCGCTTACATGCCACGATTGATCCAATGAAGGTTGTAGTTGCTCAACTCTAGCTTCAGGTACGTCTTGGTTCATCAGCTGATTGCGTGATATCTCAAACGATGCATGGAGGTCGATACCACTTTTTACAGCTTCAAATTCAGCATGTGCTGCAGCAATACCGACAATGAAGCGTCCGACACGATTCTTTGAAAGCGGGCTTAATGCGGCGCCAACGACGAGGTCTTGTTCGAGTGCCTTCAGTTTACCGCCTTTTTGGGCACGAGAGTCGATGTTCTGTCTGTCGGCGTTAATGCGATCACGTGTAATAAGTACGTTCCTGCCTATATCTACTAGTGCGGCGCCGCTCATGGCCTGTGAGTACGTGTAATGACCGTTTTGACCTTCGCGCTTTGCGACAGCCACCATTATGGCATCAATCATGACTTTGTCAGATAACTGATCAACATAGGCACTGAACGGTCGACGGACTGCTTCGTTCTTGCCCTGAAGCTTTCTACCGTAGCGCGCAAGCTTACCATCCACAAAATCAGTGGCAGCCAGGGCTCCGAAGGTAAACGCAAGCTTCCAGCTTTGGTAGTCGGGCGTTTTTTCGATATGGTTAGCAATAGCAATCCCGCCAACGACGCGACTTAACGACAGGGCTGACGCGAGTTTCTCGAGACTCTGACCAGCTTTTTCAGATATGCCAACAGCTCTGTTAGGTCTAAACATAATGCCGTCACTATGATTGGGAATAGTTGTGATTGCAAGCATAAGCGGATACTTTGCTTTACGCTGTTATTACGCTTGTGGTAATCTATGACTAAGATGTCACGGTTATTATCAGAGTTATTGACTGCCGAAGAGCCCTTATTTACGATGGCGATTCGTGATCTAGAAAAAGCGAGTGGCAACCCGAGTGCCGATGTCAGGCTAACTGCCGAAATCGTTGGGCAAGTGAACCTAAAGACAAAAGAGCTGGGGCTTGACCCAAACGACACTACGGGTAAAGAACTGTACTATGCGCTACTGAATCGCGTTAGAGATGACAATGACCGTATTACTACTGAAATACTCAAGCTTCCCAAAGGTACAGAAGAAATCAGGAAGCTCGTTTCACCGATAGTACAAACTGTACGAAGTTCAGGTGTCCCGATGAAGTGTTGGGCGCTAAAGCGTTCCGTTGCTAAGCGGATGCTCAAAAAAATGCCACCGAAGAAGATGATGGCACAACTTGGTTATCGATCAATTGACAGCATGCTTAAGCACGAACCTTTTAGTGAAATGTACGTCGGATTAAGGTTCTCGGAAGGTCCCGAATGGCTCAGTAAGTTTAATGAGCTGATGAAAACGATTAAACCGAAAGATTTTGAAGAGCGTAAGATCGAGATCGTTGAGATGGATCATGATAAGTGGGTTGAGCTGTCAGATGCTTTCACAAAGAAAAAGCTCCACAATGTAACGCATTCCAAAGAAATGGGGATCATTGTGGTATTGCCTATGCGGCGAGAAAAAATGCGTGGCCTACCACTTAAGACGATGTCTCTCCTGTTTCATTATGTAAATGAGATTCGTTTATACAGCGCATTCTTTAAGTTCATCTCTACGCGGGCTCATTTTGGGGTAGATGTAGTCAATACCATAAATGCTGACCCCAAGAACGCCGCTGTTATGGCCGGTCAGCATATCCACTGGCGAGTTATTCAGCAGTATCTTGGGCGCCACAAAGACACTTCGCATCCTGAAGCCTTCCAGCCCCACGTGCAGCCTGAGGATTTGCACTGGCGCAAAGCCGAGGACTCATTGTACGAACTAGACGAGAAGCTGGCTTTTTGGCGAGACTTAGATTACGTTGCACGACCAGATAAGACCGGACCTATTGCCTTGAATCTGATGGACGTGGCGTTTGCCTATTCGAACGAAGAACACTTCGAAGACCGCTACTACTATCACTTCCAAGAGAGTCTGTGGAATGAGTTGTTTATTCGCTATATGGGTGAAAAAACGCTTGAACAGCAAGTACTTGAACAGCTTGACAACGACATGATTGCGCCCGAAAAGCTGGGGAAAGCATAGCTATGCGATATTCGATATGTGTATCTGGTGCCGCAAACGGCAAAACAGTTAAATCATCACAAGCGTTAGCAGAGCGCGTCGGCCGAGCTATCGCTCAATCAGGCCATATTTTGACAACTGGAGCAACCGTAGGGTTGCCGTTTTTTGCCGCCAAGGCTGCGAAAACTGCTGGCGGCATGAGCATTGGTTTTTCTCCAGCGAGCAGCCTGCGTGAGCATGCCTACAAGTATCGTTTACCAATCGGTGTGTATGACTTTGTGAACTTCACGGGCATGCATTACGTCGGTCGTGACGTGCACTTAGTTCAATCGAGTGACGCAATTATAACTGTGGGTGGTCGGATTGGTAGTATGCACGAATTTACGACTGCGCTGGAGTCAAATATGCCATGTGGTGTGTTGCTCGGTAGCGGCGGAGCTGCTGATTTTATACCGGAACTACTCGAACACCTAGAAGTACCACGTCGTAAGCTGGTAGTATTTGATGACGATCCAGAAAAGCTTGTCAAAAAGATCATTGCTATCTTGGACGATGACCTAAAAGACATCGACACCGATGACCTCGTAACAAAATGGCTCAGCCAGTAAGGAATAAAATGCATAAAGTATCGAGCAATCAAAAGGGCTTTAGTATCGGACAGGTTTTGCTCGTAGTACTAGTGCTGGGACTAATCGGAGGCGTGGGCTACTACGTTTATGACCGGCAGACTTCAACATCAGAGCCACAAACAAGCAGTACGTCAGAGGCTGCACTGCCTGTGAGCGACGAGAACAAAGCGGCAACAGCTGACTGGAAAGCGTACTCGGGTATGACAATAACCATGAAGTACCCAGAAACGTGGAAGCAAGTCGACAAGCCAGGAGAGACAGATACTGTGCATTTTGTGTCGGCAGATTATGTAGCTCCTGGGGAAGACGGACCAAGTGTAACCGCTGGGTATTCACTAGATGTGATGGTTAGCAAGACACTCAGTTACGACTCTCATGCTGCAATGGTTGTGGCATATAAAGAGACTAAAGAAGCTGCGGCGTGTGGGGGAGATTACCAAGAGATTACGATTGATGGTGAAAAGGCAGTTCTGTCTGACATGAAATGTCATGGGTCAGACATAACCGCTGTCGCCATCAAAGATGGCACAGAGTATTTCTTTAGACTTAACTCACTCGATGAGGATAAGCCCGAGGTCCGAACTCTGTTTAATCAGATTCTTTCAACCGTAACTCTTCCATAATAAGGAGCAACAATGCATAAACTATCAAAAAATCAAAAGGGCTTTAGTATCGGACAGGTTTTGCTCGTAGTACTGGTGCTGGGACTAATCGGAGGCGTGGGCTACTACGTATATCAACGCCAGAACAAACCAAACATAACGACCTTCGAAGAATGCAAAGACGCCGGCAATCCAATTATGGAAAGCTATCCAGAGCAGTGTTCGGCTGACGGGAAAACCTTCACGAATACTGCTCAGAAGGTTTTGGTCGAAGACGATAGTTCAACAGAAGAATCTAGTAAGCCAGAACAAAAATTCCTAGAGATAAAAGAGATTGACGCAAAAATACCTCTGAGCAGTGAAATATCAGGAGCTTACTACAGCGTTCGCAGTACTACGAACGGCTCTGTTGAACAGTGGATTGATTTGTCAGACGCTGGATTTGACGCGCAAAAAAATACTGATGGAAAATACTGCAAGGATTTCAATGACAGATTATTTGCGATTGGTCGAATTTCTCTTGCTGATTTCAACGCTAAGCTAACGGAGGGTTTTGAGGCAAATACGGCTACCTTTCCGTTTGAAACCAAGGCGCTGAGCTTCAATACAAATTATCGTTATGCGGGCCGACCACCTTCTGGAGCTCCCCCAGGATGCGCGAACTCTGGACCGGATATGCAAGATCTTGACGAGAAAGTCATAGAAGTCTGGATAACAAAGAAAAAAGCATTCGCGGAAGCGTATAAGAATATGCAAGATTTGTAAGAGAGTTGCTACAATGGAGAGATGGCAAAGTTTCAACTAACTGCAAAGTTCAAGCCGACTGGCGATCAGCCGACGGCGATCGCACAATTAGTTGAGGGGCTAAACAAAGGACAGAGGGAACAAACATTACTTGGTGTTACTGGCTCGGGTAAGACTTTTACGATGGCAAACATCGTGCAGCAAGTACAGAAGCCAACACTCGTACTTTGCCACAACAAGACCTTAGCGGCCCAGCTATATAACGAATTTAAGAACTTTTTCCCAAAT
This sequence comes from uncultured Candidatus Saccharibacteria bacterium, assembly GCA_964448075.1. GTDB lineage: Bacteria > Patescibacteriota > Saccharimonadia > Saccharimonadales > CAYUUR01 > CAYUUR01. The sequence continues at coordinate 117,795 of CAYUUR010000001.1, read as the reverse complement.
AACGCAGTCCATTACTTCGTGAGCTATTTTGACTACTATCAGCCAGAAGCGTATATCCCTAGATCAGATACCTATATAGAAAAAGACAGTCAGATCAACGAGGAGATTGACCGTTTGCGGCACGCAGCGACTGATTCGTTACTGACACGCAAAGACGTTTTGATTGTGGCGAGCGTGAGCTGTATCTATGGCATCGGATCAGTTGAAGATTATGATGGGCTATCTATCAAGGTTGAAAAAGGCGAACGACGAGTGCGTGACAAGCTGCTGAGGCAGTTAACTGATATCCAGTATCAGCGAAATGATATTGATTTTCATCGTGGCACATTCCGCGTGCGCGGTGACGTAGTTGATGTGTACCCAGCAAGTGAGGAATTAGCGTATCGTATTGAATTCTTTGGAGATGAGATAGAGCGTATTACAAAGGTTGACCCGCTGACTGGCGAGATACTCAATAAGCTTGATAGTTTGCAGATCTTCCCTGGTAGTCACTATGTAACTCCATATGACAAGCTGAAAGAAGCACTTGTGCATATTCAGGGCGAGCTCAAGGAACGACTTGCTTACTTTAAGAAGCATGGTCTATTGCTAGAAGCTCAACGTTTAGAGCAGCGCACCAAGTTTGATCTCGAAATGTTGGAAGAAACAGGGTTTGTAAAAGGTATCGAAAACTACAGCCGTTACCTGACAAACCGAGAGACTGGTGAACAACCAGCTACGTTACTGGATTACTTCCCAGATGATTACTTGATGTTTATTGATGAGTCGCACATGACCTTGCCCCAAGTCCGTGGTATGTATAACGGCGACAGAGCGCGCAAGGAAGTTTTGGTAGAACATGGTTTTCGTCTGCCAAGTGCTATGGATAACCGTCCTTTGACATTCAGTGAATTCGAGAAGCATATCAACAACGTTGTTTATGTCAGCGCTACGCCTGCTGAATACGAACTGACGCGTAGTCCAGAACCTGCTCAGCAGGTGATTCGCCCTACTGGGCTGATCGATCCGAAGATTGAAGTGCGGCCGATTGAAGGACAAATTGATGACTTGTTGGCTGAGATTCGAGCAACAACTGTCAAGCGGCAACGTGTTCTGGTGACAACGCTGACTAAACGAATGGCCGAGGATCTAACCGAATACTTACAAGAGTTAAAGATAAAAGTTACTTATCTTCATAGCGATGTTGATACGCTTGATCGTTCTGATATTTTGCGTGATCTGCGCATGGGAACCTATGATGTGTTGATTGGTATAAACTTACTGCGTGAAGGTCTTGACCTGCCAGAAGTAAGTCTCGTTGCTATACTTGACGCCGACAAAGAAGGTTTCCTTAGAAGTGAACAGGCATTGGTACAAACAATTGGTCGCGCAGCCAGACATATCGATGGTCGAGTACTGATGTATGCTGATCGAATAACTGGAAGCATGGAACGAGCAATTGGCGAAACCAACCGTCGTCGCAAGATTCAAGAAGCATACAACAAAGAGCACGGCATCACGCCTGAGGGCATTGCTAAGGCCATAGATAAAGGCATGCGTGCTGACATTCCTGACAGCGAGAAAGTTAAGAAGCTTGACCTTAAGAAGATTCCAAAAGACGAGTATGGGCATATTATTCGTGAGCTGACATCACAGATGGATTTAGCCGCCGCAAACCTAGAATTCGAAAAAGCAGCAGAACTGCGTGATTCAATCGCTCAGATCAAAAAGAAACTCGAAGAAAAATAAGCTTGATTTCCACTGAGCGCGGGTGTAAAATTTGCTCCCCATGCTTACTGAACACAATAACTTTGCGGTAGTTCCAGACCTACACGGCAGGCCTGAATTGCTCGAGGCAGCCATGCGGCATTATGGCCATCTTATCTTGGCGGGCGATCTTGTAGATGGCCCGGATAGTAAAAGTGTTCTAGAGCTCGCCAGTGCTATGACGACTCGCTCTATTACGGTACTCGGTAATCATGATTATATACTTGATGCAGCAATGCACGAGCAGGATCCAGACGCACGTGATGTTTGGTCGCAAGTTTGGGCGCGGCCATATCATGATCGAGTCCTTGCTTCATACGGAATACCAAACGTTGTCTCATCAGAGAGCGCTGCGATTCTCAACCAAGTTATGCCCTTGCATCATCAAAATGTGTTGAACCGCGCCGTACCCTACGTTCAAGGTCCTGGCTTTATGATTGTGCATGCCGGAATAACGAGCCAACCATGGGAAGAACAAAGAAACGAACTGGATGTAGCTAATAGTAAACGCGTGTCTGGTGACTTTGGCTGGTCAATACCGCTGCAAATATGTGGAGTATACCGTCGTGATGCGGCCCACGATGAACCAGAATATGTGCTTTCTCCAACGAGCGCAGTCGAAGTGTTGGATCAGGCAAAGATCAACACTATGATTACCGGACACTGGCACTTGAACAATGGGCAACACCGCAAAGCCGGCGGGCGCGTAATTCACCTTGCCGCCAACAAGACCCGTAACGAAATACCGGTTTACGAAGTTTGGTCAAATAAGATAAAGATAATTGAGCCAGTTGTTGCAGTGAACGTGCCCGATACTTACGCGGCTGTTGTGTAAGTGTCGCGACTGTCAGCCATATAGTTTTTGCGCATATCCCATACGTCAGGACGCATTAACGATAAGTGACTTCCTTTGATAAGTTCATATGTGATGTTCGGGAATGGGTCGTATATCTCAATCCAGTCTTTGTGTTGATTGACGACACTAGCCAGAAAAAGCATGGAATGAAGGCGTTGCTCTCGAGACATGTAACGGGAAAACTCTCCCGCATCACCAGACAGCAATGGTATCCCAGTTCTTAGCATAACGCCAGGTGACATTCGCAATCTTCGCACATGTTCGAGACCTTTTTTGAGACCGATTCGTTTGATCTGTCGTGTGAATGAATAACCTTCGACAGTGAGGTAAGGTAGATACTCCAACACTTCTCGTGGACTCGTATATTGGATTTGTCGAGCCAAACAGGGGTCTATAACACAGCCGTCAATGACTTGAATTCCACGCCGTACTGCATATGCCGCAAACAATTGACCAATCATGGCACCTCTTGAGTCCCCGGTAATACGGACAGTGGTTGGGTCATACAAGCCAAACTTTGCATAATGTTCAAAAATATCATGCATGTGCTGGGCACTGAGTGTTAACGGTATTGAGGTATTCTCTTCTGGGCCAATAAGCAACACGGGCATGCCGAGGTCTAGATACTCGCGCATGAGGTCAAGATTATATTGGTCTTCCGCTTGTGTGCCCAACGCTGTCGTAAAAACGACCGGGATTTCAGTCCTTTTTTGATTAGGCGTAGCAACTAGCACGGTGTATCGACTGGTGTCTTCGCATTCAATGGAGCCTCTCAGAACGTGGCTTTGCGCTGTTTCTAATTCCGAGCCGTGCTCAGTAGCTGCATTAACGATGAACGTGGTATCGATAGGGAGTGGCCGTGGGTAATCAGGATTACTTTCGTTACTAACAAAAACGTCCGCTAGATGCGGACGAATCGTTTGTGGTTGGGGCGTGTTGTCTATTTCTGGAGGCACATGTAGCCCCGATGATGATTGAGACCATTGTTCTAGTGGCATTGCGTAGTGTCTTTCATAATGCTTGTTCTTAGCGTAGTCCTGTTATATAACTTTGTAAAGATTCTTTTCTGCGGATCTGGTCTATCTCTGTCAAATGGTGGTATACTAAGCGAACATATGAGCAAAATTACGCGTGATGATGTCTTAAAGTTGGCCAAACTCTCTCGGCTTACTCTCACAGATAGCGAAGTCGAACAGTTTGCGGCGGAAATGAGTGCCATACTGCAGTATGTTGAACAGCTACAAAGTGCCGATGTAGCCGGACTGGAACCTACCTACCAAGTAACTGGCCTTAAGAATGTGATGCGTCCAGATGAGGAAAAGTCTTACGGTCCTGACCCTGCACAGCTACTGAAGAACGCTCCTTCGATCGAGAAATCCCACTTTAAGGTCAAAAGGATGATTGTTTAATGAAGTCTGTCTGGCCAAGTATTGAAGCGTTGGCAAAAGAGGTTAGCTCTGGCGCAGTTACTGCCCTCTCTCAAGTAGAGAAGTCGCTTAAGTTGATTGACGAGCATGCTGAGTATCAAGCTATCATTGCAAAGACCGAGGATCGCGCCCGTGCACGGGCTAAGCAGATTGATGAGCAAATCGCCCAGGGCGTTGAAGTTGGTCCACTTGCAGGCGTGCCGTTTATTGCAAAAGATAACTTTTTGACATTTGGGGCTGAGACCACTGCTGCCAGCAATATTTTGAAAGGCTTTGAAGCTCCTTATCAGGCGACGGTTATTGAACGGCTCGAAGCGGCTGGCGCTATATGCGTAGCAAAGGCTAACCTTGACGCATTTGCGCACGGTTCGAGTACAGAAAACAGCGACTTCATGATTACGAAAAACCCTCATGACAAGACTCGCGTTCCCGGCGGTAGTAGCGGTGGATCGGGCGCAGCCGTTGTCTTGGGTCTGGCGCCATTTGCGCTTGGTACGGACACAGGTGGCTCTATACGTTTGCCAGCAGCATTCACTGGTTCAGTTGGTTTCAAGCCGACATATGGCCTCGTTTCGCGCTCTGGAGTCGTAGCGATGGCGAGTAGTACAGATGTTATTGGTCCGTTAGCGATGCACGTAGAAGACATTGCGTATGTCATGAATGTAATCGCTGGTCTTGATGAACGCGACGGTACAACTATTGAGGCTGACAAGGCGGGGTACTCTGGGGAAAGCTTGAATCTCAAGGGTGTCAAGATTGGCGTCGTCAAAGAATATATGACAGATGCCGTTGATCCAGCTGTAAAGAAGGCTGTTACCGACACTATCGAAGCTGCCAAAACCAAAGGAGCGATTATTACTGAGGTAAGCTTACCGTCGCTACCGCTGGCGTTAGCAGTGTATTACATTGTGTGTCCTGCAGAAGTCAGTAGTAACCTCAGCCGCTACGATGGGCAACACTATGGACATCACGCTCCAGCAGCTAAAGACCTTGAAGAAAGCTTTAGTACTGCTCGCAGTGAAGGCTTTGGAAGAGAAGCAAAACGCCGTATTATGATCGGTACGTATGTACTCAGTAGCGGCTACTATGATGCATACTACAAGCGCGCTCAAGAAGTCCGCACAAAACTTATACATGAATTTGCGTCAGCTTTTAAGGAAGTTGACGTGCTTATAGGTCCAACTGCACCAGTAACCGCATTTAAAATCGGCGAAAACATCGATGATCCGTTAAAGATGTATCTAATCGACATTATGACTGTTTCGGCTAGTTTAGTTGGCATACCGGCAATAAGTATTCCTGCGGCACACGAAGGTCCCTTACCGATTGGCGTTCAGCTAATGGCCGCACAGAAACAGGACAGAACATTATTAATGCACGCAAAAGCCTTAGAGGTAGCAACATGATCATGTACATAGTGCTTATTGCAGTTGTGGTGGTTTGTATGATGTGTGGTGGACTGATTGTATACAAAAAACGACCGCGCAAACTAAAACACAATTATTATCGTGATCAATGGGCTGATCTGCAAAAATTATGTGGAGACAAAGCTTGTTGGGCTGATGCGGTCACGCGTGCCGATGCACTACTCGGTAAAGCACTGAAGAGTCGCAATTATAAGGGCAAAAGCTTTGGCGAGAAGCTTGTTTCTGCACAGCGGGATCTAACCGACAATGACGGTGTATGGTACGGACATAAACTTGCGAAAAAAATCGCAGAAGACCCAAACACTAAGTTGTCTAAAACTGACGTTCAAGATGCGCTTTTTGGTATTCGACAAGCATTGAAAGATTTGGGAGCACTCAAGTGATCAGCCTAGAAACACGACAGCAATATACAGTAACTATTGGGATCGAATGCCATGTTCAGCTAAAAACCAAGACCAAGCTTTTCTCGGCAGTAGGTAACGATGCCCGCGAAGCACCGCCGAATACACTTATTAGCCATATCGACATTGGCATGCCTGGTGCGTTGCCGGTGCTAAACGAAAAAGCTGTCGAGCTGGCAACAAAAGCAGCATTTGCCCTGGGCACTGCTCCACAGAAAGTCAGTTCTTTTGATCGCAAGCATTATTTCTACCCAGATCTACCTATGGGCTATCAGATCACTCAGTTTGAGCGACCGATTATCCGTGATGGCAAGATTACGATAACAGTTGATGGCACGGAAAAGGTAATTGGCATTCACGAAGCCCATCTTGAAGCGGATGCAGGCAAAAGCACCCATCCAGCGGGCAAAGACTATAGCCTCGTTGATCTTAATCGTGCTGGAACCCCTTTGCTCGAAATCGTCTCAGAGCCTGACATGCACTCCGCGGTAGAAGCACGTATTTATGCCAAAGAACTCTATATACGCATGCGTTATGCGGGTGTTTCAGACGCTAATCTGTACTACGGAAATATGCGTTTTGACGTTAACGTGAGTGTTAGTAAAACCAAGGAACTAGGCACGCGCACTGAAACCAAGAACTTGAACAGCTTTAAGAGCGTTGAACGAGCTGCGCTGTTTGAGATTGATCGGCAAATTGAACAACTCGAAAAGGGTGAGGCGATCGTACAAGAAACACGTGGCTGGGACGATGCCAAGCAAAAGACATTTAGTCAGCGCAGCAAAGAAGAGGCCCATGACTATCGCTATATGCCCGACCCCGACATACCGCCGATTGTACTAAGTGATAACTACATTGAAGCAATACGCAAAACGATGCCAACCCTACCCGATGAGTGGCGAAAGCGGCTTGGAAGTTTAGGTCTAGACGAAAGTCAGACTGACACGCTGCTGATGGCGGAACTCGAAGATGAGTCTGTATACTATCTTGCACATCTCGAAAAATATCTGGACGACAAAGAGATGGCTAAGTCATTGGCAAACTGGTTTGTGAATATTGAGATACCATTACGGAAAGATAACGATTCGCTTGAAGCTCCAACTGATGAAGTGCGCCGAGCAATATATGCAGGTCTGATTTCTCTGGTCAAAGCTTCAAAGGTAAGTTCTACAGGCGCTAAGTCACTACTGGCGGAGTTGCTTAAGACAAACACAGCACCAAAAGATTTTGAGAAGTACGCATCAGAACAAGGCTATTTACAAGAGTCAGATGAAGGTGCTATCGAGGCGATTGTTGCTGAAGTCCTTGCCAATAACCCTCAGGCTGCCGCTGATGTAAAAAACGGCGAAATGAAGGTAATTGGCTTCTTGGTCGGTCAGGTGATGAAGGCATCCCAAGGCAAAGCCAATCCTCAGATGGCGCAAGCGCTCATCAAGAAGCAACTTTCTGATAAATAAACCCGTAAACACCTTGCATAAAGCTCACTGGCGTTTCCTGACGTAGGCGATCGATGTTTATAAACATTGCTTCCATAAAATTTGGGTTCTGATCAAACGGTCCAAGACTTACGTCTTCGTGCGCATATTGCGTCAGTACAGCGACTGATCCAAGTATAAAAACGGGGAGTACTGGGGGTTTCTCATTGAGCTGTTGTGCTTCGCGATACAAACGGAACGTGTTAAGTAAAAACGAGCCATAGCTTCCTGTAACGTTATTTAGGTCAGCTTGGCGCAGCGCTCGATCTTCTAGGCTTCGGCAAGAAACGCCAAGCTCAGTACTGCGTATGGCTGACTGCACTTGGCGAATAATCTTCGGTTCGATGTCAATGCTACGCAAGATCTTGCCAGCGGCACGTGAAGAACGAATTTCTTTACTTCGATACTGACTTCCAGCTGGCAGCGGCACATGATAATCATAGTCGTGCAGCAAGCTTGCCGCATCAAGGACGAATGGATTAAGTTGAACATCATGCGTTAGACAGCGTTCAAAGAGTTTTCTGGCGACTTGTTGTGTCTGTTGTGCATGTTGCCAATTGTGATAGGGAAGGTCAACATACCCACGTTCTGCACGCTCGGCTACCGCGTCGTAAAGGTGCTGGTATGCAGTGCTGTCAAATGTCGGAATCTCCATTGTAATACTGTATTGTACGCCTCAGGCAAATGATTCCATAGTTGTCAAAGATATCTGCAGGCGTATAATAGCGCCCAATGAACGATATTGTTGTTTCTGAACTAAATATTTACCCTGTTAAATCCTGCCAAGGCATAGCACTGCCGACTGCTGAAGTGGTGGAAACGGGTTTTGCATACGACCGCGAGTTTATGGTGGTTAAGCCAGATGGTACATTTATGTCCCAACGCACAATGGGAATATTGGGCTCCGTGCAGACAGAGATCAATGGTAATACGTTACGGCTGAGTGCTGATAAGCACGGTGAAGTTGCCATTCCGCTGAACTATGACGAGCGAGAAAAACGACCGATGGCTACAACCGTGCATGACAGTGATGCCCGTGGCTTACGCCAATCTCAAGATTCCGATGAGTTTTTCTGTGACCTACTTAATAAGACTGCATGGTTGGTGCGCGCCTCACGCGCTGAACCTAGGTATGTTGAACCTGGATATCGACGCAGTGGTGCTGTTAATCAGGTCGCCTTTGGCGATGGCTTCCCGCTCTTACTTACATCCCAGCCTACATTGCGAGAATTACGCGCTGCGCAGGGGCTTTCGGAACAACTGGTGCCGATGAACCGATTCCGACCAAACATTGTGATTGATGGCGATATTGAACCTGGCCGAGAAGATTATATTACATCTATAAGAATCGGTGACTTTAAGGCCTTTGCCGTGAGGGCTTGCAAGCGGTGCACGATGACCGGAATCCGTCAAAACGGTGAGTTTGCCGGTACACGTGGTGAGGTGTCAATACTGCACAGTTTCCTCGCATCACGAGAGGGACGCGACATCACAAAACCTGATGCCAAGGGCGGACGATACTTCGGACAGAATCTCTTACATACCTATGCATCGGTCGCGGGTCGGCTGAGTGTGGGCGACGGTGTGCAAGTCCAGTTCAATAGAAGTCCTAATGTCGTCCTGGTACGTGAGTAGCAATGCTACAATAAGCGTATGAGTAAACCAACTGTACGAAAGGCTGTGATTGCCGCAGCTGGCTTTGGAACGCGTTTTTTGCCGCAGACTAAGGCTATGCCCAAAGAAATGCTCCCACTCGTCGACAAGCCGATAATTCAGTACATCGTTGAAGAATTAGTTGAAGCCGGTATAGAAGACATCGTGATAGTAACTGGTTATCACAAGCGCTCAATCGAGGATCATTTTGATCAAATGAGTGCAGATTTACATAAGAATCTTAAACAATCAGGGAAACTAGAGCTACTCGAAGACACTAAAAAGATCTCTGATCTTGCAAACTTCGCTTATGTGCGCCAGAAGGGGCCATATGGCAGCGCGACACCGCTTATGAATGTAGCGCATCTTATTGGTGACGAACCCTTTATTTATACCTTTGCTGACGACATTATTACTGCAGAACCCAACAGGTTTAAGCAAATGATTGCTTGGTACGATACGTATCAGTCTTGCATCTTGCCGTGCATACCTGCATTGAAAGATAGTGACTTTGAGCGCTATGGAATCATTAATGGAAGCGAAGTGTCGCCAGGCGTGCTTCAAATGAGCGAGTTAGTGGAAAAACCTGGCAGAGCGAATGCTCCCTCTCATTTTGCCAGTGTCGGTGGCTACTTGTTAACTCCAGAAGTATTTGCGTATATTGAGCAAGGCAAAGCTCATATAAAACCTGATGACGAGTTTTTCTTGACAACATACGTATTGGAGCCGATGATCAGAGACAATAAACGGCTGTTTGGTTGCCTGCTTCAGAAAGCACGTTATTATGACACCGGCAATAAGCTTGAGTACCTCAAAACCGTAGTCGACTTCGCACTTAAAGATCCCCACGTTAACAAGGACTTTCTGTCATATCTGAAAACGAAACTATCCTTGTAGCAGGATAGTGTATAATAAAAGGACATATGGACACTACAACAAGTTACGACATCTTAGTAATAATGCTCTCGGTCATGCTGGCGATTTTCTTGGTGCTCAGTATCGTAGTAATGGCAATGGTCATAAAAGTACTCAAGCATGTTCGGGTCATCGTTGATAAAGCTGAAAGTATTGCAGATAAAGCAGATCATATCACAGACTTTTTTGAGAAAACCGCTGGACCCGTAGCGATTGGCCGTTTGATTGGCAATATTACAGAAGCCTTCAAGAAGAAAAAATAACGTCGTTACTTAAGAGGAGGACATCATGAAAAAAGAAACCAAACGAATTGCAGTTGGTACCGTTCTAGCGGCTGGAATCGGTTATCTCACCGGTATCTTAACAGCTCCAAAAAGCGGCAAAGAAACACGCAAAGATATTCAGGATAAGGCAATTCAGGCCAAACGAGAATCAGAAAAGCGTTTGAAAGCACTCCACAGCGATCTTGATAAGTTAATCGCTAAAGCGAGGAAGTCCGTTGGCGACATAAAGGTTACCGGTCAAAAAGACCTACAAAAGGCAATCGAACTAGCGGTAGCAGCCAAAGACAAGGCACGTGAAGTTTTGTCTGCTGTGCATGAAGGCGGATCGGACGACAAAGATCTACAGAGCGCTATCAAAGATGCTGACAATGCAATCGACCACCTCAAGAAGTTCTTGAGTAAATCATCTTAAAGCAAGATGACCGAGAAACATAGCAAACAAGAGCTTGAACAGCTTGGTCAAACCCTCGTAACTTTGTACGAAACGGGATATATCAACAGTCGCCGGTTCTATAAGATGAGCTTTCTTAAAGGTGTATTTGTTGGTTTTGCACGGTGCTCGGGGCTACTCTGTTGATTGCTTTGCTTTTATGGGGTTTGTCCTTTTTTGATTCTGTGCCATGGGTAGGTGAAATATCAAAAAATATTTCTGATTCAATCGAATCCTCTAGATAATGTTGTAAACCTCGCTTAACTACTCGATATTCTGAACGTATTTTTCTATACTAAGTAGGTGAAAGATGAGGGTATGAGTAAGAAGAAAAGCACGGCACGAGCGGCGTCTGCTGAGACACAGCTTAGGCCGTCTGATTTTGTGCACCTCCATAACCATACTCAGTACAGTCTCCTTGATGGATTAACCAAGATACCGGCCCTCATGGACTACGTAAAAGAATGTGGCATGGAAGCTGTTGCCATCACTGACCATGGCACGCTCTCGGGGTTGATAGAGTTTTATAAACAAGCTGCTGCAACAGGTATAAAACCAGTGCTTGGCATGGAGGCATATGTTGCCAGTCGTGGTATGACCGACAAAGAGCCTGGCAAGGATAAGGTCTATTACCACCTTATTTTGCTGGCTATGAATAATACTGGCTATCAGAATCTCATGAGGCTCAGTAGCGAGGCAAACTTACACGGCTATTACTATAAGCCACGCATTGATCATGAAATTCTTGAAAAGTATTCTGAAGGTCTGATTGTTCTCAGTGGTTGTATTGGTGGGGAAGTGGGTGATGCGCTTCGTCAGAATCAGTATGAGCAAGCTCATGAAATCGCTTCTTGGTACAAGAAGGTGTTTGGCGACCGTTATTACTTAGAGATTCAAGATCATGGTCATCCAGACCATCCAAGCAAGTGGGATGAACAGGTCCTTGTGACTGAACGCACGCAGAAGCTTGCGCAAGATCTATCCATACCCTGTGTCATCACAAGTGATGCGCATTATTTACGACACGAAGATCAGGAGGCACATGAAATTCTCTTGTGTGTGCAGACGGGTTCTTACCTGAGCGATTCTGACAGGATGAGCTTGAGTGCATTTGAACTACATGTTACACGACCCGAAGAGATAATTGCCCGTTGGGGCAAGACCAACCCGGACGCGATTTTGAACACTAAGCTCATTGCCGATCGTTGCGAAGTGAGTATCGAACTAGGCAAAATCTTGATCCCTAAGTTCCCAGTCCCCAAAGGCAAAACTGAAAAAACATACTTACATGAGTTAATCTACCAAGGCTTGGCTATGCGCTATGGTGGTAAATCAGAACCCGAAGCCCAGAAACTGTCAATTAAAGACATTCAAAAGCTTGTTTCCGACGAGGTAAATACGCGCGTAGAATATGAACTTTCGGTTGTAGATAATATGGGTTTTAACGGGTACTTCTTGATCATTTCTGATTTCATAAACTGGGGAAAGTCAGAAGGAATCGTCTTTGGTCCAGGGCGAGGCTCGGCAGCCGGCTCAATCATTGCCTATGCCCTCAAGATAACTGAACTGGACCCGCTACAGTACGATCTTCTCTTTGAACGATTTCTAAATCCGGACAGAATATCTATGCCAGATATCGACATCGATATTCAGGACACCCGGAGAGACGAGGTTATTCAGTACTGTGTCGATAAGTACGGCACCGACCGTGTTGCCAACATCGTAACCTTTGGACGTATGGCGGCGCGTAATGCCGTTCGAGATGTATCACGCGTACTACAAGTTCCCTATGCTGAGGCTGACCGTTTAGCAAAAATGATTCCACCACCGGTGCAAGGGCGCCATATACCGCTTGAAAAGTCGCTGGTTGATAATGACGACTTGAAACGCGAATACGAGACAAGCGAGCAGTCACAGCGGGTCTTTGATCTGGCAGTTCAGCTTGAGGGTACGATACGTTCGCACGGTGTACATGCAGCTGGTGTCGTTATTGCACCAGACGAGATTGTGAAGTTCACACCCCTTGAAATGGCGCAAAAAGGTGTGGTTGCAACGCAATACTCTATGGGGCCTGTCGAAGAGCTTGGCTTGCTCAAAATGGATTTCCTTGGACTCTCCAACTTGACGATCATAAAAAACACCCTGCGTATTATCCGCAAGGTGTATGACAAAGATATCGACATAAACACACTGCCACTTGATGATGATCTAACCTTTAAGCTTGTACAGCGCGGAGATACGACCGGAGTGTTCCAATTTGAATCGGCGGGCATGAAGCGTTACTTGCGCGAGCTCAAACCGACAGTGTTTGATGACATTATCGCAATGGGAGCATTGTATCGGCCGGGTCCGTTGAGTGCCGGGCTAACTGATAGCTTTATAAAACGAAAAAACGGTGAGGAAGCTGTTACATACGAACATCCGCTCATGAAGGCTGCCTTAGAAAATACCTACGGCGTCCTAGTCTATCAGGAGCAGTTTATGCAGATATCACGAGATGTCTGTGGTTTCACTGGTGGTGAGGCCGATACTTTGCGTAAGGCTATTGGCAAGAAAAACCGGGAACTTATGCAGAAAATGGAGAAGCGCTTTATTGAAGGTGCAGTCGAAAATGGTATTCCTCGCTCTCTGATAGAGAAATTTTGGAAGCAGCTGCTTGGATTTGCTGACTACTGTTTTAATAAGTCGCATTCTGCGTGTTATGGCTTGATTGCCTACCAGACAGCTTACCTAAAAGCGCACTACCCAGCTGCATTCATGGCTGCACTTATGACGAGTGATTATGATGACACTGACCGATTAGCGATTGAGATTACCGAGTGCTCACACATGGGTATTAAAGTTATGCCGCCCGATGTTAATGAGTCATTCGTAGAGTTTGCGGTTGTGCCAGAAACGGAGTCAATTCGTTTTGGCATGGCAGCTATAAAAAACGTTGGGACTGGTGCAGTCGAAGAGATCTTGCGTGCTCGAGAGCTAGAAGGTTCATTTGCGTCGTTGGAAGATTTCTTGTCCAAGGTAAATTCACGTGTCGTGAATCGAAAGGCACTAGAGAGTTTAATTAAATCAGGAGCATTTGACCGATTTGGCGATCGTAGTACGTTGTTGAGCAATCTCGATGCTATTGTCGCTTTTGCTGCACGATTACAAAAAGAGCAGAATAACGGGCAGACTGACTTATTTGGCGCTCTTGAGGATGACGCTCGTGCCATGCCGCAGCTAAATTTAGAAGCAGCACCTCATCTATATCCGCTACGTGAACAATTACAATGGGAGCGTGAGTTACTTGGGCTATACCTATCACAGCACCCATTGAGTGCCTATGAGCTGTTTCTGGCAGAACAGACAATACCTCTAGAGAGCTTATTGCCTGAACATGACGGCAAGGCAGTAACTATTGGCGGTATCGTGAGCGATTTTAGGGAAATAACCACCAAAAAGGGTCAGAAAATGGCCTTTGTCAAGATTGCCGACCTTAAGACCGAGATTGAATTGATTCTGTTTCCTAACGCATTTCAGCAAACGATTGGGCTATGGGAAAAAGACAGAGTGTTATTGATTCGAGGTAAGATTAACGCTAAAGACCGTGATGGCAATCCAAGTGATGAAGTCAAAGTCATGGTAGATGATGCTCGCGAGATTACTGCCGAACAGGCCAGCGCGTATCAAGCTACTGGAAAAGCCAAAAAGATTCCAAAAGCGCGAGTTGCCACAAAGAATAAAACAAAAGCGAAAGCAGCACCGGGTGCATCAAGCAAACTGTATATTCGATTAAACGACAGTAGCAACCAACAGGCCTTGCAGGACCTTAAAAGGTTAATTGATGCTACTCCGGGTGAGCGAGAGGTTGTGTTGGTTATCGGCAATGATTCCAATAAACAGATCATAAAACTGCCAACCAAGGTTCAGAGTGACGACAAGACGCTGCAAGAATTTCACAAACTTGTTGGTAGTCAGAACGTAATTCTTAAGTAAACATGCATCCGATTAGCGGATGAAGCCAACGCTCTGGCTTAGGAGGGCGCAGAGCGCTATGAAACTGACTAAAGTGATGTCAAGTACGGGATGTTTCAGGACGAAACGTTCGCCGTCGCGCAAAAGGCGTTTGACGCCTATTGAATGTTTGATTACCAAGTAAGCGAGCGCAAGCCCGACGAGCAGACCAATAATGAAGCTGATGCCGGGCACGCTTGAGCCAGTTAGAGACTGAACCTTGCTGACACTTTTTACAGCTGGCTCTGTAGTGATAGCACGGTTTGTATTTACTGGAAGGTCACGTGGTGCTGTGTCAAAGCTAATACTACTCGGCATTGTCAGAGGTGCAGCATTTGCTGGCCGCGCATACATAGCCACTATGACGGTTTCTGGGCCTCTTCCGATGTAGTTTTCTGATTGAGCGATCCCGAAACCAACTTCAGTATAGGCAGTGTCTAGAAGGTTCTCACGATGCGCCTGGCTGTGCATCCAGCCGTTAATGGTCGCACTGCTGGTTACGAAACCGTATGCTAAGTTCTCGCCAGCTTTCTGGTAGTTGTAGTTGACCTTGTCGATAAAGTTCCACGGTGTTTTATTCTCAGGAGTCGTGTGCGACCAATAATTGCGCGCCACCATATCTGCTGCCTTGGCTTGGGCTGCTTGGTCAAGTTTGTCGTTTAGCTTAAGTGGAGATTGGTTATGGGCGTTGCGTTGCTGATTTGTGTCATTGAGTAAGGTTGCGTCAGATACGTCTGTTGCGTATGACAAGACGCCTCGTTGTGATTTGTTAACAAATGACTGACCGACAAACAAACTTAAACCGACCACAACGAGTAACGGCATATATGGCCAATATACCTTGGCGTAATGTTTTGGATGCTTTTTGTGTTGTTGGTGTCGGTGTGATTTTAGTGGCATATTTGTTTCTTGTACTTTGTTAGATAATAGTATGACGCTTATGGTGCGAATCTGCAATGATAAAGTGCAATTGCTGATGCTACTGAAACGTTGAATGATTCTTTTTGGCCAGACATCGGTATCTCAAGTGTCAGGTCGCATGCGTCAATAACGGAACGTTCAATCCCTTCAACTTCACGGCCAACAATAAGAGCGACGCGATTATGAGGAGTGTATTCTGGTAGCGCAACACTTCCGTTTGCTTGTTCGACAGCAGCTATCTGATATCCTTCGGTTTTCAAATCAGACACCACTTGCATAATATCTTCACGGTGAGTAATATTCTTGGCGTTCTCTGCGCCGAGGGCTGTTTTGTGCAGTTGCTTCGTAATACTATTGGCAAGATGTGGCAGCCGGGTATCAGGGTTAGTTTTTGGATAGGGAGAGTAACCTGTCAAGTAGATTTCCTTAACGCCCAGGCCGTCAGCGGTGCGAAGTATTGATCCGACGTTATGGATACTTCGTAGGTTATGAGCGATGATGATTATTTCCCGTTTCGGCATGAAGGTATTATAAGTAACTATTCACGGAACGCCACTGCTTATGGTTAAATAGGTACATGTCACAAGATGCCCGCAAAGACGAAGAGCTGGCGACACAGCGCCGGGCCCGTATTTTGAATATGGGGTATATTGACACCTCCCAGATTGCTCAGAAAACGATTTACAAAGACATCTTTCCGGTCGCTGATCTATATAGCATGCGGGTAATTCCAATCCAGTCTGATGAGCACAGTATTAGCTTTGGTGTGACTAATACGACATCCCAGCAAACATTCGACAAGCTCAGACAACGCTTTTTAGATCAGCGCGTTTCGTTCTCTCTCATATCTGACGCTGGTTATCGTGAATATATGAAGCTCTACGACCCACCTAAGCAGGTCGTATATGAAGATATCTCTATCAAAAACGCCGGCACTGACGAGCTTATGGATAAAGTCTCAGCAACACTAAAGCAGGTGCGAGCAGCCGACATGTTGGCGTATTTGGTTGAGCAAGCACACCGATTAGGCTCGTCAGATATTCACATTGAAACGCAGCGTGGATTTGTTCGGGTGCGATTCCGTATGGATGGCGTGCTTCATTTGATTGCTCGTCTTGAGCCAGATACGTATCGCGTACTAATATCCGCAATTGCGAGTGCTGGTAACATCTCTACGGCATCAGGTGAAGCTCAGCAAGGTCATATCTCACAACGTGCAAAACTTGCCACCGGTGAAGAAGTCGATGTAAACGTTCGTCTGGAAACTGTTCCTACCATTAATGGCATGGATGTGGTTATGCGTCTATTCAATATGGATCAAGAGATGTATAAGCTTGACAGGTTGGGTCTTGACCCTGCCCAGCGCGCCGTGGTTGATGACATCATTAGTAAGCCGAGCGGTTTAGTACTGGCTGTTGGACCAACCGGTTCGGGAAAAACTACCACGCTTTATTCCATGCTTAATAGTCTCAATACGACGGAGCGAAAGATTATCACCATTGAAGACCCAGTGGAGTATCAGTTTGAAGGTATTACGCAGATTCCAGTAATGACGCAGTCAGCCGAACAAACAAGTTTTGCGAATAAACTACGGGCGATTCTTCGGCTTGACCCTGACATTGTGATGGTAGGTGAGATTCGTGACCTTGATACTGCCAAGACTGCTTTGCAAGCTTCTCTGACTGGCCATTTGGTGCTATCTACCTTTCACGCGTCATCGGCTGCAGCAGCGCTTACTCGGATGATGGATGTAATTGGCGAAAATCCCTTGTTTGTTTCTGCTATTCGTCTGGTTATGGCACAGCGACTTGTGCGCAAGCTGGATGATACAACCAAGCAACCATACAAGCCTGACGAAGCCTCTCTTAAAAAGTTAGCTGATGTGCTCGCGACACTACCTGAAGGTGTTGAAAAACCAGACTTGAGCAAAGTGACGTTTTATCAGCCCGGCAAATCAGAAGATAACCCGTATGGTTACCGTGGGCAGATCGCAGCACGCGAACAATTTACGATGTCTGGCGAGATTCGTACTTTACTTGAGTCGGGCAATAAGTCACTCTCTGCTCAGCAGATAGAAGAAGCAGCCGTCAGAAGTGGCATGCGCACTATGCTTCAAGATGCCGCCCTGCAGGTATGCAAGGGCGAAACAACCATAGAAGAAATCTATCGCGTTATCGGTTAAACAATAACTTTGGCGATCGAAGGGACGAGTCGGTCGTCAAGTGGTGAAGGGATGATCATGTCAGCGGTTGGTTTGTCCACGAGGTTAGCAATAACTTCAGCTGCTGCTGTTTTGTGGTCGTCAGTGATGGCCGAAACTTTGTTGTCTAAGGCGCCGCGGAAGATGCCTGGAAATGCGAGGGCGTTGTTTACTTGATTTGGAAAATCACTGCGGCCGGTTGCGATGATAGCGGCACCGGCTTGTTTGGCAATGTCTGGCATGATTTCGGGTGTAGGGTTAGCCATAGCAAAGATGATTGGTTTTTCGCTCATCATTTGAACCATCTCGGCAGTCAAAAGACCAGCTGCCGAAACACCGATAAATATGTCAGCTCCCATGAGGGCATGCTCGAGCGTACCACTTACGTTGTTAGGGTTGGTGAACGTGAGGAGTTTTTGCTTTTCAGTGTTGAGGTCTGTCCTGTCCTTAGATACGATTCCTTTGCTGTCGACTGCGAGAATTTCAGGTTGCGCATAGCGGTGCAGGAGCTTCATGATAGCGGTTCCAGCAGCACCTGCTCCAACTACGACAATCCGACAATCCTTGAGTTGACGACCAGTTACCTTCATGGAATTGATTAAACCGGCTAAGACAACAATTGCTGTACCGTGTTGATCATCATGAAATACTGGGATATCAAGTTTTTCTTTCAGCCGTTCTTCAACTTCAAAACAAATAGGTGCCGCAATATCCTCTAAGTTTATGCCACCAAAGCTCGGTGCAATTGCCCGCACTGCTGCTACAATCTCGTCGGCCGAGTGTGCATCGAGTACAATCGGCACTGCATCAACATTTGCAAAATGCTTAAATAACATGCTTTTACCTTCCATAACTGGCAAAGCACCCTGAGGTCCAATGTTACCCAGTCCTAGGACGGCTGAGCCATCACTAATCACGGCGACAGCATTATTCAGCCAGGTGTAGTCACGCGTTTCTTTGGGGTGTTCAGCCACGTAGCTCGACACCGCCGCAACGCCGGGAGTGTAATACGTGCTAAGTTTGTCCTGGCTGTCGAGGCTATCTTTTAGCGATACACTAATTTTGCCACGGAGTTTTTTATGTTGTTCTAAGGCGAGTTTCCCAAAATCTGTCATGTATATATCATAGCATTGTCTAACAAAGCACGTGTGTAAATAATGAATGTATATTCGTAGAATAACAGGGTAAAAAGTGTTGCAAAGAACAAAGAAACAGTGTAAGATGATTTGGTTATGCAATCAGTCATTCAGAAAATTGAAGAAAAATACAAGAAACACGCCGTTGTTGATGTTCGTAGTGGTGACACTGTTCGTGTTCACCAAAAAATTAAAGAAGGCAACAAGGAACGTATTCAGGTATTCGAAGGCTTAGTTATCCGGACTGATCGTGTACAGAGCCATACTGCGACAATTACAATTCGACGTATTGCCAGCGGTATCGGTGTTGAAAAGACGTACATGTTACATTCACCACTCGTTACCAAGGTAGAGGTTGTAAAACGTAGCAAAGTACGCCGCAACTACCTCACATACATGCGTGCCCGAACCGGTAAGTCAGCCCGCCTTACAGGCGTCGACTTCGACAAGCAGGCTGTCAACACCGTTGCCGAAGCTCCAGTTGTAGAAGTAGCTCCAACAGAAGAAATACCTACTGAACAGGCCAAACAAGACACAGAAACAGCAGCGTAAACAAACCAGAACATAACATATGAACCGCCATAAAGGCGGTTTTTTGTTATGCTTAAAGTCATGATTGGTATTGATGAAGTTGGTAGAGGTTGCTGGGCGGGGCCGTTACTGGTTGTAGCTGCTCGACAAACTTCTCTACTACCAACTGGCCTGAAAGACTCTAAACTACTTTCGAGCAGGCAGCGTAAACTATTAACTGTTGATATAATGACGTCTTGCCAGCTTGGCGAAGGCTGGGTAACTGCTGCTGAAGTTGACAGAGCCGGACTGACTGACGCTATGCGACTTGGTGTGGAAAGAGCCTTGCGAGCGATTTCGGCCCAGCCAAGTGAACGTATCATTATGGATGGTGCTGTGAATTATTGTCAGCCCAAGTATCAACAGGTGGATACTGTTATAAAAGCTGACAGATTGCACCCAATTGTTAGCGCTGCGAGCGTGTATGCCAAAGAGCTTAGAGATGCATACATGATTCAGCTCTCAGAAGAATATCCGCAGTATGGTTTTGAAAGACATGTTGGATACGGCACTGCCCATCACCGAGCGTGTCTTATTGAGTTTGGCCCGTCTGATCAGCATCGTAGAAGCTTTAAGCCGATTCGGGAAATGCTATGACTACAACAGAGACGGGTCGGCAAGCAGAAGCGGTTGCTGCTGCCTACTTGATAAAGCGAGGCTACAAAATATTAGAACGGAACTGGCGTACACGCTATTGCGAGATTGATATTGTGGCAAAAAAGCAGTCTTGTGTGTATTTTGTTGAAGTAAAGTATCGTATTTCGAAACTTCAGGGTGATGGGTTTGACTACATAACTACCAAGAAGCTGCGTCAGATGTCACGTGCAGCTGAGTTCTGGCTAAGCTCTTGCGCATGGGATGGCTCATGTTCGCTGGCGGCTATTGAGGTTGCCGGCCAAGAGTTCGAGGTCACAGGATTTACGTCAGATATTGAGTAAACAGCAGCTACTTTCTAGTGGCAAAGAAGTGCGCCACTGTCTTGAAGTCGCGCGTCTTCCAGTCGGCTTGCCACTCAACGATTTCAGCACCTTGTTTATAGGCACGCTCAAGGGCAGGTGTCAGAATTGGTTCAAAGAATTTCTTGTATTCTTTTAGGAAAGCTTTATCACTAAAACAGCGAGCCGCGTAGATAGGGAAGCGTCCGAAGCTCAGGTCAGTGCCCAAGTTATCAGTCAGCCATTGCCAGTTTGTTTTTAGCCACTCCCAGGCGATTTCCTTGCCGTGGCGGTTCATAAACGCGTAGGCAACCCAATAACCGACATCTTGTTTGCGCACCTGGTCAGTGACGACCATTGCAAGTGCCTTCTTGATGAGCGCAGGCTGTCGAAAACCAGTAATCGCAGCGGCTAGCATCGTGCGCTCTTCACTCGACGTAGAATCATTATGGAGGGACACAAGCTGTTTAAAGGTCTCGCTGTCGCCATGACGCGCCACTGTATTGTAGACAACGCTACGGACGTCAGGCGAAATGTCTTCTGTTTGTTTCATTTTCGTGAAGAGTTCTTGCGCGTGCGCAATGACTCCAGGTTCCTCCGCAACCGACGCCATCCCGAGAATCGTTGGGCGTAATAACTGGTCAAAGTAATCTTCATCATTGCCTTTCGTCCAGCCAAGTCGTTCTAGTTGTGGCTGTATCAATTCTCGAATATATGGTTGCATGTCATCGCGCAGCGTTTCGTTGTCCATGACACCACGGATACTGCCGATTACACCAGAAATGACATCCCAGACTGGCGCCTCAGACTCCTTACTGTAGCTTTCCAGTAATTTTAGGACATCAGCAGTGTCGCCATGTCCTGCCTTGGCAGTTTCAAATGCGTCGCTCAGTATACCGAGGCGGTCAAGCGTATCAAGACGACCAGCTTTGATAGCTTCGCTGAGCTTCTGTAGATGACTTGAGTTGTAATGGACACGATAGAAGCCACTTTGGCCGATGTTGAGTTTTGTCACGGCTGAGTCGCCATGATTGGGTATTGTTTTACTTACATCTTCCAGAACTTCATCCGCGAGAGCAGCGTTGCCTTCCAGAGCGATTGGCCACAGGGTTTTGTGGGTTCGCCCTTGGTTGACGTAATGGAATCGTTGCTGAGATACAGTTATGTTATGTGTCGTGACTTCTGCATCAACCAGCGGAAAACCAGGCTGGGTTGTCCACCGCTCCATGAAGGCAGTCACAGGCTTTTTAGATACTTCTTCCAGGGCACTCCAGAGATCAACCGTGTCGGTGCTTCCGTACTGGTGCTTCTGTAGATAATAGCGGAGACCGTCTCGGAATGCAGTCGGGCCAAGATACTCATGCAGCATATGTATAACGCTCGCACCTTTGTTGTAGCTGATTGCGTCAAAAATTGTGCGTATTTCATCAGGATGATTGATCGGCGCTTCTATGGCATGGGTGTTATCAAGGGCATCTAGTTTAAGGGCCGACTGCTGCTCGTCGACGATAAACTGTGTCCACATCCGCCACTCTGGAAACAAAGCATCGACCGCCATATACTCTATCCAGCTCGCAAAACCTTCATTAAGCCAGAGATCTGTCCACCAGCGCATAGTCACGAGGTTCCCGAACCATTGATGCGCTAACTCATGTGCGACGACCATTGCCACATATTGCTTTGTAGGCAAACTGGTGTTTTTAGGGTCAACAAGCATGCAATGTTCACGGTAGGTGACGAGGCCCCAGTTTTCCATGGCGCCACTGGCGAAGTCTGGTAAAGCTACCATGTCGCTTTTGGCAAGTGGATAATCAATACCAAAGTAGTCGTGATAGAACTCCAGGCTTTTAACAGCAACATCCAACCCAAAGTCAGTGAAGCCAACATTGTCGGGTGTCGCAAAGGCGCGCACCACCACACCTTGCTTGGTGGTTTTCTGTTTATGCTTGAGTTCGCCAATAACAAAGGCCAGTAGATAGCTGGACATAATTGGCGTGGTTTCAAACTGAGTAACAAGCTTGCCGTCACGCTCTTGTTGTTTTTTGACTGGGGTGTTGCTGAGTACTGTTTCGCCTTTAGGGCTCGTCAGGGTGACATCAAAAGTCGCTTTGGCGGCAGGCTCATCAATACACGGAAATACCTCACGCGCGTGATGGCTTTCAAACTGTGTCGCTAGTAGTGTTTTTTCTTTGCCGCCTTGTGTGAACGTACAAGGGTAGAGGCCGTTCATCTGTGGAGTAATAGTTCCATTAAATTCAATGGTAACTTGGTAGGCTCCTGGGTAGATAAGATGGTCAGCGTGCAGTCTCAGTTCATCGAAGCTATCGTGTGTGTTTATTCGTGATACTTCGACATCGCCCGGCTGCTTGCCAAGTTTCTTGATCTTTGCGCTTTGTATCTTGAGTTCTTTTTGGTGAAAAGTAAGCCGCTTCGAAGGGCGTCCGACTTTTTTGCCGGTAATGATGATTGTGCCTGCGAAGGTCATGGCGTCTTTATCTGGGTGCAGTGATAGGCTGTAGTTTTCTGGAATAAATTGGTCAATTAGTCGTTTGACGGCTTTGCTCATGTCATTCATTCTATCACGCGCGATTGACAAAACAGCAGGTCTAATTTACACTAATAGTCGTTGATGTTTACTCCGGCCGGCAGGTCGGATTTTTTAATAAGAACAGAAAGAAGGAAACATGGAATTTGACTTAAAACAACTGGCTGTAGCGATCAAGGCTATTGCCGAGGAAAAGAACTTGCCAGAAGAAACCGTTCAAGAAGTTGTTGAACAAGCCCTTGCAGCCGCATACCGCCGTGACTATGGTGATCGTGAGCAAGAAGTTCGTGTGAGTATGAATCTTAATAGCGGAGAAGTAACTGCGTATACGACTAAAGAAGTCGTCGACAAAGTCGAAGATGAATTCACCCAGATCAATCTGACACAAGCTCAGGCAATCCGTAAGAACGCCAAGGTTGGCGAAACTGTCGAGATTATTGAGAAGGTAGAAGAATTTGGCCGCGTAGCTGCTCAAACTGCTAAGCAGGTTATCTTGCAGCGCCTCCGTGAAGCTGAGCGTGACATTGTGCTTGCTGAATACGAAGATAAAATCGGCACTGTTATTAACGCCATTGTTTCTCGTGTTGAGGGTAGAATTGTGCGTGTTGAGCTCGGTAAGGCGCAAGGCATTATGCCAATGAGCGAACAGATTCAAGGTGAGCGCTACTATCCTGGACAACGCCTGAAGGTATTCCTCAAAGACGTAGAAAAGGGCTTCCGAGGGCCACAATTGGTGGTTTCTCGTGGAAACACTCAGTTCGTTGAGTGGTTGTTCCGAGCAGAAGTTCCTGAAATGGAAAACGGTTCAGTCGAAATTAAAGATATTGCGCGAGAAGCTGGTGTGCGCACCAAGCTGGCAGTAAATAGCACGGTGCCAGGTGTTGACCCGGTTGGTACATTCGTCGGTGGTCACGGTACACGCGTCAACGCCGTTATGAGCGAAATCGGTGAGCAAGAAAAGATCGACATCATCGTATGGAGCGACAAAACGGATGAATATATTAAGAATGCATTGAGCCCAACTGAAGTAAAGCGTGTTCAAATCGACGAAGCTGCCAAAAAAGCCAAAGTGCTTGTTAACGAGGATCAGCTGAGCATTGCGATCGGTCGCAGCGGCCAGAATGTACGTCTTGCCAGCAAGCTTACAGGGTATGAGCTTGACATTGAATCAGCAGAAAAGACCCCAGAACCTGTTGTAGAGGAAGCTCCTGCTAAAGCGGAGCCACCAAAACAGGCGCCAAAGCTCAAGAAGAAGTCGGAACTTGAAAGTAGCTTGATTGAAGCGGTCGAAGAACACGGCGAATAGGCTCCGTAAGACACGATGAACCCTCGTTTAAAACTCCCGCTTACAGGGGATGACTATGGCGATACCATGCCTCCTGACTACTACGCAGACAAGATTTCTCAACTCGAAACTGGTGCAGTTACCTGGATGCGCCGAAACTTCGACGCCGATGCTGGTCTGGTGATTGATCTTGTTGATAGTAATGAACACTACGGCTTCATATTGGTCGAGCATGATCATCCCCACGCAAGAGCTGTCGGCTTTGCAGCAGTTGCTTATGTAATGAATGAATCGCGTGAAGCAGAAATATTAGACTCTGAAAGTGATTTTGCGCCAACAGCCATTCCAGCTGCAGCTTTCTTGCTGGTGCAACACTTGGTTAGAATAGGCCGCATAGACGAGAGTCAGCTAAATTAGCACTCTGGGTTGACGAGTGCTAATTTTTGCCATATATTAGAAGTTGAGCGTTGCAGGATGCACGCAAATAAATGACAACTTACGGCCTCGATTGAGGGAAAAGAGCAGCCCGAGCAAAAATCACATTTTTTGCCCGGCGCGATGAGAAAAACCGTAGGTTTGTCGTATAAGCCGGAGGCGAATAACACATGCCAAATTCACCAGACTTTCAAGAATTTTTGAACAATCTTACTGAAAACGCACTGCATAGCCTAAAGCATGCCGACGCAATTGCGCGTGGGTTTGGTAGTACGTATATCGGCACTGAGCATTTGTTGCTTGGCTTGCTTGCACAAGAATCAAGCATGGGTGCAAAGCTGCTGGATGGTGCTGGCATCACCCTTGAGCGTGCCCGTCGGGCGCTTAACTTAACGCCAAACACGGTTGTTGTTAACATGGGCGCGAAAGATCTTAGCGAAACAGCTAAACTGACGCTGCGCATGGCATATGACGTATCCCAAGACTTTGCCCAAGAACATTGCGGCACTGAACATATCCTCTACAGTATTCTTAGTCAGAAGAATGCTCGTGCAACAGTTATGCTGCGTGATATGAATGTTGATGTTGAGGCATTGCTGAGTGAGCTAGAGCAGTTCCTGAATCGACAGCAATATGAGGCGGGTGAGTCCTCGACTCAGGATAAACGGCGTGGCAAGAAGGGACGTAAGACCGCACTTGATTTTTATGGAACAGATCTGACGCACATGGCTCAAAACGGCAAACTTGACCCTGTTGTTGGCCGCGAGAACCAAATTCGCAGGCTCATAACTATTTTGAACCGTCGGACGAAGAATAACCCCGTTCTCATTGGGGAGCCTGGTGTTGGTAAAACTGCTATTGTAGAAGGTCTTGCCCAACGGATTATTACTGAAGAGGTACCTGATAGCTTGCTTGATAAGCGCATTATCATGCTTGATCTTGCTGGCATGATTGCCGGTACAAAATACCGTGGGGAATTTGAAGAACGTCTCAAGAAAGTAATGCATGAGCTGGAAAATGATACACGGTCTATCGTGTTTATCGATGAGTTACATCTTATTGTCGGCGCTGGGGCTGCTGAAGGCGCCATGGATGCTGGCAACATCTTGAAGCCAGCGTTAGCACGTGGAAAGATACAGGTGATTGGCGCCACAACTACAGCCGAATACACCAAGCATATTGAGAAGGATGCTGCGTTGGAAAGACGCTTTCAACCAATTGTGGTGCCAGAAACTAATGTTGGCGAAACGCTCGGTATCCTCAAGGGTCTACGCAAGCATTATGAGGAGTATCACAACGTAAAGGTAAGTGACGAAGTGCTTGATGATACGGTAACTTTTGCGAAACGTTACATCAATGATCGGTTCATGCCAGATAAAGCAATCGACTTGCTCGATGAAACTGCAGCTCACCTTCGTGTTGATAAGGGCAAAACACCACCTGAAGTCCGCAAGCTCCAAAAAGAGCTAAAATTAGAGAATGCTCGCATTGATGAAGCGGTCGACAATGAAGATTATGAATTGGCTGCCCAGCACAAAACACGCGCAAGCCAGATCGACGAGCAGCTCAAAAAACTCAAACTCGATACCAAAAGTGACAGTCCAATTGTGATGCAAAGTGAGGACGTTGCGGATGTTGTCTCACGTATGACAGGGGTGCCGGTTACCAAAGTAATTCGTTCAGAGGCAAAGTACTTATTAAATCTTGAAAAGCAACTTGCCAAATATGTGATCGGTCAAGATGAAGCTGTTGAAGCGGTTGCCAAGGCTGTACGACGTAACCGTTCAGGGATAAGCAGTGCCAACCGTCCAATTGGTTCCTTTGTCTTTCTTGGTCCAACTGGAGTCGGAAAAACAGAATTGGCACGTGTGTTGGCACGTGAGTTCTTTGGTAGCGCAGATGCGCTTATCAAAATTGACATGAGCGAGTTTGGTGAACGACACAACGTATCTCGACTGGTTGGTGCTCCAGCGGGTTATGTGGGCTATGACGAAGGCGGCCAGCTGACAGATAAGATACGCCGACAGCCTTACAGTCTTGTTCTGTTCGATGAGATTGAAAAAGCCCACCCTGAGGTGTTCAACATGCTGTTACAGATTCTTGAGGATGGTGTATTGACCGATGCAAAAGGCCGTAAGATTGACTTCAGTAACACGATCATTATCATGACTAGCAACATAGGGGCTGAAAAGCTTCAGAAGGAAGCGAACCTCGGTTTTCACGCGGCAGATAGCAAAGATCTCAAAGACCTCGACGCACTCCATAAGCGCAACAAGGATAAGGTGCATGATGAACTCAAGAAATTGATGAGACCAGAGCTAATCAACAGAATTGACAAAACAATTGTCTTCAGAGCACTCACAAAACCAGATGTGTTGAAGATTCTTGATCTGCAAGTGGATGAACTACGCACACGCTTAGTCAAGCATGGGCTTGGACTAGAGCTGTCAAAAACAGCAAAAGAGTACTTGCTTGAGCATGGCTATGATGCCAAAAACGGCGTTCGTCCATTGCGACGCTTGATACAGGAAACCGTTGAAGATCATATCGCTGTAGAGCTTCTGAGCAACAAGTATCACAAGGGTAGTATTGTGCATGTCGGTTCCAAAGCGCGCAAATTGACGTACTCAGCTGCTCACGAATAACGTATAGTAGACATATGCGCTTTTCAAAGATTTCCGGACTAATACTGACCATAGGTGTCTTTATAACGGCTGGTCTTATTTTGTTCAACTTTCAGTCTATATATGACTGGTATCGTCTGCGTGGCTACGAACCGCCCGCAACTATTGTTAAGCTGGCAGATGATAGTGCCATGACCGACTACTCTCGGAAGCTATTCTATGTGAACCGGCCAGAACTGAATGACAAAGAAGCCTTCCGACAGAACTGCACAAGTGCAGAGGCTTCAATTGTCCTCGGTTGCTATGTCAGCAATACAGGTATTTACATCTATGATGTAGAAGACGATCGTCTGGCAGGAGTAGAAGAAGTTACGGCTGCACACGAGATGCTCCATGTTGCTTATGAGCGTCTCGATGATAAGACCCGTCAAATGGTTGATGCACTGACGGCAGAGGCCTTCAATAACCTCAAAAACCCGCGCATAGCTGCAACCGTCGAGCAGTACCGCAAAACTGATGAATCTGTTGTGCCCAATGAACTGCATTCCATTCTCGGTACAGAAGTTGCAAACTTGCCGCCAGCACTCGAGGAGCACTATGCTCAATTCTTTTCCGACCGGGCTTTAGTCGTCGGTTTAGCAGAACGCTATGAAAAGGCATTTACTGCGAGAGAAGCCAAGATTGCCAAAATGGACAAGCAGCTTACTAGCCTAGACACTTCAATAAAGAGTGCACAAGCCGAGATCGATGGACTTAATCAAGAGCTCCAACTTCAAAGAAATGCCTTAGATGCTGCGCTGGCTCAAAACAACACTAGTGCGTATAACGCTGGTGTACCTGTCTACAACGCAGCCGTACGAGAGTATAACCAGCTGGTTGCTGATACTCGCGACGATATTACTCGTTACAACCAAATCGTCAAAGAACGTAACGCGCTTGCGCTCGAAGAAAGGGATCTTTATAAATCACTCGACAGTAGAACTGTACCGCAAGAATCTGGCTAATTTGCTACACTAACCGTATATGGCAAAGAAAAAGACATCGTATATATGTAGTAGTTGTGGCGCCGAGAGTTCTACGTGGTCAGGCAAATGTTATAACTGTGGCGAATGGAACAGCTTAGATGAGCAAGTAGACACCTCTAGTACCGCAATAACCAAGGCGGGCAGAAGTTTAACCCCGAAAAAAGTCGGCGAGCACATTAGAACTGATGCCTATAAACGCCTGAAGACGGGGCTGTCAGATGTTGACATTGTCCTTGGTGGTGGAGTGGTCGCAGGTAGTGTAACGTTGATTGCCGGTGAGCCGGGTATTGGTAAGAGTACGCTCTTGCTTCAGCTTGCTTATGCACTGTCAAAAGCCCATCGTGTGCTTTACGTAAGTGGCGAAGAATCGGGTCACCAGATCGGCCTTCGGGCAGAACGGCTTGGAGCTATCACTGATAAGCTGCTCATTGTTGCCAGTAACTCGGCAGATGACATTGCAGTGAGTATCGCAGACAAGACATATGACCTTGTCATTGTAGACTCTATTCAGACTATCACTAGCGAACGAGTGAGTTCAGCAGCCGGATCTGTGAGCCAGATAACAAATAGTACGCATCTTCTGACGGCAGCAGCCAAACGCTCCAATACGGCACTTTTGATAGTCGGACACGTCACTAAGGAAGGCTCAATTGCCGGGCCGAAGATTTTGGAGCATTTAGTAGATGTCGTGTTGCAGTTAGAGGGCGATCGATACGGGGGATTCAAGCTACTTCGTGGCGTCAAAAATCGCTTTGGATCCACTAACGAAGTTGCAATATTTGAAATGAAGAACGAAGGGCTCGCACCTGTACTAAATCCTTCCGCCGCATTATTAGCTGAAAGACAAGTCAGCGATGGTTCGATTGTCCTAGCTACTATGGAAGGCACACGGCCAATTCTCGTTGAGGTCCAAGCGCTGGTAAATAAGACATCCTACGGCTATCCTAAGCGCGCTGCAAGCGGGATTGACCTAAATAGGGTTAACTTGCTGGTTGCAATGCTAGAACGCCGTACAAAGCTTCAGCTGGCTGATCAAGATATCTATATCAACATCGTTGGTGGAATTCGTATTACGGAACCGGCCGCTGATCTTGCTATATGTATGGCGATTGCCTCCGCAGCCAAAGGCATGCAGCTCAAACAAAACGCTGTTGTGTTTGGCGAGGTTGGGTTATCTGGCGAAGTCAGGCACGTGCCCTATATCGAAAAACGCATTGCAGAGGCTACCAAACTGTCATTTGACGCGGTCATTGGACCATCCAGCACAAACGCTTCAAAATTAAGCAAGCACTACGTCGGCATGAAAAACGTTAAAACAGCCTTGAATCAGTTTCTAGAAAAGTAACAGTAACTCACTAATCGGTAACGGTGAAGGCTGAAGATTGCTTTCCGCTACTGTCGATTGCGTATATCTTTGAGCCTTTTGGTGCGTCGGTTTTTGGTGCAGTACAGCTACCATCGGTCTCAGCACTACATAAGGTAATACCGCCCTCAGTTTTGATGGTAATTGGGTTCGTTCCGCCACTCCATGAAATGTATGTGATTGCACCGGACACCTCTGCAGAGCTTATGGAGGGTCCACTTGCAGCATTCCCAAAGCTGGCCGTGTCAGAGTCTGAAGCGTCGTAGAGCACACTGTCTACCAGGCTTACACTGACTTTCTTGCTACCACTACCGGTAACGGTATGTTTAACCGTTCCAGAGCTCTTGACGTTTACTGTTTTCACAGTTGCACCGTCTACCGTAAAGGTTAGTGTACCTGGGAATCTGCTGCTGTTGAGTGGATGGGTGCCTTGCTTGATGTTTGCCGTAAGTACACAAGTACCATTGCTACATGCTGTACTGACGCTGACGGTTGGTTTCTTGTCGCCACATTTATGAACATCATCTTTTTCTTGGGTGTTTGCACCACCACCGTCGACAAAGGTATCGCCTGAGAATGAGGAGGCATCGCGTTCGGTAGTCTTCTTTTTAGCACGTTCTGGTGTACAGTTGGTCGCCAGCTTATTAGAGACTACGTCAATTGTCTTGTTGCTTGATTTGGTCTTATTAGGCTGCTTGTACCATGAAGGGAAGAGGTCATTGGCTGGGCTTGGTTCAACAGAGCCAATACCAACATGGCTACGGATGACATATGCAGGTTTGCTCTGGACGCCTTCTGGCTTCTTGCGATCAACAGCTTTGACGCCGTCGTGAGCAGAACGCATCCAGCCTTGCCATATAGGCTGCGTCATTGCTTCCATAGTTCCTGACATTTCCTTTTGCCCAGTGTGATAGCCTACCCAGACGCCAGCGGCGTACTTGGTGGAGAATCCCATCATCCAACCGTCTTTAGCATCGTTGGTCGTACCAGTCTTCATAGCGAACTTCCAGTCGTTGTAGCGGTGAGGCTTACGACCTGCTGGGAAGTAGCTCGCATTCGGATCTTCCAGCATATTAGCCACAATATAGGCGCCATCAGGTCGGACTACTTGTTCGCCTTTTTCGGCCTTCCATTTGTAGACAGGCTTGTTGGTAGCATCGTTAATCTCAAGTATGTAAGTCTGCTCTAATTTGACGCCGTTTCTGGAGATTGTTCCGTATGCGTGTACGTGTTCGTCAAGGCGCAGATAAGCACCATCGCCAATTGCTGAAGATCCGTAGCATTGTGTTTCATCAGCAGGTGCAGCCTGGCTGATATCTGGCGTGCCAGCTGCGTAACATTTATAGCCGCTCTTGAGTCCAAGCTTCTCGGCCGTTTCTATAGTCTTGTCTACGCCAGCAATGAGCATCGCCTTCACAGCAGGGACGTTACGTGAACCTCCCAGTGCGTAACGCAATGTCAGTGGTCCAGGGAATCGGAAGTCGTAGTCGTACAGACAGTTACCGCTACCGCGTGGTGGCGGCAGGCCTTTGTTGGTACATTCATAGCCCTCGATCTTACCTTTGGTGTCGTACAGTACCGAACCCGCTCCAAAGTTAGTGCTGTGTTCGATAAGTGCTAAGTAGTCATATGGTTTGAAGCTCGAGCCTGGAGGTAGTGGTCGTGTGGCATAGTTAATTTTACCGAAATCCTTATTGTCAAAGTCTGAACCTCCGACTAATGCCACCATCTGTCCGTTTGTGACATCACTCGCAGCAAACGCAGCAGTGTCACCGCCTTGCGCACGAATTTGGTACATGCCGTTTTTGACTTGTTCCTCGGCAGCCTTTTGGAGTTTAAGGTCGAGGGTGGTCTTAACTTGCCAGCCACCACGTTGGACAGTCTCAGTGCCGTACTTGTCTTCCAACTGTTTCTTAGCTGCCAGAACAAACCATGGCGCTTTTATGTTCTCGTACTTTGGCTTTCGTTGTTTGACGCTTGCCAGAACCTTAACTTTCTTTGCCGCGTCGCGCTCCTCGGCAGTGATCATACCTTGTTCTGCCATGAGGTTAAGTATGTAGTGCTGTCTATCAGTAAATGCTTCTTTGTCAAAGTCTGCGCTGTAGGGTGAATAGTATCGTGGAGATTTTGGAATGGTTGCCAGGAAGCTTGCTTCAGCAAGGGTTATTTTGCTGGCTGGCTTGCCAAAGTATCCCTGGGCAGCTGCCTCAACACCATATTCAATACCTCCATAAGGTGCGGTATCCAGGTAACCGGCAAGGATTTCTTCTTTTGTATAACTTCTTTCAAGTTCAACTGAAAGGATGATCTCCTTAACTTTACGTGTATATGTACGGTCTTGTGTCCAGTTCTGGGTTAGCTTTACAAGCTGTTGTGTAATAGTTGACCCACCTTGTTGGCCGCCGGAACTACCGGTGATGTTATTAACGCCGGCACGCATAATGCCGCGTACATCAAAACCGCCGTGTTCAAAGAAGTCCTTGTCTTCAATTGCAACAGTGGCGTCTTTCATGTCCTGAGAGATACCCTTACTACCAACCGGGATGCGTTTTACAGCATCGTAATCTTCCCAGAGCAAATGTTTACCGCTGCGGTCATAGTACCGAACGCTTCCGCCAATATTTTTCCCAGAGATATCTTTAAGGTTAGGTAGGTCTTTTCTGAAGTATGCAAATAAACCCACGATTAATAAGAATGCAGCAACGGTTGCAATACCCAAGATCTTGAGCGCCATAACACCGCCCTCACGGCTAAACCAGTAGCGATATACACGTTTGGGGTGTAAACGCGCAAAAAAACGCTTGACGCGCCCCTTAGGAAGCGTGCTCAAATAGGCTGCCTTGTTGCGTAAGCGAGCATCCTTGCGCGCTTTAGCCCGTGCTCCGAGGCTTTTGTTGAGCTTGATGTTGTTGCCAGATTTGGTTGTGAACTGATTCTTGGCGCGGTTACTATTCCGCCCCTGCTTTTTGTTGAATAAACTCATGTACTGTCGAATACTCCTTGATTCCAATTAAGTATAGCAAATTTTAATGATTTCAAGTTAAAAATACTGCTAATGCTGGGTACTAGCCAGCCAAGTACGCTATACTTTTCTCTATGAGTAAAATGACACTATCTGAAGAGCTGAAATGGCGAGGTTTTGTAGATCAGACAACCTTCCAGAGTATTACCGAACTTGATTCCAAAAAACGGACATTCTATTGGGGTGTTGACCCGAGCGCCCCATCAATGCAAATTGGTAATTTGGCGGCCGCTATGATGGCGCGTGTGTTTATTCGCCACGGCTACACTCCCGTACTGCTTGTTGGTGGCGCAACTGGTCTCATCGGTGATCCTGACGGCAAAGCCCAGGAGAGAGACCTTAAGACCCCTGAAATTGTTGCTCAGAACAAAAAAGGTATCATTGCGCAGTATAAGCAGGTGTTTGACGGTATTGAATTCAAGGTGGTTGATAACTATAACTGGTTCAAGGATATGAACTATCTAGACTTTTTACGCGAAGTCGGCAAACACGTACCGATGAGACAAATGCTCGCACGTGACTTTGTTCAGTCTCGTCTTGGTGAAAATGGTGCTGGAATAAGTTATGCAGAGTTCAGTTACTCGCTGATTCAAGGCTATGACTTTTTACACCTCTTTGAGAAGTATGGTGTAACACTCCAGTTGAGTGGTTCCGATCAGTGGGGTAACAGCATCACAGGGGTTGATTTGATTCGCCGAAAAACAGGCAAGGAAGCGCACGTATGGACAACCCCGCTGATCATCAACAAAGCAACAGGTGTTAAGTTTGGTAAAACTGAGGACGGAGCCGTATGGCTCGACCCCGAGCAGACGAGTGTATTCAAGTTCTATCAATTCTGGCTCAACGCTGACGATGGCGGCGTAGAAGACTACCTGAAGGTCTACACTCCGCTTGATAAGTCCAGCATTGATGAGATTATGGCGTGTTTCAAAAAAGACCCAGCTGCTCGTAGCGCTCAGAAACGACTCGCCCAAGAAGTAACGACGATTGTCCACGGTGCTGACCGAGCTGCATCCGCAGAACGTGTTACTAATGTACTGTTTGGTGGTGCAGATTTTACTGAGCTAAAAACCGATGATGTCGCTTTGCTTAAAGACGAACTTGTAACAGTGCAAGCTCAGGACAATATTGCCGCTACGGTAGTCAAAGCTGGACTTGCAAGCTCAAACAGCGAAGCTAATCGATTTATCGCGGCTGGCGCAATTACTATCAACGGCCAGAAGGTAACGCTAGAACAGCAGGGCTTTGATTCTGGAGCAAGTCTGCTCAAGCGTGGCAAGAATAGCTTTGCTATCGTCGAACAAAAATAACAACGAAGACGAGCCCAAGGAGCTGTTATACTTTTCACTATGAATAAAACAACCAAATCAACCAAGAAAAAAGCTGACCAGTACAATGATCCTAATCATAATTATCTTCATTATTGGGATGGACGCGAGTACGAACATGCCGCAGAAGAAGTCGCAATAACTCGATTCCTTAAGGGGAAGCACTTTCGTCACGCCACAGATATCGGCGGTGGCTACGGCCGATTATGTCTTTTACTTGAAGACTACGCCGATAAAGTTACTTTAGCCGAGCCATCGCAACAGCAACTAGATATTGCCAAGGACTATCTCAAAGACCATCCAGAAATTGATCGAAAGCTTATGCAAGCCGATGACTTACAGTTCAAAGATGGTGAACTTGACCTCATCACTATGATCCGCGTCATGCATCATCTGCCAGACCCAACCCAAGAATTTAACGAACTTGCTCGCGTGTTATCTGCCGATGGCGTTCTAATCCTTGAAGTCGCCAACAATACCCACGCGCGTAACCGACTGAAATACATGCTCAAAGGCCAAAAAGTGCCAAAACAACCGGTCGACATTCGTTCAGAAGAACACAAGAACAAAGACGAGATTCCTTTTGTGAACCACCACCCTAAAACGGTAATTCGTCAGCTCGCTCACGCAGGTCTTAAAGTTGATAAAGTGCTCAGTGTTTCTAACTTGCGCAGTCCTGGACTCAAGAAATTTGTGCCTGTATCTGTGATGATGAAAGTGGAGCGAGTCCTACAGAAGCCGCTTGCCCACACATATTTTGGCCCAAGTACGTTTTTGCTTGTTCGAAAAGCCAAATAGACTGAGTCAGCTATACTAGCCTTATGAAACTGCAGACGCCGGTCGGCGAGATAAAGGGAGTGGGTCCTAAACTAGAACAAAAGCTCAATATCCTGTCGATTCGCACTGTCCACGATTTGGTTGAATATTTTCCACGTGCATATCAAGATTTCTCTGTAGTGACTCCTGTGGCCAAATTGCATCCTGGTCCAGTGACTATTAAAGTTACGATTACGTCGATTGCTGGTAGATATGTGCGTCGCGGCATGCATGTTACAGAAGCGGTGGCGAGCGATGAGACTGGATCTGTCCGCATTGTTTGGTTCAATCAGTCGTATCGGGCTGCGCAGACTAAAAAAGGAGCAGAATATTACGTCTCTGGAGTGTTTGAGCTGAGTCGCCAAAAACTCGCCATTATGAATCCGTCTATGGAGCTGGTATCGGATTACCCTGTAAATGCGGCAAGAGTTATACCGATTTACCCTGAGCGTCAGGGTGTCACTAATACAGTCCTTCGCAAAATCTTTCAGGAAATTCGACCTGTGATTAAGCGCCTACCTGAGTCATTACCGTCTGATGTAATTAAACGAGGTAATTTACTCAGTCGTGCAGAAGCGTACGTGCGTTTGCACTTTCCACAGTCGCCTGACGAGCTCGCTGCTGCTAAGCGTCGCTTGGGTTTTGAAGAAGTGTTTAATTTAAGCTTAGCGAGTTTTCTTAATAGGCAGGCGATCGCTCATCAAACGGCAATAGCAATTCCGTTTTCACAGAAGCTTGCTCAAGCGTTCGTGTCGCAGTTGCCATTTAAGCTTACTGATGACCAGCGCAAGGTTGTGTGGCAAATCTATCAAGATATTGCCAAAGAGCAACCGATGAATCGCTTACTAGAGGGCGATGTTGGCTCTGGCAAGACTGTCGTCGCTACAATGGCGGCGCTCATGGCAATGGAGCAAGGTTATCAGGTTACTATAATGGCGCCGACAGAAATCTTAGCGCGCCAACACGCCAGCTCGATCCATGCATTGCTTGAGCCTCTCGGTTTTGCAGACCAATTGTGCCTACTTGTGGGTAGTCTGAATACCGCGCAAAAGAAACGTGCACACCAAGCTATCAAAGATAACCAAGCACGGCTTATTATTGGAACGCATGCACTTATCCAGGACGCGGTACAGCCTCCAAATCTTGGACTGGTTATTGTCGACGAACAGCACCGCTTTGGGGTTGAGCAACGCAAGAAACTACAGTCCAAGGCCGGACATGCTGTACATGTCTTAACTATGACGGCAACACCTATTCCACGTAGTCTTGCCCTGACTGTCTATGGTGAAATGGACATAAGTGTTATTGCGACCAAACCATCGCTTAGAAAACCTATCAAAACTAAAGTTGTACCTGCGGCATCGCGAAATGCGCTCTACAAAGACATCGACAAGCATATTGACGCAGGTGAGCAAATATTCGTAGTTACGCCACTGATTACTGAATCGGACATGCTGCAAGCCGCCTCAGCGGAAGAAGTTCATAAACGTCTCAGTAAAGGTGTCTTCAAACACCGTCGAGTTGGGTTATTGCATGGCAAGATGAAAAGCGCCGACAAACAACAAGTGATGCAATCGTTTGTTGATCAAAAACTAGATATATTAGTAGCGACAACCGTCATTGAGGTTGGTGTTGATGTACCCAATGCTACAGTTATGGTGATTGAGTCTGCGGAACGTTTTGGTTTAGCACAAGCCCATCAGTTGCGTGGTCGTGTGGGGCGTGGCAGTCAGCAGGCGTACTGCTATTTGCTACTCACAGACAATAAACCGGTATCACGACGGTTACGCGCGCTGGAGACAAGTTCTGACGGGTTTGGCTTGGCAGAGCTGGATCTTGAACTACGAGGACCTGGAGCGATTTATGGGAGTATGCAGCACGGACAGCTTGACCTGAGGATTGCCAAGCTAACAGATACCAAGCTCATTGCTGAAGCTCGCTCTTTTGCACAAAAGGTACTCGATACGCCAGGACTACTGGTACAATACAAGGAACTACACGATACCGTAGAAAAACTAAGAGCAATCACAAATTTAAACTGACAATATGTATAGCGGATCAACATTAACAAAAACTTCTGGACGAATTTTGGGTGCGCACCAAAAGTTTGATAAAGTCGCCCGAAAACACCTGGCAAAGATCACTGATGGTCATGCGCATTTTCCGACGGCGCGTAAGATTCTCCACTTTGAGGGCAAGAATGGGCCAGACGCGCTGAAACGTAAGAGCCCGGCAAAAGATGAGCCATGGCATTACTACAGTCCATTTGATGACCAAGATTCCATCCTCGTAAAGCTCATCGAAGACCACTATAAACAGCTTGTTCGCGAGCTTAAGCAGCACAATGAAGAACGCGTAGCCTTTGAAGCGGCCTGGTTGGCGCATGCCTTGGTTGATGGCCTGACCCCAGCGCATCATTATCCGTACGAGAAGAAACTCGTTGAACTCCGTGGTGGGGAAGGCATTGAGACCCGTACGAGTATCAAAGCCAAGTGGATCATTCCTGGTATTAATCGTCGTGAAAAGGTCAAGAACAACTTCAAAATGTGGGGGCCAAAAGGACTGATTACTACGCATGGATTGTTTGAACTCGGCATTGCTACCATTATCGCACCCCTAACTTTTAAAGAGGCTGTTCCTTCTGAGCACGATATTGCTCGAATGATGGACATTGGCGTGATTGCTTGGTTCCAGGCAGCCGCTCGTGAGATTGCTGTGATGGATATGTATGGGGCGTATTATAAGCGCGGTTGGACACCAAAACTAGCTTGGCAAGTGCGTCATAAGCTTGGTCCTGTCATAACGCAGACGATTACGCTCACATGGCACAGTGCTTTAGTAGAGGCTGGCGCAATACCGCGACCAAAGGCGCTGCAGCCGGCATGAGAATCATCGCCGGTGAACTCAAAAGCCGTCAATTTGTCTCGCCACGCGGGCGCAAAACCCATCCGATGAGCGAGAAAGCCCGTGGTGCACTATTTAACATGCTTGGTGACATTACAGAGCTAACCATGCTTGATGCCTTTGGTGGTAGCGGTGCATTGGCTTTTGAGGCGGCCA
This sequence comes from uncultured Candidatus Saccharibacteria bacterium, assembly GCA_964448075.1. Classification (GTDB taxonomy): domain Bacteria; phylum Patescibacteriota; class Saccharimonadia; order Saccharimonadales; family CAYUUR01; genus CAYUUR01. The sequence continues at coordinate 79,923 of CAYUUR010000001.1, read as the reverse complement.
GCCGTGGTGCACGCTTTGTTTACTGTATCGACAGTGACAAAAAGGCTTACAAAGTTATCTCAGAGAACATTGTGAAACTTGGTCTAGAAGACAAGGTTAAAGGAACAATCGCGAATGTTTCATCATGGGCGGATAATAATCGTGATCTTCTGTTCGATATTATTGTGTGTGACCCGCCCTATAATGACCTGCGTGTTGATCTGTTGCAGAAGCTGGCTGATCATCTAGAGCCGCAAGGTTTGTTTGTACTGTCATGGCCATCGCAGTTTGATATTCCTGAGTTTACAGGTCTGGCTCTGACGACCAAAAGAAACTACGCTGGCTTAACACTGGCATTTTTTCGTCGTTCACGCTAAAATAGGCAAGTATTTTGTGCGCGAGAAGCAAACACGCGATTAACATATGGTATTTTGTGGGCGAGTGGCGGAATTGGTAGACGCGCTAGTCTTAGGAACTAGTATCGCAAGATGTGAAGGTTCAAGTCCTTTCTCGCCCACCATTGACTTATTACAGTACCGTTATATGATATTCATCATGTTTGTTAATACTAACCAGTCACAATCACATACATCGCCGGAGCTGATCGGTTAGTTTTCTATTCTCTTGAATCATTGCAAACGCCGGTCACCCGGCGTTTTTGATTTTGACTGATAATTTAGGAGAATAAAATGCAAATAGGAGTAATTGGTTCAGCCGCAGATCTGGAACCAACTAAAGCGGCCATTATTGCGGCAAAAAGGCTGGGCACGGAAGTAGCTTTTAGGAAACACACATTAATATTCGGTGCAGAACAAGACTGTTCGTCTTTATCTACTTATGCCGCACTCAGCGCAAGGAACGCAAAAGGCGTTACTGTCGGCATAACATACGGAACATCAAAACAAGTTTATGCGCCAGATTCAGCAGTAATTGTAATTCCTACCGGACTTGCAAGAGGTGGCGGACGTGAAATGGTACAGGCATTAGCTTGTGATGGTATTGTTGCTATCGCGGGAGGATCAGGGACGCTGAACGAAATCACGGTAGCATACCAAGCTAATATTCCTGTGGTGATATTGAAGGGTTTTGGAGGCTGGTCCGACCAACTGTCCGGGACGTATCTCGATGCCAGAAAGCGCTACGCATTCAGGGCCGCTAAGTCCGCAGTTGAAGCACTGGATTTACTAGAAACAATGATACAATCAAGAAAAGGTGAAATAAATGAGCTTATCAACCCAACCATATAAAGGTGCCCGAGATTTTTACCCGGAGGACAAGCGCAAACAAAAATATATGTTTGGTGTTATGCGTTCTGTCGTAGAGAAATTCGGCTACGAAGAGTACGATGCGCCAATATTGGAGCCACTTGAACTGTACGCAGCAAAATCAGGCGAAGAAATTGTCAATGAACAGACCTATACTTTCGAGGATCGTGGTGGTCGTAAAGTTGCTATACGGCCAGAGATGACGCCAACCGTTTCTAGAATGGTGGCAGGTCGCCGTCAGGAGCTTGCCTATCCAGTGCGCTGGTATTCAATCCCAAACCTGTGGCGATATGAGCGGCCACAGCGTGGTCGTTTGCGCGAGCACTGGCAGTTGAACGTAGACCTCTTTGGTTTACCCGGTGTTGAGGCCGAGCATGAGCTAATCATGACTGCAGATGCCATAATGAAAGCCTTTGGCGCTAAGGCTGAAACATATCTATTCCGTTTAAACAGCCGCAAGCTTATCGATGCAGCGTTGATGGAGTATCTAAGTTTGGCTCAGACTCAGGCGTACAGTCTGATAAAGCTAATTGATCGCATGCATAAATTAGAGCCAGCGGCCTTTACTGCGCAGCTTGACGCAATTCTGAGCATGTCTCAACGTGAGGACGGCACAGAGGACAAACTAAAAGCTTTATTGACGATCAAAGATCTCAAGCATCTACCAGATGAACTTAAGGCGCACCCGTCTGTTGTAGAGCTTACGAAGCTCATGTCAATGCTTAGTGATTCGTTGGTCACAAATGTAACCTTTGATATCACCCTTATGCGTGGTTTTGACTACTATACCGATATTGTTTTTGAAGTATTTGATACGGATCCAGAAAACAACCGCTCGATGTTTGGCGGAGGACGATATGATGGTTTGGTTGGCCTCTTTGGCGTAGAAGAGGTTGCTACAGTTGGGTTTGGTATGGGGGACGTAACGTTACAGAACTTCCTGGAGACGCACAAACTACTGCCGCAACTAAAACCAGAGACTGAAGTCTACGTTGCGCTCCTTGGCGATGTCTACGCTAAAGCCCAACGCGTCATAGCAGAACTGCGCGAGATGGGTGTGGCTGTCGCCGTCGATCCAACAGGGCGCAAAGTTGAGAAGCAGATCAAGCAAGCGGCCAAAAAAGGCATTCGCTACATGCTGTTTGTCGGTGAAAATGAGCTCAACGACCAGCAATTCACGCTCAAAGACATTGTGAGCGGCGAAGAGGAACGTCACAGCTTACAGCGCGTCGTGACAATCATCAAGGATTTCCGCAAGGATAATTAGCTTGCTCAGAAGGCTAGAAAAAGTAGACGCCATCTGTTATAGTTGGCGTCTATGCATATATCCAAGAAACAACTCAGCGACACACAAACAACCCTAACATTTACGCTATCTGAAGTAGACCTCAGTCCTATCAAGCAACGCGCACTCAAAAAACTTGGCGCAAAGGTCAAAGTCGCCGGCTTTCGAGAAGGCAAAGCCCCACTTAATATTATTGAAAAAAACGTTGACCAGTCACTGCTTGAAACAGAAGTGATCGAAGATGCCGTTAACACCTTCTATGTTCAGGCGCTCGATGAGCACAAGATTCGCCCCGTGGCTCGTCCTGATGTTTCCATCAAAAAGTTCGTGCCATATACAAACCTCGAGTTTGAAACTGTCGTGTCGGTCATTGGTAAGGTAGTCCTTCCCGACTACAAAAAAATAAAGCTACCACTAAAAAAAGCGGTAGTAGCCGAAAAAGATGTGAAAGAAGTCCTTGATTCACTGCGTTCTCGTGCAGCTGAACGTAAACAAGTTAAGCGTGCCGCCAAAAAAGGCGATCAAGCGACAATTGACTTTAAAGGAACAAATAAGAAGGGTGAAGCCATCAAAGGCGCCGAAGGTAATGACTATCCGCTTATTCTGGGTAGTAATAGCTTTATTCCGGGATTTGAAGACAAGGTTATTGGAAACGTCGCTGACAAGCCGTTTAACTTTGATATAACGTTCCCTAAAGATTACGGCGTCAAGGCACTCGCGGGTAAGGTTGTTAACTTTGCGGTGACGATCAAAAAAGTTGAAGAGCTCATTGAACCTGTCGTTGATGACGTATTTGCCGCTTCAGTTGGTCCGTTCAAAACTCTAGCTGACCTGAAGCGCGATATAAAAGCGCAACTCACTCAGGAACGCCAAACGAGCATCATGCGCGACTATGAACAGGCATTAATCGAGAAAATCGTCGCCCAGACGAAACTTTCCGTGCCGCAGGTGCTCGTCGATGAGCAGATAGAGGCACTTTTAAAAGAGCAGCAGCAGAACATTCTGTACCGTGGGCAGACCTGGCAAGAGTTTTTAGAATCAGAAGGAGTCAGTGAATCTGATTATCGAACAAAGACACTAGCGCCTCAAGCAGAGATGCGCGTTAAGGCTGGCCTCGTTTTGGCGGAAGTGTCAGATCAGGAAAACATCCAGATTACACCGGATGAATTGCAGGTTCGTTTGCAGCTCCTGAAGGGGCAGTATCAGGATGCAGCGATGCAAGCCGAGCTTGATAAGCCAGAGAATCAGCGCGAGATTGGTTCGCGTATGATTACCGAAAAAACAATTGAAAAACTGGTTGAATACGCGAGCAAATAGAAAATATGGAACACTTAGGTCCAGATGATGATTTGTTACGCCGCGCCATGCCAGGTATTGAGCATGTGACCTCTGCAAGCATGCAAGACGAAGAACAAACGAAGTTATATGCCTTTCGAGATTACATCCAACGTCAGCAACGACTACGAGTGGCGATTGATGGGCCAGACTGTATTAGTGGATCGCATCCGGAATGTAATGAAATAGTATAGACACATACGGAATGTATGGTATAATAGGCTTCTTATGGAAAGATATTCATCAATAACGCTTGCACAACAAGAAGGTCTTGGTTCTACGGGCAAAATAGCAACACTCGGTGCTGCTGTGCTTAGTGTGGCCATGACGGTACTTGAGGTGAAGCATGATCTTAGTACTACAATAGAAGTACAAGACGTTATTCATACTATTGGGGCTGGCATGACAGCGCTTGTTGCTCAAGCAAGTTTATATCTCGGTGCCGATCACATTGAACGCCGGAACGAAGCAGCCGCGCTAGGTGTAACACAAGTACCGTCACAGACTATCACAACAAACTAGCACTCTCACTTGACGAGTGCCAATTCGCTTTGCTATAGTTGGGTTATGACTACTCAAACGCCACACGCAGCACTTATACCAACTGTAATTGAATCAGAGGGTCGCATGGAGCGCGCCTACGATATATATTCTCGTTTGTTGCGTGACCGTATTATCTTTATGGGTGAAGATGTTAATCCGCATACTGCTAACCTTATCGTGGCACAATTGCTCTTTCTTGATAATGAAAACCCTGGCAAAGACATATACCTGTATATCAACAGTCCTGGCGGTAGCGTCTATGATGCATTGGCGATCTACGACACTATGAACTTTGTTAAGAGTGATATCCAAACTGTCGGCATTGGCATTCAGGCGAGTGCAGCAGCATTTATACTAAGCAGCGGCACCAAAGGTAAGCGCATGATCTTGCCAAATGCATCCGTGATGGTTCATCAGCCTTCCAGTGGTACTCGTGGAAAAGTAACAGATCAAGAAATTGACCTGCGTGAAAGTCTGCGCGTTAAGAAGTTACTTGAAGAGATTATGGCTAAAAACACTGGTCAAAAAGTAGCTAAAATTCACGAAGACATGGAACGCGATAAGTGGATGACTGCTACTGAGTCACTCAAATACGGCATTGTCGATAAGATCATAGACAACCCGCCAAAGTAAACGCTCATGTTTCAGCGTGTAGGCTGTGCTACCATAACATTATGGAACACTCAGCTTATGCCGAAACAACGCCAGCGGAGCTCATGCAGCAACACTGGCCTGAGGTGCAAGAATTACGTCTTGGTTATTATGCTCAAATGCTTGGAGTGCAACGCGGTGCAGCGGTTGCAAATACAGAACCGCTTAACTGGGCGTATCCAAACCGTACCGTTGGTACTGAACTCAACCGTTCTCGGCAACGTTACGCACACCGAAGCGTTGTCGTTCATGACAGTGCATCTGGGCTTGATGCGATCTGCACTACGGCCGACAATGTATCGAGTAAGCGGCCCTGGCCAATTGGAAGCATAGAGCGCGCAGCTAAACTCCATGTTTCTGAACTCTTGCCACACCGTTACCGAGTTATAAGAGAGTTGATTGCACCCGATCAAGCTATGACCTATGTTATGGCTGCTTTGGCTTTACGTGAGTGCAATGATCAACCAGTAAGCATACATGTTTGGAAGGGTGAAGAATTCCTTGAAGAGCTGGTTGACCAAACCAGATTTGAACAACGCAGCGATCCAGAGACACTCAGGCTGGGCCAATTTACTATTGAACAAACCGCTTATGAAGCACCCAATATGAATCGCTTGTTTATTGAAATTTTAGGCATTGTTGGCGACAAAGAGATAGGTCGTGGCTTACATCAGATCTCAATGAGTTGATGCCAAGCGCTTGACACTTGTGTTATTGATAGATAGAATACACCGAGAAGTAGGGTAAGTGGGTAGTGCTGTAGTTGCCTCTCAAAAGCACAGATAAGCACCTAAAACCCCCTCTTAGAGTCTTCGCGCGCAAGAGTAACCAAAAACAATCAATTTATAACACGGGAGTATTGCTTTACATGAGCAAGAGTTTGTCAGACCTTATCAAATCGAAGGAACGCGTTTTCTTCACTACTAGCGACGACGCTCTCAAGCTACCAAACCTCGTAGACCATCAGAACAAATCATTTCAGTGGTTTGTAGAAGAAGGTCTTGGGGAGCTTTTGAGTGAAATCAGCCCTATAGATGACTATACGGGCACAAAACTAAGTCTTCGTTTCAAGGATTACCGCTTTGAAACACCAAAGATGTCAGAGGCAGAAGCCAGAGAAAACAATGTTAGTTATGACGCACCGCTTAAGGCAGTGGTCGAACTGACTAATAAAGTCACTGGCGAAGTTAAAGAACAAGAAATTTACCTCGGTGATTACCCATGGATGACCACTCGCGGTACGTTTATCATTAATGGCGCTGAACGCGTTGTTGTAAGCCAGCTGATCCGTTCTGCTGGTGTTTTCTTTACTGCCGATATGCACGGTACTACTAATCTTTACGGCGCTAAAGTTATTCCTGGCCGTGGCGCATGGCTTGAGTTTGAGACCGCCGCGAACGGTGCTCTGTATGTCAAAATTGACCGTAAGCGTAAGATACCAGTAACAACGCTGTTGCGTGCGCTTGGTCTCAATGAAAACCAAATGCGTGAAACGTTTGCACATGTTGATCAGGGTAAACTAAGCCACATTACTGCGACGCTTGACAAGGACCCTGCTCGTGGCACAAATGATGCCTTGATTGAAGTTTATCGTCGCTTGCGACCCGGTGATCTTGCAACAGTAGACAACGCGCGAAGTCTACTAGAAAACATGTTCTATAACTTCAAGCGTTTTGACTTTAGTCGTGTTGGTCGTTATAAGATCAACAAACGTCTGAACATCGACATCCCTAACACTGCAGAAAACCGTATTATGCGTCTTGAAGACCTTACGGCGATTATTGCAGAGCTTATCCGCCTTAATAACACGCAGGAACCTGCCGATGATATCGATTCACTCGCAAACCGTCGTGTTAAATTGGTTGGCGAACTCGTACAACGACAATTCCGTATCGGTTTGCTCCGTATGGAACGCAATACTAAGGACAGAATGAGCATGTCAGAGATTGAGACGGTTACTCCCGGCCAGCTCATCAATGCTCGTCCAATTGTTGCTGCGGTGCGTGAATTCTTTGCTTCATCACAGCTTTCTCAGTTCATGGATCAGATTAACCCACTGTCTGAGCTTGCTCACAAGCGACGCCTGAGTTCAATGGGTCCTGGTGGATTGTCTCGTGAACGTGCCGGTTTTGAAGTACGTGACGCGCATGCCACCCACTACGGTCGTATCTGTGCAGTTGAAACTCCAGAAGGCGCCAACATCGGCTTGGTACTAAACCTTGCTAGCTATGCTCGAATTAATGACTACGGATTGGTTGAAACACCGTACCGTAAAGTAGTTAACGCTGTTACTGCTAAAGATGCAGCTGGCTATATTGCTCGAGTTAACCTCGAAGACGAAAAAGGTAAAGTTATTGTCAAGGCTGGTGCAACGATTACGGATGCAGATGCTAAAAAGCTAGCAACCGTCAAGAATCAAGTAACATGGCCGGTACGAGCCAAGGTAACAAATGAAGTTATCTATCTTGACGCATCTGCAGAAGAATCAGCGACCATCGCTAACGCTACTGAAGAACTTGATGAAAACGGCTACTTTGTAAGTGAGCGCGTGAGTGCTCGTAACCGCTTGCAGACAGGTGAAGTTGATTCTAACGATGTAACACACATGGATGCATCGCGTAAGCAGATTATCGGTTCATCAGCCGGTCTGATTCCGTTCATTGAAAAGAACTATGTGTATCGCTCATTGATGGGTAGTAACCAGCAGCGTCAAGCTGTTCCGCTTATTAAGCCACAAGCGCCAATTGTTGGTACTGGTCTAGAAGGTGCTGTTGCTCGTAACAGTGGTCAAATGATCCTTGCTGAAGACGCCGGTGAAGTAACGCGGGCCTCAGCTGACGAAGTAGTTGTTAAATACAAGAGCGGCAGCGTCAAGTACGAACCACTTCACTACGTTCGTAGCAACGAAGGCACTAGCATCAACCAAAAGGTTGTCGTAACAGCTGGTCAGAAGGTTAAAAAAGACGATGTGCTTATCGAAGGTATGTCGATCTCTAAGGGCGAACTGGCACTTGGCAAGGATCTCTTTGTAGCATTCATGCCATGGCGTGGTTACAACTTTGAAGATGCTATCATCATCTCTCGTAAACTCGTGGAAGACGACACGCTGACATCAGTTCATATCGTGGACTACATGACGGAAGTTCGCGAGACAAAGTTAGGCCCTGAAATTGTTACTCGTGATATCCCGAATGTTTCAGAAGACGCACTTCGTCACCTTGATGAAGACGGTATTGTCCGTATTGGTGCAGAAGTTCATCCTGGCGACATCCTCGTCGGTAAAATCACGCCAAAGGGCGAACAAGAGCTTTCTAGCGAAGAACGCTTGCTGCGAGCTATCTTTGGTGAAAAAGCCAAAGAAGTTCGTGATACATCACAGCGTATGAGTAACGGTAAGCACGGTAAAGTTGTTGGCGTCAAAGTCTTCTCACGTGCGAACGGACATGAACTCAAAGCTGGTGTCATCATGCAGATCCAAGTCTTTGTGGCTCAAATGCGCAAGATCTCTGTTGGCGATAAGCTTGGTGGACGTCACGGTAACAAGGGTGTTATCGCCCGCGTTATGCCGATTGAAGACATGCCATTCACAGAAGATGGTACGCCAATCGACATCGTGTTGAACCCGTTGGGCGTGCCAAGTCGTATGAACGTAGGACAGCTGTTTGAAACACACCTTGGTATGGCAGCTCGCGCACTCGGTATTACCGTTGCAAGTCCATCATTCGACGGTGTTAAGATTACGACTATCCAAGAACTCCTCAAAGAGGCTGGTCTGCCAGAAGACGGCAAGCAGCAGCTCTATGATGGGCGTACCGGTGAAGCCTTCAAGGAACGCACTACCGTCGGTAGTATGTACATGATTAAGCTCAATCACATGGTTACTGACAAGATCCACGCGCGTTCAACTGGTCCATACACCATGGTGACGCAACAGCCTCTTGGCGGTAAGGCGCAAAACGGTGGTCAGCGATTTGGAGAAATGGAAGTGTGGGCGCTCGAAGCATACGGCGCATCAAACACCTTGCAAGAAATGCTGACTATCAAGTCAGACGATGTGTATGGTCGTAGCAAAGCTTACGAGTCTATCATTAAGAAGACAGAGATTGTTGGACCAAAGGTCCCTGAATCGTTCAACGTGCTTGTAAAAGAGCTACAAGGTCTTGGCCTTAAGGTTGACCTCGTAACATCAGATGCTGTCATTGACGCTGAAGAAGTGCTTGCTGACAACGTCAAAGACGAAGCAGCACATATTTCAGACGTTCCTGTGCCTACAGAAGAAATTAACAACATCGATATTACTGAAGATGCAGTCACAGACGAGTTTGCCATGATGGAACTTGACGATGAACTGCACGGCAGTGCAACCACGACAGTAGTTGCGGATGATACATCCGATGATGCAGACGAGGCTTCGGTAGCCGTCTCAGATGATGAAGCAGAGAAGGAGGTAGCGTAATGCGTCGTTACTCAAGCGGAACAGATATTGCAGATTTTGACGCGGTACGCCTAGCCGTTGCCAGCTCAGGAGATATTCTTGACTGGTCACACGGTGAAGTAACCAAGCCAGAAACAATCAATTATCGAACACAGAAACCAGAACGCGACGGCCTATTCTGTGAGAGGATCTTTGGTCCGGTCAAAGACATTAACCCACATGATGCTAAGTACAAGGGCGTTCGCTCACGCGAAGCTGCTGTCGACAAAAAAGGCGAACTTGTAACCAAGAGCATTGTGCGACGTGAACGTATGGGTCATATTAGCCTTGCTACACCAGTTGCACACATTTGGTTCCTTCGTGGTACACCATCAGCAATGGGTCTCGTACTTGGTGCAACAGTTAAGAGCCTGGAGCGAGTTGTCTACTTCGCGAGTTACATCATTAAGTCTGTTGACACAGATAAGCGTGACAAGTTCCTCAAAGACAAAGAAGCCGAGTTTGAAGCTGCTAAAGAAGCAATCAAACTACGATACGAGGCACAAGCAAAAGAAGAAGGTTCTGACGTTAAGGCCTTGGCTGAAGCTCAGAACAAAGAACTTGATGAGCTAAATGAGGCATTTGACCTTTCTAAGGCTCAGCTTGTTGGACTCGTAAAGATGGCCCTTATCAGCGAGAACGACTACCGTGCTCTACCCGACGAATACCAAGACATCATTGAAGTAGGTATGGGAGGTTCTGCACTACGTGATCTACTGACAGAAGTTGACCTTGGAGCACTTATCAAGTCGCTTGAAGAAGAGGCGGCAGAAGCAAAGGGACAACGCAAGAAGAAGCTGATGAAGCGACTTCGTTTGCTTGAAAGCATGGACCGCGCAGGTATTAAGCCAAGCAGTCTTTGTGTAAGCGTTCTGCCTGTGATCCCTCCAGACCTGCGACCAATGGTGCAGTTGACCGGTGGACGATTTGCTACCAGTGACCTTAACGATCTTTACCGACGTGTCATTAACCGTAACAACCGTTTGAAGAAACTTATGGACCTTAACGCTCCAGAAGTTATCTGCCGTAACGAACAGCGTATGTTACAAGAAGCAGTAGATGCTTTGATCGACAACAGTAACGCTCGTTCAGGACGTGCTGTAGCGGCAACTGGCCAACGACGTCGTCTGAAGTCTTTGAGTGACATGCTTAAGGGTAAGCAAGGACGTTTCCGTCAGAACTTGCTTGGTAAGCGCGTTGATTATTCTGGTCGTTCAGTGATTGTTGCTGGACCAGAACTCAAGATCAGCCAGTGTGGTCTCCCTAAGATGATGGCTCTTGAGCTATTCAAGCCATTTGTCATTGGTGAACTCATCGAAAACGAGCACGCTCACAACATTCGTTCTGCAACACGCATGATCGAAGCCGGCGAAACACCTGTCTGGGATGCACTTGATAAAGTCATCCAGGGCAAATACGTACTATTGAACCGTGCTCCATCATTGCACCGTCTTTCGATCCAGGCTTTCCAACCAGTGTTGATTGAAGGTAAAGCAATTCAGCTACACCCACTCGTATGTAAAGGTTTCAACGCTGACTTTGATGGTGACCAGATGGCCGTGCACTTGCCTTTGAGCGATGCTGCACAAGATGAAGCTAAGAACATCATGGCAAGCAACAAGAACCTACTCAAACCTGCCGACGGTTCGCCAATCCTCCATATCGAGCAAGATATTGTGCTCGGCTGTTACTATCTAACATACGACCGCGCAGCCAGTGAAGACAAGAAAATTCGTGGCTTCTCAGGCCTTGACGAAGCGCTTATGGCGCTTGATGGCGGATCTCTCAGCTTACAGACACATGTACGGATTCCATTCCGTGGTGTTACTCGTGAGACAACGCTTGGTCGCGTACTCTTTAATGAAATCTTCCCAGAAGACTTCCCATTCCAAGACGACGCTATGACCAAAAAACGCTTGCAGCAAGTCATGTCGCAGGTGTACGAAAACTACGGACAAGACAAGACTGCAGAGATCGCTGATGATCTGAAGGACCTCGGATTCACCTATGCGACTGTTTCAGGTTTGTCTATGGGTATGAGTGACTTCAGCGACATTAAGGGTCTTAAAGAGATCTTGGCTGAAGGTGAACGCAAAGGTGCAGAAATCAGCGATCAGTACGATCAAGGTTTCATCACTGAAGAAGAACGTTACCGCCTCGTTGTTGAAACTTGGGGTAAGGTATATGCGACTGTTCAGGAAACCTTGGCTGCACAGTTTGCTAACGAAGACAGTTCTATGTCTATCGCTGTAGTATCTGGTGCTCGTGGTAACCTCGGTCAGGTAACGACAGCTGTCGGTATGCTTGGACCAGTTGCAGATGCTACCGGTCGCACGATTGAGCTACCAGTTAAGTCAAACTATAAGTATGGCTTTTCTCCGCTCGAGTACTTTACGGCCACCCGTGGTGCTCGTAAGGGTATGATCGACACCGCCCTCAAGACAGCTGACTCAGGCTATCTGACTCGTCGTTTGGTTGATGTCGCACAAGATGTCTTTACACTTGAAGAAGACTGTGAAGACCATGGTTTTGCCATCTACCGCTCTGACGCCAAAGAAATTGGTGTGAGCTATTCATCACGACTAGAAGGTCGTTATGCTGCAGAAAACATTGGCAAGATTGTCAAAAAAGGCGACGCTATCACTCGTGAAAAAGCTGCCGCCATTGAGGCCGATGAATCGCTTGATGGCGTTCGTATCATGAGCGTGCTGAGCTGTACTAGCGTACGAGGCGTATCACGTAAGTCATACGGTCTCGACCCTGCTACTGGCGAAGTCGTTGCAAACCGTCACCCAGTTGGTGTGATTGCCGCACAAAGTATCGGTGAACCTGGTACGCAGTTGACGCTTCGAACCTTCCACTCTGGTGGTTCTGCTGCGGCTGACGACATTACGCAAGGTTTGCCACGTGTTGAAGAAATCTTTGAAGTACGTACTCCAAAGGGTCAGGCTTACTTGAGTGAAATGGCTGGAACAGTCCGACTCTGGGAAGATGGCAATCAGTATGTAGTAGAAGTAACCTCTAACAGCAAGGAAAAAGTAGAGCTCGCTCTTAAGGGAAGAACTGCTGATATTGAAGACGGTGCTGAAGTATCCGTAGGTGACGTAGTTGCTACTGGCCAGAACGCTTCTAGCCCGCTGGTAGTACCTGTTGCTGGTAAGATTGCAGTGCGCAAGGACAAGATTGTCATTACGCCTTCAGATCAGCCAACAGCCCGCTATGAGATCCCAGGATTCAAGCAAATGGTTGTCAAAGACGGTGACGAAGTTGTTGCTGGTCAAAGACTCACCAATGGTTCGATTAACCTGCACGAACTGATGCGCCTACAAGGTGTTGAAGTAACGCAGCGTTACATCATGAACGAAATCTTGCGTATCTTTGCCTCACAAGGTCAGAACATTGCAGATAAGCACCTTGAAATCATCGTGCGTCAGATGTTTGGCCGCGTGCAGATTGAGGAATCTGGTGATAGTGAATTTGTAACTGGCGACATCGTCAGTAAAATCGCTGTCATTGAAGAAAACGAGCGGCTTGTAGCTGACGGTAAAGCTCCAGCTAAGTTTGTACAGTTGCTACTTGGTATCACTAAGTCGTCACTATCAACTGAGTCGTTCTTGAGTGCTGCGAGCTTCCAAGACACTACTCGTGTGCTGATTGCCGCAGCAACCAGTGGTAAGGTTGACCACCTGTATGGCTTGAAGGAAAACGTTATCTTGGGACGTCGCATACCTGTTGGTACCGGCTATCGTCCTGAGCTTGACGATCCTAAAGTCGCTTCAAAAGTTACCACCGAAGCCTAAGTTCCAGGGCCAGGGTTGACGTGCTAAACCATTGCACGTCAACCAACCCGAGCCAAAGACTTGTACGATTCGTACAAACCTGATATTATTTACAACGATAAACTAATGTCTGAGCCGTGTGATTTTGGCGATCACATGCTGCAGTAGACAAGGAGAACTATGCCAACAATCAATCAGCTCGTGCGTAAACCGCGCAGCATCAAGAAGGAGAAGTCAAAATCTCCAGCCCTACACAAGGTTGTTAACAACCTCAAAACTAGAAACTATGAAAAAGCAGCACCGCTGAAGCGTGGTGTCTGTGTTAAGGTCACCACGAAAACTCCAAAGAAGCCAAACTCTGCGCTTCGTAAAGTCGCTCGTGTACGTTTGAACAACGGTCATGAAGTTTGGGCATATATCCCTGGCGAAGGCCACAACCTACAGGAACACGCTGTTGTTCTGATCCGTGGTGGACGTGTTAAGGATCTTCCTGGTGTTCGTTATCACATTGTGCGAGGTGCACTTGACCTGCAAGGTGTCGAAAACCGCAAACAGGGACGTAGCAAGTACGGTGCCAAGAAAGAGAGCAAATAATGAGTTTCAGCGAAGGTCCATTATTTAGCGAAAGCTTTGTTGTCGCAGGAGGCCCTGTTACTGCTGAGCAAAGAGACTCTGGGGAATGCTACTGGCAGTGCCCTAACATTAACCCAACAGTCTCAACTACTGGCAAAGATGCCATAAATGTATTTAGTACATGTAATCGTATTTTCGAAGCATACCGAGAGTCGGGAGTAGATGAACTACCAGAATGCGCGATTGTTGCGGAAGGAGTCCAAAATGCCTAGAAAAGTAACCAAATCACTCGTGCGAGATATCCCAGCTGACCGCGTGTACAACTCTGTACAGGTCCAGCGTCTTATTAACCGCGTCATGCTTAACGGTAAGAAGCAGCTTGCTGAACGACTTGTCTATGGTGGTATGCAAAAAGCTGCCGATAAGCTCAAGGTGCAGAACCCACTTGATGTGTTTGAACAAGCTATGAAGAACATTCAGCCGCAGGTTGAGACTCGTTCTCGCCGCGTTGGTGGTGCGAACTACCAGATTCCTTTTGAAGTTAAGGGCCAACGCCAGAATCACCTCACCATGATGTGGTTTGTTGCTGCTGCTCGCGCCAAAAAAGGTATGAGCATGGAAGACCGCATTGCTGCAGAGCTTATGGACGCCTACAACAACACAGGAACAGCCGTTAAGAAGCGTGAAGACACACACAAGATGGCTGAAGCTAACCGAGCCTTTGCTCACTTTGCGAGATAATCATGGCGTTTGAAACAAAAGTATCAGCAGATCTCCTCAGTATCGGCGACCAAGGAATGTTCAATGAAGCTGCTTGTGGTGAGCTGTTTGTAGTCGATGCACTAAGGTATCGACCACAGAATCCATTCCAGGTAGAAGGCTTTGACACTGTCCGTGCTTGGGTGGTAGATGACGTCGATGTCCGAGATGACGCTATCGAAGTCTTCAGAGACTACGGACCAGTTGCAAATGTTGACTTCTTGTACGAAGCGTCACCATACGCTGGCGTGCCACAAGATGCAGAAAGCGGTGTGGCACAATAGAGTGGCTGAGATTGCAATAAACAAAACCAGATGGATGCAGCTTGCTGAAGAACTCTTTGAGAAAGAATCCGTTGATTCGCCTTCAGAGTTGTATATGGCGCTGGCCAAGTCTGTCGTTAGGGACAGTGTACGTGTTGATCTTGATTCAGCACTCGACCTGTCTACTAATGATGTTTTCGCAGCCGAAGAGGCCGTCTGGGACACCCTTGCATACAGCCTAGCCTACAGAAGCCAAATGGCAGATGGTGCTGAAGGTACTCAACAACGATTAGAAACACTCGCAACACAATACAAGAGCATTACGAACGAACAGAAAGAGGGATAGAGAATGGCGGCAAAAACAACACCAATGAAAGATATTAGGAACCTCGGTATTATCGCGCACATTGATGCCGGTAAAACTACCACTACAGAAGGTATCCTCTACCGTACTGGTTTGAACCACAAGATCGGTGCAGTGCACGAAGGTGAGACAACAACCGACTGGATGGCACAAGAGCGCGAGCGCGGTATTACTATCGTGGCTGCTTCAGTGACTTGTTACTGGAAGAGTAACCAGATTAACATTATCGATACTCCTGGTCACATCGACTTCACCGTTGAAGTTGAGCGTTCACTACGTGTGCTTGATGGTGCGTGTGTGGTCTTTGACGGTAAGATGGGTGTTGAATCACAATCTGAAACTGTCTGGCGCCAAGCTGACAAGTACAAAGTCCCACGTATTTGTTTCATCAACAAAATCAACCAAACGGGTGGTGACTTCTACAAGTCTCTCGACTCTATCCATAACCGCCTCAGCAAACACGCATTCCCTGTGCATTTGCCAATTGGTTTTGAACAAGCCATCAACGGTGTAATTGACCTCGTCGAAATGAAGGCATACACCTACAAAGACTTCACCGATAAAGAGCTGATTGAGGGTGAAATCCCAGAAGATATGCTCGACAAGGCCAAGAAATACCGCAGCCTGCTGATAGAAAATGCCGTCGCAGAAGACGAAGCCATGATGGAGAAGTTCTTTGAAGTCGGTGAAGAAGGTCTGTCAACTGATGAAATCAAGCAAGCTATCCGTACCGCTGTGCTATCAGGTAAGTTCTTTGCCGTAACTGGGGGCGATGGCCGTGGCGTTATCGTAGAAAAAGTACTCGATATGGTTAATGACTACCTGCCAAGCCCACTTGACGTTGGTTCTACCTGGGGCACGCACCCAAAGACTGGTGATGAAATTGAGCGAAAGCCAAGCGAATCTGATCCTTTTGCAGCGCTGGCCTTTAAGATCACAACTGATCCTTTTGTTGGTAAGCTGGCTTACTTCCGTGTTTACTCAGGTAAGCTCGTAGCTGGGTCATATATTCTGAACAGTTCTACGGGTAGCAAAGAACGCATCGGCCGTATTGTACGTCTGCAAGCTGACAAGCGTGAAGACGTTACTGAAATCGGTGCTGGTGATATCGCTGCCATCGTTGGCCTTAAGGGTACAACAACTGGTAACACACTTTGTGAAATCAATGATCCTATTGTGCTTGAGAGCATTACATTCCCTGAACCGCCTGTCAGCATTGCAATCGAACCAAAGACAAAGGCTGACCAAGAGAAGATGAGCCTAGCATTGCAGCGTCTTGCAGAGGAAGATCCAACTTTCCGTGTTCGTGTTGACGAAGAAACAGGCCAGACAATTATCTCTGGTATGGGTGAGCTTCACCTCGAAATTCTCGTTGACCGTATGAAGCGCGAGTTCAATGTCGAGGCCAACATTGGTCAACCACAGGTTGCCTACCGTGAAACTATCCGCAAAGACGCTGTTGAAATTGAAGGTAAGTTCGTCAAGCAATCTGGTGGACGTGGTCAGTACGGTCACGTTTGGCTTCGCCTGTCTCAGAACGAAGCTGGTAAAGGCTTTGAGTTCATTAACTCTATCAAGGGTGGAGTTGTCCCAAGTGAATACATCAAGCCAGTTGAGCAAGGTATCATCGAGGCAATGTCTAACGGTGTTATCGCCGGATACCCTGTTGTTGATATCAAGGCAGAACTGTACGACGGAAGCTACCACGACGTTGACTCAAACGAAATGGCCTTTAAGATTGCTGGCTCTATGGCACTGCAAGCTGGTGTGAAGGTTGCTAAGCCAGTACTCCTTGAACCTATCATGAAGGTTGTTGCCGTAACACCTGAAGAGTTCATGGGCGATGTCATTGGTGACCTCAACAGTAAGCGTGGACGCATCGAGTCTATGGAAGACCTTTCCAGCGGCGTTAAAGAAATCACTGCCTTTGTACCACTTGGTGAAATGTTTGGTTACACCACCAACCTGCGTTCAATGACGCAAGGTCGTGCGAGTTCAAGTATGGAGCTTGACCACTACGAAGACGTTCCACCAAACGTCACAGAAGCTATCATTGCCAAAAACGCCAAGTAGTAAGCATGCTTCGCGACAAGTTTACCGAGATTAGCGCCGAACGATTCCGTAGCATAGAGCCAGGCTACAGTGGTCATGCAGTTATTTACTTTGCATATACGAGCTACGATCGGGAACAGTCAACGTTCACAATGGGTTTGTGGCTAAGTAGACAACTGGTCAAAAGACAGATTGAAGCTGCTCACTATATTCCAGATCGAGAATGTGCTGATACGCTTCGACGCTGTAGTACTGCTGTAAGTAATCAGTATATCTGGCTTGGTTTACCTGTATCATCAGACAACGAATCTATTCCTACTGTAAAAATGCCTCAATTCATGGTGAATGACTATGAGCGTCTAGCTCTTGATAGAACCATGACTGCACAACAAGAACTAGAAGAACGGTTTTGTGTGCAAATATTGGCAGCTCAATAATATACTTGTGCACTTCCTAAACTGACGTTAAAACTCTTTACAAAAGACCGACTAACAGGTAAGATTATTGATGTACTCGCGAGAGGGCGTTGCTATTGATGTGACATGGACCGCGATAAAATAATGAACTAATAATAGGAGACAAATCTACATGGCAGATTTTGACCGAAGCAAGCCGCATGTAAACGTAGGTACTATGGGTCACGTTGACCACGGTAAAACGACACTTACGGCTGCTATCACCGCTGTACTAGCTAAAAAGCTACCGAGCGACGTTAACAAACCAATTGCGTATGATCAGATTGACAACGCCCCAGAAGAGAAAGCACGTGGTATTACCATTGCGACTTCTCACCAAGAATATGAATCAGAAAAGCGCCACTACGCGCACGTTGACATGCCAGGTCACGCCGACTATGTGAAGAACATGATTACCGGTGCTGCGCAGATCGATGGTGCTATCCTCGTGGTTGCCGCTAACGACGGTCCGTTGCCTCAGACTCGTGAACACGTACTTCTTGCTAAGCAAGTGGGCGTACCTAAGATTCTTGTATTCATGAACAAGATGGATCTTGCTGATCCAGAACTCATCGAACTAGTTGAAATGGACATTCGTGAACTGCTCGCTAAGAACGGTTTTGACGAAGATGCTCCAATCATCAAGGGTTCAGCTACCAAGGCACTCGAAGGCGATGCAGCTAACGAAGATGCAATCATGGAACTGATCAAAGCTATGGATGACTATGTTGAAGAGCCTAAGCGCGACCTCGACAAGCCTTTCATGATGGCTATCGAAGACGTCTTCTCAATCAAAGGTCGTGGCACTGTTGCTACTGGCCGTATTGAACAGGGTATCGTTAAAGTTAACGACGAAGTTGAAATTACTGGTGTCCGCGACACCAAGAAATCAGTTGTAACTGGCATCGAAATGTTCAAGAAATCTCTTGATCAAGGACAAGCTGGTGATAACGCTGGTATCTTGCTTCGTGGTATTGAGCGTGATGACATCGAGCGCGGCCAAGTTTTGGCTAAGCCTGGTTCAATCACTCCTCACACTGAGTTTGATGCAGAAGTCTATATCCTCACTAAGGATGAAGGCGGTCGTCACACACCATTCTTCAAGGGCTACAAGCCACAGTTCTACTTCCGTACTACGGACGTAACTGGTGAGGTTGAACTCCCAGCTGACAAAGAAATGGTCATGCCGGGCGACACAGTAACCTTCAAGGTTAAACTGCTTGCACCAATCGCTATGGAACAGGGTCTACGCTTCGCTATCCGCGAAGGTGGCCGTACCGTAGGTGCTGGTGTTGTTACCAAGATCAACAAGTAGCGATCTCGCCCCTTTACCAGGGCACACTGCAGGATAAGACCTGCGACAGAAAAAGGAGCTATACGCTAAGTACAGCTCCTTTTTCATTATCGGTTACTAACACTGCATAACACGCTTGAAAAACCCGAGCTCTATCTAAAACCACCACGCAAAGTGTTCTGATTATGCTTGTGCTTGCGTTTATCGCTACTTTTGTATATATTTCAGACGATCTTAAGGAGAAAACATGACCTATTATTCGCGTGATAGCCAGGCGGGACTCATACGAACTAGTATTGAGGAGATTGCTAGTCAAGAATGTGGTTTAGCTGAAACTATTCAGAAAGCTACAGAACTTATCGACAACGGTGAAATAGCCCTCGCCAATGATGTTGCATATGAACTTAGTGGCTACATATTCAGGCAGCTCGCAGATGATGAAGGTGTAACACTTCATGAAGTTGAAACGCTGCGACAAGAGAGATACTTCAATATCGATACCAGTGGATACTACTACGGCAGATATGACAGGTGTCACTTAGTTGGTAAGCGCGCACTTAACTACGCACTATCGGCATATAATGCTTTTCAAGGCGGGCCGCGACATACACTTGATAAACGCTATGGCATTGAGCGAAGTGAAAGGCAGCGCACATTAGAGGCTGCATCTAGTATCACTTAACAGAAGATCCTTCACAAAAATTGATTATTGTTGTAGGATTGTATTACAAACTAATCGTGATGACTAAAAGTCGTCGTACAGGGCTCTCTATAGCACTTACGGAGATGTTACATCACAGACTAGGGCTAAGGGCTAAGGCAAAAGGGAATGAGGAAAACCTCCACCCTTCATCCTTCCCCCTCCGCCCTAGTGCTCATGAAAGGAGCACATCATGGCTGACGCCAAAAAACCACTAGAAAAGAAAGACGGTAAGCAAAAGATCCGTATCCGTCTTAAGGCATATGATCACAAAGTAATCGATCAGTCTGCTAAGCAGATTGTTGATACAGCAATCCGTACCGGTGCAACAATTGCTGGGCCAATCCCACTTCCAACCAAGAAAACAACTTACACTGTTGTTAAGAGCCCGCACGTTTATAAAAAAGGCCGTGAACAGTTTGAAATGCGTGTACACAAACGTATTATCGATGTGTTAGAGCCAACACCAAAGACAATTGATTCACTAATGAATCTTTCGCTTCCTGCCGGCTGTGATGCCGAAATAAAGATGTAGTTGTCAGTTACGCTGAAGTAACTACATACACCGAACATAAATAACATACTACCCATGTCTGATTTAGAAATTCTTGGAACAATGCCAACTCAACGAGCATTAGATAACGTTCAGTTTGAATTTGACAATGCTTGCGAGTCGATTATTGATGCTGTTGCAAAAAAGGGTAGTATTGAGTATGCAAATTACAACTGGCAGAAGGTGCCATATTATTTACGTGTAACATTGAGTGGGGCATCAGAAAAACATGAAGACGACCCGACGTTGATGTCACAATCTGGAGCTGCATTCGTCACTGGCGCAATAGTTGGACTCATGCTCGGAAGAAAAATGATGGCCAGTATCAGTGAACGGCGCCGCTACTTCAGCACCGTCAATGGGCTTCTTCAGTCAGTGGCAACACATGAAACGATTGAGGATACTATCATGGCAAATGCTCGTTCGTCAGCTCAAGATATCGCCGGTCGTGGGCACTGGAAACTACTGGCACTCGTTGGGTCCGAACCGCACAGTAGTTACCGAAGGAGTACAGCGCGTGTGTATTCACATTCTATCGCGTATATGGCCTCGATCGCACATACCGAGAGGCTCAGCCATGAGGTAGATAAGGCTCAGTTTGGCAACTTCAGCCGAGTTTTCAGGTTGGATAGTGCAACGAGAGCCATGCGACATGAGGCAGAAGTACTAGCAAACGATGTACTGAGCGATGAAACTTTGCATCATTATTTGACCGGTCCTACCAATAGTTAATAGAACAATCCAACTGGTTTAGAAAGCGTAAGCTGTTATACTAACTAAATGCCGAGTAAAACAAAAACAAAACAAACACGAACCAAAGAAGTAGACAGTATATACTTTCTAAAACTCGTCGTTTACCTCGTACTAGGATCGTTCTGGCTACGCATTGTCACTAGTAGTGGAGCACAAATACCCATACCAATTGGTCTGCTAGCTGGTGTAGTATTACTGCGTCACGAGCGTTTACAGCTCGACAAAAAGATTGGCTACGCTATTCTCTTGATGTCGGCCTTCATTAGCTTCTGGCTCCCCCTCGGCCTCCATATTGTTATATAGCCTTTAAAAAGATCCACCCAAAATCTTTCAGAATTAAATGTAGAATAGACAACATATTGACAGTAGTGGGTGTTTTCTGCTAATCTGTTATGGTATATCAAACTTTGTGTACATCATGAACTTGATGAATTGGTAGGTCTACAGAGGTAGAAACCACCGGCCATCAAGTATTTTCATGCACTGTACCTGTAACGAAAAGGTTATAAGACACTATGAAAGCCCTTATTACACGAAAGGTTGGCATGACCAGTACCATCTCTGATGACGGTACTATGACTGCTGTTACCTTGCTTTCCGCTAGTCCTTGCGTTATTACGCAAGTCAAAACCACAGATGTTGACGGCTATACAGCTGTGCAGCTCGGTTTTGAAACTGCCAAGAATATGGGCAAAGCCCAGGCAGGACATTTCAAGCAATCAAAAGTAACACCAAAAATCGTACGCGAAATTCGCGTTCCAGAAATCACAGAAGACCTCAAGGTTGGCGAAACGCTCACACCAGAGGTCTTTTCAATTGGCGACACGGTACAAGTCACTGGCACGAGCAAAGGTAAAGGCTGGGCAGGAACGATCAAGCGTCACAACTTCCACCGACAGCGCAAAACACATGGTGGTAAAGGAAACACCCGTAAGGTTGGTTCTATCGGTTCTATGTACCCACAGCGCATCTTCAAGGGTAAGAAAATGGCCGGCCAAATGGGTCACGAACGCGTTACCGTCACAAACCTAAAGATTGCACTCGTAGACACAGAGCACAATATCATCGGCGTCGTCGGTGCAGTGCCAGGTCCACGCAAAAGCATAGTTGTGGTACAAGGAGCATAATATGGCAGTAACAACATTTACCAAATCCGGCACTAAAGCTACAACTGCTGCAAAACTCGACAAAGCAGTCTTTGCAGTCGACACAGCTAACCATGATCTACTTAAGCAAGCATACGTAGCGTATCTTGCTAACGGCCGACTCGGCACAGCTAATGTTAAAAACCGCGGCGATGTCCGTGGTGGTGGCCGCAAGCCTTGGAAACAAAAGGGTACTGGCCGCGCACGTTTCGGTTCAAGCCGTAACCCAATTTGGCGCGGTGGTGGTATCGTTTTCGGCCCAACAGGTAACGAAAACTACACCAAGCGAATGCCAACAGCTGCAAAGCGCCAGGCAATCCGCCAAGCGTTGAGCGTTGCTGCAGAAGCAAACAAGATTGCAGTCATTGAAGCCTTTGCTATCAAAGACGGCAAAACCTCAGAAGCCGTCAAATTACTTGATAAGGTTGGTGCTATGCGTCGAACGCTTATTGTCACTGAGCAGAAAACTCCAGAAATTGTCCGTGCGACCAGTAATCTCCGTGACGTAAAGGTCTCCCAGAGTAGCTACCTAAACGTATATGATGTTCTGAATGCAGATATGATCCTGATTACTGCTGGAGCACTCAAGGAAGTTGTAGCTTGGCTTACAGCTCCGGCAAAGAAAGATGAGGCTGCAAAATGAGTAAAGAACTAGCATTGAAGCCACGCATGAGTGAAAAGACTTACGCTTTGAGCAAACTACATAACACCTACGTTTTTGATGTGCCTACCAGCGCTAATAAAGTCATGGTAGCTGCAGCTGTTGCTGCTCAGTTTGACGTTAAGGTTGAAGAAGTAAACATTATTGTTGCTAAAGGCAAAGTCAAGCAGAGCTATCGTAAGCGAAGCCGAGCAGTTGCCGGTAAGCGCAGTGACATCAAAAAAGCCTACGTCCGCGTAGCAAAAGGCGACAAAATACCTGTATTTGATGCAATTGATGAAGCTGCCGACGCTGAAGCTAAGCAAGCTGAAAAAGCCGCTAAGAAGGCTAAAAAGGAGACCAAGTAATGGCCATTAAACAGATGAAGCCAGTTACTCCTGCACAGCGCGGTATGACCACGCAGGATATGAGCGAAATCACTACACGCAAGCCTGTTCGTTCACTTCTCGTTGTAAAGAAGCAAAAGAGTGGGCGTAACAACCAAGGCCGCATTACTACTCGTCATCGTGGTGGTGGCGCAAAGAAGTTCTACCGTAAGGTTAACTTCAAGCTAGCCCCTGGTACAGTTGCTACGATTGAACACATTGAGTATGACCCGAACCGTTCTGCTCGTATTGCTCGTATCAAAGACAGCGATAACGTATATCACTACATTCTGGCAGCCGCTAACATGCAGGTTGGCCAGAAGATTGAGTCTGGCGAAGAAGTAGCCATAGAACTTGGTAACCGTCTTCCTCTCAAGAACATCCCGGTTGGTAGTATTCTCCACGCTGTTGAATTACAGCCAGGACGTGGTGCCCAGCTAGCACGCTCTGCTGGTGCTAGTGTTCAGCTTGCTGCAAAAGAAGGTGACTATGCACAAGTTAAACTGCCTAGTGGCGAAGTCCGCTTAGTCCATCTGACATGTACTGCGAGTCTCGGAACCGTTGGTAACGTACAACATCAGAACATCAAGATTGGTAAAGCTGGCCGTAATCGCCTCAAGGGTAAGCGTCCAGGCGTTCGTGGTATTGCTATGAACGCAGCTGATCATCCGCACGGTGGTGGTGACGGTGGTGCACACGGTATTGGTCGCGATCCACGTACGCCTTGGGGTCAGAAGACACTTGGTTTCAAGACACGTAGTCGCAAGACGAGCAGTAAGTTTATTGTAAGAACCCGTCATCAGGCGAAGAGGAAATAAGGTAGCATTATGAGTCGATCACTAAAGAAAGGTCCATTTGTCGATCCAAAGCTTGCTAAGAAAGTAAACGCTTTGGGCAACGAAGACCGTACTATCATTAAGACTTGGGCACGTGCTTGCACAATTAGTCCTGAGTTTGTTGGCAAAACTATTGCTGTTCACAACGGTAAAGTGCATGTTCCTGTTTTCATTACCGAAAACATGGTTGGTCATAAGCTCGGTGAATTTGCACCTACCCGCAAGTTCCGCTCACATGGCGGTAAGCTTGCTAAGGGAGGCAAATAACAATGTCTGTCCAATCTATTAGTAAAGGTGTTCGTATGAGCCCACGTAAGGTTGGTGTTGTAGCTAGCTTGGTTCGTGGTCGCTCTGTTGAAGACGCCATCACCATCCTGCAGCACACACCACGTCGTGCAGCTGAACCAGTTATCAAGGCTATCAAGTCTGCCAAGGCAAATGCTGATAACAACCATAACTACAAGGCCGACACGCTGACTATTACTGCAATTACCGTCACCCCTGGTGTTCGTTACAAGCGATACCGTCCTGCAGCACATGGTCGTGCCCTTCCTTTCCAACGTCGCACATCTCATATCACTGTAATTGTTGATGGTGAGCAGCGTGCACCTAAGAAACCTGCGCAAGCTAAGAAAGCTGAGGAGAAGAAGTAATGGGACAAAAAGTAAACCCAATCAGCATGCGACTTCAAGTCAATAAGGACTGGCGCAGCAAGTGGTTCGCATCCAAGAAAGATTATGCAAACTACCTTCGTCAAGATCTTGAAGTTCGACGCTTGATTGTCAACAAAGTTGGCTCACGTGGAGCAATTAACAAGGTAGATATTGAACGATCACCAAACCTTGTCACTGTAACAGTCACCACAGCAAAAGCTGGTGTTGTGATTGGTCGTGGTGGTTCTGGTGCACAAGAGCTGAAGGCTGCTATCGAAAAGATCTACGGAGTTCCTGCTCGTGTTAACATCGAAGAAATCAAGAAGCCAGAAATGTACGCCAAGCTTGTTGCTGAAAACATTGCTAACCAACTAGAACGAAGAATCTCATTCCGTCGTGCTATTAAGCAGTCTTCTGCAAACACTATGCGTGCTGGCGCTAAGGGTATTCGTATCGAAGTCGCTGGTCGACTTAATGGTGCTGACATGTCACGACTTGAAAAAGAAGTCGCTGGTAGTGTTCCACTACATACCATTCGAGCAGATATCGACTACGCTGCAGCACGAGCCACGACGCAAAAAGGCATTATTGGGGTTAAAGTATGGATCTACAAGGGTGAGGTAGCCTAACATGCTAATGCCAAAACGAACAAAGTACCGAAAGGTACGCAAGGGCAAGATCCGCGGAGTAGCTACTAGTGGAAACGCGATTGCCTTTGGTGAATACGCACTACAGTCACAAGGCTCAGAGCGTATCACATCTCGCCAGATCGAGGCTGCACGTCAAGCTATGACTCGTCATATCAAGCGTGGTGGAAAGATCTGGATCCGCATCTTCCCTCATACTCCAGTGACTCGTAAGCCACAGGACGTAAAGATGGGTAGTGGTAAAGGAAACCCAGAGTATTTTGCAGCTAAGGTCCGTCCGGGGACAATCTTGTTTGAAATGCAAGGTGTACCAGAAGATGTAGCCCGTGAAGCAATGCGATTGGCTGCCCACAAGTTGCCAATTAAAACCAAGTTCCTCGTAAGGGAGGAGGCGTAACACTATGAAAGTTGTAGAAATCCGTAAATTATCAACAGCAGACCTGACCAAGGAAAGCACTAAACTACGCGAAGAGATCGCTGAACTACGACGCCGTATGCACGGTGGTGAAGTGCAGAACGTTAAGGTCATCCGACACAAGCGTAAAGACTTGGCGCGTATGCTTACCGTTTTGGGCGAGCAGCTAACGAAGGAGAACATGTAATGGCTAAAACATTTACTGGTGTTGTGTCATCAAGCAAAGCCGACAAGACCATTACCGTCACCGTCGTTACTCGCATGACACACCCAATCTATAAGAAGCAGTATTCTGTCAGTAAGAAATTCATGGCACACGATGAAAAGAACGAAGCGCAAGAAGGCGACAAAGTCATTATTAGCGAAGTTCGACCAATCAGTGCACGTAAGCGGTTTACACTTACAAAAGTAGTAGAACGTCCAGTTATCCGTGAGTCCAAAGGGGAAGACGTATGATCCAACAAGAATCACGATTAATCGTATGTGACAACAGCGGTGCTAAGGAAATCCTTTGCATTCGTGTTCTTGGCGGCACACGCAAGCGTTACGCTCGCGTTGGCGACACTATCGTTGCTACCGTTAAAGTAGCTAACCCTAGCGGCAACGTCAAAAAGAAGACTGTTGTTCGCGCGGTTGTGGTACGTACAAGCTACCCAATCAAGCGCAAAGACGGTTCAACAATTAAGTTTGATGATAACGCTGCAGTTATCATTGGTGACGATAAACTACCTAAGGCAACTCGTATCTTCGGGCCAGTTCCTCGTGAACTCCGCGACATGGGTTACGCCAAGATTATCTCACTCGCTCCGGAGGTACTATAATGACGCTTTATAAGATTCGATTGAAGAAGAATGACACCGTTGTGGTGTTGGCTGGTAAGTACAAAGGCAAGACTGGTAAAGTCGTTGCCGTACACCCAAGCGACAACAAAGTCACAGTAGAAGGCATTAACATCGTTAAGAAGCACCAGAAGCCAAACAAGCAGTACCCTCAGGGCGGTATTATCGAACTGACAAAACCAATCTGGGTATCAAAAGTAGCTTTGGTTGACCCAACCTCAAAGAAGCCAACCCGTATTGGCTACAGCTTTGACAAAGCAGGCACCAAAGTTCGTATCGCTAAGAAAAGCGGCAAGGAGATCAAGTAATGGCTACCGCAACAAAACAAGTAGCAACCACAAACGCACGACTGAAAGTACTCTACAACAATGAGTACGCTGCAGCTTTGCAAAAGGATCTTGGCCTTAAGAATTCGAATGAGGTACCACGTCTTGAGAAAATCGTTCTAAACGTTGGTCTTGGACGTGCAAAAGACGATAAGAAGCTCATGGAAATTGCTGCAAACACACTTCGCAAAATAACAGGTCAGCAACCGATTGAAACCACTGCACGTCTTTCGATTGCAACGTTCAAACTGCGCGAAGGTAACAAAATTGGGCTCAAGGTAACTCTTCGGGGTGAAAAAATGTACGAATTTGCCGACCGCTTGATCAACATAGTCCTCCCACGACTGCGTGACTTCCACGGTGTGAGTGCAAAAGCCTTTGACCGTCAGGGCAACTTTAGCTTAGGTTTGGTTGATCAATCAGTATTCCCAGAACTGACCTTTGAAGAAACAACAACCCCACACGGTATGCAAGTAGTATTTGTCATCAAGGCAAATAATCCAGACCACAGCCGAGCCTTGCTCGAAAAGTTTGGTATGCCATTTGAGAAAACACATGAGAAGGGAGCCAAGTAATGGCTAAGAAATCAATCATTGCACGTGACTTGAAGCGTCAAAAGATGATCAAGCAGTACGCCGACAAGCGTGCTGAGCTAAAGAAAATGGGTGATTACGATGGTCTGCACAAGCTCCCCCGTAATTCATCGCCAACACGATGGAAGAATCGCTGTATGGAAACTGGTCGTCCTCATGCGTATATGCGCACCTTTGGCTTGAGTCGTATAAGTTTCCGTGAGCACGCCTCAAAGGGTGAGATTCCTGGTGTAACGAAAGCGAGCTGGTAAGGAGTATGAGTATGGTAAGTACAGACCCAGTTGCAGATATGCTAACACGCATCCGCAATGCTATTAATGTAAACAAACAAGAAGTGACGATGCCTCATTCAAAGATGAAGGAATCAATTGCTGAGATTCTCAAGCAAAATCACTTTGTTCAGAGTGTTTCTGTTAAAAAGAACGAAGACACACCAGGCAAAACGCTGTCAATCGTCATAAATCAGCCATCTGAAAACGCACGTATCACTGAGATCAGTCGAATGAGTACTCCCGGCCGCCGCATGTACACAAGAGCTGACAAGATCCCGACAATCATGCGCGGACGTGGACTGGTCATCGTATCTACATCAAAAGGTATTATGACCGGCAAAGACGCCAAAGATCAACGTCTCGGTGGCGAACTAATTTGTAGAGTATATTAAAGGAAATTAAAGGAATAACATCATGAGTCGAGTAGGAAAACTGCCCATTCAAATCCCCAGCGGTGTGACAATCACTGTCGACAAAGATGTCATCACGGTTAACGGGAGCAAAGGTTCATTGAGCCAGTTCACCATGCCGGACATCACCGTCAAACAAGAAGGCGATGAAATCATCGTTACGCGAGCCAACGACGAACCAAAAGTTCGTGCAAAGCACGGCCTGATGCGTGCACTACTACAAAACCTTGTAGTTGGTGTAAGCCAAGGCTTTGAGAAAAAGCTAGAACTTAACGGTGTTGGTTACCGCGTAGCGCTTGCAGGTACTGACCTTAAGCTTAATGTCGGGTTTTCACACGACGTTATGTATAAGATCCCTCAAGGAATCACCGTGAGTGTTGAGCAGAACATTATCACAATCAGCGGTATAAACAAGCAGCAAGTTGGCCAAGTAGCGGCTGAAATCCGCTCCCTGAAGAAGCCAGAGCCATACAAAGGCAAAGGTATTAAGTATGTTGGTGAACGTATTATCCGTAAGAGCGGTAAATCAGGTAAGGACAAATAGGAACCATTATGAATAGACTAACCAAGAAAATACAGAATGCGGCACAACGAAAGCGCCGCGTACGCGCAACAGTTAGTGGCACGACTGAACGTCCACGCCTCAGTGTTTCTATTACTAACCTGCATGTATCAGCACAGATCATTGATGATACCGCACATAAGACACTTGCAAGTTTCACAACTGTTGGAGACAAAAAGGCAACAGGGACGATGACTGAAAAAGCTGCTTATGTTGGTGAGAACCTTGCCAAGAAAGCTACAGCAGTTAAGGTTAAAAAAGTAGTATTTGATAGAAACGGTCGCAAGTATCATGGCCGAATCAAGGCGCTTGCTGATGCGGCACGCCAGAATGGATTGGAGTTCTAATATGGCACAGTACGATCAATCACGTGGCCGTCGCAATGATGCGCCAGCAGAAGAAAAACAGTTTGATGAGCAGGTCCTTCACATTGACCGTGTTGCTCGTGTAGTAAAAGGTGGTCGGCGTTTTAGATTCCGCGCACTTGTTGTTGTTGGTGATCACAAACGTAAAGTTGGCGTTGGTACTGCAAAGGGTGCAGATGTTACGGCAGCCATTACTAAGGCCACAGAAGTTGCTAAGAAAAATATGATCACGGTCGCACTTTACAAAGATACTTTGCCACATGAAGCTACTGGCCGCGTGAGTGGTGCATACATTTTGTTGAAGCCTGCGAGTGCGGGTACTGGTCTTATTGCCGGCGGCGTTGTTCGTACGATTCTGGATGTTGCAGGCGTACATAACGCGCTATCGAAGTCTCTTGGCTCAAGCAATAAGACAAACACTGCTTACGCAACCATCGCAGCTCTAGAATCAATCCAACCAGCAAAGAATTGGGTTTCCAACAAGTACGGAGCTATTGCTGAAACCAAAAAAGCTAGCAAGCCTGCTGCCAAAAAGCCCGAAGCGGAGGTCGCATGAAATACAATGATCTAAATATCACATCGTCAAAGAATCGCAAACGCGTTGGTCGCGGTATAGCAGCCGGTCGTGGTAAAACAGCTGGACGCGGTACAAAAGGACAGAACGCACGTAAGAGTGGTGGAACACGACCAGGTTTTGAAGGTGGTCAGAATCCTCTCATGCAGCGTATACCAAAACTTCGTGGTTTTACGTCTAAGCGCGTACCTTTTGAGAACATCTACACTGGACAAATCAACGATCTGAAAGAAACGACCATTGATACTGCAGTCCTTGCAGGTCATGGCCTGATATCAAGCTTGCACGTCAATGTTAAGTTGATCGTTAAGGGCGAACTGAAGCGCAAAATAAGCGTTAAATTGCCGGCAGCTAGTCAAAGTGCTATTGCAGCAGTTACCAAAGCTGGCGGAACATTCACCAAAACTGAACGTGTCGCTCGTCCAAAAGTTACGAAATAACAACACATAGTAATAGATATTCGTATTCGTTATGCGCTATACTGCATAGGAATATTTACAAGTGAGCTAGAGGGTAGAACATGAATTGGCGTTTAATTTGGAAGTCACTGAAGAATGCAGACATGCGAAAGCGTGTACTTGCAGTACTTGGAATGCTTCTTATTTTTCGTATCCTAGCGCATATACCGATACCACTGAGCGACCCACAGACCCTCAAGCAAGTACTTGAATCAATCTATACATCTACTGAAACAACGCAGTTACTCAGTTTTCTTGACGTCCTTTCAGGTGGTGCACTGGCCAACTTCTCAATTATGTTGATTGGTCTTGGGCCATATATTAACGCATCGATTATTATGCAGTTGCTCACCAAAGCAATCCCTAAGCTTGAAGCACTCAATCAAGAGGGTGAATTCGGCCGCAAGAAGATCAACCAGTATACGCGCCTGCTTTCCCTGCCGCTGGCCATTGTTCAATCTGTTGGCGCAATTTTCCTCGTAAGGCAGTCAGCGCAATCGGTTGGCGGTATCGATATTACCGCAACGAGTTCCCCGATGCAGTGGGCGCTGATGATTGCTGCCCTGACCGGTGGTTCAATGCTACTGATGTGGCTCGGCGAACTCATAACCGAAGAAGGCATTGGAAATGGTATATCACTTCTTATTACTGTAGGTATTGTTAGTCAGTTGCCGTCGACGATAGCGAGTCTTGCTGCAGCCGTCACAACAGGGGATGGCACCTGGCGTGTCCTCGGACTCACTTTACCAGTAAACAGAGGTGCACTCATATTTGCGTTAATTGTTTTGGTCGTCACGGTAGTATTAACATATCTTGTTGTCAAATTAAATGAAGGTGCCAGACGCATAACAGTACACTATGCTAAACGCGTCCAAGGCAACCGCGCTTACGGCGGAGTGACCACTACATTGCCCATCAAGATCATTACTGCTGGTGTAGTGCCAATCATCTTTGCATTAGCGTTCTTGAGTGTTCCGAGCTTCGTTGGTCAAATTCTACAAGGTTCTGATAGCGTGCGCTTGCAAGAACTTGGCACAAACTTAGTCCTATGGTTCCAAAACCCAAGTCCACAAACCTTTGCCGCAGGTGGATGGGAACCATACATCTACCCAATCGTCTACTTCCTGCTCGTCGTTGTCTTTACGTTCTTCTATACCGGTATTACTTTTGACTCCAAAGAAATATCAGAGAACCTACAGAAGCAAGGTGGGTTTATCGAAGGAGTGCGTTCTGGTAAACAAACTGAGAAATATCTTGCCAAGACAGTTAACCGTTTAACGCTCTTTGGGGCTCTCAGCCTCGGCGCACTGGCCTTAATGCCTATTTTGGGGCAGATGTTCACTAATTCGAATATCGCGCTTGGCGGTACTAGTGTGTTGATCCTCGTAGCTGTTGCGCTAGAGACGATGCGTCAGATAGAATCACGAGCGTTGATGGTGACTTACGACCAGTATGAGCAGCCTGATTTCTTCTATGACAGCAGCGAGCCAGCATTAGCCGCAAGTGGTGGTGGCCGGCTACGCATGCGGGATCGATTACCGTCGGGTAAAAGATCTACAAAACCGAAAAGTAAATCAAAATAGTGTTTACAGATAGGCACTCTATCTGATATAATCAGGTCTTGTTATATATTTATGGCTGGAAATAAGGAAGTAATCGAACTAACAGGCACTATAATCGAGACCCTTCCGGGTACTCAATTTCGTGTCGAGCTCGAAAACGGTCATCAAATTATAGCTCACGTCGCCGGTAAAATGCGAAAACATTACATTCGTATCGTGCCAGGTGACAGCGTTACGGTCGAGTTGACCCCTTATGATCTTACTAAGGGCAGAATCACCTATCGCAAGTCCTAGTGCTTTTACAACAGGGTACATCCTTAGTGCCTTTCTGCAGAAGTTCTAGCGACGTTATCAATATTAAGCAGTGTGTCATCCAGGCTCATAGAAAGGACCGGTGATCCGCATGAAAGTGCGTGCAAGTGTAAAAAAAATCAGCCCCGACGACAAGATTGTTCGTCGCAAGGGTCGTTTGTATGTTATTAACAAGTTTAAGCCAAAGCACAAGCAAAGGCAGGGGTAGAGAATGGCTCGAATTTCAGGGGTAACTATCCCGACAGAAAAGCAAGTTCAGATAGCACTGACGTATGTCTACGGCGTTGGACCAAAGACAAGTGCTGATATTTTAGAAAAAGCTAAAGTTGAGCCAACAGTACGTGTCAAAGACCTTACTGACGCAGAAATTTCACGAATTCAGGACGTTATCAACGCTGACCTCGTAGTTGAAGGTGAGTTACAGCGTATTGTTGCCACAAACATTAAGCGTCTCAAGGACATCGGTTCTTACCGAGGCCTTCGTCACAAATCTAACCTTCCATCACGGGGACAACGAACACGAACAAACGCACGTACGCGTCGTGGGCGCAAGACAACTGTGGGTGGTACCGCTAAGAAGGTAGCGTCTAAGACCTAAGGATAGATATGGAACAAATTACTACAACAGTCAAGAAGAAAAAAGCTAAGCGATCAGTACCCTTTGGGCAAGTTCACGTACTCGCAACATTCAATAACACCATTATTACGGTAACAGATAGCAAGGGCGGCGTCCTTACTACTGCTAGTGCAGGTGGTTGCGGGTTCCGTGGCTCTAAGAAAGGTACGGCTTACGCAGCACAAGTTGCAGCAGAAAAAGCTATTCAGGCAGCTAAACAGCTACATGGTTTTAGCAAGGCAGATGTATTTATTAAAGGTGTAGGACTTGGTCGCGATGCAGCCGTTCGTGTGTTGCAAGCCCAAGAAGTACAGGTCGAGAGTATTAGCGACGTGACAGGTGTACCACACGGTGGTTGCCGTCCACGTAAGGCGCGAAGGATCTAATATGGCACGAGATAGACAATCAATTGTAAAAATGAGCCGTCGTGAAGGCTATGCTCTTCACCCTAAAGCTCATAAAGCGCTTGCAAAGCGCACAACTTTGCCGGGTAAGTCTCCAACAGGACGACCACCACGTGGCAAAGCCAGTCAGTATTCACTGCAACTTCGTGAGAAACAGAAAGTTAAGCGCCTATACGGTTTGCTGGAGCGACAGTTCTCAAACCTCATGAAGGAAGCTTCACGAACTCAGGGTCAATCTGGAGCAATGCTCTTACAACTTTTGGAACGAAGACTCGATAACGTTGTTTACCGGAGCGGCTTCGCACCTAGCCGTCGTGCAGCACGACAACTTGTAACTCATGGCCACTTCATGTTGAACGACCGACGCGTCGACATTCCTTCAATCCGCGTCAAAGAAGGTGATAAGATCACTCTCCGCGACCACAGTAAAGCAAATGAGTATTTCAAGCGTATCGATGAAATTAGCCCAGCAGCAGAAGCAAATAGCTGGCTCAAGGTTAATCGTAAGAAAATTGAAGTAAGTGTCACTGGCAAGCCATTACGAGAAGAGGCAGAACCAGAAATTAATGAACAATTAATCGTTGAGTATTACTCACGATAAGGAGGCGGACAAACCTATGTCAAAGACAATCTATACCCCAGGCGTTGTAAGCGTAGACGACCACACCAAGACATCAGCTACATTAATAGTTGAACCATTGCACAGTGGCTACGGCATGACTCTTGGGAACTCACTACGGCGCGTACTGCTTTCTAGTATTTCTGGTGCAGCAATCACTGCCTTTAAGGTAGAAGGCGCAAGTCACGAGTTCACAACGCTACCAAACGTCAAAGAAGACGTGGTAGACATCATGTTGAACCTCAAAGGCATTCGCTTCCGTACTTTTAGCGAAGAGCCACAAACTATTCGTTTGACCAAAAAAGGGTCTGGCGTTGTTACCGCAAAAGATATCCAAACGAATGCTGATGTAGAAGTTGTAAACACTGATCACGTTATTGCTCACCTTGACGGCTCTAAAGCAGAACTTGTTATCGACATGGTTATCGAAACAGGTCGTGGCTACCGAACAATCGACGAAAGCGCTAACCGCAAAGCAAGCGACATGATTGCTGTTGACGCAGTATTCAGTCCAGTACAGCGTGTGCGTTATAAGGTTGAAAACACTCGTGTTGGTCAGATGACCGACCTCGACAAGCTCTTGATCACCATCGACACAGACGGTACTATCACGCCAGCTGAAGCCTTTGAAGAAGCCTCAGCCATCCTTGTTAACCAGTACACCGCTCTCGCAGGTCAAACCCGCGTAGAAGCAGGTGCTGCAGCTGGTGCACATGAACCAGGCAGTGAAGACATCGCTTCTGGCGATGATTCAGCTGAGCTGATGACTCCAATCGAAGATCTTAATCTTTCAGCTCGTACCACAAACGCACTCATTAACAATGAAATTCATACACTCAAAGACTTGTTCTCACTGAGTGATGCTGAGTTGCGTGACCTCAAAGGTTTTGGCAGCAAAGCCCTAGACGAAGTCAAAGAAAAAATGGCGGAGATGGAGCTTTAAGATGCATCGCCACGGATATAAAGGTAAGAAGTTCGGTAGAGAGCGCGACCAGCGCGAAGCCCTTATTAAGGGCCTTGCCGACTCACTCATCAAGTATGAGTCTATAGAAACGACCCTTACGAAGGCTAAAGAGACAGTTCCATATGTCGAAAAGCTGATTACTAAGGCCAAGAAAGCTGATCTCCACAACCGTCGTCAGATTGTCAGCTCATTACAGACTATCGAAAGCGCGCACAAACTTGTCGATGAGATTGCGCCTAAGTTAAGTGCACGCGACAGTGGCCACCTACGAATTGAAAAAACAGGTACACGCCGCGGTGATAACACGCAGATGGCACGCATAAGTTTTGTTGACGATTTGTCAGCTGCACCAGTTGCAAAGCCAGCTAAAGCAGCAGCTAAGCCAAAGGCACCTGCAAAAACAGTCGCCAAGAAGCCCGCTGCAAAGCCAAAAGCCACGAAGGAGGCGAAATAATGAAAACTTATAGCGCCAAACCAGAAGATGTGACACGCGCTTGGCACGAAGTTGATGCTGCTGAAGCACCACTTGGCCGTGTTGCAACAGTTGTTGCTACACTACTGACAGGCAAAGGCAAGCCAAGCTTCACCAAGCACATTGATTGCGGTGACTTTGTTGTTGTCATCAACGCTGCAGATTTGGTAGTAACAGGTGATAAAAAACTAAAGAAAGTTTACTACAAGCACAGCCACTACCCAGGTGGGCTTAGAGAGAAGACACTACAAGAACAGCTTGATCAAGACCCAACAGAAGTTATCTTCAAGGCCGTACGCGGCATGTTGCCTGTGAACAAGCTACGTGATGGACGTCTTGCTCGTTTGAAGATCTATGCAGGTAGTGAACACCAGCATGCACCACAGAAGCCACAGAAGTATTCTGTAAAGGAAGGTAAGTAATGGCTACAAATAACTATTTCTACGCACTGGGCCGTCGTAAGAGCGCCACAGCACGTGTACGCCTCACAAGCGGCAAAGGCGAGATTACCATCAACGGCAAGCCTGCAGTTGAGTATCTTGCAAGTAGCAAAAACTTGATGACAGAACTTGAGCGTCCTTTTGCTGTACTAGAACAGACTGATAAGTACAATGTATCAGCTGTTGTGAGTGGCGGCGGACATGCCGGTCAGGTTGATGCAATCCGTCTTGGCATCGCTAAGGCACTTGCAGTCATGAACGAAGACCTCAAAAGCACGCTTAAGCGCGCTGACCTGCTTGGTCGTGACCCACGTGAGAAAGAACGTAAGAAGTTCGGTCTTAAGGGCGCACGTAAGCAACGACAGTTCACGAAGCGTTAGACGTAACGAGACACCCTGGTTAGGGTTTCTCGTCGCTCCGGCAAAATGATACATTTTGTCGGGCTGCTCTTCCCGGAAACTGTAATAGAATGTTCGGAGTAAATCCGAACATTCTATTTATGTATTTGACAGAATACACTTAATGACGTATCTTACTGTAGTTATGAAACATATCATAAACTTTTTTGGTTATTGGTATAACTCCACCTCCATGTGGCGTTCTGTTTCGTATTAGCATAATTTTGTAAAACAACTAACTCGCGAACCGCCACAAGGCGGTTTTTTTAATACTAACGAAAAGGAACTAACATGAACGAATTTGAATCACCTATGACCCCAGAGCAAGAAAACAACATTAACCAACGAGGAGATGAACTAATTGCAGAATGGGCATCATGGGAAAACGAAAACTGGCAGTCAAGATTTATTGAAGGCCAGGACGAAGAAGAACATCGCGGTAAACTTGAGCAAATGCACAGAACAGCAGTTATGGCACTAGCCCAACTACGCGAAGCACAAGTCAAACAAAAAGAAGCGCGTGATAAACGAGCAACATAACAAAATATGTAAGAATTTTGAAAGAATACTAAGGAGAAACTATGGAATTAGAAGAAAGAAATAAGCATATTCAAGAAATTGCTGATCAAATACAACAAGAAAAATTGAAACCATTCATGCAATCCCAGATGCTACTAGCTGCTGCACGTTCAGCTGTCGGTGTTTGTGTTGAGATTGATGTATTTGACATGAAATCAGAGTTGAAGCGCGACTACCTTGCAATACTAGCAGGCGCTCGTGACGTACTTGTTGCACCCAAAGGTGCACAGGAGTCAGTTTGGCCAGTCATTCAGTAAGCAGGATCAGGCATTTGCCGTTCATGCCCAGAAAATAGCTCTTGAAATCAACCAAACTGGTAGAAAGACCGTGAATGGATTCGCGGCCTGTAGCGGCAAGCCAAACGCCCACATTCATAGCAACACGGGGGAAAGGCGATGAACGATATAAAGATCACACCGCTGGCGCCATATACTTCGGA
Organism: uncultured Candidatus Saccharibacteria bacterium; assembly: GCA_964448075.1. Classification (GTDB taxonomy): domain Bacteria; phylum Patescibacteriota; class Saccharimonadia; order Saccharimonadales; family CAYUUR01; genus CAYUUR01. Next base: position 42,920 of record CAYUUR010000001.1, on the reverse strand, counting down.
AACACAGGTTAATAGTATGTCTGCAGGAGAAGTCGTGCAAACTGGCTTCGGCGGCAGGACACTAGATGACTGCATTGTTGACGCAGAAGAGCACCTGCGAACAGCAGGCTTAGTTCAGTATGTGTTTTCGGAAGAACAGCTTGTTGGGTTTGCTATGTATGAAGAGTATCCTGGAGCACTCCTATACTTAAATGGAATTGTTATTCGTCAACAAGCTCAAAACCGGAAGATAGGGACATCGATGCTACGAGAAGCAATTGAGACAACCAACGCAAAACGATTATTTGCCGTCACGCGAAACCCAGCGATTCTAAGGATGTTCGAGACGGTTTGCAATCTTGTTCAGCCAACAGCTAGAAGTCCACATGGATCGATAGTATCAGAAGCTGAAGTCGCAAGGTTGGCTACTAAAATTGGACTACCACAAGACGATTTGCCGTACCATCGCGATAGATACCCTCGAAATCTTTATGGCAGGATTCCAACTCACAGGAACCCAGTCATACAAGAGCAGTTTGAAACAGTATACGACCTACGTAACATAACAGATGCAGTAATGCTCATAGGAGAAATTCATGAATAAGGCTACTCTTACGATATATTGCCAACATGGCAACGAGCGCTTTGGCGCGCTCGTTGCTGAGGCGCTCGCTGAGCTAAAACAAGCCGTTCTATTGGGAAACCCCATAGCCTTTATGCAAAACAAGCGATTCATCACAATTGACATGAATCGTGCATACGCTACTAAAGACATAGGGTTAGCTGAGGTCAGACGTGCGCAGCAAATACTCAAAAAGGCCCGCCAGTACCAACTGGTGCTAGACATCCATTCGTCAACGTCTGACGTTGGCAAAGTCGCAATCATCCGCGAGGCAAGCCCTGAGATATTGCGGATAGCCCTCGGCCTTGGTATGGAACGAGCCGTGGTGATGCCGCCACATATTGTTGAGCATGCTTTAATAGGCAACGTGCAATGCGGCATCTCGATTGAATATGGTGCAGATGCGCTTCAGACCATAGGCGAGGCAAAGCGACTTGCTAAGCGTATTGCAAATAGTAATGGCCGCGAACAAGCTGGTTCAATCGAGGTCTTCTATATTGAAGACTTGCTTGATAGTAGTTACTTGAATAAGCCTATGCAGAACTATCAATACAGCAGCCAAATTAACGGCTATCCGTTTCTGTACGGCGAAAAAGAGTATGCAACCTACGCCGGCTTCTTTGCGCGCAAGAAAGAAAAGGTTATTATAGGTAGTGACGATGAGTAAACCAGTAATTTTGACCGGCCTGCGTGCCAATAACGACTTGCACCTTGGCAACTACCTTGGAGCGTTGTTACCCATTGTCCAAATGCAAAAGCAATATGCTGGTGAGTATCAGATCAATCTGTTCGTGCCTGATCTGCATAGCTTCACCACACCAATAGACCACAGTAAGCTGTATGAGCAAACGATGCATAATGTGCGACTGTTTGTGGCATCAGGGCTAGACCTGTCAAATAATGACACCTTCGTGTATCGACAGAGCATGGTACCTGCCCATAGTGAGCTTACGATCATTCTCAACTGCTTTACCTACATGGGTGAACTAAACCGTATGACTCAATACAAAGAGAAATCAGATGGCAAGGCTAATGTTAGTGTCGGCCTATTTGGCTACCCGGTGCTGATGACAGCAGACATTATCCTTTACGGCGCTAAGTATGTGCCTGTAGGTGCTGATCAGACTCAGCATGTAGAGCTGGCCCGCGACATTGCCATACGAATGAACAATAAGTTTGGTGAGTTATTTAGACCACCAGAACCGGAGAAAGCTCAGATTGCTTTTGCTGAATCTCAAGAACGCTTACGAATTCGTGATCTGATTGATCCAACCAAAAAAATGAGCAAATCAGATGAAACAGGTAAAGGTGTTATCTTCCTTGGCGATACGCCAGAAGCAGCCGCCAAGAAGATTATGAGTGCAGCAACTGACAGCTTTAACGAGATAAAATTTGATATGAAAGAACGTCCGGGGATCAGCAACCTTCTAACTATCCTGAGCGCATTAAGTGGCCGCGAACTCAAGGAAGTCATTGCTGAATTTGAAGGTCAAACGCAATACGGACCATTAAAGCAAGCAACAGCAGACGTCGTAAAATCATTCCTTACAGATTTTCAGGCCAAGTTTGCAGCTATCGACCAAAAAGCAGTTGATGCTAAGCTTGTTTCGTCTGAAGAAGCGATGAACGTAGTAGCCAACCAAACACTCAACCGCGTGCAAAAAGCCGTTGGATTGAGGAAATAGCATACGACTATGAAGTTTAAGGCCTCGTTGGATGACACTGGTGCACGATTAGATGTAACCATAACAAAGCATGCTGACGCTGTCAGTCGGGCATTTGTCGGTAAGCTGTTTGATCAGAATAAGGTGACCGTGAACGGTCAAAAAGAACGACCGAGCTATAAGATTCGTGAAAACGATACTATAGAAGTTGACTTTGACTTTGAGCAAGCACAGATCATTCCTGATATCGATCTGCCTGTACTGTATGAAGACGACGATTGTATTGTAATCAATAAGCCAGCCGGCGTTTTAACTCATAGCAAAGGTGCATTTAACCCAGAGGCTACAGTAGCCACGTTTATTGCGCCAAAACTACGTGATCAAACCGGTGATCGTGGCGGTATTGTTCATAGGCTTGATAGGGCGACTTCAGGGGTCATTATTTGTGCAAAGACCCCAGAAGCTTTAAGCTTTCTGCAAAAGCAGTTCTCGTTGCGCAAAGTAAAGAAAAGCTATCAAGCTATCGTCACTGGCACCGTAGACCCAGCGGAGGCTGTGATTGACATACCTATTGGAAGAAATCCAAAAGACCCCAAAAGCTTTTACCCAACTGTGCACGGCAAAACCGCAACAACGACATATAAAGTAATCGCAACCGATGGTGTCCATACCCACCTGGCACTTTATCCCTACACAGGGCGTACGCATCAGCTGCGCGTTCATTTGCAGCATATCAAGCATCCAATCGTTGGGGACATTCTATATGGCGGAGAACCAGCTGATCGCATGTACTTGCACGCAACTTCGCTTGAAATAACACTGCCAAGTAGCGAACGCAAAGTGTTTGAGTCACCTTTGCCAGATAACTTCACTGTCATGATAGGCTAGCGATATATGGAAGTTCTACTCCATCCACGTACACAACAGACGCTTGAAGCTTTTCTGAAAAAAAAGCCACACACTATATTACTTACTGGACAGCGAGGTGTTGGTAAAGACACGGTTGCTAAATGGTACGTAGCAAGGTTACTTAACATCGAACCGAGTAAACTTGCCGACTATCCATACTACAAACATATTGCAGAGGACGCATCAATATCAATTGAGCACGTTCGTGAAATCACGGCATTCTTGAAGCTCATAACGCCTGGCAAAGCCGGCATTCGCCGTGTTATACACATTTCAGACGCAGACACTATGACAAACGAGGCCCAGAATGCCTTACTTAAAACACTCGAAGAACCGCCTGCTGATACCTGCATTATCTTGACTGCCAGCCAGCCTCAAAAATTGCTCAGAACCATCCACTCAAGAATGCAGGCATGTGAGGTAATTTGCCCTCAGTCAGCAGTCATTAAAGAGTACTTTTCTCGTGAGTTTTCAGCTTCTAACGAAATCGACAAAATGATCCTTTTAAGTGCAGGTTTACCTGGCCTTACACACGCCTTACTGGCAGAAGAGGAACACCCACTCATTGGGCAGATTGACATTGCAAAACAGTTCATTGTTGCAGATCAATATCAGCGCTTAACGATGATTGAGACACTTGCCAAAGAACAAGCAACGATTACAGACTTACTGTGGGCAATGGATAGAATTGCTCAAATAGGGCAACGCGCAGCAGCGTCCAAAAAGCAGTCGCAACAAGTAAAGCGCTGGCAATCATGCCGTGAAGCAATCTCACACAGTGAGTCATCAACTCGGTCTGGCGTTAACAAAAAGCTTATACTGACTGACCTTGCTCTGCAAATATAGTTGCCCAGGCATGCTATAATAGCTAGCAATGTTTGCATTACTACTCATCGCAGGATTCGGAATGTTCGCATTACGCAGCACACAATGGCGTGACGAGGAGCTGTCACCACTTCCACGTAAAATATCGGATAAAGTAGGAAAACTCTGGGATATTGCCCATCAAGGAATGCGTGAAAACCGTTTCTTACGTGCAGAGAAAGCACTTCTGACTATTCTAAAGATCGACGAAAAGAATGCTGCTGCCTATAACCGCCTTGGCATACTGTACGCAAAGCAAAAGGAATACAAAGACGCCATCGACTGTTTTGAAATTGCTTCAAGCATAGAAGCAACGCAGTCGAGCCTTCACAACCTCGGCCTTATATACTATGAAACAGAGAATTACCAGAAAGCAGCTGTTGCCTTTGAACAAGCGCTGAAACTCGATGATCAGCTTGCCGCGCGACATATCGCTTACGCCAAAGTGCTAGAAAAGCTCAATAACGACAAACAAATGTTTGATGAGCTAAACAAAGCTATAGAACTTGAGCCAAACAAAGAAAGTTACACACTCCTTATGAAAGCCTATGAAAGTCGCGGCATGCAGCCAGAAGCAGATGAAGTTAAGGCAAAGTTAAGTAAGTTAGTCGTGCCATCTGGCAAGCGTAAACGGGTTGTGCGCCCCAAAAGAGTTGTAATTTAACCCCTGTTTTGGTACACTTCTGCGGTACTTTTAAGTAATTGATGCCGCCTTAGCTCAGTTGGTTAGAGCGACGGTTTTGTAAACCGTAGGTCGTCGGTTCGAATCCGACAGGCGGCTCCAGAAGAAAGTTCTGACAGCTTGCTGGCTTGAACTTTCTGAGGGAGCAACTGCATCCCAAAGGGTTACAGGCGGCTCAACAGAAAACATATGACAGCTTGCTGGCAATATGTTTTCGAGGAAGCCGGATGAAGCCGAAGGCTACAGGCGGCTCCAGAATTGAGTTGATTAGGACCATTGCGAGGAATCCTAATCAAAAGAGATTACAATGTGAGTGTAGTTTCAAGAAGTGTTTTAACAAAGAAGGAGCTCCGGCTCCTTCATATGCAGGGGTAGTGAAGCGGTCAAACACGGCAGACTGTAAATCTGCTGGCTTATGCCTTCGGGGGTTCGAATCCCTCTCCCTGCACCAAATCGCTTATGCTCAAAAGACTTCTTCGGAAGTCTTTTAGATTTGATATACTTTGCTAATGAGAACGCAAGAGACAATCGAATGGGATAACTGTCTTATCTATAGGAATTGCGACCCAGCGGTAGAAGAATTTATGACAAGAGATGGAGCTGACGAGCTTGTCGTGACATGTGGCGGCGTTCAAGAGTGTGAACTGACAGAAGTATATGTGAGAAATCCTCATAAAAGCGAAATGTCCTGTAAAGTCATTGGCTCAACCTGTGCTGCGGGCTCAGGTCTAAAATAGGTCTGATCTCAGCCATGATGCTGCACCATACTGAATTAAGGCCTCATCGGAGGTCTTTTTATCTGTTAAGCGAATTCTTACTTTTTCAAAAAACCACGGAAGTGTTTTCATCCAACACTGTCGAGATTGAAATTACAACAGAATATTGGTGTTTATAGTTGTTAAGCATGGTGAACCGTTCTACTGTATATATAATGGATGAACGCGAGAAATGGTATTGGGGCAGGGTCGAGGATGATGTTCGAGCTGTCGACTTTACTATAGTTGCCCAGGATAAAGAGCATGCTTTAGGCAGATTGGTGTGTTTCGTACATTCACAGCCAGCTGAATACCTAAGACTCGGTGCAGATGACGCAGAAATGCTTTTTGAGCCATTAATAACCGAAATGTCCGATGAAGACAGTAGATACTTTAGTATTGTCCGGCGGGGATTAACCAGCACTGTTAAGCCTTGGCTTATTGTTGAGCAGGCGGCAGTTGTCGAGGAGATTGCACCCTTGTATACTCTGAAACTACCTTCAGAGAGAGCTTTCAGAAAATAGCTAAAAATGCTATCATAGTCCACTGAATGTGCCGTTGTAGCTCAGTGGTAGAGCACTTCCATGGTAAGGAAGGGGTCTCGGGTTCAAATCCCGACAACGGCTCCAGAGGACAATACTGAACAACCGTGTTTGCTCGTATTTTCCAAGGAGGCCAGGTGAAATCGAAGATTACAACGGCTCCATTGAAATATCAACTATAATCTGTTAGAATGTTGTAAATGGCAAAGAAGATACTATACAAATCAGAAGATGATCGCAAACTCGACGGTGTATGTGCGGGTATTGCTGAGTATTTTGACGTTGATCCAACACTCGTACGTGCTGGATGGGCGCTCGGTACAGTTATCACTGGACTATTCCCAGGTGTTGTAGCCTATGTTGTACTTGCAATCATCATTCCAAAGAAAAGTGAGGTGAAGAAATAATGGCAAAAAAAGGCGATAAACGCAAAGTAATTGGTCTAGTGTGTGAAGAGACGGGTCACCGACACTACTACACCAAGAAAAACACTATGAATACTCCAGACAAACTGCGTCTGAAAAAGTATAATCCAGTGTTGCGAAAGCATACTTGGTATACAGAAACCAAGAAAAATCTTGGCCGAAATCAAGTAACAAAGTAAATATTACATTACTGCGCATAAAGCTCCATGACATCTGTTATGGAGCTTTTTAGTTATATGGTTAGGCGTAAGGGGCTTGACACTACATGTGGGTGTAGTAGGCTAGTCATTGTGTCTTTTTTACTCGTGAGGTGGAAAAGATACTTACCTAAATGACCCACGCGGCGTCGGCTGCGAAACTTTTAAATAGCAATAAGGGTACATTACAACAGGGTATAAGGGAGGCTACTATGCGAGTAATCGCAACAATAGTGGGTCTGTTTTTGGGCGCAATTATCTTGACGTCCAGCGGCTCATCTGTGCATGCACAGGAATCAAATCAGAAACCAAAGCCCGTAGAAACCAAAAAGGTTGTTACGGTTAAGCCAGGCGATAGCTTATCGATTATCGCCAAAAAACATCGTTCAACATACGAACGACTGTTCTACGCTAACAAAAAGATAAAGCACCCGGATCTCATCTATCCAGGTGACAAAATCCGCATTCCAAGTAAGTCGGAAAAACTTAAACGGCGAGAATTGCCGAGTGATGCAGTTGTTCCAGCATCAACGCCAGTACAGTCACCAAAAACAACTGTTCGCAATACACCACGCAAAGCTTATGTTGCGCCAAAAGTTACTGCGAGCACTGGAAGTGCGTGGGATAGGCTCGCTGCCTGTGAATCAGGCGGTAACTGGTCAATTAACACTGGCAACGGTTACTACGGAGGCCTGCAGTTTAGCTTGAGTAGTTGGCGCGGAGTTGGCGGCAGCGGCTATCCACACCAAGCAAGCAAGGCAGAGCAAATCCGTCGCGCTGAAATGCTTAAAGGTAGCGGCGGCTGGGGTCACTGGCCAGCATGTAGCGCAAAACTCGGTTTGAGATAGCGTCTATGCTAAAGACGTAAACAAAGCCCGTAGATTTACTCTGCGGGCTTTTGCTATTTACTCGTTACTTTGTGATTGCAGAAAACTACGCACTTGCGCAAATGGCTTCATTAGTTCTGCGTAGGTTCGTTCGTTTTCTTCTTGTGTCATTTCAGCACGCGTTATTGTGTAACCTTCGTTTATAAAGAACCTATCAAACCCGAAACCATTACTCCCACGGGGTGTGTCGGATATCGTACCAGGCAGCTCACTATCGAAGAACTCTATAGCGTCTCCATCATAATAACCAAACGTGCAGCGAATAACTGCACTACGGTCATCAAAACCATCAAGCATCCGACAGCAGGCTTCATCGCCGGCGTGATCAACGAACCATCTGATATACGGTCCTGGTAAGTCATTGAGTGCATTAAAAACAAGACTTACATCTTCGACAAGCACGGGCTTTACGCAAACTTCATAAGCCTGACGTAACTTGTGCTCAACAATCACATGCAAGTCTGTTGACTGGAGTTCATCAAGCTCAATTTTTTGATGATCAAGGTCAAATCCAAGCTGCCTAGAAAGGTAATCAGCCTTGTTCTGATTTCCAGTTATAAATGTTGGGAGTTGATTCATTGTTTTTTAGTTTAACAGGATTTTGCGAAGCAGGGGAGACAGGACTTGACTAGTGCGCTGGCAATTGTCCCTATTTCCAGGAGACAGTCAGCCCGTGGCCGTATTGTGCTGTGCTCGAAACAAGTTTCTGTGCGCAGCACTTCACGAATGCACCAGCGACAAGTATCTTTTGCTAAAGCAAAATCTACGACGCAGAACCGAGTCTTGGCTCACCAACAAAATAAAAGGACCCCAGACGGGATCCTTTTATTTTGGCAGCCCCTAAAGGACGCAATATGTAACCCCGAACTGCCTTTTGAAATTATATCCGAAATACTTAAACCAATACTAGACCGACACGGCTATACACCTGTGCTTATGACTTATGCGGCTGTAAAATAGCAGTATGACAAAACAGATCACTAAGAAGCAACATTTCGCACCCCGTTTTTACTTCAAGCGATTTGCAGTTGATAATATGTTACAGACTTTAGATATTAAAAAAGGGGAAATCATAAAGGCACAGCCGTATAGTGGTGTTTGTTATGCCGACTTCTATTACGCTGTTGAAACTGGCAAAGAAGATGAAACCAGCCAAGTGTTTGAACAATTCTTCGGTGAAATTGAAGATAAGTTTGCCAAAGAATATAACAATATAGTTGATGCAATATGGAGTTACAGACTACTAACTGACCATCAGCTAGATATTCTGGCGTGGTTTATGGCTTCTTTATGGATTAGAAGTCCACATATGCGAAGACAGGTGAACAAGACTATGGCTGATGGTATGAAGCAAATGACTACGCTAATGGCTTCGCACCCGAACTTTACAGATGGTGCTAAAGAAGCTTTGGCAGAAAAAGGGTATAAGGTAACTGATGAACAGATTGAAGACGCTAGAAAGACCCTTGAAAGTGGCGAATACGAACTAGATTTTGATAACAACGTTAATCATTTACAACTTATTGCCAAATGCGAAGAGTTTTACAGATGGTTTTCGATAAAGAAATGGCGGTTTTATTTAGCCAAAGGCTCAAAAAAATTCATAACCACTGATACACCAGTGGTTGAAGTGTTCAACAAAACTGGCAAAACGATGGTTGAAAAGATGTACAGCAATCACATCGCCCAAAGAAGGCACTATCTTGCCCTAACACCCGAAATACTTATTGAGCTTATAGACCCAATAAAATCTGGTAAGAAACAAAAAAGACACGCAATAACAGATGACGAAATGATAGTTCAAAGTAACCTACTGCTTGTTCGGTGGTCTAAAGACTATGCCTATGCCACCCGTAAAGAGTATTTGGAAGATTTACTACCTTTTTATGAAGGAGTACCGAAAGAAGTAACCTAGGGGGGGGTGGTCACCCTTTATATCTGTTGTAGGTACTCCGCCGTATCAATGCCGAATTTTTACGGCTGTAAAAATACCAAGCGTTTTTTACTATTTAATTTCAGCTTCTATTTGCTGCTTCAAGTTTGCAAGCTGCTTGTATTTAAGTAATTCGGGTCGCTGTTCACACATCTTCAAATACTCATCTGCCCATAGCTTATAGTCAGGATAGTTATTTAAGCGATATGCAAAACCTTTGGCTCGCCATTGCCAAGGCTTTGGTCCTATGAAATGAATACCATTTAACGATGATATGTTTGGATAACCATATAAACCCAAATACTTTGCGTCTATATTTATCCATTTCCCAGAATAAAAAGCCGTGACTGCTTGCATATCAGGCCAAGGCATTTTCTCAATGGCAGCCTGATTGTCGGGCTGTTTACACCAGCTAGAAAAAGCTTCAAAGTCAGCTTCCGATGGCTGCAATAGCATTAGACCACCATTTATACCCATATTTTGTTCAGGCTGTAAGATTGGTTTATCAGTCATATCTTTTGGCAACAGCTTGCCGTGTCCGTACAGTGGCTCATATTTCTTATGCCATTCCCATTTATCTAACTTTTCGGCGGTATGATTGTCACCCTTCATATTTTCTTTACTCTCATTGATTACACCTGCTGGTGCGTCCAACTCAAATAGACCATCATAGTCAGCCAGTGGCAGCATATCTGCGTCAAAAACCAAAACCTTATCTATATGTTTGAGCTGCAAAAAACGAAAGCGGGTGAACATAAATGGCAAAGGCGTTTGCCTACCGACCCGATTTTGACCAAATCTAAGATGTTCAACAGACTGCACTTCATCATAAATTGTGGCAATGGCTTCAAGTACAGACTGCTCAACATCGTTTGTGTGAAGACATATAAGCTTAGTATCCCCATCGCTAAGCTCACGAAGCTTATGGGCTATTAGCAGTATGCCTGGAAGGTAACCACCGTCTTTGAACAAAAATGTACCGTAGGCATTCTTTAAGCTATTTTGTGGTGATTTTAATGACATAACTTCTTACAATCTTACCACGAATAACTTATCAATCGTTATCAAACGCAATCATCATTTTGTATAATAAAAGCAGGATTTGAAGGTGTATGAAAGACGATGTAGCTGAACTGGTAAAACTGTATGAAGAAGGTAATAAGGTTAGCAATGACTTTAGCAAGTTAAATGCGTCCCTAGTGCCAACCAGAATGCCTCATATAATGTCCACGCCACAGATAGTAAAGACTGGTCCGTTTGGTATTCCTACATTTGGATACCCTGAACCAGAACCAGAACACGAAAAAACTATAGAAGTTTTACGGGCAGCCCAGCAGTTCGTAGAAGGTTGGATAAAGGATGTTGAAGCTGTGCTGGATAGGATTGGCAAGACACGCTATAAAATGCAATTCAGCGACCCTCATACGGTAGGTGCTAGGCATTTATCAATAAACGAACTGACCAAAAATGAGCAGAAACTAGAAGATATACTTGATGATTTTAGTGACCGTGTAGCTGAACTTCGGCGTATCATTTTTGACTATGAAGAAAGTAGTGAACACATATTACCAGCCAAATCTACTACCACCGAACCAGCCAGCTACGATGCCGACAAACGCACCATATTCTTCGCTGACGAAGCCATACGCTTTAAGAAGAATGCAGAATATCAACCAGCTATCTGCAAGCTGATATTTGAAAAGCCGCACGAACTTTGGCAGCTTAAAGACTTGCAGCAAGCCTGGGACAGCCTATACGACTATTTACCTGACTTACAAAAGCCGACTGACTGGAATAAGGTGTATGACGCTATCAAGAAGATAAATGCCCGTGTAGAAAAATACACAGATATACCTGATTTATTCAAACTCACTACAAAATCAGTTCGGCTTAACCCAAAATATATTGCTCCGCCCAAAAAACAGCCAAAATAAGGCTAAATAGCTTTTTCATACCATCGGGGTATGATCAAGCAACCAAAGAAACAAGACGAACAGGTCGCCAATCCCGACCCTATGCTTTTGCTGACTAAATTGCTGATCAAGATAGATCAACGGGAAAAAGTAATTGAAAAATTACAGGAAGGCGATGTAGATGATGAAAGCGATCAGCGAAGTGCAGATAGTGCCAGTCAAAGCCAATAACGGCTTGGTTGGCTTTGCCAGCTTTGTGCTGTACGAAGCCATCTACTGCGGTTCAGTCGGTGTGTTTACCAGACCGAATGGCGGTTATAGGCTTGTGTACCCAACACGCAAGATGATTGGCAAGGACATTGATGTGTACTATCCCATCAACAAACAGGTGGGCTTAGCCATAGAAGAAGCAGTAGCAATAAAGTTTGAAGAAGTAGTGAGCAATGAAAATGGTAGATACAGTAGTAATAACGCTAGAATGGCGTAAAGACTTTGAGCTGATGGAAGGTTGCTACAAACAGTTTGCGACAGATGTAACCAATTTCTTTAGACCGCCATTTGTTCAGTTCGGCACAAAGAAGGCTTTTTTGGTAGAACGCAACCCAACCGCCAAAGAAAAGGCTGACGGCAACTATATACCCCGCCTGACGCTTATTAAGGCAGTACGCCGTGGTGGCGTACCCATCACTCTCAACATTGAGTTTTCTGCACAAAAGGTCGTTCATAACGACAATTTTAATGAAATAACGCAAAGCGATTTTGATTACCTGTGCGTCCAGCTACAACGCAAACTACACAATATCGGCGTGGTAGTTACTGGTCCGAACACGCTTAAAGACGCAATGGTCAGCACCATACACTATTCTAAAAACATAACGCTGACCGACTATTCAACTGCTCACGCCATCATAACCGACTTAGAAAAATGCAACTATACGACACGCAAGAAAAGTGACGGGCAAAAGTACATCAACAACGGCGAAGCAATGCACTTTTACAGCAGTAAGTGGGGCTTGTGTATCTATGACAAGCTAAAAGAACACACAAAGTCTAAAGTTACCGAAAAAGGCTTGCTAGAAAAAGACTATTACTGCCAGCTATCACTATTTGATGAAAAACCGCTTGCCAGTCCGTTTGAAATGGTGCGTGTTGAAGCACGGTACATTGGTAGACCACAGATCAAAAAGTCGTTCAAAGATGCAGGTTTACAGACTGATAGTTTAACTTTCCGTGATCTGTTCAACGAAACCACCGCCAAGAAGATGTTGCGGTACGAAATAACCAAACTGCGTGAAACCTATCCAGCTATCTCGCTGACTGATAAAACCGCACCTGCACTATTGACTGAGTTATCAATACAAAATCCACGAACGCAAATAGGTACGATTATGGAAGCTGTTGCGTATAAGACATTGCTTGAAACCACAGGAAGCCGTGATGTCCGTAATATCGGTAACTTCACTAGCCAACAATGGTATAACCTGAACAAGAAGATAAACAGCCTAAACTTCGCTAGACGAAAAATTGCCAGCTTTGACATTATAGAAAGCCAGTTACAAAAGTTTGAGCCTGTAAAGTTACAAAGATATTTAGATAAGTGATAAGGAATGATATATAATGATAAGTATGAAAGATAGCAAATTCTACAAGATTGAAGATGTTTGCGAATTGCTCCAAGTTAGCAAAATAACCATTTATAGATGGATAAAATCAGGCAAGATTACCGCCTACAAAGTCGGTAAGTCGTACCTTTTCAAGATAGATGATGTTCATAAGCTGATAGAAGACAGCAAGGTTGATATATGAGCAACAAGACCATCATTTTTGCCCGTGTATCCACCAAGCGGCAAGAAACAGAAGGTTTGTCGCTAGAAGAAATACAGCTACCCCGTGCAAAAGAATACGCCAAAACCAACGGCTTGAATGTCATCAAAACTTTCAAAATTAGTGAAACTGGCAGTGAGTACAAGGCTCGCAATAAGTTTCAGGAAATGGTTAGTTTTGCTAAGAAAAACAAGGTAACAGATATTGTTTCGTTTCGGGTAGACCGTATAACACGCAACTTTCGTGACAGCGTATTGATTGATGAGCTTCGCACCAAACACAAAGTAAAGCTGCACTTTATTGATGATAGGCTTGTGTTGTCGCAAGAAAGCCGATCAAATGAAATTATCCAATGGGACTTTAAAGTAATGTTTGCCAAGTCGCAGCTTGAACGCATCAAAGAAGATGGTATGAACACCAAACTATCCAAGCTAGAACGGGGCGAACTGCCGTGGGGTGCTCCATACGGCTACAACAATGTAACCATAGGCACACGACAAAAATCGGTTCAGCCCGATGCTTTTAACAGCGAAGTAGTTAAGCGTATGTTCACGCTATTTGCGACTGGTGCGTATTCTTGCGAAAGTCTACGCCGCAAGATAGCCGAAGAATTGAAGGTTAATCTGTCAAAAAGCCGTGTTCACGACATACTGCGTGATAAGTTTTATATCGGTATAATCGTTGATAAGAAAGGTGGCGGTAAAGAATATGTACACACTTACCAACAGCTCGTCAGTCGTGAGCTGTTTGAAATGGTCCAGGATGTGCTAGACGGTAACCGACTAGGTAAACGGCGATTTATTGGCATACCGTTTATCTATCGTGGTCTGATAACCTGTGCAGACTGTGGCTGTGCGGTAACGACTGAATATCGTGAAAAGAAACAGAAGAACGGAAATGAGCATAGCTACCATTTCTATCATTGCACCAATGCCCGAAAAAAACACAAGAAGATTACTTATGTAACCCAAGTTGATTTGACCGCCCAGTTTATGGCAGTGTTCAAAGCCTTCAAGAACATACCTGCCGATGAAATTGCTCGTCTTGAAACAGAAGTAAAGTCATCACACGAAGCCGAAAACCGCTTCCAAGACGATATGCTCAAAAAGCTACGGACTGACCGTGATGACTACAAGCACCGTATTCGTGTTGCCTTTGATGCAATGACTAGCGGTAGTATTACTCCCGATGATTATAACGAAAACAAAGGTCGGTACGACCAAGAAATAGCAAGGATAGACGGTCAATTAGCACGGCTAGAAGACGCAGATCAAAACTTCTATGCGACAGCTTCGTATCTGTTACAGCTATTCAAACACGGCGATAAAATCTTTGAAGTTGCTAACGATGAAGAAAAGCGGCAGATTATCAGTATTGTGCTATCGAACCTCTCACTGAAAGGCAAAACGGTCCGTTTTACACCTAACGAACCGTTTGCAACTGTGCTGAAACTTACTGAAAGTTCTATATGGCAGGGGAGACAGGACTTGAACCTGCGACACCCGGTTTTGGAGACCGGTGCTCTACCAACTGAGCTACTCCCCTAAGACACCCCTCAAAATCGTTGATTTTGTGGGGACCCCATATTTCGCGCCGACAAAATGGCGTGACATTTTGATCGGGCTCAGAACTGCATAACTCGTATAGTTGCAGGACAGGGATATGATACGCGAATTTACAACATTTGTCACCTCTGACAACTTTATTTCTAACAGGGATTCTGTTATACATATAGGGATGAATAAAATTGTCGTAACTAAACCGGTGGTAATTATGCTCTACGGCTTCCCTGGAGCAGGCAAGACGCACTTTGCAGACGAACTCAGCAAAGCCATGTCGGCTGCACATGTTCAGGGCGACAGAATTAGATACGAACTCTTTGATAAACCTAAGTACGACAAGCAAGAGAATGAAGTCGTAACACACCTCATGGAATATATGACGGAGGAGTTTCTGAATGCAGGCGTGAGCGTGATCTTTGACACAAATGCACATCGGCTCGTGCAGCGTCGTACGATCAGAGACATTGCGCGCAAAGCCAAAGCTGACCCACTGCTGATTTGGCTACAGATCGATACTGACAGTGCTTTTGCACGAACAGCCAAGCGTGACCGCCGCCGCAACAACGACAAGTACGCACAGCCGTATACCCGTCCCGAGTTTGATGCATTTATCGGAAGCATGCAGAACCCACGCCACGAAGATTACATGGTTATAAGCGGTAAGCACACCTTTAACACCCAGCTTGGCGCAGTTATGAAGAAACTCTACGAAATGGGTATTGTAACCGCCGAAAACTATTCTTCTAATGTCGCAAAACCCGAGCTTGTTAACCTCATACCTAACTCAAGTGGTGGCCGCGTTGACCTTTCTCGACGCAATATTGTTATTCGCTAATGTCTTCCAAAAACATCGACACAGTTGACTTCGGCAAAGTACAGTTAACTAAGCGACGCGGCAGCCGTAGTATTCGAATTAGCCTCAGTGTGGATGGACATGTACGGGTCAACATGCCGACCTGGGTTCCCTATAGCGCTGGTCTTGCGTTCTTGCAGCAAAAGAAGGCTTGGGTGCAAAGCCAACGTCAGAACGTATCAACGCAATTGCACAATCAACAAACACTGGGCAAGAGTCATGTTCTAGTGTTTATACCTGATAATTCAGTCCCGTCGCCGCGCGTTAGTACAACTGAAAATCGAGTCGTGGTTAAACACCCAAGTATTCTGGGCGAGGCAGATCCTTCGGTTCAAGCTGCTGCCGTTCGTGGCGCCAAGCGCGCTCTGCAACGCCAAGCTGACGATTATTTGCCAGATAGATTACGCCTCCTTGCCAATGCTACCGGCATGCAGTATCAGTCACTCAGCATACGACAACTCAAATCACGGTGGGGCAGCTGTAGCAGTACGTATCACATTACGCTCAACTACTT
Source organism: uncultured Candidatus Saccharibacteria bacterium (assembly GCA_964448075.1). Classification (GTDB taxonomy): domain Bacteria; phylum Patescibacteriota; class Saccharimonadia; order Saccharimonadales; family CAYUUR01; genus CAYUUR01. The sequence continues at coordinate 26,795 of CAYUUR010000001.1, read as the reverse complement.
CCTCATGCTCTTACCTGAACAATTGATTGATTACGTGTTAATACACGAGTTAGCACACACAAGACATCTTGACCATAGCCCGGAGTTTTGGCGAATTGTCGCTCAGCATGTTCCAAATCTGCCAGAAGTACGCAAGCAAATGAGGAACCATCGACCGAGTGTTTTTGCTGGGGCAAGCATTACAAGTATGGCATAATACTCATATGCCTGAACCACGCGAAACAAACGACACAACTGCCGAACTCGAACACGAACGTCTCAGAAGTCTTATCAATAGTATGGGTGATGGTGTTATAGCCACGGACCAAACAGCAAAGATTCTATTTTACAATGGTGCAGCACTTAATATCCTGGACCTTAACAGTGAGATTCAAAACAAATCTCTCAGCACCGTTTTACGACTTGTAGATAAGAATAACCAGCCAGTTGATGTCAAGGCACTTGTGAGAGGAGCAACTACTTCTACCTCATCACGCGATTTCCGCCTTAAATATGGTGACGACAGTATGGCAAGCTTGTATTTAAGTATTGCGCCAGTAAAGCTCGGCTACGGGCAGCAAGGCATGCAAGGCTATGTGGTGCTGATGCGTGATATCACTCGTGAGAAGTCACTTGAGGAAGAACGCGATGAATTCATTAGCGTAGTGAGCCACGAACTTCGTACACCGATAGCTATAGCGGAAGGAAACATCAGTAACGCAGAATTTATCGTCAACAAGTCTGGCAACGATAATGTTGCGGTTATTGATGCTTTGCACCAGGCGCATAACCAGATTACGTTCTTATCCGGCCTCATAAATGACCTTTCTACACTTTCGCGTGCCGAACGCGGTAAGCTAAACGTTGAGGTTGAAACTATCAACGCCCATGAACTCGTCACTGAACTCGTAAAAAACTACACACCCGATGCAGAAGCCAAAGGCTTAAAGTTATATGCCACACTGGACCCCAAGCTTGAAGCATTGAAGTCTAGTCAGCTCTATGTACGCGAAGTCCTGCAAAACTTCATAACCAACGCTATTAAGTACACCGAAAAAGGCTCAGTTACGATTGCCGCAAAACCTAAGGATAACGGTATATGTTTTGCAATAACTGATACAGGGATCGGTATTAGCAAAGGCGATCAAGAACGTGTATACGACAAGTTCTTTCGCAGTGAAGACTTTCGTACGCGAAAAAGCAGCGGAACGGGTCTTGGCCTGTACGTGACTATGAAGCTTGCGCGTCTTGTGCATGCAGAATTAGAACTCAAGAGCGAACTCAATAAAGGCTCGACTTTTAGTGTATATTTTCCTAATCTCAAATAAACTTGACCCTAGAAGCTCAGTGAGGTACTATTGACATGTCGAGACCTACTATATTAGTAGGTTCTTTTTATTAGATCGCAGATGCGGTAAGGAGACATTAGGTGGCAAAGCAACCGATTGGTAAGAAACAAACCTTGCGTGAAAAAGCCGCGCAGACCTCAGCAAATGCTGACAAGAAACCGCGAAGACTCAAGAAAGCAACGGTGAGCGCCAAAGGTGGAGCAAGCGCGGTCAAACGTACGGCGGGTAAAGAGTATTACTTGCCAATGCCTGACAATAAGGTTGGTCGTTTCTTAAACAAACGGCGACGATTTATCCCTAAATACTTCCGTGAGAGCTGGGCTGAGGTCAAACAAGTTACTTGGCCATCTCGCAAAGAGTCAGTCAGGCTTACCAGCGCAGTTATTATGTTCACCTTGGTCTTTGGACTCATCATCGCGATAACCGATTACGGCTTAGATAAACTATTTAGAAAGGTACTACTAGGTTCATGAGCAAACGATACGATTCACAAAAACAGTGGTATGCCATTCATACCTATAGCGGCTACGAAGAAAAGGTAGCTGAGAGTATTCGTCAGCGTGCTGACAGTCTCGATATGGCCGATAAGATCTTTCAGGTACTTGTACCTAAAGAAAAGATGATCGAGGTCAAAAACGGCAAGCGCAAAGTCGTTGAGAAGAAAATCTTCCAAGGCTACGTTCTCGTGCAGATGAAGCTGAGTGAAGACGCATGGTACATTGTACGAAATACGCCGAGTGTGACCGGATTTGTCGGTAGTGGCGTAGAGCCAACCCCAGTGTCTGACGCCGAAATTGAAAAAATCCTCAAGCGTATGGGCCGTGATGAACCAAAACACAAGATTGACTTTAATATTGGCGATGTCGTCAACATTACCGACGGTCCTTTCAAAGGCTTTGATGGCTCTATCAATGAGATTGACGCTGCCAAAGGCAAACTCAAGGTCTTGGTCAATATGTTTGGTCGTGAAACACCAGTCGAGCTCGATTCCCTCCAAGTAAAACGAGTGTAAACTATGGGGTCAGAACAGACTCGAAACAAACTCGAACGACTGCATGGCGCTTGCTTTAGTTTACGGCAAGGTCTAGAGACGATCGAAGGTATCAATCGTGAACTTGTTTGGGATGACAATCACGCGGATGAAGCAGGAACTACTGCTGAAGAACGAGCGCTTGTTCGTCAACAAGTTAACTTGCTTTTGGGCTGTGTTAGTGCCGTGAGCTCTGCGCAAGTAGAATCATTGCGAGAGGATCTTATAACGATAGATGAGATCCTTGGCATAAGAGTAGACAACAGGGGTGAAGTGTAGTATACTTATTTAGTTACGCACGTTAGCGGACGCTTCACCGCACGAGCAATCAATTCAAGGAGAACATAATGGCAGGAGCCAAACAAGTAAAAGCAAACCTCAAGATGCGCATTCCAGCTGGCAAAGCCAGTGCTGCGCCACCGGTTGGTAGCACCCTCGGTCAGTACGGTGTCAACATGATGGATTTTATCAATCCTTTCAATGAACAAACCCGTGACCTCAAAGGTGTGCTGACTGCACACATAACCATCTACGACGACCGTACAATGGACTTCCGCTACGTAAATGCCGCGACCGACGAACTCATCCGTGAAAAACTCGGTGTCAAAAAAGGCTCCGGCAAGCCAAACATGGAGAAGCTACCCCAAAAACTAAACGACCAGCAACTGACCGAAATTGCCGAAGTCAAAGCACAAGACATGAACACCGACGACATCGCTGCGGTCAAAAAGATGGTTGCAGGCACTGCGCGTTCAATGGGCGTGGAGATTGCAGAGTAAATTATGGATGGACGTCTATCTCCTTACGACAGCACAATTCAGTTAACTGAGCTAAACCCTCATACGGTTGTCGACATCGACATGCAACAGCCAGATGTCTTTGCCGCATCAATCGAGTTAGTCAATCCTGAGGGCACACGCGACGTTAAGGTCCTTCGAACCCCCACTGGTCTCGGTTACTTCATTTCTCACCACGAAGTTCCCGTACTAGAACCTACATATATTGATGACTTCGACAGGAAAGTTGGTGAAATCTGGCAACAGAGAGCTCTGGGTCACGATGACGCGGCGGACGCACTTTGTGCGGAGTACGGGATATCAGACAGACTTAGCCCAGATAAATAACATTCGTTTTTAACTGTGGCAGGCTGACAACAGCCGTTCGCACCACAAAGGAAGTATATGACACATATCACGCACGAATCAGTAGTAGACAGAGAAGATGGTGGAACCTATCATCTTATGTCAACGCTAGATAACGCTACACATGCGCTTACTACGCATCGACAACGCATTGCAGAGATAACTGACCGAGCCGAGCGGGGTGACCCACTGGCGGTGGCACGGTTACAAGAGATACGAGATGCAGTAGGACGCTTGGTTGAAAGCGCCCAAGCAATTAACGTTCAGGAACAAGTAATAAATTAATAAGATTGTGGGACCTGACCACACACGTGTAGTCGGGGTTCGCACCACAAAGGAGCATAGTTATGGCAGAAGCCAAGAAGAAAACCACTAAAAATGAAGAGATCAAAGAAACCGTAGTAACTCCCATCGAGGAAACCGTCGTTGAAACTACTGAACCAGTAGAAGAAGCTACTGAAGAAAAAGCTACCGCTAAAGCCGGTAAGCGAAGTGCTAAAGCCGCTAAAGAAGCTGAAGAAAAGGAAGCAAAAGAAGCACGAAAAGCAGAGAAATCTGAAGCTGACGCAGAGGCAAAGCCAAAACAGAAGCAAAACCCGCCCAAAAGCCAACTAGAACGCAAGAGCAAAAAGTACCGTGAACTTGCTAAGCTTGTCGATGCTGAAAAAGAATACACGCTCAAAGAAGCTTTGACACTGGCTACCAAAACAAGCCCAGTCAAGTTTGATGCAACCGTAGAACTCCACATCAACCTCGGTGTAGACCCACGTCATGCAGATCAAAATATCCGTGATATCGTGGCACTGCCAGCCGGAACTGGCAAGACAGTGAAGATTGCTGTTTTTGCTGACTCTGAAGATGCTGCAGCAGCTAAAAAAGCCGGCGCAGATATTTCTGGCGAAGAAGCCGTAACAAAACTACTTGATAAAGGCACCTTCGATTTTGACGTACTTATTGCCACACCACAGATGATGGGTAAGCTTGGTAAGTACGCTCGTGTGCTCGGTCCTAAAGGACTTATGCCAAACCCAAAGAGTGGTACTGTCACAACCGACGTAGTAAAAGGCGTCAAGGATGCACAGGCCGGTCGTGTTGAGTTCCGTGTCGATACAACGGGAATTGTACACCTGGGAATCGGCAAAGTTAGTTTTGGCCCTGAAAAGCTCCTAGAGAATGCACAGGCCGTAGCCACAAGTATTCGTGCCGCTAAGCCATCTTCTATTAAAGGTTCATATGTCAAAGCCGCATATGTAACTACAGCGATGGGTCCGAGCATGAAGCTTGCCGTCAGCGAAATTGCTAACTCATAGTAGTAGCATTTAACCTGTAAAAAGCACCGCGCTACGTGGTGCTTTTTACTTGACTAAAACACTGACTTGCAAATAATACAACAAAAAGCGTTCGCGCTCTATTGCGGCATATATGTGATAAAACGTACAATGAGTGCAGAAACTAGGGGTAAAGGAGTTCCATGGGGGTATACAGCAATACGCAGATCAGACAAGCTCTCGATGAGGGGCACATTATTTGCCAACCATTTAATCCCCGGCATGTCTCACAAGCCAGTCTCGATGTAACGCTTGGTTATCATTATTATCGGATTGAGCGTACTAACGAGCGCGTTATCTACAATCCCTTTGATAAGGAAGATGTTGAACGGTACTTTGACGGTCCGTATAAAGCGATGCCTCACAAAGATTGGGCAGCCTTAAACGGGTTTAAGCTGCTAACGAGTATCCCGCCGGACCATCCTGTAATATCATTGAAGCCCGGCGAACGCATCCTCGCGCATACGCATGAATTCTTTGGCATTAATCCGCCAGGTGCCTGTGAACTTAAGAGCCGCTCAAGCTGGGGGAGAAACGGTATCGCCGTATGCTTTGACGCTGGATGGATCGACCCAGGCTATATCAACCGCCTAACGCTTGAGATATATAACCTTAACCACCGCGAAACGGTTGTGCTGCCTGTAGGCGAACGAATAGGGCAGGCGGTATTCCATGAAACTGGCGAAGTTGCCGGAAATTACGGTTCTGGTAGAGATAGTGGCTTCAGTGGTAAGTACCAGCAGGGCACAAACATAGAGGATATAAAACGACTTTGGTCACCAGATATGATGTTACCTCAAGCATACCGTGACAAGCGTTCCATGCCGACAAAACTAGACGGATTGGCGTATGACTAAGGGTAAATACATTGTCATCGAAGGGCCCCAAGGAGTCGGCAAATCAACCCAACTGAATCTCCTGGCTGATCATTTACGTAAGCAGGGACTAGATGTCCGTGTTTTTCGTGAGCCAGATAGCCAAACAAGTCTCACCGCTCGCGCCATCCGGAGCCTCACACAAGATCCACGCTACCCAATGAACACACGCACAGAGGTACTGTTATATAACGCAGCCCGTTCGGAGTCGCTCGAGAGTATCAAGCGTAGCATCAATCAAGGCATTAACTGCTTAGTTGACCGTAGCTATCTTACAACCCTGGCAATCCAGTATTATGCGCGCGGCGACATCAAAGACTATGAAACAATTAATCAGATCATTAATTTCGCCATAGATGGCATGGAGCCCGATCTAACAGTCGTACTGGATGCACCGGTGAAAGTGCTTCAAGAGCGTATGTCAGAACGGTACCAGGCAGAAAGGTTTGACACACTCCAAGCTGATTTTCTAGAGAAAGTGCGTTCTGGGTACCTCTGGGAGGCACACAACCGATCTTTGCCAGTCGTTTATGCTATAGGTTCTGCCGAAACAGTTGCTCGTGAGATATGGAACCATGTGGCCGCTTTACTTGGCCAACCTGGTGAGACGATCAAAATCGACCATACTGTTTCTGTATCATCAAGCGCATCGCAACCTGCAGTTAACAGCCCCGTAACAGAGGATACACCTGCATACCTAGCAAAATCAGAGCAAGGTAACTTCGTCATCACAGACGAAGGCAAAGCATATCTAGACACTGCAGTTACCAACACGAGTGGGAATGTATACGCATTTAACGATACCCTAACGCCACTGACGATTGCGGCAGCCATGGCTCGGCTGAGTCGCCGAGCTGATGATATGCGCGTCACAATATTGGATGAGTTTATTGGATCTGCAGGTAAAGATGAAAAGCTATTGCAGCGAGTTATCACTGCATACGGTGATGATTCTGTCCAACAGCTGGTAGGCCAACATGTTGTCGTTGAAAACGCATCAAATCTCCTGACAAAGAAACTCGAATGGGGCAGATTGGCAGCATATCTCGAGCAATCAACCCGCTATATTTACTTTGACCGCAAGGATGACAATGGTAAATACCGCTACTTTACACCGACTTCACTATCGGCAAAGGTTGCTCAACAGTATGCTCAGTCTATGGATCAGATATTTGATTTGTATTCTTATATGGTACACAAACTAACTGACTACATCGGCAATAAATCATCTGTTCCTGCCAAGGAGCGCGATATAGCTTGGAAAGGAGCCGTTCGAGCCCAAGCATGTGATGCAGTTCGACCAGTCCTGCCCGTAGCAACAACAGCGACAGTGGGTATTTATGCATCTGGGCAGGCGCTCGAGTCGCTCATCATGCATCTGCTCAGTGATGAGCTACCAGAAGCACGTACTGTTGGCCAACAATTGCTCGACGAGGCCCGCAAAGTCATCCCTACGTTCTTGGAGAGGGCTGACAGGCCTGATCGCGGCGGTGCATTGATAGCCTATCGCGCTAACACGCACCAGGCTGTTAAAGCAATTGCTCATGAACAGCTGCCTGAACAGCATAGTGCGCCATCAGAACCGGTCACGCTGACAGACTACTGGCCACGCAACGAGATAGACATCGTGGCGGATATTTTGTACGAGCATAGTAGTTTGCCGCTCGAGCAAATCAGACAGGAAGTAAGCGAATGGGGCTATGATAAGAAATACGCTGTGTTCAAGGCGTCAGTAGGTGAACGTCTCAACCGCCGCCACAAACCTGGCCGTGCGTTCGAAAAGGCACACTACAGCTGGGACATCATGTGCGACTACGGGATCTTCCGCGACCTGCAACGACACCGTATGGTTGACGATCTAAACTGGCAACAACTGACGCCACGCTACGGATACGAAATACCTGCACTCATCGAAGAGGCCGGCCTGAGTGATGCATTTGAACAATGCTTTGATTTGTCTCTTGCCCTGTACAGTCTTCTGCAAGCTGAGGGGCATAGTTTAGAGGCTCAGTACGCCACGTTGCTTGGGCATCGCATGCGTTGGAAGATAACGTACAATGCCCGGGAAGCTTTTCATTTTCATGAGCTCCGCACCTCACCACAAGGGCACCCAGGCTACCGTAAGCTCGTCTTGCAAATGCACGAACAGCTAGCAAAAGTGCATCCCCTGATGGCAGACGCGATGCTGTTTGTAAACAAAGGTGAAGACGAAGAGTTAACTCGGCTTGCCGCCGAGCGCTATACCCAGTACAAGCTCAAAAAGCTATAAATTTGAATCGAACCGCGTCGCGGTGTACGTGATGTCGTATGGGATAGCTATTTGCGAATCAGGATCAATATAAGCATTACATGAAGCCATAAGTGTTACGTTATCCGTAACCACAAGTGCTCCTTCAGGCAGTTGAGTGCTTGATTCATAGAATTCACTTATCAACCCCATAAAGATTTCTCTCTGCCTGTCATGTATATCGCTACCAAGTACAAAGTAAGCCGAGAAATCATTGCTACGGCCGTCTACAAACTCCTGAAAGTTTTCAAATACTCCAAGCGCCGCCTTCTCGGCGTATTCCTGTAGCTCATCCTTCGGCTCAGGCGTTTCTACTGCTGCTTTCTCAAATACACTCATCTTATTCTCGCTAGTCATTTTAATACGATATTATTGGGCAACCATGTGCGTTTTTGTTTCAGACAATGCAAGCACCACTGCCATTTCATACGAAACGACATCATTTACGGTTTGGTTGTAGTTTGGGTGGTTGGTGTGCATAGCCTTTTCCTTTAAAAAACCGGCCTCCTGCTGTGGAGTCCGGTTTGCTTGTGTTCTGTTTGATGAATGTTAACGCGGGGACTCCAACTATTATTTGGCCACAATAAGCACGAGACCGTACATGCGGCATAGGTGCTTGATGGTAATAGTTGGATTCGATATAACTTTCACAATGCAGACTTTACTCTTGCGAGTTTGTATTGTCAACAACATTTTTTATGATAGAATCGTATGTAATGAGTTTATTCAATACAAAACAAGCACTACTCGGCCTGCTCCTTAGCCTTAACGGGCTGTGCTTCAGTATTGAAGCCCGTACGTCGTAGACGTCAAGCGCAGCCATCATCATAAACGGGCTTCAGGCCCGTTATTAAATTCAAGGAGACTACAAATGATAGAAACAAGAGAAAAACGATGGGAACAGTTTCACGACATTGACCCTACAGACATAGGACCAATCAAAGAGATCATAACGCCATCGATCCATATAAGGTTCACTGACAGAACCATCTACAGCATGTTTGTACAACGTGGCAGCATGAAGCCCACATTAGAGTTTGGCTCTAAGGAACCGAAACACATACGCAACGACGATCCATTGATTATTGAAATTGCCGAGACTAATTCTCACGAGTTCTGTGAGGTAGTAGCCTACGTAGAGGCATGTGCAAGCGAAGTAGACATTCGCGATAGCGGAGCTAAACTCAACGTATCTCAGGACTATGAACGAGTAGTCGAAGCAGCACGCATAAGAGCAACCCAGGGCATAATGATCATGGAAGAAGCTGATGCAGTATATAGTCTGTACTCACGAGTGGTCCGTGAGGCAGCAGTAGAGTTCGACACAATGCGTGCTGAGTTGCCGGCTTGACACCAGGGCAAAAAAGCGTAACATCAAATGCAATGACTCATGTAATTATTTCTCAGGAGATTATTATCCGCTAGACGCGGTGTTTTGAGGCATTTTACCAATAGCAACACAACCCCGCGTGAAACAGCGCGGGGTTTTTAATTGCACTTACACCACAACAGGAGAGAATAATGGACAACAATCCAGAACACACACCAGAGTTTGAAAGACTCGCCGAGTCCTTGATGCGCGATCGGCCAGCCGTTCCGCTTATGCGCGGCAATTTTGTGCCAAGCAATGGCCTTAACGCAGTTGAGATGGAACGCCCAGAAACCGAAGAGCCAGCCCGAACGGACGGCTCTACAGCCATGCAAGGCGCTAACGTAAGCCCGCCACGTGTACTTGATGAGCTACCACCAGCTTTGCGTGCTAAAGTTGAGCGTATGCGAAACCTTTGACTTTGAAGATTAACTTCGGTATAATAGCGTCTAGTTACCAAAGACAGTAGCGTCTGAGCAATCAGATTAAGAATGCTACCGAGGCACAAAATCTAATTTTGTTTTCGAGTAAAAAGTCTTTGGCGTAAGCTGAAGGCTTTTTTAGTCGGTAACGCTCCTTAAAAAACACCAGGTCGATATAAATAAACGGAGTAATTAATCTATGGCTTTAACAAAAGCAAAGAAGAATGAAGTTGTCTCTGAATTATCTGACCTACTTACCAGTTCTAAGATGACTGTTGTTGTCGCTTATCAAGGCACACCGGTAAAGGCTCTCCAAAGCCTCCGCCGCGATGGCCGAGAGAACGGCACAACAATGAAGGTGATAAAAAACCGCCTTTTCGTCAAAGCGCTGCAAAGTAGTGACGCATTCAAAGACATCGACGTAAGCGAACTCAAGGGTATGTTGCTCTACGCCTTCAACAGTAATGATGAAGTCGCACCAGCAAAAACCATTGCCACGTTTGCAAAAACCCAACCAACCCTACAGTTTGTTGGTGCAATCAGCGCTGAAGGCAACTTCATGTCAGCTGACGAAGTCAAAGCCTTGGCTACATTGCCAAGCAAGAATGAGCTTATTGCCGGTATTATCAATACCCTTAACTCACCAGTTAATAATGTAATGAGCGGGCTCAAAGGCAACCTGCACGGTCTTTTGGACGCAGTTGCTGCTAAGGCCACAAACTAATTGAAAGGAACAATCTCATGGCAGATCTAAAGAAATTTGCAGAACAGCTCGTTAACTTGAGCGTTCTAGAAGTAAACGAACTTGCTACCATCCTTAAGGATGAGTATGGCATCGAACCAGCTGCTGCAGCAGTTGCAGTAGCAGCTCCAGCAGGCGGCGACGCTGACGCTGGCGCAGCAGAAGAGAAGAGCGAATACGACGTTATCCTCAAGGATTCGGGCGCGCAAAAGGTTGCTGTTATCAAGGCCGTTAAAGACATCACTGGCCTCGGTCTTGGTGAAGCTAAAGCAGTTGTTGATGGCGCACCAAAGCCAGTTCTTGAAAAGGCTAAGAAAGAAGACGCAGAAAACGCCAAGAAAGCTTTGGAAGAAGCTGGCGCTACAGTGGAGTTGGCATAGCCTACTCCGCTGCTTTGATCTTTGATCAAACAGTTGAACTCGCCTAAGCACTGTTCTCAAAAAAGAACCCCTTGTCTATACAGGTGGGTTCTTTTTTATCCACAGAAAACTCCATATAGTTTTGACTTGATTACACAATCATGATAGCTTGAGGAGTAAGTGTACCCAATAAACACTTATTGGTAAAAAGAGAGACCAAAACGATGGCAGAGCTTCCAGAGAAACAAATCAAACGATTAAAAGCACTAATAGCAGAGGCAGAGACAAGTCTTGCGGCAGCCAAAGAACTGCTTGTAAGCGTTGTAGGAGACGACCCGAGCGTAACTAACGCAATTGTTGATGACAACCTTGGCAAAGTAATTGAAGGTGTATTTGATGGACAGAACATGGTTGGTTCTGACGGCAAAACATACCCAGTGCCTGCAAATTATGCCTCAAAATCAAAGCTAGTACAGGGTGACATCCTTAAACTAACCATTGCAGATGACGGGGCATTCCTATACAAGCAAATTGGCCCAATACCACGCAAGCAGATCGTGGGTGTACTCGAGCAAAAAGACGGACATTACTTTGTAACGGTCGGCGACAAGCAGTACAGAGTCTTGCTCGCGAGCGTCACATACTTCAAGGCAAAGCCAGGCGACCAAGTCAGCGTCAATGTTCCTGAAGAAGATGGCGCCGAGTGGGCCGCCCTCGAAGCCGCACTCTAGAAGAAGGTTAGTTTATTGCTCATGGTATTTAAACTGTTGGGTGGTATTGTATTTGCATGAAAATGTCACAGGAAAACAAACTAGCAATCAAAGAAGATCTGCTGACAGTACCGAATGCCCTAACTCTGGGGAGGCTTGTTGCACTTCCTTTTTTGTATCGTGCAGTTAAGCGAGATCCTGCAGCAAACTGGGTAAGTGCAGGGGTTGTTGCATTCAGCGACAAGGCAGACGGTCTCGCGGCAAAACAAGAGGATAAATCGCAGAACTGGGCAAAATGGGGTTTTCGAAGATCAAAAACTGGTCGGATTGGCGATCCTATCGTAGATACACTGTTTTCTGGAGCGATTATTCACGCAGGAGAAAAATCTGGCGCCATTCCACGGCTACTCAGTAAAAGCGCAAAGGCGCAAAAGCTAGCCAAGACTGTTATTAGCGCAATCGGCACTGTGAAAGGTGAAGAGATTAATGTTAATTATACTGGGAAGCTTGGGGAGTTTAAGACAGTCCTTGGAATGGGGTTGCTGCTTGGATCGACAGGGATTGAAAAACCAACCCGTCGTTTTGCTGCCCGTGCAGCATCGTGTGGCATAGCAGCTGCTGGCATTGGCATGTCTGCAGTAGCATCAATCGACTACGCACGTCAGTCAGGGTTATTGCCTGCGCAGCCGTCGCCGATCGAACAATCGCTCGAAGCATACGCTGAAGTGGTCGTGCGAATGCCCGAACAAGCTATCGGTGCGTTTCGAAGTGAAAACGCAGCATAGTAATTAATACACTCTGCATTCTGAACTCTAGCGTCTATAATCAATAGGCATATGGGGAAAGCGTTGTATCGAAAGTACCGTTCTAAGAGTCTGTCCGAAATCGTCGGACAGGAACATATAACCACGGCGCTGACTCACGCCCTCAAACACGAAGGAATCAGCCACGCATATCTGTTTACCGGGCCTCACGGCATTGGCAAAACCAGCATTGCACGTATCCTTGCTTTTGAAGTGAATGGTTTTGCATACGACGAGACAGCGTTACCGGTTGATATTATTGAGATCGATGCAGCATCAAACCGGCGAATAGATGAAATGCGCGATCTTCGAGACCGAGTCAGTATTGCGCCGGTTCAAGGTAAATACAAAGTCTATATCATTGATGAAGTTCATATGCTCACGCGAGAGGCTTTTAACGCCCTCTTAAAGACGCTTGAAGAACCGCCAGCCCATGTCATTTTTATTTTAGCTACGACAGAAGCACACAAGTTACCTGATACGATCATTAGTCGAACCCAACGGTACACATTTAAGCCTGTTGACGTAAAGCAGGTGACGGCGCATTTGCGTACTATTGCTACGGCAGAAAAAATAGACATCACTGATGATGCCCTAGAAGTCATTGCCCGGCATGGTCAGGGCAGTTTCCGTGACAGTATCAGCTTATTAGACCAAATGAGCCAACACAAAGGTAAGGTCGACGCCGAGACGATCTACGGATTGCTTGGCGTACCTCCTGACGCTGCTATTGACGACCTAGTGAACGCAATACCAAATGGTGCCAGTGCAATCTTCGAACAACTTGCTCTGCTCCGTGACGAAGGGTATGACGCATCCCGCATTGCCAGCCAGCTCAACGTCTCATTCAGACAATCTTTAGCGGACAGAGCCGGCCAGCTGCCTGACGATCTGCTACTGCAATCAATGCAGAAGCTCCTCCAAGTTTCGGCCGCCGCCGACCCATATGCAGCACTTGAGATTGCGCTTGTTGGCATGAGCCTCGCACTCGATCACCCCACTTCTGCGTCCGATACGCACACTTCACAAAGTACCAAAGCAGCTGCAAGTACACCCCTTGCTTCCGTTAAGATAGAACCAGCCAAAATGAAGTCACAGCCAGTGGTAAAAGAAGAAGTACTTCCTGCCGTCAATCCTAAGCAGAGCAATAATGAGACACCTAAAGAATCCCAGAATGAAATAAAACAGCAAGTATCAAAAATAAAAGTACCTCAAGAGGTGAGTGATTTTGACTGGGAAGCGTGTTTGGCGGTCGTGAAGAAACGCTATAACACGCTATACGGAGTATTACGTATGGCGCAAGTTAAGCAAACTGACGATACGATCACTTTGACCTTCAATTTTGGGTTTCATCAAAAGAAAATCGCCGACAAAAAACACCGGCAAATCCTTTCAGATATAATCACCGAACAATGTGGCCAAAGCTTTACAATCAAGGCCATCGTCGACAAAAATGCTGCAGTTGTGCAGCCGCCATTAACGCAGAAAACACTGGCTTCAAAGACCGAAGAACCTAAGGATGTAGAAAGTTTAGAAGCCATAAGCAATATTTTCGGTGGCGCCGAGGTGTTAGAATAATATCTACTGCAACAACTGATCAAACAAGAGGGAAGTGATGAATCCGAAGGTGCCGCCGCAGAATATCGAGGCTGAAGCCAGCTTATTAGGCGCTCTTTTAATTGACAGTGACGCAATCGTCAAGATTGCCGACATAATTGGTGCGGCCGACTTCTATGAGGAACGACATCGTCATATTTTTGAGGCTATATCACATCTATACGAACAGCACCGTCCCATCGATGTATTGACCCTTTCTGATCAGCTAAAAGGTGCGGGATTTTTAGAAGCTGTCGGTGGTGCTGCTTATCTAACTGAACTCACAAACTTTGTGCCAACTGCAGCGCACGCCGAACAGTACGCAGAGATCGTCTCCCAGAAAGCTATTCGCCGTCGCCTTATTAATGCGTCGCAAGACATTGTAGGGATGGGCTTTAACGAGAGTACAAACTTACAGGAACTGATCGAGGAAGCTGAGACACGACTGTTTGAAGTAAGCCAAAAACACGTTAAACAAGACATCGCGAGTCTCGAGTCAATCCTTTCAGAAAGTTTTGAGCGTCTAGATGAACTCCACAAAGACAAAGGGCGTATTCGTGGTGTACCGACCGGCTTTAAAGATCTTGACAATATGCTGGCAGGCCTACAACGCTCAGATCTGTTCATTCTGGCGGCTCGACCTTCTATGGGTAAGACTGCTCTGGCACTTAACTTGGCGCATAACGTCGCTGTTAAGTCTCATGAAACAGTACTGCTCTTCAGTCTGGAAATGAGCAAGGAACAACTTGTTGACCGTATGTTAGCAATGGAGTCAGGAGTTGATGCTTGGGCGTTGCGGACGGGCAACCTGACAGACACCGACTTTGAAAAGATCGGTCATGCAATGGGAACGCTTGGTGAAGCGCCTATATATATTGATGACACACCAGGAATTACCGTGAGCGACCTACGCACAAAGGCTCGTCGTGAGGCACACTTACGGCCCCTAGGATTGATCGTGGTTGACTATCTACAACTTATGAGCGGTGGCGCCAAGTTTGGCGGCGATGGCAACCGCGTGCAAGAAATATCAGAGATATCACGTGGTCTCAAGGGCATTGCTCGTGAGCTGAATGTTCCGCTTATTGCTCTAAGCCAGTTAAGCCGCTCAGTCGAAAGCCGTACGCCACCCCATCCGCAGCTTTCTGACCTACGTGAGTCAGGATCTATCGAGCAAGATGCTGACGTCGTGGCATTCATTTACCGGGAAGATTATTACAATCCCGACTCAGAACGTAAGGGCATTGTCGATATCATGATCAAGAAGCATCGTAACGGACCGACCGGTAATGTTGAGTTGTATTTTGACAAAGAAAAACAACGCTTTAGATCACTGGACACACGTCACGAACAACCATTTGCAAATTAGCATAAGCAATAATGCTATACTAAAGAACAATGAAGGATACCGTGCGGAAACATCTTACCATTACCTGGCAACAGTGCTTACTCTACGGTGCTGCATGCGCAAGCGTCGCCTCGATCATGTGGTTCCGCTTACTCAGGCTCGTGCCGTATGCTGGCCCGTCCGAAGTGCTCGCTCGTGAAGCAGCCAGAACAGTTGACCTACTCATCCAAAACCCACTGTTTTTGCCACACAAGGTTATCCAGCTATTCCTTTTTGTGATTGGTCTTGATAGCCTGTTAGCTACACGTGCAATCAGTACGTTTTTCGCGCTTGTTGCAGTCGTATTCTTCTACAGGGTGGTGCGCACCTGGTATACCTCAAGGGTGGCGATGCTTGCCACTGCATTGTTTGTTTCTTCTAGCTGGTTCCTGCATGTTGCACGCCTCGGCGCACCAACTGTATTGTATGTCCTTAGTATTACGTTGTTGTGGGTAGGGCTACGAATGCGTTCCAATAAACCACGCAACCTCACTCTCGCAATAGTAGGAATCAGCATACTGTCGCTCTTGTTCGTACCGGGCTTTGTTTGGATTATTTTGGCAGGGATTATCTGGCAACGGCAACGGGTAATTCAGGAGATAAAACATGTCCATAACGGCGTTGTGGTCGCTTTAATCGCTCTCAGCGTCCCAGTTGTCGGTCTACTTGGCTACGCATTTTATAACGATACATCACTAATAGCGCGTTGGCTTGGACTGCCAGAAGTGCTGATCATCAAAGATGCCTTAATTAACTTTATTCTCACACCGTACCATATCTTTGTACGAGCACCGTTCCAGCCAGAGCTTTGGCTTGGTCGTCTGCCGTACATTGACATAGCAATGACGATCCTCTTTGGCCTTGGCGTATACGTGCTCTATAAGACATCCGTACTTGACCGTATGCGCGCATTGGTAGGCGTCGGGGTTATTGGAGCGCTCTTAGCGAGTCTCAACGGTGCAGTAAATCTCATTATTGTCATGCCATTTATTTTTGTACTCATCACAGCCGGCATCGCCCTGTTGTTACAACAATGGTTTACGGTGTTCCCGCGCAATCCTATAGCACGCAACATCGGGTTCATTGCTGTTTCATTACTCGTCTGCATGAGCGTTTATTTTAATCTCTACAGCTATTTTGTAGCGTGGCCAAAGAACGTTGACACCAAGAAAACATTTACGACACAGATACCGTAATCTGTTACAATATTTACACAATACTACAGAATCGTAAGGGAGCATGTAATGAGTCGTTTTGATCAAGCCAAGATGGTAATGCAAGCACGCAAGCTGCAAAAACAGTTACAAAAAGAAATCATCACTGTCGAAGTTGGTGATGGTGCCGTTAAAGTTGAAATTACTGGTGAACAAAAAATCAAGAAGATCCACATTGACCCAGACATGATTGACACCGACGACATCGGTCAGCTCGAAAAATGGGTTGAAGAAGCCGTCAAAGATGCCATTGCACAAAGTCAGAAGCTGGCAGCAGAGAAGATGCAGCCACTTATGGGCAGCCTTGGCAATCTAGGACTCTAGCGAGCACGATTCATGCAAATATTGCCCAATGCACTCCAGAATGCCATAGACGCACTCGGGCAACTTCCCGGGGTTGGGCCGCGCACTGCCGAAAGGTATGCGTATTATTTACTGAGAGCAGACAATGCAAAGTCAAATCAGATCGCAGAGGCCGTTTCTAGCCTTCAAGCCAACGTAACACTCTGCAAGAAGACCTTCGCACTGATTGATGGCGACCAAGAGCTCTCAGAGCTCTACACGCACCCAGGACGTAACAAAAAGCTCGTCGCTGTGGTCGCTGACCCATTTGATATCCTCGCACTTGAGAAAACCAGCCTTTACCAAGGCACATATCACGTGCTGGGCGGGCTTGTTTCGCCAATTGATGGCATCGGCCCAGAACAGCTCCATATTGCAGAGCTTTTGCAGCGCATTGACGAGGATGGTGTCGAGGAAATTATACTTGCAACAAATGCTAGTGTTGAAGGCGAATCAACCGCGCTATATATACAAAAGCAACTAGAAGACAAAGAAGTTAAGATAACCCGTCTGGCACGTGGCATACCGATTGGTGTTGATCTTGAATACGCTGACCAGATAACTTTAAGTCGCGCACTCGAAGGCCGAACTACACTCTAAGTCCAAAAGAGTTTATACTTGTAACATTATGATCATCTATCCAGAAGCTGCCGAAATTGGTAAAACGTTATCAGATGCTCAGTGCGTAGTCATTCTCCAGGCGGACAATCCAGACGGTGATAGTCTGGCGAGTAGCCTGGCGCTCGAGCAGATACTTGGTGACATGGGTATTGAGCCTGTTATGTACTGTGGCGTTGATGTTCCAACGTATCTTCGTTACATCCCCGGCTGGGACAGAGTGCAGAAAGAAATCCCTAAGAAGTTTGACGCCAGTATCATCGTTGATATGAGCGCCGATGACCTGTTTGATTCTGCAGAACGCTCCGGTCAAAAACACGCGCTGAAAACAAAACCGTGCATTGTGATAGATCATCATCAAACCGATGACAAGATTTCTTTTGCTACAGTTACATGCAATAAACCGGCTGTTGCTACTGGCGAGGTTATATACGAACTTGCACTGCAGCTTGATTGGAAGCTCAACCTGACCGCCAAGGAAATGCTAGCCATGTCTATCATGTCTGACAGCTTGGGTCTTGTTAGCGAAGGAACAACCCCGCGCAGCATTCATGTCATCGCAGAACTCGTTGAGGATGGCGTTGTTCTGGCTCGCCTAGAAAACGACCGTCGTGCCATGATGCGCAAGAGTCCGGAGCTGCTTAATTACAAAGGTGCATTGCTGCAGCGGATAGCCTATGCGGCCGACAATCGCATTGCCACAGTCGACATACCATGGGAAGAGATTCAAAAGTACAGCCCACTCTACAACCCTTCTATGTTGGTAATAGACGACATGCGGATGGGGACTGACACACAAGTAGCTATTGCCTTTAAAATCTACAAGGACAACAAGGTTACTGCTAAAATCCGCTGCAATTATGGATACGCGATTGGCGGTGAACTAGCAGAACATTTTGGTGGCGGTGGCCACAAATATGCCAGTGGATTCAAGGTGCAAGACGGTCGACCGTTCAGTGAGATAAAGTCAGAATGTATTAAGGTTGCGACTGAACTACTCGACAAACTTCAACAGGAAAAGCAATCATGAAATTATTCAACACCTTAACCCGTGACCAATCAACACTAACACCAATTAACAATAAAACTGTCACCGTATATACCTGCGGTCTGACCGTTTATAGTCAACCGCACATTGGCAATTGGGTGTCATACATATACTGGGATGTTCTGACCCGAGCACTAAAAGCCGAAGGGTATGACGTCAAACGTGTCCAAAACATCACCGATGTTGGCCACCTGACATCAGATGAGGATGCAGGTGAGGACAAAATGCTCAAAAGCGCTCTTAAAGAAGGTACGACCGCATGGGATGTTGCAGACAAATACATTAAGATTGCCGAGCATGAAGGCTTTGAGCTCTTGGGATTGATTCGTCCCAGCTTTATGCCACGAGCAACCGAGTATATCCCACAGCAGATTGCATTTGTGGAACAACTAGAAACAAAGGGCTACACGTACAAGCTCGACGACGGCGTCTACTTTGACACGAGTAAACTCGAAGATTATGGCGCACTCGCCAAGCTTGATATTGAAGGGCTGCGTTTTGGGGCACGCGTCGCTGACACCGGCAAAAGGAACCCCACAGACTTTGCTGTCTGGAAGTTCTCAGACCCAGCAGAAAAGCGTGATATGGAATGGGACAGTCCGTGGGGTAAAGGCTTCCCCGGATGGCACCTAGAGTGTTCTGTAATGGCACGTGAGCTGCTTGGCGACCAAATCGATATACATACAGGCGGGATTGATCATATTCCCGTGCACCACGTAAATGAAATTGCACAGACGGAGGCCATAACGGGCAAACAGTTTGCTAATATTTGGTTGCATGCAAACCATATTAAAGTTGACGGCACCAAAATGAGTAAGTCGCTTGGCAACATATACACGCTTCAGGACATCATTGATAAAAAATACGACCTTGCTGCATTTAAATTGCTCGTACTAAGCAAACACTATCGTACAGAAGGCAACTTCACTTGGGACATTCTCGCTGCATCTCAGAACCGGCTTAACAAATGGTTTGAGGCTGTCGACTTGCAGTGGCAAGAGGACATGTCAGAAGACACAACTGTTCAAACAACGCTGGAAGATAACATCAAACACGCACTCGCTGACGACCTAAACACACCAGCTGCCGTGGCTAGTATCGACGCTTATGTGAATCAGGTGCTTGATTTGCAATTCTCTAAGGCAGGTATAGAAGCAGCCGTTAAAGCTATTAATTCATACCTTGGGATTAACCTCACGGGGCACAACGACATTGCCGATGATCAGAAGCGGCTGATTGCCGACCGGAGCAAAGCTCGTGCTGAAAAGGACTGGGCTAAGTCCGATGAGCTACGCGATGCGCTCAAAGAGCAGGGGATTGTTGTACGTGATACTGAACACGGTCAAATCTGGTCAAGAATTAGATAAAGCTATTTTGTTTGTTTGACTGGCTCTGCGTTAGCATCAAACTCACCAAAGTGCTCTTCCATAAGTACACGTATACAACCAGCTACTGGGATAGCAACAAAGGCGCCAAGAATACCACCAAAGCCAGCGCCAATCAGCGCTGCTACGAAGACAATTAATGGCGTGAGTTGATTTCCCTTGGCCTGAATATATGGTTGGAGAGTAGCATTCTCGACTTGCTGATAGACAATAAAGAACACTGCCATCGTTATCGCTAAGGCAAGCGAACTAAATAACGAAACCAGTATAACTATCGCTGCCGCGATGGTATTACCAATTAACGGTATGAGCCCAAGCAAGAACACAATACCGCCCATAGCCACCACATTTATCGATGAATCGGTGATAGTACTAGCAATGAGTAAAGCTGCCATAGAAAACAATGAAGCGATGAGCGCAATCAATACCTGTCCGTTCACGTACGATGTAACAACCCGATACATACGGTGCGCCAGATCACGTCGGTGCTTTCGTTTTTCTTTCGGTTGAACCTGCCATAGGCGTTCAAACCAGCGCGGCCCTTCAATAAGCATCATGAATGATAGTACTATCACGGTAATTGTAGAGAACACGGCACCACCAACCCAGCTCGCCGTACTTATGACCGTGCTTGGTACTTGGTTAACTTTGCCTTTGAGTTCCTGACTAATACTATCGATTTCGTCCTGCAGATTATTGCGGCGTACAAAATTACCGACCGGAGAATCCTGGTCGCTGACTGTACTGATCGTACTTGGTATGTCCTTCGCAAAGTCAACCATTTGACGCACAATTGGTGGTACCACAAAAGCCACAAATGCGCCTAGAACAAGAATAACGAGTATATAGGCCATACCGGTCGCTTGAGCCCGACTTTTACTTCGTAAACGGTCGGCAATCCATGATACTGCGGGGTTAAGCGCTAACGCCAAAAAAGCCGCAGTAAAGATGAGCGTCAGCTGATAGCTGATTTGAGTTAGAAAACGCAAACCCAATAATGTAATTGCAATGATAACGACGGCTCGAACGATTGCCTGACTTGATATATTGATGGTTAAACCACTGTTTTTTGTGAAGAGCTTCATGGTTGTTACCCCCGTTTATGCTGCTTTATCGCTGCTTGGTAGTATGATAGCAGTTTTGGCCCGACTTGTGCTATGTCGTATTGATGGACTTTTCTTGTTTGCCAGGCATGCAATCTATTGTGAAGTTCCTGGTCGGTGAGCAAGAGCTTGATGCGTTCAGCAAATGCTTGCGTCTGCTGCGGATCACAGAGCAACTCTGGACGCTCGCCCAGAACAGAACGATAGCCTGGGTTATCGCCACCAAGCACTACACCAGCACCCGCTGCCATCGCTTCTATGAGCACAATCCCAAAGCTTTCACCGCCAAGACTTGGGAATACAGCAAGATCAGCACTGGCAAGTAAGGCAGGCTTGCCTGCTTCGTCAATAAACCCAGCAAAGCTGACCGTATGGTCTAGATGATGGCTCGATACGTAATTTCGCAGGCGTCTCAGGTCTTTACCTTTGCCCACCATTACGCACTCTACCGACGCCATAAAGGCAGGTTCGTGCGTTTGCAGGTAATCAAGGGCGGTGAGCAGTTCTTGCGCCCCTTTACGCTCTACGAGTCGCCCTAAGAAAACGATTCTCAGTTTGCGTGGCCGATTATGCATCGGTTTTTTAGTAAGAAACTTCTGCATATTCACAGCGTTTGGCAAGACTTCAGAGTTTACGCCATAGGCATGCTTGGCAAACTCCTGTGCGGCTGGCGAAACAGCTACTATGGTGTCAAATCGCTGCAGTGTTCGGCTATTCACTTTACCGAGTAGCCGATTTGCACTCGTATGAAGGCGCCCAAATGGCAAAATGTGGAACGTACCTACAGCCGCAGTACTACCTGGTAGGGCGCGCAGTAGTCGTCCAGCCATAAGTGGACTATAGGGCATTTGTACGTGCACAATGTCGAACCTCTGGTCTCTTAGAAGTGTGCTGAGGCGTTTTTTGTTTGCAGGTAGTGGAGTAGCCATTCTATTCTTGTTGAAGCGTACCTTGAGAACCTTGGTAGTACTATGCACGTTTGCAATGTCAGTTCTGGTCGTATGCCCCGTTAGAAAATGACACTCGTGACCCTGTGCAGTCATCCAATCAGATACGGTCAGAACATACTGCTGTACACCGTCTGTACCATCGAGACTATCATCAAGGACATAGGCTATCTTTAACTTTTCAGCCACGTCGCTTCTTCTCATGAACCAAGGCTTGTTTATATACTTTTAGGTACTGCTCAACAATGAGCGGGTAGTCAAACTGTCTCACGTAATCATGGGCCCATGAACGCCAAAGTTTACGAGTCGCTTCGTCTTCAAGCAAAATTTGGATCCGCCGTGCAAACTGTTCGGTGTCTTGTGGATTGACAAGCGACAAAGCACCACGACCGTCCATTACAGCAGCATAGCCTGGGTTGTCGCCGGCAATCGTCACTAATCCCTTTGCCATCGCTTCCAGGAGCACAATCCCAAAACTTTCGCCGTATAAAGCCGGCGAGCAAAACAGATCTGATTCCTCAAATAGTTGTTGCTTCTCGGTATCAGAAACATAGCCAAGGAAGGTGACATTACGTATACGTTCATCGTGCACCATTTGCTCCAATTTGACACGGTCAGGCCCATCACCAGCAATCCTTAGTTCGGCTTTTGAGTTAACGGTTTGATATTGTGCGAACGCCTTGATGAGGTACTTCACGCCCTTGCGCTTTTCGAGTCGTCCAACGAAGCTTAAAACAGGCGCATCCGAAACAGGACGTGCTTTTACAGCTTTGAATTTCTTTAGATCAATACCGTT
Source organism: uncultured Candidatus Saccharibacteria bacterium (assembly GCA_964448075.1). Taxonomy (GTDB): domain Bacteria; phylum Patescibacteriota; class Saccharimonadia; order Saccharimonadales; family CAYUUR01; genus CAYUUR01. The sequence goes on along the minus strand of CAYUUR010000001.1, from coordinate 3,964 downwards.
CGGAACGATTGAAATCGGCTCATTAGTCACCGTACGGACATACTGGGCGGCTGCGTCTGAAACTGCAGTGAAACTATCAATGTATTTGAGAACTGATTTGGTATACGGGGTGATGACTTTCTCGATAGTCTTTGACATAACTGTCTCTGGAAGCTTAGCGTGAAACGTCGCAACATTAACGGCACCTGATTGCGTCAATAACTGTCTTGACATGATTGGTACCCATGGCTCGTGAAAATGTAATACATCAAATTGCTCTGCTTCGAGCATTGTATTCATTTGACTACTGTCTAGACTTACAGAAACTTGCGCGGTGGTATGGAAGGGCGACTTAACATTGGCAGATGTTCCAACAAAAACGACCGACTCATTATGTCGGTCTTCATCTGTTACATCACGAGGCAGGGGAGTAATAATCTTGGCTGTATGCCCACGTGAGGTTAGCTCCTTCTGGATGGCAAAGACGCATTCCTGGACGCCACCTCCACGAAAAATATGATACGGACAGACTAACCCTACTTTCATCTTGTAGGTATTATAGCACTTTAGGATTCAGACAATAACTGGCGGATTCTGTTTGGCAATAGAGCGGCAGCTGACTTCTTACTGGCAATAATACTTGGAGCATGAGTCTTCATCTTCGACGGCACATCATGGAAGTCGTTAAATATCACGCGCATGTGTTGTTCTACCATATGATTATCAAAGTATCGATCTGCTTTTACAGACACATGCCACACGGGCAAATCAACCTGTTGAGTGCAGTTGTTGAGCTGCAGGAATTGAATAACTGTGCATACACGGGTACGCACGTCATTGACGTGCCATAGTTTTATTTCATTCTGCATGGTTTCTGCAAATTCATCTGCGGATTTATCAATGAATTTCTGTTTGGCGTTACGAGTTTTTGCATAAGCCATTTTTAAAACAAACCTATTAAGAAACAAAGCACGGAAGACTTTGGCACGATATTTGCCATTGACTGCTTTTGCTAGCCCTAGATAACTGTAATAACGAGGTTTGGTGAATACAAAGTCGTCTTTATGGGCAAAGCCAACCACACTAACGAGCAGATCAACTTTCTTGGCAAGCTCAGGGTAGCGTTGTAACATCCTGGTCACAACTACAAAACCAAACGACAGACCTGCTATCGTCACACGACGGCGTTTGTAGAACAGCTTTATAAATGACGCGAGGTAATCGGCCAAATTATCTATGGTTGGTTCTGAACCGTTCTTGTAGAAGCTGTCCATTCCACCAAATCCAGGAAGGTCAGGCATGGTGACCGCTCCATACTGATTGAGATCCTGCATAACACCCCACCAACGTTCTAACGTAGAATGATGGCCGTACACAAAGAGAATCTCTCGAGTTTTTCCAGCAGGAGGCGGCATCCTTAGGACGCGCCCATGCATGCCATCAATAAACAGCGGACGAATATAATCTTCTGGCTGCGGCACTTTCTTCTTAGACATTACAGATAACTCTAATTGAAAACAGTAGTACTCGCAAGCAAAAGAAGAATCATAGTAACATTGCTATACTACTAGTCATGCCTAAAAAACTCTTTGCTTTCGGAATCCTGGTATTTTTGTGCGTAACTGCGTGGCTGCTGTTACGACCAGAAAAAGCCGTAACACCAACTAGCTCCACACAACAAAGCACTTTCAACAAGAGCATGTATTCGCTCAGTAAGCCTGACAGTCAATGGGTAGTTGTAAACAAAAAACGTCGCTTACCGAGTGACTATACGCCCAAAAACATGCGTTATCCAGACATTATGCTCCGTAATTCAAGCACAGAAATGCAACTGCGTGATGATGCTGCAACAGCATTAGAGCAACTGGCAAGAGCGGCCAAAAAGACAGGACTGCCGTTGATGTTGGCTAGCGGCTACCGATCGTATTCTTTACAAGAATCCGTCTATAATCGCTACGTGGATCAGGATGGGCAAGCAGCTGCTAATCGCTACAGCGCCAAACCAGGCTATAGCGAGCATCAAACCGGTTTGGCCATAGACCTAAGTGGCACCGATGGCATATGTGTAATCGAAGATTGTTTTAAAGACACAAAAACCGCAAAATGGCTTGCCAAGAACGCCCATACCTATGGGTATATTCTTCGCTACCCACCGGGCATGGAATCCATAGTGGGCTATAGCTACGAGCCATGGCACTTTAGGTATGTTGGCGTACCGCTTGCTACAGAAATTTATCAAAACAAAACGACCATTGAGCAGTTCTTTCAACTACCGGCAGCACCTGACTATAACTAATTTGTCAGCCTATCCTTGCCAACCCATACGTACTCCCATGGCTCGGGCTCTGGTCCTTGATGTGCCGTACCGACAGGGTAACTAGGTATCCAACCGTGTTTTTTGGCGTTTTCGTAGTTGTTGGCGCTGAGCCAGGTATTACATGGGCTAGTGGCAAACGTCACGAATACGCCCCCTGGGTAACATGCTAGGTCAATGGCGTATCCGGTATGATGGCGTGAATATCCGGGAGGCGCGGTCGTGGCAAGAATCCGATCAACCTTATCATCTACCAAGCCATTGGCAATGTCAGTCGCATAGGTAGCATTCTCAGAAAGGTCATTTAGAAATAGTCGACGCTGATATTCTAGCGAACGGTATGCAGACTGCAAACGCAAAGCCACTCCGGCCAACTTTGCCGCTGCTTTCAGATCCTGCCAACCACCTAGAGCCAGTGGCTGCAGCAAATCATCACCGGAAAGATCAGGTTCATCAGTTTTTGTAATTCTTGCCACCGGAGTGCTCTGCAGCCTATAGCCACGCTTTTCGGCTATTGTTTTAATCCGTTCGTCAGCGAGCACATTGCCGGTAATGGTAGGCTGGACAGTTATTTGTTGGGTGTTGGGGTAATCAAATGTACTATATAGATCACTAAAACCGCTGGACGTATAGGCAACAAGCTGTGTATCAGGTGTTTTTGTCTCAACCGCTATATCAGTACTCTTGAAGAAATAGCTAGAAAGGGACTTCTCAGGGTAGAGATCACTCCACCATGCCCCAATGCCAAGCAGTACGAATACGCTGACGCCTACAATCATCAATTTGCGTGGTCGCGGCATACGACGCGAAGTTCGTTTGGTAGGCTTGGTTTGACGAGGCTCTATGACACGCATACTCTGTTACAGTATACGCTTCTTAGCGAAAAGCGCTTTTGTTTATATTTCACCACAAACTTGCTTGACATTAAAATATGCCAGGCGCAGACTATGATGCATAGATAAGATGCTCCGGGAGGAGAATTAATGGCTCTTACTAATAATCAAATAAGCGTATCAAATAGTGACTTTCAGACGTTCTTTCGCCAAGGTATGACAAGTGAATTCATTGAGGCGAGGGCCGAACCTGATGCGGGACAGATCGGCCTACTGCCAAGATATGAAGAAACGTCCTTTACAGCCGATACATTCTGGGAAGAGAAGGCGCACGATGCAGCTGTTTCTATTGCGGAGTTTTACGCTTTATCGCAACAAAAGATCGCACACATTGGTAGTCTTGGGATACGACTTACCGAACACGAAGCACCAGTGTCATACGTAGTACTCGCCCTTGAGGAACCTGCAAGGTATCGGGGCAATTTGCGTGTGCCCGGCGTTGTTAGGTGTGTAATTGACGTACTAGAGGGCTCAGAAAAAGGTCGCTATTTTGAGAAGCATCCTTTTGAGAAACCAGAGCCAATTTTAGAACAGGGCGTTGTGGCGCCAGCACGCACAGTGCAAGTAAGGTCTTTCACTGGTTCTGACTTTACGCTACTTAAACGTATTGGTGAGATGGCCGAGACCGCACGCGAACATCTAACACGATTGCAGATCGCTCAATAATAAGGTACACTCTACTCTGTTAATCACAATTTAATGGGGCGTCGCCAAGTGGTAAGGCACCAGTTTTTGGTACTGGCATTCGGGGGTTCGAATCCCTCCGCCCCAGCCAAAT